>JAZRGT010000099.1:0-77607 GCA_045644325.1 Eubacteriales bacterium | reverse complement strand
CGCGCGCCCCAGCTTCGCGAACAGGGGTACGGCACCATAGAAAGGTAAAGGAAAAATCCCGTATCCTTTATCCTCTCTATCCCGGGTTGGTTCGTCCTTCGGATCGAGTACGGTATTGATTATACAACTTTTGTTCGCAATAAATTAACTCCTTGTTATGTCCCGCCCCGTGCTGTCGGCAAAAATATAATGTCGTTATGACCGCCCGCACCCCATTCAGAAAGCTATGTTAGCAGGAACAAAAAATCCTTCCCCTCCGGGGAAGGGGGACCGCGGAAGCGGTGGATGAGGGACATAGAAACGGAGCCAACGTCATTTGCGCTCCGCGCAAGTGATGTTTCGCCCTTCGGGCGAAGTTATGGTCGAAATTTGCCCGAGGCAAATTTCAATCTTAATTAAAATTGTTTGTGCGAACATAGTGCCCGACTCGCCACCCCTCATCCGTCGCTCTGCGACACTTTCTCCCAAAATCCGGGAGAAGGCTTATTTTTAATTTCGCTTTTATCTCTATCCATTATGTTCGCAGAAACTGAAAAGGGTCCCTCACCGAGGGAGCCTTTTCAGTTTCTGCAACCGAGTTTTAAAAATGTCGTTATGAATCGAAGTCGCCTGCTTTTTCCACACCCGATCGGTGCGACATTTCAAAAAAACATAAGGATTTTTTATAAAAGCTATTGACAACTCGAAAAAAATGGTATATAATTATATTATCAACAATACGTGAGGAAGTAACTGATATGAAGAATATGAATAAAAAAGGATTTACAGTAGTTGAGCTTGTTGTCGTTATAGCTCTTATCGCCATCCTCTCCGCTTTTGTCGTTCCCTCCGCTGCCACTATGTTTGATAAGGCAAGACTTTCAAACGACCGCCAGGAGGCAAGAAATACTTATAGCTACTATCTCCAGCTCATCAATTATAAGGACGGCGACCAGCCCATAAAGAATGGCGCGGTTGCTCTTAAGGACGGAACTCTCGTCAAGCTCGAAGACGGCATAGTTTACGCCGACGAAAAGGTAGAACAGACCGAGGGAGTTTGGGTAATCAATGCCGATGGTTCTGCTGATTGCCTCAACGCTGCAGACTAAATTTAAATAGAAAATCACCCGAGCCGCTAAAAGCTCGGGTGAATTTTTATTTGTCGTTGACCACGATAGCGCCGTCGACGTATTCGAAGGTGTATTTGTCGTGGTAGGGATTGCCAACCTGAGTTGCGATAGATACCTTCTTGCCGTTATTCTCGAATATGAATTCGAAAAGGTTAACTGCCATTCCCGCGCCCTCTTCGATTCCCATGTCCTCTGTCAGAACGGCGTTGTAAGCGATCTTGAAAGCCTCGGTAGCCTCTTGCATAGCCTGCGACTTGCGCGAATTATTGACGATGCTCGTGAAGGTGGGTATCAGAACGGCGGCAAGAATGGCGATAACCGCGATGACGATAACAAGCTCGACCGCGGTGAAGCCCTTGTTTTTCATTTTCATTTTTAAAATTACTCCTTGTGATAATTTCGCCGAGCACCAAAGCACCCCTCGCGGAAGGATTTGGTTCAAAGCGAAAATGCTGAATTTATATGAAAATTATACTACTTTGCTTGCCGTTTGTCAAGAGCAATTTGAAATTTGTTGCCGTCGCGCGCGACCGAAATAGTTACATTTCTATCTGAAATTGAAAAAATGTTACCTCTTTTTGTGATTTTTTTTGCCTTAATCTATTGACATTGATGCTGCAAAGGTTTATAATATTATATAAATATATTAATTTCGCCTCTGCATCGTTTGTGTTTGTGCAGAGTTTTTAACTTACGGAGATAGAGCAGGAGGAATATTATGAAACTGATAAAGGGCAAAAACGCCAACCGCGGCTTCACGCTGACAGAGCTCATAGTCGTCATGGGCCTCTCGATCGTGGTACTTACCCTGATGATAACGATGCTTACGATCTTCACCAACAAGGTCGACCAGAATAAAGCCTACCACGGCTTCTACGACGAGGTAGCGATGTGTAGGGATGAGATTCAGGAGTTTCTTTCGATTGTAGACGCGAAGGGTGCAACCGTTTCGGTTGAATCGAATACCGCGAACGGTTCAATTCTTTCTTGCAACGGAAAAACAGTAAAGCTTTACGGTTCCGAGTTTGAAACGAAGTTCCAGGCGGCTAAAAAGACCTATTTGAATCATATAGACAGAATTGAGTTTGAAATTTTCGAGGATCCTACAAGTAGTGCCGATTATCGCATCCTCAAATGCACGTTCGTTGGCTCTTACGGTAAGAAGGAAGCAAAGAAGGAATTCTCTCAGTCAATGATCTTCATCCTCGAGTCAAGCGAAGCAAAATTTGAGTATAAGAATTAATATCCCCCACGGGAGGTTTTTGAAATGAAATTGAAAAGATTGAATAAAAGAGGCTTCTCCCTCGTAGAGGTCGCCATCGCAATGGCGGTTGTCTCGATAGTAACGTTCGCAGCTCTGTCGATAATCTACCCCGCAACGGATAAGACGAAAGTTGCAAATTCTCAAAGTGCTGCTATCTATTTTGCCGCAGATGCGCTTGAATGTTTTAAGGCTACGGAAGTTAAGGTTGATGAATATGGTAATAAAGATACTTCTGAGTTTTACAACGCACTTATGTTTAAAAGAATAATCGGTGAGAATGTCTATGAAGAAAGAAACGATGTAACGTTCTTTCCTGATCCAAACTATGACTACGTCTTTCAGATCAATGGCAGCAATTGTCGGGTTTATATTAATATCTCCCACTTTCCAGGAGTGGGGGTTGGAAGTTTTGGTGCACCCAAGTATTTCAGCATTACAATTGTTGCAAAAGATAGTAACGGCAATGAATTAGTAAACATCACAAATTATTCCAATGCGTCGAGGTAACTATGAAACTGAATAAAATTCTTAAAGATAAAAAAGGTGCAGCCCTTGAAATGGCGATCATTTTTATGATCGTAATTTTCTGTTTCTGCACGTTGCTTACTACTATGACTCTTACGTCACGTAGTAGGATTAAGCTTGAAAAAGTATTTTTTGATTTGGATGTTAATAAAGAAAAGTCGGTTGAGCAGTGTTTAATAATGGCGGAAAACGTCTTGGCTCAAAGGCTTGATGAAACAACCACCGATGGTATTACTAAGTATGTGTTTAAAAAAAATGAAATCGAAACCAAATTAAGGGAAAACGTTACAGTTGATAAATGCGAATTTAATGAATCGGGCACCGAATTAAAGTGTATTTTTACGATTGAAAATACTTCTACTAAAATTACATTAGAGGTTCAATATAAAGTCGAAACAAATGAGTCGGAGGATCTATTAACAGGAGATAAATCATATTATCCTACACTAACAAAAACCATCACCAAACTCAACAAATTCGCTTAAAAATAATTAATCAAGGATATACATTATGGGAAAACTTAATTATACCACCACCATCGCAGTCGATACACAGCGATCTGCGATTCATTACTATTCGATGCTCGGCAACGATCAGTCGAAGATCGAGCATAGAGTCAAGAATTATTCGGGCTATGCTCTTGACGAGAACTTCTTTAACCGATTCAAGGAGATCATAAACGAGTTCGTCGCCGAAACTCCCTCCGAGTCGATCAGAAAGATCTCGCTCATCCTGCCCGACAACGCCATCGCGGTTGATACCGTCAACGTGCCTACGATGCGTAAGAAGGCGGCAACGGATAACGCCCTCGGACTTGCCCTCGGCGAGATCTACCGCAACTCCATTGACCTGAAAATACAGAGTCACCTCGCGGCACAGAATAAGCAGTACACGACCTACAGCGTTGCCGCTATTCAGAAAAAGATCCTGACCGGAATCTATTCTGTCTGCGCAGAGAACAAGATGCTCGTCGAGACGACAACTTACGCCGCAAGCTCGACCATCGGAGCCGTTACATCGCTCAATCCTAAGCTCAAGAACGCGACTTATTTGTTCCTTGATATAAAGGATACGTTTTCGCGCTTCGTTTTCGTCGTAAACGGAAGAACGGTTGGTTTTTACACCATCCCCTTCGGTCTCGAGTTCCTCGACGGTCAGAAATACATCCAGGAGGATATGCTCTTCGATCACACGCTTGCAGAGCTGACAGTCCTCAATGCCCGTGAGAAGGCAAAATCGAAGAAGCTGACGGTTCTTGCCGAAACGAGCGACGAGGATGCCGATGCGGAAGTTACCGAGGAGGCTCCGACCGCGGCAGAGCCGACACCCGAGGAAGACGCCGAGTTTACCGATGAAGAGGCGGAACAGGATGTCGTCAATGCACCGATTTCTTACGAGTCGAGCGCTGATTCCCGCCCCGTAACCCCAAAGGTTCTGGCGAAAAAGACTCCTCGACGTCTCCCCAAGTTTATGCAGAGACCGATCCCCGAAACGCCTGAGCAGATCGTAAATGAGAATTTCAGAGTTTTCGTCAAGTGGGCTCTTTCGCTCCTTATTTCTAATGAAAAGATACTGACCCTCGGAGCTCCCGAGTTTGTCTGTGTAAATATTCCCGCACATCTTTCCTACGCTATTGACGCTGTCAACGAGGAAAAGGAAGAGAACTGCATCGAGTTCCGCGCGCTTGCCACAAACGACGCAACCGCAGAGGTTCTTGCAAACCTTGAGTTCTACGGCGGATTCTTCCCCAAGGCGATTCATAAGTCCACCAAATTCTGAGGTGTGCAGATGGACGTCTACGAATTGGTTGTTGCCTACGTTTTTGCGGGACTGTTTGGAATTTGTATCGGCAGCTTTCTTAACGTAGTCATTTACCGTGTACCGAACGGTATGAGCGTAGCATTCCCGGGATCTCATTGCCCGAAATGCGGGTATCAGCTCAAGTGGTACGATAATATCCCCGTTTTGTCATACCTTATGCTCGGCGGAAAATGCCGAGGCTGTAAGGAACGTATCTCGCCGAGATACGCAACGGTCGAGCTTGCAAATATGCTTCTGTGGCTGCTTTCAGTTGCTCTTTTTTGGGAGCGTAGCATAGTTTTTGCATGCGTGGCTGCATTTGCTTCGTCGCTTATGATCTGTGTGTTTTACATAGATATCGATCACAAGCTCGTGTTCGACAGATTCGTCATAATGATTGGCGTGCTTGGAATAGTAGCGATCTTCTTTGATCCCGTTTACAGCTGGCACTCACATATTATAGGCGGAGTCGCAGGATTCGTTACCTTTTATCTTATCGCGTGGGGATTTGAAAAGCTCCGCGGTGTAGAGGGACTTGGCGGCGGCGACATAAAGCTGACTGCGGTTTGCGGACTTCTGCTTGGTTGGGAGAGACTGCTTCTCTCTGTTATGATAGCAGCCGTATCTGCAAGCATTGTTCTCGTAATACTGTCAAAGATAGCAGAGCGCAAGTCAGGTGACGGATCGAATATCGAATATCCCTTCGCACCGTTTTTGACAAGCGGATTTGCGATCGCAATGTTTTTCGGCGATGCCATAATAAATTGGTATCTTTCATTAATCTTGGCTTAATTAAGAAAGGAGCGGTATAAAAATGCCAACCACTTATAAATACTTAGCGCTTAACCTGCAAAAACAGAAATTCAAGGGTAAGTTTATCGCGGAGGACGAAAAGGATCTCGCGGTTCAGCTTGCCAAGCAAAACCTTTATCTTGTTTCGGCATCCGAATTCAAGGGAGGAACTCCTTCCGCATTCTGGACTCTCGGAACCGGTAAGGTAGCTCTTGTAGAGCTTACAAGCTTCTGCAGACAGTTTGCGATTATGCTTTCCTCAGGAATTCAGGTCCTCGACTGTCTCGACATCCTCAAATCTCAGTCCTTTACCGCTTATTTCAAATCAATATTGTCGGTTATCGCGGATGACGTTCGCGCGGGCGATATGCTTGGAGATGCGCTTGAAAAGCATAATAAGGTTTTCCCTGATTTCTTTATCTCGATGTGTCACGTCGGTGAGGCGAGTGGTAAGCTTGAGAGTGTATTTATTTCTCTTGCTAACTACTACGAATCCGATTCTGCGATCAGAAGAAAAGCAAAGAGCGCACTGACTTATCCCTCTATCCTTATGATGATGACAGTTGGTATCGTTATACTGATGCTTGCGTTTGTCGTCCCGACGTTCAAGGACGTTTTGGTTGACCTCGACGTTCAGCCCACGGGCTTTACGGCTGTTGTTTATGCGATCTCTGATTTCCTTGTCGCTTATTGGAAATACTTCCTTGTCGGAGTAATTCTGTTCGTTGGAATTATTTTCATTATTTTGCAGACCAAGGGCGGCAAAAACGCTTTTGATATTTTCAAGATCAAAGCGCCCCTTATCGGTAAGATCACTACTGAGCTTATTACCGCACGTTTTGCAAGATCCTTCAGTATTCTTCTTTCCAGTGGTATGGACCTTGCTACTGCACTTGATGTTACTTCTGTAATTCTCGGCAACCATTATCTTGAAGAAAAGTTCAAGGAAGCTTCCGAAGAGGTTCGTCGCGGCGTTACTTTGACGAATGCATTCAGAAAGTACGAGCTTTTCCCTGAAATGCTGATTCAGATGATCATGATTGCAGAAAGCACCAATACTCTCGAGGAGGTTCTCGGAAGATCCTGCGCATATTTTGACGAGCAGGTAGAGGTATCTCTTAACAACCTCACTACCAAAATCGAGCCTATTATGCTTGTAATAATGGGTGCGGTTATCGGTTCCTTGTTCCTTGCAGTATACTCTCCGATGCTTTCGATCATGAACGGACTTAATATTTAAGGAGAGTGCTGATCAATGAATATAAACAGAGAATTACTTCAATTTTATATCTATAAAAAAATAATCAAAAAGAAGCAGGCGGACAAGATCCTCGAGGATTGCGAGAGATTAAACGTTAAGGTCCGTGATTATATGCTTGCGAAGGAATACGCAACAGACGTTCGCGAGCTTCCTGCGTTGGGCGACTTCTACTGTATGCCTTACGTCGAGATCGATATGCTTGATATCGATAAGTCGCTCTTCGATATGTTCTCGTTTGAGTTTATGAAGCGTAACAAGATCATTCCCGTATTGATGAATTACGAGGGAAAGCTTCTTGTTGCTACCGGTAAGCCCCTCGATTGCTCGGCGCTTTCCGCTATCGCTTCACAGGTTGTTTGTCCGGTTGACTACGTTCTTGTGCCTCCCGCACAGATCGACCGTTACATTGACTCGATCGTTGCTGTTCTTTCCACCTCTGCCGCACTTGATGATCTTAATACCGAGGGTGACAGCGTGCTATTCTCGGATAAGAAGTCTGATGACGAAGCTGATTTTATTGAAGGTGACGTTGTAAACAACGCTTCCGTTCGACTTGTTGACTCTATCATCAAGGAAGCAGTTCCTTACAGAGCGAGTGATATTCATATCGAGCCCTACGAAAAGATCGTTAAGGTTCGTTACCGTATAGACGGTGACCTTCAGGAAAGAGCGGAATTCCCGATCAATTCTTACGCAGCGATCTGCGCACGTCTCAAGATCATGTCAAGCATGAATATTGCAGAAAGACGTGTTCCTCAGGACGGCCGTATCAATATGATCATCGGCGGAAAGGAATTTGACTTCCGTGTATCCTCGCTTCCCACCGTTTTCGGCGAGAAGTTCGTAATAAGAGTTCTTGATAAGACCTCCTTCCGTTTCACCAGAGACGACCTTGGATTTACCGAGAGCGAAAACGTGCTTCTTGATAAGATGCTTACCAAGCCTCACGGAATTATTCTTCTGACCGGTCCTACAGGATGTGGTAAGTCCACGACTCTTTACTCCTTCCTTAAGGAAGTAAATAAGCCCGATGTTAACATTGTCACTGTTGAGGATCCCGTCGAGTATATTATGCCGGGTATCAACCAGACTCAGGTTAATGCAAAGGCGAATATGACCTTCTCCAACGCACTCCGTGCGATCCTCCGTCAGGACCCTGATATCATAATGATCGGTGAGATGCGTGACGAGGAGACCGCGGATATAGCGGTAAGAGCGGCAATTACCGGACACTTGGTATTCAGTACCCTCCATACTAACGACGCGCCCGGAGCGATCCTGCGTCTTGAAAATATGGGTATTGCCGATTACCTTGTTGCAGACGCGCTTGTCGGCGTTATCGCTCAGCGACTTGTAAAGCGTCTTTGCCCCGCTTGTAAGAAGAAGGGTAAGACAAACGCCAAGGAAATGGAGATCCTCGGTCTTGATGAGCCTGTCAGCATCTACCGTCCTCAGGGCTGTCAGTTCTGTAACGGCACCGGATATAAGGGCAGAATTGCTATTCACGAAATGATGTATATGAATGAAAATATGCGTAACATCGTTTCAAAGGAGAAGAACCTCGAGATCCTTCGTGAAGCCGCAAGAGAAAACGGTATGGTAACTCTTTGGAATTCCTGCCACTCACTCGTTATCAAGGGCGTTACAAGTATTCAGGAGCTTATGACACTGAACGTCGAGTAATTGATCCTATACATAAAGCGCGCCGATCCAGCCGATCGGTGCGCTTTTGTGTTTTTTTACTTGACAACGATGGGTAAATATTGTATAATATTTAAGCAGACGTCTACGTCTGTTACTTTAAATAATATGGTGGAAATAATGGAAACTCAAATCATAATCGGACAGATTCTCGGAATTATTGCACCGATAATTACGTTCGTATCTTATCAGGTAAATTCAAAGAAAAAGCTGCTGATACTCCAGACCGGCGCAACTCTTGCAACCTGCCTTTCTTATCTTTTGCTCGGAGCAAAATCGGGATTTGCGCTCAATATCGTATGCATAATCCGAAACATTGCATTTTTCTTCCAGGATTCGAAATCAAAGTTCAATCTCATCTCCGCTTGCGTACTTGCGGCTGTTATGGGCGGCCTCGGCTTCCTTTCCTGGGAAGGACCGATCTCACTCCTTGTTATCTTTGCGCTTGCAGCAAACACGATCTTTATGTCCTTCGGTGACGCACAGCTCCTCCGCAAGAGCGTTATCTGCACCTCATCGATGATACTTATCTACAATTTCTGCATCCCCAACCCCACAATAGGCGGAATCATCAATGAGAGCGTCGCGATCGTGGCATCCATCATTGGAATTGTCATCTTTATTAAGATGAAAAAGGAGAAAAAAGCATAATGGATTATGGAGATCTGCTGATAGATGCGATCAAAGGCTGTGCCGATTTTCCTATAGACGTTGAGCTTGAAGTATATCCCGACGTGCTCTTTGACATTGTCTTTAAAGAGAGAATAAAGCAGGAAGATGTCGATAAAATAACCGAAGCACTCGAAAAGTTCTTCCTGAAATACAACAGATGGCACTTTAAGCCGATACATTATATTTCCTCAATGTGGGGCGATCCGCCCGAACAGATAAATGTTTTTACGGTACGTATTCACATAGATTTTGGAAATGCTATGCCTACAGCTCTGTTGGGTGCTGTAAAGGCAATAGCAAAGACCGGCGTAGATTTATACAGATTGATTTTGAATTAAGGAGAAAGAAATGAGCGACGAAAAGAAAGATAAAATAATCGAACCCTTCAGACTGTTCGGCAACATATACTTCATCGGCACTTACGCCGAGTCCTCGCATATCATTGACACGGGAGAGGGACTCATTATGATCGACACGGGCAGTAAGAATTTTGATGCGATCTTAAATGGACTTGATGCCTTTGGCTTTTCGCCCTCCGACGTTAAGTACATTATCAATTCTCATTGGCATCACGATCACACCCAATCAACAAGCAAAATGGTAGATCTTTCCGGCGCAAAAACACTTATCGGCCGAGAGGATTACGAAAAGGCAAAGAGATTTTTCAATGCAGATATCCTTATTTCCGAGGGTGACACACTCACACTAGGAAACACAACCGTCAGCTTTCTTGAAACTCCCGGACACACCAAGGGCACGCTCTCGATCTTCTTTGAATCTGAGGAAAACGGACGCATCTGCCGAGTGGGAATGTTTGGCGGAGCGGGAGTGAATACACTTCATCAAGGAAAATTTGACTATGAAGGCTGCCGCGAGGACTATCGCAAATCGGTGCACAGACTTCTTTGCGAAAAGGTCGAGGTCTTTATCGGAAACCATTCGTGGAATAACAAAACATACGAGAATTCCATCATTCTCCGCGAAACGGGCGAAAACCGCTTCATCAATCCCGAGGCGTGGACAAAATTTCTCCACTCCTGCGAGACAAAGCTTGATGAAACAATAGCAAAGGATGTTCTGTAAAATGAAAGAGCCGTCTGAGTGACGGCTCTTTTTAATATTTTTTGATGCTTGCGATCCCGCTTTTCATAATGATTTTACGAAGCAGAGGAGAGCAGAGGATCTTCATTTTAGGAATTTTCAGGAAGAGTTTGAGACGCAGTTTTGCGGTCTTTTTCTTATAGCTTTTGAGTATTTTATCAGGCTCGCTCTCAGACGCAAACGAATCTGCGAGATACTTGCCGCTGAGAAATGCGCTGCTGATTCCCTCGAAGGAGCTGGAGCTGATGAATCCCGCGGCTTCTCCAATCAGAAACACGCGGTGTTTTCCGAGCATAAAATCACCCGCAACACGCGGACTGGTCAAGAGGCAAGCCTCAATCTTCGTAGCCTCTCCAAAGGAGCGTCCGAGATGCTCCTCAAGTCTCGCCTTTTGCTTGAAATACGCTTCGCGCCCGCCCTTGATGTCAAATGCACCGCCGAAGATGACGTATCCGTCCTTCCTAATAGTCCACGAACAGCTGTCAGAGGTTTCGGGATCGTAGATGCAGGAGTAGCTCGGCATATCGCCGCCGTTATCCTTGAAATGCTCCTGAATCGAAATGTATTGCTTTTTGCAGATTTTGAAGAATTTGCGCCGCACGATCGAGGCACCGCCATCTGCACCGACTATGCTGTCTGCGGTAAGAGTGATCTTTTCATTGTCCGCGATAACGGAAAACTTGAATCCTTCCTCAATTTCGGTACATCTTCCGCGAATGACGGTTACGCTGTCAGGGATGAGCGAGAGCAGCCATTCGTCAAAGGATGCGCGGTCCATATTCAGATAATGTCGCTGATAATTGCGCGTGATGCCGGAGGCAAGGTCGATCGTTTTGACGTCAAAAATCTGCGGATCGGCAAGAATGCTCTTCGGCAGATCAAGATCGAATTGCGCAAGTACCTTTTGTGCATCGGGCGCGAGAAGACCTCCGCAGACCTTTGAACCCGTTCGAGGCTTTTCGTCTATCAGAACGATATTCAGGTCGGGACGTATTTTAGTTATCTCGCGGGCAAAGGTTGCGCCCGCCGGTCCGCCGCCTATGACGGCGATATCGTAATGCTTATTCATTTCCTTGACAGCTCTTTCGGTTGTAATATAAAATATTATATCATCAATCGTTACAGATTTCAAGAGGAAATTAAATTATATAAGCGTACGCCCGAATATTATTTCGAAATTTAATAAAAAACTTGTAAAAAACGCTTTACAATGTCAACAAAATATGGTACAATAATACTAACTTTATTATTAAAATAACGTATATAATACGGAGGAAAAAACAATGAGCATTTTAGTTGAAATTTGCGAAAATCTTCAAAAGGGTAAAGCAAAAATCGTCAAGGAGCTTGTCACTCAGGCAGTAGAGCAGGGAATCAATCCCGAGCAGATTCTTAACGAAGGTCTGCTTGCAGGTATGAATATCGTAGGCGAAAAGTTCAAGAATAATGAGATCTACGTTCCTGAGGTTCTCGTTGCTGCACGCGCGATGAATATGGGCGTTCAGATCATCAAGCCCCTTCTTGCCGCAGAGGGCGTCAAGGCAACGGGTAAGGTCTGCATCGGCACCGTTCAGGGCGATCTTCACGATATCGGCAAGAACCTCGTTAAGATGATGATGGAGGGCAAGGGCCTTGAGGTAGTTGACCTCGGCACCGACGTTTCTCCCGAAACCTTCGTTCAGACCGCTATCGAGCAGAACTGTCAGGTCATCTGCTGTTCCGCGCTTCTCACCACAACTATGAGCGTTATGGAAGAGGTCGTGAAGAAGGCTGAGGAGGCAGGTATCCGCGATAAGGTCAAGATCATGATCGGCGGTGCTCCCGTAAGCGATGAGTACTGCAAGAAGATCGGCGCCGACATCTATACCGTTGACGCTGCAAGCGCAGCAGACGCGGCTGTCGAATTCTGCAAATAATAATATTCGCTATTCCGTATTCGGAAGGTATTTGTGATGACTGCTCAAGATAAAGCGATAGTAAGAGAGCTTGCAAAGCGATATATGGAGCTGGTCTGCAGCGAAAAGCAGGAAAAAATGGTTCGCCGTTTCAGAGATACCAATGATCTGAAGCAGGGAAGGCCTCCGGTCATTCTCGATGAGATCCCGTGGTATCAGATGAACTCGGGCGGCGAGCTTACCTGCGTATGTGAGGACAAGGATGCGCGAAATGCCGAGCTTTATTTCAGAAAAGCCATCTACTATATCGAGCATTTCAAGGCAGATAATCTTTATGAACCCGTATTTCGCCTGAAGCGTGCTGTTGATTCAACCGGCATAGGACTTAATCCCGTAACGGTCGGTTTAAAGCGTACCGATGCAATCAACAATATCGTTTCCCGCGAATTTGAGGATGTCCTTGAGGACGAATCCGCCATCCAAAAGCTACACAATCCCGTTCTTACTCTCCGCCCCGACAAGGACGCCGCAAGAATGGAGTTTTATACCGATCTGCTTGGCGATGTGATCCCTGTCAAGCTTTATGGCTATGACTACTTTTATTTTGCGCCGTGGGATAAGATCACGCGTCTGCGCGGCGTTGAGCCGATTCTGATGGATATGTACGACCGCCCCGAATACCTTCACGAGATAATTAAAAGATACGTTTCCGCAGCTCACGCAGAGCTTGATTTCGTGGAAAAGCATCTCGACGTCTGCCCGACACCGTCGCTTCATTGCACCCCTGGAGATGTATCCGGCTTGGCTAGTGAAGGCTTGAAGGCAACGTGGTGCCGCAGTATGGCGCAGACCTTTGGTGTCATCTCGCCCGCAATGTTCGAGGAATTCGAAATCAACTATCTGCTTTCCGTTGCAGAAAGGTTTACCTATACATACTACGGCTGCTGCGAACCGCTTGACGATAAAATCGGCGTGCTCAAAAAGATACCCAATCTGCGCAAAATCGGCTGCTCGCCTTGGGCAAACGTTGAAAAATGCGCCGAACAGATCGGCGGAGATTACGTTTTGTCAAGGAAACCGAATCCCGCGCACGTCGCGATCAGCACCGATCCCGATGTCATAAGACGCGAGGTAGAGGAGACCGTCAAGGCTTGCATTAAACACGGTTGTGCTTATGACTATGTGCTCAAGGATATCAGCACGGTTTCCTGCAGACCCGAAAATCTGATAGTCTGGGCACAAACGGTCAGCGACGTGCTCGATAAATATTACGATAGCATTTGAAAGGGATAACAATATGACAACACGCGAACGTTGTATGAATATCCTGCATTATAAGGATACCGACCGCATCCCCGCCGTTCATTTCGGCTATTGGAGAGAGCTTCTTGACGAGTGGGCTTGTCAGGGACATATCACTGCCGAAATAGCAAAAGCAGCCGTCCGTGATAACTCTCCCGAGCAACGTGAACTTGATAAGATCATCGGTTGGGATTGTAATTGGTACAACACGGTAGGTACAAATAACCACCTGTTTCCACGTTTCAAGCGTGAAGTGCTCGAAAATCTTCCCGACGGTACGCAGAGAGTCTTGACTTCTAACGGTGTTATTGAGCGCATCAAGCCTGGCGTGGTATCTATTCCTTCTGAAGATGATTATCTTCTCAAGGACCGTGAGGCTTTTGAAACTCTTTTCAAACCGAAAATGCAATACTCACCCGAAAGAGTCAACACCGAGGCTTTAAAGAAATTTAACGAAACACGCGCGACCGATATTCCGATAGGAATCCACGTCGGCAGCGTTATGGGACATATAAGAGATATAACCACCGTAATGGGTATGAGCTATCTCATCTATGATGAGGACGAGGAACTCTTCGCAGACATAGTTGATACCTATGCCGAGATGCAGTATAAGTGCGTCGAGGCGGCACTTGCTACGGGAGCGCAGTTTGATTTCGGTCATTATTGGGAGGATATCTGCTACAAGAGCGGACCGCTCCTTTCCCCCGAACTTTTTGACGAGCTCTGCCGCAAGCACTATAAAAAGCGTAATGATCTTTTACATAAGCACGGCATCGACATCATCTCCCTCGACTGCGACGGAGTCACCGAAAAGCTGATCCCCACTTGGCTTGAAACGGGCGTAAACGTCTTGTTCCCAATCGAGATCGGTACTTGGGGCGATCAGTTCGAGCCCGCGCGTAAGAAGTATGGCAAAGAGATACTCGGAGTCGGCGGTATGGATAAGACCGCGTTCCGCAAGGATAAGCAGGCTGTCGACGTTGAGATTGAACGTATCAAACGTCTGTTTGATATGGGAGGATTCATCCCCTGTCCCGATCACCGTCTGTTGCCCGGCTCAAAATTTGAGCTTGTTCAGTATTACGCTGAAGAGATCAAGAATATCCGAATTTAATTTCAGAGGATTTCGATATGAATTACAATATGAAAGAATGGATTGCGTCGCTTAAAGGCATCGGCGCGAAGAATCCGATTCCGATACTTTCCTTTCCCTGCGTTAGCCTCCTCAGCGTCACCGTCCGCGATTTGATCTCCTCGAGCGAGCTTCAGGCAAGGGGAATGAAGGCTGTAGCCGACAGAACTCCCTCCGCCGCATCTGTCAGCTTTATGGATCTTTCCCTCGAGGCTGAATGCTTCGGCGCCAATATCGTGGTTTCCGACGAAGAGGTTCCCACCGTCAAAGGCAGAATAGTCAATGATATGGATGAAGCAGAAGCTCTCGCTGTTCCTGCTGTCGGAAGCGGCAGAACGCAGATATATCTTGACGCCATCAAAAATGCATCTGCGGAGATAACCGACCGCCCCGTGCTCGCGGGTATGATCGGTCCTTTCTCCCTCGCGGCGCGTCTTCTTGACGTGACCGAAATAATGATGGATTGCTACGATGATCCCGATATGGTGCACACGGTGCTTGAAAAGGTCACCGAATTCCTTTGCGAATACGCCAAGGCATACAAGGCTGCGGGCGCAAACGGAATCGTTATGGCAGAGCCCGTAGCGGGTCTGCTCTCCCCGACTCTCGAGGAAGAATTCGGATCGCCATACGTCAAAAAGATCGTAGACGCGGTGCAGACTGACGACTTTGCGGTCATTTACCATAACTGCGGCGATAACGTACCCAAGATGCTCGATTCGATCCTGACCACGGGCTGTGCCGCTTACCATTTCGGCAACTCGGTGGATATGGAGAAGGATATCATTCCGAATATCCCCGCCGATACAGTAGTAATGGGCAATATAGATCCCGCGGGAACACTTCGTCTCGGCACTCCCGAAAAGGTGCGCTTGGAAACACTCGCGCTTCTCGAGAAGTGCTCGAAGTACCCGAATTTCGTCCTCTCAACCGGCTGTGACGTACCTCCCATGACTCCGTGGGAGAACATCGACGCATTCTTTGCGGCAAGTAATGAATATTATGGAAGATAAGATTATTATTGATAAGGCGCTTGAGCTTGGCGCCAACAAAGCAAGCGTTATTCGCGCAAGCGAGATAAAGACCGATCGCGTATTTCGTGACATCTGCCTCTCAAACGGATGCGGAATGTGCGGAAAGTGCTATATGTGCCCGCCCGACGTAGGCGATGTCGAAGCCCTTACAGCGCAGTTGAAGAATTATAAATACGCTCTGGTTTATCAGACAGTATCACAGCTTGAAGACAGCTTTGATATCGAAGGAATGACGGAGGCGAAGCAGAACTTCCGTCCGTTATCGCAAAATCTCCGCTCTGCTTTTGGCGAGATGGGGATTAATAACGCTCTTCATCTCGGTGTCGGAGCATGCGGCGTTTGCAAGGTCTGTGCCAAGCGCACGGGTGAGCCCTGCCGTTTCCCCGAGCTCGCTATGGCGTCGCTTGAGGCATACTGTGTCAACGTCAACGAGCTTGCGAAGTCTGCCGGTATGAAGTACATCAACGGTCAGAATACCGTCACCTATTTCGGCGCGGTACTGTTCACGCCCGACGGAGAATAAAATGAATAAGCAGTTTAAAGTTACAATAAACGGAAAGACCGTACTTGCGCCCGCAGGTACGGTCCTCTCGGATTTACTCGATATTGAAAAGCCCTGCGGCGGCAGAGGCACCTGCGGCAAATGCAAGGTCAAGGTCTGCGGCGAAGAAAAGCTCGCGTGCAGATATATTGTCGAGTCCGACATTGAGGTTGAAACCTATGAAAAGAGCGCGATAATTTCAGAAACCGGCATCAGCGCAAGCGGTTCGGCTTCGGGCAAGCTCTGCTTCGCTCTCGATATTGGAACTACCACCCTCGCCCTCGCCCTTGTTTCGCTCGATGAGAAAAAGACCGTAAAGGTCGCAACTGCAACAAATCCTCAAAGAGCTTACGGCGCGGACGTTATTACGCGTATTGACTATTGCCAAAAGAACTCGGTAAAAGAGCTTCAATCGGTTCTCGTGAATGAAATCAACCGAATGATCGCGGAATTTGACGTCGGATGCGTTGATAATATGTACGTTTCCGCAAACGTCACTATGCTTCACACGCTATTCGGCATCGATCCGTCATCCATCGGCGTCGCACCGTACACTCCCGTATTTCTTGAAAGTAAAACGGAGCAGGCAGAGTCGATCGGTCTTCGCGGCGTAAAAACTGTAATCTCGCTCCCGTCCGTGGCATCATTCGTCGGCGCGGATATCGTCGCAGGCCTTGGACTTGTCGGAACGCCCGAGGAAGGGAAGTACGATCTCCTCGTCGACCTCGGAACTAATGCGGAGGTAGTATTGTTCTCTAATAAGTCGGGAGTTGCCACCGCCGCAGCAGCAGGACCTTGCTTTGAGGGCGCGAACATCAGCTGCGGAATGAGCGCAACGAAGGGCGCGATCTATTCCTTCCGTCTTGATTACGGCAACGCAACCTATCAGACGATTGCAGACGAAAAAGCCGTCGGCATCTGCGGTACAGGTCTGATCGACATAATCACCGAGCTCCTTCGCAACGAAATAATTGACGAAACGGGCTATATGGACGACGATTATGAAATCGCCGACGGAGTCTACCTCGCCACCGATGACGTAAGACAGTATCAGCTTGCCAAATCCGCAGTCTGCTCGGCGATACTCTCGCTGATGAAGACCGAGGGCGTTGATTTCGATGATATTTCCCATATGTATATCTCGGGCGGATTTTCAAGTAAGATCAATATACAGAATGCCGTAAACAGCGGACTCCTCCCGCGCGAGCTCGCGGGCAAAACCGTTGCGCTGAATAACAGCAGTCTGCAGGGAACGGTAAAGTTTGCTATCGAGGGAAACGATCTCGACGGCTTGATAAAAATGATAAATTACGTCGATCTGTCAGCGAACAAATATTTCACCGATCTGTTCGTAGAAAATATGATGTTTGAGTAAAAAATATCACTTTTCTATTGATTTTTTTCGCATTTTGTAGTATTATATTATCATCCAAAAATACGGAGGCACTAAAATGAGCAAGAACGTAAAAGACATCATTCAGATGATCGAAGAAAACGGTATAAAGATGATCGACTTCAAGATGGTCGATATCAACGGTCAGTACCGTCACGTATCCATTCCCGCGGCTAACTTCTCTGAGGACACTATGAAGAGCGGTATCGGCTTTGACGCGTCCAACTACGGCTATGCGGTAGTAGAGAAGAGCGATATGGTATTCATCCCCGACCCCGATACCGCAGTCATCGACCCCTTCTGTTCCATTCCCACCCTTTCGATGACCGGTAATGCAATGATCATCGACACACCCGAAAACCGCCCCCTGCCCCAGTACCCCAGAAACATCATCAAGGCGGCTGTTGCGGAAATGAAGAAGAGCGGCATCGCTGATGAGATGTTCATTCTTCCCGAATTCGAGTTCTATCTCTTCGACCGCGCAGGCTGGCAGGTCAGCGGTAACGAGATCAGCGCCTCCATCGACGCAAAGCAGTCCTATTGGAACAGCGCAACCGAGGGCCTCGGCGTCGTCGTTCCCAAGCAGAAGAATTATCACATTGCAAAGCCCTTTGATATTTCCTATGAAGCACGTAGCGAAATGTGCCTTCTTATGAAGGAAATGGGCATCGAGATCAACTATCACCACCCCGAGGTTGCCGCATCCGGTCAGTTTGAGATCGAGCCTCAGCTCGGCGAGGTAGTACATATGGCTGATGCTACTATGATGATCAAGTACATCATCCACAACACCGCGCTCAAGTACGGCAAGACCGCAACATTTATGCCCAAGCCCATCTACGGCGAGGCAGGAAGCGGAATGCACGTTCATATGCTCCTTATGAAGGACGGCAAGCCCGTATTCTCTGACGATAACGGCTACGCTCACCTCTCCGAAACCGCGCATTACTTCATGGGCGGACTTCTCAAGCATATTGCATCCCTCTGCGCACTCACCAACCCCAGCACCAACTCCTTCAAGAGACTTGTTCCCGGCTTCGAGGCACCCGTAACAATCGGCTATGCGACCTCGAACAGAAGCGCGGTAATCAGAATCCCCGCTTATGCAAAGTCGCCCGAAAAGCGCCGTTTCGAGCTTCGTAACCCCGACGCGACCTGCAACCCCTACTTCTGCTACGCGGCAATCCTTATGGCAGGTCTTGACGGTGTCAAGAATAAGATCGATCCCCACGCTGAAGGCTGGGGTCCCTACGACTTCAACCTCTTCCACCTTCCCGAGGAAGAGAAGGCAAAGCTCAAGGGACTTCCCACCTCTCTCGAGGAAGCTCTCTCCGCTCTCGAGGCAGACCACGACTACCTCACAGCAGGCGGCGTATTCCCCGAGGAGCTTATCAAAAACTTCATCAAGACCAAGCGCGCCGAGTGCAGCGAGATGTCCAAGATCCCGCACCCCGCAGAGTTTGATAAGTACTTTAATCTTTAATTCTAATTATGGACACGATGAAATGTCTCCGTTGCGGAGAGGATATGCAGTATCTGTCGCGTGAGAGAATTCAGCTCGGTAAGACCGGCTGGGTTCTCGGCGACCTGCCGAATCTTTTGTCGGGTGCGCTCGAGGTGCAGATATACGTTTGCCCCAAGTGCAGAAAACTTGAGTTTTTCCTCGCAGAAAACGAAACACTCGACGATGAGACTCCGAAACAGACCTGCCCCGAATGTGGCACGGTCCACGATTACGATTATCCGAAATGTCCTAACTGTAAGCACGAATATTTTTGATAAAAACAGAGCACCGCGCCTGCGGTGCTCTCGTTTTGCTTCTAAAGTATTAAAATTATCGTAAAACAGAATTATAAGCCAAAATAGAAATCTGTGTTAGTACATACAAAATCAGCACGCTGCAACCCGGAAAAACTCTCAATTTAAGAAAATAAAGAAAAATGCACTTGATAAAATACAGTGCAAATGGCGCCACCCCTCATCCGTCGCTACGCGCCACCTTCTCCCAAGGTCCGGGAGAAGGCTTATATAACACCTGCTAACATAAGCTATAGAGATATACTGCATTCGTGTAAAAATGCGACGAATGTCAGTGCTTTCAACGGAATTTGAAAATGCTTTCTATATGTTTTGTTAAACCACTAAATGAAGTTTAGAATAATTGAGCGAAATTATAAGTTTGCCTTCTCCCGGGCCTTGGGAGAAGGTGGCGCGTAGCGACGGATGAGGGGTGGCGGGATCTGTACTTAACTATCGAGAGTCGCAATTATTTTAGCTGAAATTTCTTAAGTTGATAGCTATGCACGGTCGTGAAAGTCATATTCTGTTTGCGCGAACACAGCTATTTATCTTTCTTTGTGAATTCATCGAGCTGCTTTTATGTAAAAGTATGTCAGTAGACTGAGAGCACCGCGCCCGCGCGGTGCTCTGTTGTTTTAATCTTTTTTCCTTGCTACCTTGATAATGTAAATCCCTACGAATAGTGACACCTCTGCAAAGATAGCGATACCAAGCATAGATTTGATTTCTGATATCAAAACTCCCGCTTCTCTCATCGCCTCTTGTGTGTAGACCGTTATCGGACAACGATTTTCGGACTCTATATTATACTCGATACGCGAATACAGGTTGGAGTGGTAATAGTATTCGCAGAGTACGTTTCCGTTCTTATCAAGAAGATTGTCATAAACCTTGAAAGGATCGGGATTATCTTCGTCGACGATGACTGCAGAGCCTATGAGGTTTCCATTTTCGTCATAGTACCAATCGCCCGATATATTTTTCGCTTCGTCATAGCTTGATTCCATGTATTCCTTGAACTCTTCGGGAGTTTCAAGAATTACTTTGTCTGCAAATTCTGCTGTACCGAAACTGTTGACAACCGTTATTGCAATACCGAGAAGAATTGCGATAACCAAGCTGACCGACGAAAGTCGAATCAGAAGCTTTCGCGTATATTTTTCGCGCGCAAGTCCCATTTCATTAAAAATGAGAATATTCCGACTAATCAGCGCAGGCTTGATAATAAAGCGGTAGATCATATATGCAAGAATGCTCCCGCCGACAGCGAATGCAATTCCGTACAAAAGCCACGATCCGAATTTAAGACCGAAATTTGCGCCGTTTATGAGCGTGACAAGCGGCAGACAGAACGCGAAGATCGCGATATTTACAAAATATACTGCGATAGATTTTTGTAAAAACGCTGTGTTTGCCGCCTCGGTAAGCTCGCGGTAATCGTCGTCATCGTTTACGGCGATTTTCGCGTTGGACGTAAAGCAGATCTGACAGATCGTGCCGCCGAGCAGAAATGCAGAGGTGGTAAAGAATGCGATGAGTCCCTTCGAGAAGCCGAGGTTGATTATCATTCCGACGATCAGACCGAGTAGCGATATTCCGACAGAAATAAGAGTGAGATTCTCGAATTTACGCTTCTTGCCGAAGAGCATAGCTTTAAATTGCTTTTCGGTCTTTTTCTTTTGCTTGATGATCTCGTCTTCATTTTGATATTCGGCAGAGGCGGGTGAATTCCGCTCACCTCGGAGCAGTTCATCCGTTGTGATCCCGAATAGCTCAGCAATCGCGGGGATAAGTGAAAGATCGGGGTCGCACTCGTCGCGCTCCCAGCGGCTGACGGTCTTATCAGAAACGAAAAGTCTGTCAGCGAGATCCTTTTGTGTCATACCGTTTGCCTTGCGCAAAACGGATATGAACTTGCCTATTGTTTTCTTTTCCATAACGTACCTCCATAAGGTTTGAATCAGCCGTGCCGGCTTGGCTGTGGCTACATTCTACCATTTTGTCAGAGAAAAGTCCACCCATCAGACCGAGAATCACTCTCGGAATGCGAGAATTTGCGGTTTTTACCCTATTATACCACATTTCTTGCGCCTTTTCAATCGGAAATTGAAATCCCTATTGTAAAAAAGAGGAATTTATGGTATAATTAAATGAATATCAGAATTTGGAGATATATCTATGGATAACAACTCTAAAGAAAAAAATAAAAGCCTGCGCCGCGCGATGACGGCGGAAAAGCTGACCGAAATGCTTCGCGAGATCGACGTTTCTGCGGCTGTTGAAAGCACGGGCGAGTTTACTGCTGCGGCACGACTGACCGCGCTTTTCGATCACGGCACCTTCTCGCGCATCGGTGCGTATATGAACCGCTCCTCCGATCCCGACGAGCCCGCGGGCGTTATCTGCGGCTACGGTGCTGTAGGCGGAAGACTTGTATACGCCTTCGCTCAAGACCGTGCACGAATGAACGGAGCCTTCGATTCGACATCGGGCAAACTGATCTGCGACCTTTACTCAATGGCTCTGCGCAACGGTGCTCCCATCGTCGGGATCTTCGACAGTGACGGCGCGTATATCTACGAGGGCGCAAAAATGCTCGCCGCACTCGGAAGGACCGCCGCGGCAAACAGCTCCGCCGTCGGTATCGTTCCGCGTATCGCACTCGTTCCCGGCGTCTGCGGCGGCACTCATGCTGTATTCGCATCATCGTTTGATTTCATTGTTTCCGTAAAGGAATCGTCAGAGATCTACGCCGTATCTCCCTTTGTAAACGGAACGAAAACATTCCCCGCACCCGAGGGTATTTCTGCTTACGAAGCCGAGGATGAAGCCGAGCTTTACCGCTTTGCGCGAAATCTGATAGGTTTTCTACCTTCTAATAATACCGAGGGAACTGCCGTTGACTTCGATATTCCCGAGTTTGAACTTCAACGCGCCCCCGACCTCCGATTACTCTGCGGTGAAGCACTCGTTGCGGAAATATCGGATAAAAAGAATTATATCCGTCTGTTTGCCGAATACGCACCCGAAATTGCCGTTGGTTTTGCCTCCGTAGGCGGTGTCGGATGCGCTTTTATGGCATCGGAGCGCGCGCATAAGGATGGCGCACTCACTCCCGGCGCTTGCCGCGTTATAACAAAAATACAGAAATTTGCAGACTCATTCGGTCTGCCGCTGCTCTCCTTCGTCGATTGCCCCGGATTTGACAATTCCGTCACGGAAAATGCCTTCTACCTCGAAAGTGCTGCGGCTATGACGGATGCATTTGCGTTCTCATCGAATCCGAAGATAACCTCCGTCATCGGCAGAGCCTACGGCGTTGGATTCGTCTATATGGCGTCGAAATCTCTCGGCGCGGATATCGCGTTCGCGCTGACCGACTCCTGCATCAGCGCGCTTTCGCCCGAAGCATCGGTTGCCTTCGTCTGGAGCGAACGCATCAGGCAGAACGATCTGACCGCAAGCCGCGAGATGCTTGAGATCGAATGGCGCGAAAAGCTCGCTTCGCCCAATGATGCCGCTCTCTGCGGTGAAATCGACGATATCCTGACTCCCTCCGAGCTCCGCCCCCGCGTGATCGCTGCACTCCATATGCTCCTCGGCAAAAAGAATGCGACTCCCGTGCGCAAAAAGAGGTAAGTCGATGAACTTTTTACTTAATTCCGAGCCCACACAGAACGGCTCCATGCTTTTCGTGATCATCGGCGTTATAGTCGTCGCGGCTCTTTATATCGGTCTTGCATATCTGCGTAAATGGATCGAAAGAAAGCAAATTGCCGAACAGCAAGCTGTGATTCCCGAAGAGGATGATTCCGAGGAAGTCGCCGCTGTCACAGCCGCAATCGCAATTATTTTAGAGGAAGAAGCGAAAGCCGAGGGCAGAGAAGAAGTCCCCGCTTTCCGCGTAGTATCATTCAAAAGAACAAATAACCGCCGCATAGGCTGAGGTGTAAAATGAGAAAATTCAAAGTGAAGGTAAACGGCAAGGAATACGTCGTTGAAATTGAAGAGATCAAAGAGGAAGAGTCCGCAAAAGAAGGCGAAGCCTCCGAGAAAAAGGAAGAGAAAGCAGAAGAAAAATAAGTTATGGATGCTTTCAATGAATATACCACGCTCGGCTACGCAGAACTTGACACACTCGGGCAATTGGACTGTTATCATTACGTCGCCATCGATGTGACTCGCGTTTGCTTTTCCGAGCTTGATTACGATCCGTGGGATCTGCTCCGCGCAATTCGTGCAGAAACGGCGAATACTCCGCTTTCGCTGACTATTGCGGGACAATGCCTCGTTTCCGACAGGATTTTATCCGACGATATTGTCGAGGCGTTCGTAACACGAGCTGTCGAAAACGGAATTTCCGAGTTCAGGATATACGATCCGCTAAATGATCCGCGCAATCTGCAAACGGCAATCACCGCCGCCAAAAGATGCGGAGTGAAAGTATATGCGGGTATGGTCTATTCAAAGAATCCGGCGTATTCTCCCTCGTTCTTTGCAGGCTACGCCGCACAGCTTTCAGCACTCGGCGCCGACGGAATCTGGCTCTTCTCAATGTCGGAAGATTTTTCCTGCCGCGACACCGTGAAAGCGATTAAAGAAGCAGTAAATCTCCCGCTTGGCGTTTCGGGTATGTCTACCGTGATTTCGAAAATAGCGATTGATTCAGGTGCGGATTTATACGAAAACGATATCAGCGATCCAATACCCGCAGAATATGCGGATGAGATAGAAAAACTCTGCCCGGACGCTGGACATCCTCCGCTTTTCGGTTTTGTTCGTGATATCGTTATTGAGCAAGCTGTTATGAATCATTTCAAAGAGCCTTACGCAGAGGTCTCTCCCCGGTTCAAGGATCTTCTCCTCGGTAAATACGGCAGAACTCCTTGCCCGATCTCGCAAGATCTCATCTCCGCGATTTGCGGCGGTGAGCCGCTTGTTCTCGTTCGTCCCGCTGATATGATCGAGCCCTCACTTGAGCTTATCGAAGATAAAATCGCCGCTTGGTCGGAGCAGGAAGAGGATGTACTGACATACGCTCTTTGGGGAGGGGACGCAATCGACTTTTTCAAGCGCAGAAACGCCAAGCGCTATTGCCTTGATCTGCTTCACTCACATCCCGAAAAAGGAATTCATATAATATAAAAATAAAGCCAAGGAACTCAAATCCTTGGCTTTATTTTTACTTATCGCCCTTTGGGGCAAATCCCGCAATATAAACGCCGAATCTGTGAGAACAGCAGGGACAGCAGACGTTGTGCTTTCCCGCCTTTTTGGGCAGGCGCAAAACGTTCTTGCATTTCGGACAGCGGCGGTAAACGTGAGTTTTTCTGTCGCGTATACGGTCACGCTGCAGGCGGAAAAATGCGGCAAATTTTTTTATAAAACGAAGAAAATCTGCGTTTTCTTTACGTCTTTTGTAGAGATTTTTCGACAAATATCTGAAAAATGCCCAGGAAATGATAGCGAGATAGATGACGCTGATGATCAGCTTCGGTATACCCGTGAGAAAGAAATTCACGATTATAAGAACGAAGCAAACGATTATCTGAAAATTGTAAAGCGCGTCAACGCCGTTGCGTCCTTGCATAAATTGCCATACTCGCTCGCGAAATGGAGTTTTGTTTTTCATATTAAACCTCCGGGTAATGCGTAGGGACGGCATTTAAGCCGTCCCTTGTGTGTAAATTACTTCTTGAGAGACTTGCTGATCTCAGCGAGAAGCTCGGTCTGCTTCATAATGGAAGCGCGGAATGCAGCCTCTTCCTCAGCCTTTGCCTTTGCAGCCTCTGCGTCAGCCGCTGCCTTCTCGTCAGCAGCCTTCTTAGCGGCAGCATCAGCCTCAGCCTTTGCAAGAGCTTCCTTCTCGTTTGCCTTATCCTTGATCTTGTTGATCATTCTGACAACGCAGAAGATGCAGAAAGCGATGATAAGGAAGTCGATGATGGTCTGGAGCCAAGTACCCCAAAGGAGTGCAACCTCTGCGGTAACAACTTCCCCCGCCTCGTTGAGCTCTTCGGGAGTGATAACGGTCTTGATCGAGTCAAGGCTGCCGCTCTTGAGGAAGATGCCTACGAAGGGATTGATGACGTAGTTAACAAAACCGGTTACGATCTTGCTGAACGCGCCGCCGACAACAACGCCGACTGCCATATCAACTACGTTTCCGCGAGAAATGAATTTCTTGAAGTCCGCACCAAAGGTGCTCTTTTTCTTTGCCATAATAAAACCTCCGGCTATTTTAATCATATAATATTATAAAGCTAATTATTCAATATGTCAAGAGAATTTCTGATTTTTTTCGATAAATAAACGAAAATTTACAGATAATTGATGTACAAGCCCTAAATAGGTATTGACCTTTCTGATAAAATATAGTATAATTAATCTGTATGAAAAAATTATCTTCGGAGGAAATTATTTAAATGAAGAGATTCAGAGAAGAACATTATTCCTTTGTTGTTGTCGGCGGAGGTATGTCCGGACTTTGTGCTGCTATCGCGGCGGCTCGTGAGGGTGTTAAGACTGCGCTCATCCACGCCCGTCCCGTACTCGGCGGCAACGCATCCAGCGAGATCCGTATCCACATCTCAGGCGCTGACCAGAGCCTTCGTCAGCCCGACTATGCAGAGAGCGGACTTGTTTACGAGCTTATGCTTGAGAACAAGGCTGTAAACGATTCCTTCAGCTATTCCACTTGGGATATGGTCCTTTTCCGTAAGGCAAAGGAAGAGCCCAATCTTACTACATATTTCAACACCGCAATGTACGATTGCGAGGTTGAGGACGATCGCATCGTAGCGATCAAGTGCTTCCAGGAGACTACCGAGCTCCGTCTCCGCATCACCGCTCCCATCTTCGCTGACTGTACCGGTAACGGTACCCTCGGCTACTTCGCAGGCGCAGAGTTCAGACAGGGAAGCGAATCCAAGGCTGAAACCGGCGAGCCCCACGCTCCCGCAGAGGCTAACAACGAGAGAATGGGTAACACCATCCTTATGAAGGCTGTCGACACCGGCAAGCCCGTTAAGTTCACTCCTCCTCCTTTCGCAAAGCACCTCACCGAGCATCAGCTCCGTTACAGAGTTCACTCCAAGACTATGAAGGTTGATGCTTCCATGGCTCCCGACCCCGAGGAATGGCTCCGCCTTTCCGCTAACTCCTGCGCGGCAGTTGACTACGGCTACTGGTGGCTCGAGCTTATGGGCGACGGCGAGGACATCATCGAGGACTATGAAAAGATCCGTGACGATCTCTACGCTTATGCATACGGTCTCTGGGATCACATCAAGAACGGCGGCGAGCACGGCGCAGATAACTTCGAGCTTATCTGGGTAGGCGCACTCCCCGGAATGCGCGAGAGCCGCAGACTTATGGGTGACTATATGCTCAACGAGAATGATATTCTCGATCACAAAGTATTCGATGACGCTGTTATCCACGCAGGTTGGTGCGTAGACCTTCACGCGCCCCACGGACTTCTTGACTTCGATATTCTCCCCTCCGATTGCAACCACTTCGAGGGTATCTATACCGTTCCTTACCGTTGCTACTACTCCAAGAACATCAAGAACCTCTTTATGGCGGGAAGAAATATCTCCACAACCAAGCTCGGCCTTGCATCCACAAGAATTATCTCTTGCTGTGCAAACGGCGGTCAGGCTGTCGGCGTTGCGGCTTCTCTCTGCGATAAGTACGGCTGCGATCCCCGCGGCGTAGGCGAGCACATCACCGAGCTTCAGCAGATCATGCTCCGCGAAGACGGCTATCTCCCCCTGCCTTACAAGAATGAGGACGCAAAGGATATGGCACTCACCGCAACCGTTTCGGCTTCTTCCTTCATCGCAGGCGGCGAGCCCGAGAAGGTCATCAACGGCGTATCGAGAAAGATCGGCGAGGAGCATAACGCTTGGATGACCGATTCGATCTCCGAGGGTGGCGAGACCCTTACCCTCAAGCTCGACGGCGCAAAGACCGTAAGCCAGGTAAGAGTAACCTCCGACTCCAACTTCGCATACCCCATCCGTGTTACTATGTCCGCTAACAGACAGTCTCAGCAGAGAATCGGCGTTGCTCCCGAGCTTCTCAAGGACTTCGACGTTGTTCTTTATAAGGACGGCAAGGAAGTTTCCAAGAAGGAAGTCCGCGGCAACTATCTCCGCCTTGCAGTCTGCGACGTAGATCCCACCGAGGCAGACGAGGTTAAGATCCACGTCCTCGCAACCAACGGCGCCCCCGCGATCAAGGTATATGAGGTAAGAATTTATTAATTTCATAAATGAAAACAACACGGCCCAGCGCTGTGTTGTTTTCTATTGACAAGAGAAGGGAAATGTGATATTATTAGTATAGATAATTTCGGCGTGTCTAAAGAAAGGAGATACGATATGAAAGAACATCTTATAAGGAATATTATAATTTTTGCACTCGTCTTTCTTATTATCCCTGTAGCAGTAATCATATATAAGTCGAATGATCGCGGACTTGTGTCAGCGCCTACGAAAAAGGAAGATACTGTAATTCCTATGCAGAGGTCGAATCTCGATCACAGTATTATAAATCAGGAATTCTTAGACGCAGTGAACAAGGCGTGGCGAGAGAAGACCCGCCGTCGGATTCCTCTGGTAGAATTCCTTGAGAATTTCAATCGCAAGGGACAGATCGGAGCGGAATATCTCGGAACATATAACGGATATATTATGTTTACTGATAACACCCGTTCCACGGCTCAAATTGATTCCGCGATCGTTGCAAATCATAATTTTATCTCAGAGGGAGTTTACGGTTTTAAAGACGGCGTATTACTCTCCGCAAACGAGCTGTATTCAAGCGGCGAGCTTTCTTATTCGGATATCAGCGAAATGCACGGTCATTTGTGTGAAGCTTATTATTACGCAAGATTTTATAAAGAACTCAAAGACGTGACCGTGTCTGTTCCCGATATTCAAAGATTGGTCTTTGACCCCGAGACCGAAATGCTTGCTAAACAAGCTGTTGTAACCGAATTTCTTCTTAAGGAGCTCGACACAGCGACGGTTGACGATGTGGTTATTACCGACTATTACGGACTTTTTGACGACGTTGTATTCTTTATCTATAAATCACCGCTGAAATATTACGTCAATGCTCTTAAATATGAAGAAGTCGGCGAAGAGGTGTTCGTATATCAGAACGGAAACCGTATCTACGGCTTCGACGGAAACCGCTTGTATACCCTGACAGAGGCATTTGATGCCGGTCTTATAGAAGGATCTGATATAGCGATACTTAAGGAATATCATACCGCATACTATCCGTTTGCGGTCGATTTATACGGCTCGGAGCTGATCGGTGAGAGTATAGATAAGCTTAATTGATATTTTTGGAGATCTTTTGTGAAATTAAACCAAAGTATTTATGAAAAAACCTTGACAAACACCTCATTTTGTGGTATATTTATCTTATCTAAAATTCAGAAAGGAATTTTTATCTAATGAAAAAGATTTTTGCACTCGCACTTGCGCTCGTAATGGTTCTCTCCGTAGCTGCTTTCACAGCTTCCGCAGAATCCTATGAGGAAACCATTGTTGCTACCAACTGGCAGCTCGGTTACGTTGGTTCTTCCACCAACTCAAGTGGATTCGTCAACGTCCTCAACCCCAACGGCGGCAGCTATTCCTACTCCGACGTTATAGACATGGGTCCTGCAGGCTCCACCATCTCCTTCGCTGACGAAAAATCCGGCTACGCATCCGCTGCAGCTTACGTCTTCTCCTTCTGGAAGAAGAACGGCGAAGAGTTTGAACTTGATCTTGAAGCTAACAATATTCCCGGTTACAGCGTTGCAGCTTCCAGAAGCTATGAGTTTGTAACCACTGAGGATAACCAGGCTATCCGCGTTACCTACCGCTCCGAGCAGAAGGCTGATATGACTCCCGAATTTGAGGAGATCTTCGTAGACGGCGCTAAGATCGACGTTGTTTGGAACTTCGGTTACGTTAAGGCTGACGGTTCTATCGTTGCAAGCGGTTCTGCTTACTCCTTCACCGACGTTATCGTCGTTCCCAAGGCAGGAAGCAAGGTTACCTTCACCGATACCAACAAGAACGGTACCGCATTCTGCTCCAACAGCGCGCTTGTTTTCTCCACCTGGACCAAGGATGGCGAGAACTGGGTATTCGCAAGCGGTGTTAAGGGCGAAGAAGGAACCTTCACCAGCGCTCCCGTAGTTTACTCCTACACCTCCACCAAGGACAACGAGCTCGTAAGACTTTGCTACCGTTCCGAAGAGAAGGCGAATGCTCCCATTGATGCAGCTGAACGCCCCGTAGTAACTCTCAAGACTCCCGTAGCAGAGACCCCCGTAGTTCCCGAGGCTCCCTCCGCCGGCGACGGTATCTTCACCGTTATCGCAGTTGCTCTCGCAGCAATGTCTCTTGCAGTAGCTTTCACCAAGAAGAGAAGCTTCTGATCAACAATCATAAAACATAAACCGCAGATTTAACGTCTGCGGTTTATGTTTTTTTACTTAAAGTTATTGACAAATTGCAGAAATTGTATTATAATAATAGTACAGTAATACAGAAGGAGTGGTCAAAATGAATTGGACGCTTGACAAATCCCGTCCGATATGTCCGCAGCTTTGTGAGATCATTTGTGTAGCCGTGGCGAGCGGGGAATATTCAACGGGCGAGAGGCTTCTTTCGGTGAGAGAAATTGCGCTTTTGGCAGGTGTCAATCCCAACACGGTCCAGAAATCCTTTGAGGAGCTTGAACGCCGCGGAGTTATCCATTCCGTGCGTTGTTCGGGATGGTATGTGAACGAAAACGTCGATGCTGTTGCCGAGCAGCTTGAATCACTTCGGAAGAGTAAAACCGAGGAGTATATTGCATCAATGGCACAGCTCGGGTGTAATGCGGATGATATTATCAATTATATTAATCAATATCAGGGAGGTAAACGATGAGCGATCTTCTTAAATGTACGGCTTTGACAAAGAAATACGGCAGCATACTTGCATTGAACAATGTCGATCTTACCATTGAAGCGGGTAAGATCATTGGAATCTTAGGTCCAAACGGCTCGGGAAAAACTACGCTTATTAAGTTGATAAACGGTCTGCTTACCCCGAGCGAAGGCAGTATACTTGTTAATGGAAATACACCCGGCGTGGAAACCAAAAAGGTAGTTTCCTATCTTCCGGACAATAATTTTTTACCTTCGTGGATGACAGCCGAACAGATCATAGGCTTGTTCTGCGATTTTTATGAGGATTTTCGCCCGGAGCTGGCATTTCAAATGCTTGACCGACTCGGTATAGACAGAAAAGCAAAACTGAAAAATCTTTCCAAAGGTAATAAGGAAAAGGTCTGTCTGATTTTGGTAATGAGCCGTAACGCGCTTCTTTACGTTCTCGACGAGCCGATAGCGGCGGTTGATCCTGCAACGAGAGATTATGTTATATCCACCATCATCAACAATTATAATCCCGACGCCTCGGTGCTCATATCGACGCATATCATCGCCGATATCGAGCCCGTGCTTGATGAAGCTATTTTCATCAATAAAGGTGAGATAGTGCTTCATAAGTCTGTAGATGAGATACGCGAGGATAGGGGAATGAGCGTTGACGCACTCTTCAGGGAGGTCTTCAAATGGTAAAAAAGCTTCTTAAACACGAATTTGTGTATTATTTCCGCACATTCGGTATGTTTTTGCCGATAGTTTTGGCAGTCGGAGTCGTGACGAAAATTTTTATCCTCTTGGACAATGGCAGCGTAATAAGCAAGCTCGCGACCTCTTCGTCCGTACTTATGCTAATCGTAGCATGCGTGGCGCTCATTATGCTTTCTTGGGTTGTTTCAGTCGTTCGTTTTTACAAAAATTTGTTTTCCTCCGAGGGATATCTGACGTTTACTCTTCCCGTAACCAATTCGGAGCATATTTTCGTAAAACTTTTGGCAACTATCGTATGTGAGGCAATATGCGTTGTGACGGTTATTTTAACCGTGGCTATTGCAATCTCCGGCGAGCTTTTTGTGCAGTTGGTCAGAGAAATCGGCAATGCTCTGCGCACGTTTTTTTCGCTGTACGGTGCGGCAAATGCGGTAGCGTTCATTATTGAGGCGATCTTATTATTCATTCTTTCTGCGGTCTCCGGCACTCTTTTGTACTATACTTGTATAACGGTTGGTCAGATGGCCAAGAAGAATCGAATTTTGATGGCTTTCGTGGCTTACTTTATATATTACGTTGCAAGCCAGATGATTTCTACAGCAACTGTCATAATCATAACGGTCCTCGAAATGGCGGGTGCACTTGACGCTATCGTAAATTTGCTCCAAGCCAACTCCGTTATTGCAATACATATATACCTTTGCGGAGCAATAGTGATCAGCACGGCTCTTGCTGCAGTATACTGGTTAGTTACACATAGAATTATGACCAAAAAACTCAACCTTGAATGATAGTACAAAACCGAGCGGTTCTGAACCGCTCGGTTTTCTCTTTACTTTAATTCTGATAAACAAATTCCTCTCCATCCGTAACAAAAACAATACTTCCGAGCTCGTCGGTGCGGTATATACTTTCGCCAACGTAAGGAGTGATACGCGCAAGTGCTTCTGCGTGAGGATGACCGTAAGAGTTGTCCTTTCCGCAGGAGATTATGGCAATGCTCGGTCTTACCGCCGCAAGCCACGCATCTTTCGATGAGGTCTTTGAGCCGTGGTGTCCCATTTTGAGAAGCATAGAACCAAGATCGTCGGCAGAGAAGGTTGCAAGAATTGATTCCTCTGCGGGCTCCTCGGCGTCGCCCGTGAGCATAGCCGTTGTGTCGCCCCAAGTTGCCTTGATAACTATAGAGGAGTTATTTGAGTCAAGCTTTTTGTTGTTCGGGTCGGGACCGAAAACGAACATATCAAATTCTCCGAGAGAGTAGGTCTCTCCGGGAAGAGCGTTGTAAACCGTACAACCTTCCGCAGCGATCGCTTCCATCATTCTCGTATAAACTTTGGTGGTCTTTTCGAGCTCGGGCTTGATGACGTTGAGAACCTCGTATTCGGCAAGCACCATGTCCGCACCGCCTATGTGGTCGGAGTCGGGATGAGTAAATACCGCATAATAGAGGACTTCAACACCGCAAAGATCGAGATAGTTCTTAAGATCTTCCTCCGCGCTGTTTTCTCCCGCATCAATGAGAATGTCCCCCTCGGGCGTGCGTATCAGCGTTGCATCGCCCTGACCGACGTCGATAAAGTGATATTCGACCTCGCCGAGCACGCCACCGCTGACGGTTATTCCTGAAGTTGAGCTCGAACTTGAATCCTCGGGAGGAGCGTTCACCATATCTATGTAAAGCGAGATCATATAAAGCAGAGCGCAGATCAGCAGGATAACGATCACCGATATCGGAGTAAGCTTTATTTTCTTATTTTTATTTTTGTTTTTATCCGCCATTATATCCTCCAAAAATTGTATATAATAAATTATACACTTTTTTACGACATTCTTCAAGACTTTTTTCGCTAAATTTAAAGAAATTTCTGAATTTCGGTTGATTATTTTCCGACTTCGTGGTAAAATATTATAAGATTATTCTCGGAGAAATGAAATGCTTAAAATGAAAAGAAAAAAACTGAAACGTATACTTTATAACCTTTTTATGCTCACGCTCGGCTCACTTATATTCGCCGCAGGTGTTGCGTGCTTTCTCGATCCGAACAGTATCGCGCCCGGCGGTATATCGGGTGTGGCGATCATTATAACGAAGTTTATCGACGTAATCCCCACGGGTACGTTGATAGCTCTTATCAACGTACCTATACTTATCGTCGGAACTTATAAATTCGGATTTAAGTTTCTTGCTTCTACGATGTATGCTGTTCTTGTTTCATCCGTTGCGGTTGATGCTCTTGGTGCGCTTGTAGGCGCGCTTACAAGCGATCTTTTGCTTGCCTCGGTCGGCGGAGCGGTGCTCGTAGGTACGGGTGTGGGAATCGTTTTCAGAACCGGAGCAACCACGGGCGGCACTGACGTTATAGTAAAGCTGCTTCGCCTTAAATGGCGCCATCTTCCTACGGGAATTATTTTCGGAGTAGTCGATGGATGCGTTTGCCTTATTTCGGGAATTGTCTTTAAGGATCTCGAGGTTATGATCTACGCCGGAATTGCTCTTATGCTTCAGGGTGTGATCGTTAACAAGGTTCTCTACGGCGGCGACGGTGCGAGAATGATATATATCATCAGCGCCCAAAACAAAGAAATTGCACAGAGATTGTTGAAGGAGGTTGACGTCGGCGCGACGTTCTTCCACGGCAACGGTGCTTACAGCGGCAAGGATTTTGATATCCTTATGGTCGTTATGCGCGCAAAACTTCTTCCCCAGGCACGCGACGTCGTAAAGCAGGTTGACGATAGCGCGTTTATGATCGTAACGAATGCAACTGCGGTATTCGGAGAGGGATTCAAGCGTCACGATTCGGAAGAAATATAAATTAATTTTAAGGTAATTCTTATATGAATATTTTCGGTGGAAGACCGGGAATTGCGGCGGGGATTCTGGCGGTCGTAGCCATCCTCGCCGCTTTTTATTGGACTTTGTCTGTAAACGTTCTTATAATCGCCGTGTCGTTTCTGATTGTTGCACTGTGTATCGTGCTTCTTGCTTTTGGAATTGTAAAGCCGTACAGAGCTTTTTCGATCATAGTGGTTTTTGCTGTTTTTCTGACTGCGTGGATGCAAGGAGTAAAGGTCTTTTACAGAACAGCGCCGGAAGCGGAAGCTCTTTGCGCAGAGAAAGCGTACGTACACGCTACCGTTGCGGAAAGATATGGCTCCGGCGATTATTATACGGTATACGTTGTTCGTATAAGATCGGTCGATGGCATCAGCTATGACGGAAAAGCTATACTTAATTGCGAATATAACTCGGATCTTCAGGTTGGCTACGAATTCGTTCTTCGTTCCGCAGACGTTGAATATACCCTACGCCTTGCCGAAAACGAGGCTGCATCCTTTATGGCGGATGAGATTTTCCTCTACATAACCTCCTACAGCGAGACGGATTGCCATATTCTTTCCGAAGGCAATTATACTTTGTCCGACAGACTTGATAAAGTTAATTCTTATCTTTGTGCAAAACTGATAAATACGGTTCGAGGTGATGCGGGAAGACTTTCTGCCGCAATGCTTCTCGGCGACAGAGAATCCCTAACATCCGAAATGTACCGCGATTTCAGCCGAGCGGGAATCTCTCACTACCTCGCCGTAAGCGGACTTCACGTGTCTATAATAACGGGACTCATTTCGCTGTTTCTGATCAATCTACGCATCAAACGAGGCTTGAGAAACGCATTACTTATCCTATTTTCGCTCGGATACCTGCTCGTACTCGGTTTTTCCGTAAGCGCTGTCAGATCGGTCACTATGCTGACTGTGGTTTTCCTCGCGTATTCGATGGGAGATAATTCGGATACGCTGAATTCGCTTGGCTTAGCGGCGGCGATGATTGTTTTGATAAGTCCAACCTCTGTTTTTGATAAAAGCTTTATCCTATCGTTCTGCGCCACGCTCGGTATAGCCGCATTTTTGCCCACCTTTACTTTACTCCCTCGAAAATTCAGAAATGAAGATGAAAAGGAAGAGAAGAAGAATAAAAGGATCGGCAAGATTTTGTGGAGCTTGCTTGCGGTAATTATGACGACTCTTTGCGCCGTTTCTGCGACACTACTTCCGTCGGTATATATGTTTGATGAAACGTCCCGATATGCATTGATTTCGAATCTGATACTCGCGCCCCTCGGCGCGCCGATGCTTGTCTCGTCACTTCTTTGCTTGATATTCGGAAAAGTGCCGTATATCGGAGAGGGACTTGTATATGCTGTCAGGGTGTGCTCGGAAATAATACTTGAAGTCGCCGAAAGAATTTCGGATATCCCCGGCGCATCTGTTTCTCTGACGTCGCGCGGTGTGGTATCGACGGTAATGATCTTCACGGTGATCCTTGTTGCCGCCTTGCTAATTAAAATCAAACGAAAAGAGATTTTGCTTGTCATTCCGGCGTTTTATCCTATAGTATTGATAGTAATTTCTTTGATCGCCGCTGCGGCGTTGCCTCAAAACGCGCAATTAACTTGCATCAGTACCGGCAGCGATGAAAATATTTTCCTACAGCTACGGGAAGAAAACGTGCTGATCGATGTTTCGGACGGATCGTACACAAGATTGCGTACGATCGCAAATCTGGCACAGGAAAACGGGGCAACTGAGTTTGATACCGTGATCCTTACGCATTATCACAATCGCCATGTTTCGGCGATCTCACGTTTTACCGCGGAGGAGAAGGTAGGGCTTGTCCTTCTTCCGTATCCGACAACCGAGGACGAAGCGTGGATAATGGTGCAGATAGCAGATATACTTCAAAAATCCGGCGTGGCTGTACGTGTCATTCCTCCCGAAGGAGAGGTCGAAATTGCCAATGGCATAACTCTTACATATCCGCGTATCACCCGAATCGAGCGTTCAACACATCCGGTAACGTATCTGTCAATCTCCGACGGTAAAAAGCGGGTTACTTATCTTTCAGCATCGTCGTGGGAGGATGGCTTATGCTTTGAAAATAAGCTTGAAGAGCTCGCATCGCAAAGTGATGCCGTGCTTGTAGGCGCTCACGGACCTGTCAATAAAGAAGTATTTGACTTACCTCTCGGCAGCACGCCACGGGTATATATATTCGGTGAAGAGTACGGCTTTATCGTTTCTCCCGAAGCGACCGTTCCGCTAGACCGTGTGACGGTAAATGCAAAGATAGCGGAGTTGGATTTCGGCGGAGAAAAATAGAAGCATTTTTTAACCGTGTGTTGCGATTTTGACTAAATGCGGAATATTTTGTGAAAAACTGTTGACTTTTGACATAAAAATTGGTATAATATATTCGTATTTGTTTTAGCTTATATAAATCTGTAATAAGGTCAGAAAGTCTCTACCGGATAGCCGTAAATCATCCGACTATAAGCCCATAAAAGTTTTTAACGGGAAAAGAGTCGGAGGCTTCTTTTCCCGATTTTGTATTTTCGGCACTAAGTGCTGCAAATAAATTTTTCATTATTATTTTATGGAGGAAACCATGAAAAAAGCACTGTCACTCATTCTCGCAGTTCTTATGCTCCTTTCCGTCACCATCGCGTTCGCATCTTGCGAAAAGACTGATGATGCCTTCAAGGTAGGCTTCATCTTCCTGCACGATGAGAACTCCACCTATGACAAGAACTTCATCGACGCAGCTAAGGCGGCTTGCTCGGCTCTCGGTCTTACCGAGGATCAGATGATCCTTAAGGTTAACGTACCTGAAGGCGCAGAGTGCTACGACGCGGCTTGCGAGCTCGTTGAAGCAGGTTGTGATCTCGTTTTTGCTGACTCCTTCGGTCACGAGGCATTCATGATCCAGGCAGCTAAGGAATTCCCCGATGTTCAGTTCTGCCACGCTACCGGTACCAAGGCTCACACCGAAAAGCTCGCTAACTACCACAACGCTTTTGCTTCCATCTACGAAGGCCGTTACATCGCAGGTATCGTTGCAGGTATGAAGCTCAACGATATGATCGCTAAGGGCGAGATCACCGCAGAGCAGGCTGTTATCGGTTACGTTGCAGCTTGGCCCTACGCAGAGGTTAAGTCCGGATACACTTCCTTCTTCCTCGGCGCACGCTCTGTATGCCCCTCTGCTACCATGAAGGTTGAATACACTAACTCCTGGTTCGATATCGCACTTGAGAAGACTGCAGCTGAAAAGCTTATCGGCGACGGTTGCGTACTTATCTCCCAGCACGCTGACTCCGAGGGTGCTCCCAAGGCTTGTGACGCAGCAGGCGTTCCCAACGTTGCTTACAACATCAGTACCAAGGACATCGCTCCCAACACTTGGCTCATCTCTTCCAAGATCGACTGGACTCCTTATATGAAGCTCATCATTGAGAAGACCCGCGACGGCAAGGGCAATGAGATTCCCTACGACTGGTGCGGCGGTTTCAAGGAAGGCTCCGTAGTTCTTACCGAGCTCAACACCGCTCTCGCAGCTCCCGGCACCGAGCAGGCTATGAATGCAGCTATCGAAGCTTTCAAGGCAGGAACTCTCCACGTATTCGATACTAACACCTTCACCGTAAACGGCGCGAAGCTCGAGTCCTATCTTGCTGACGTTGACGATCTCGGCGATTTTGTAGGTGAGACTGAGGTTGTTCTCAACGGTTACTTCAACGAGTCCGCTGAGGGCAAGCGTTCCGCTCCTTACTTCGATCTTATTATCGACGGTATTATTGCTGCACAGTAATTTTACCTTAAAGCCTATAGGGGATGTCGAATTTCTCGACATCCCTATGGGCGTTTTTATCTATACGGAATTTTTATCCGAGAGCATAATATGTTCTGCTTTGGGATAAAAGTTTTGTAAACTTGCTAATGAAAGGGAAGGCTCAATGAACAACGTAGCAATAGAACTCCGCGGAATTACAAAGCGATTCGGAAGCGTTGTTGCCAACAGCAACGTCAATCTCACGGTCCGCAACGGTGAGATACTTTCGCTTCTCGGTGAAAACGGAAGCGGTAAAACTACGCTTATGAATATGATCTCGGGTATTTACCATCCCGATGAAGGTCAGATTCTTATAGGCGGCAAAGAGGTATCCATAAATTCACCTCACGACGCATTTAATTATAAGATCGGTATGATCCATCAGCATTTCAAGCTGGTAGATCTTTTTACCGCTGCTGAAAATATCGTTCTTGGACTAGGAAAGCGAGGTAAATTCGATATCAGATCTGCTTCATTGAAGGTCGCTACCATAAGCGCAAAGTACGGATTTGATATTGTTCCCTCTAAAAAAATATACGAAATGTCTGTATCTGAAAAGCAGACTGTCGAGATCATCAAGGTGCTCTACAGAGGCGCAGATATCCTCATTCTTGATGAGCCGACTGCCGTTCTCACACCTCAGGAGACCCGCAAGCTTTTCAACGTCCTTCGCAGAATGCGTGACGATGGCAAGGCGATAATCATTATCACCCACAAGCTGCACGAGGTTCTCGATCTTTCCGACAGAGTTGCCGTTCTCCGTCACGGTGAATACGTAGGAACTATCGATACTTGCGATGCGGACGAAAATATCCTGACCGAAATGATGGTCGGTAAGAAGGTCGAGCTCAATATCGACCGTCCCGACCCCGTTGACCCGCAGGATAGATTGGTTGTTAAAAATATTGATTGCAGAAACCGAGACGGCATCAAGCTTCTTGACAACGTCAGCTTCACGGCGCGTTCGGGCGAAATACTCGGTATCGCGGGTATCGCAGGAAGCGGTCAGCGCGAGCTCCTCGAGGCTATCGCAGGACTTCAGAAGCTCGACAGCGGCTCAATCGTCTATAATAACCCTAAAAACGGACAGGCGGAGGAGCTCCGCGATAAAACCCCGCTTGAGATCCGTGAGCTCGGCGTTCGTCTTTCCTTCGTCCCCGAGGACAGACTCGGAATGGGACTCGTCGGTAATATGAGCGTTATTGACAATATGATGCTCCGAAGCTACCGCCGAGGCAAATCGGTATTCGTTGACAAGCACGGCCCCGAGGAGCTTGCTCAAAAGATCATCAAGGAGCTTGAGGTCGCAACACCCGACGCTGAGACTCCCGTTCGCCGTCTTTCGGGCGGTAACGTTCAGAAGATCTTGCTTGGTCGTGAAATTTCCTCGTCGCCCACACTTCTTATGGCGGCGTACCCCGTTCGAGGTCTCGATATAAATTCCTCGTACCTCATTTACGATCTGCTCAACGATCAGAAGAAAAAGGGCGTAGCAGTTATTTTCGTAGGCGAGGACCTTGACGTGCTTCTTGACCTTTGCGACCGCATTATGGTCATTGGAGGCGGTAGAATCACGGGTGTTCTCGATGGCAGAACCGCCACCAAGAATGAGGTTGGTTATCTTATGACTAAAACTGACAGATGGGAGGAGAAGCGTGATGAAGAATAATTACAAGACTCACAAAGAGCCTCTCGTGTATATCACGAAAAGAGGCGAGATGCCCAAATCAAAGCAGATGCTGATCAAGTCTATCGTTATTCTTGTAGGCATAGTATTTTGTGCAATACTGACTATATTGCTCACAAACGAAAATCCTCTCAAGGTTTTCAGCGCAATGTTTATGGGAAGCTTTGGCTCACCCAGAAAGATCTGGAATCTCCTTCAGGCGTCAGCCATCCTCCTCGGAATTTCACTTGCAGTTACTCCCGCTTTCAAGATGCGCTTCTGGAACACGGGTGCTGAGGGTCAGGTGCTTATCGGCATGCTTGCGAGCATCGCTTGTATGATCTATATCGGTGATTCGCTTCCTTCCTGGCTTCTTATCATTATTTCGCTTTTCGCAAGTATCGTTGCGGGCGCAGTGTGGGCGGGCATTCCCGGATTCTTCAAGGCTATCTGGAATACCAATGAAACCCTCTTTACTCTTATGATGAACTATGTTGCTGCACAGCTTGTTTCGCTTCTCATCATGTATTGGGTTCCCAGCGGATCAATGGTTCTCGGACTTGTCAATTCAAACACTCAGAACGGTTGGTTCCCCACAATCCTTGGTCAGAAATATCTTCTGAACATCCTCATCGTCGCTTTCCTTACAGCTGCTATATATATCTATCTCAAAAAGAGCAAGCAGGGCTATGAGATAGCAGTTGTTGGTGAAAGCGAAAATACCGCGCGATATATCGGTATCAACGTTAAAAAGGTAATCATCCGTACCGTTCTCATCTCGGGTGCGCTCTGCGGCGTTATGGGATGGATCCTCGCGGCAGGAACTGACCACTCTATCAACTCGAGTGCGGTAGGAGGTAACGGCTTTACCGCTATCATGGTTTCCTGGATGTCAAAGTTCAACCCCATTACTATGATATTCTCCTCGATCCTCGTATGCTTCCTGCAGAAGGGTGCTAACGAGATCGCGTCGAACCTCGGACTTAACTCGAGCGTCGGCGAGGTTCTCACCGGAATTATCATCCTCTTTATCGTTTCCAGCGATTTCTTCGTAAATTATCAGATTCACTTCCGTAAAAAAAATAGAAAGGAGAAGGCTGAATAATGGACATTTTTGCAAAGATCATGGCGTTTATCGCCGCGGCTATAGTTCAGGGCACCCCTCTTCTTTTCGGTGCAACGGGTGAGATAATTACCGAAAAGAGCGGTAATCTCAACCTCGGTATCCCCGGTATTATGTATATTGGCGGTATCTCGGGCATCATCGGTGGATATCTCTACGAGCATTTCTGCTCAGAGCCCATACCGATCCTCTGTGTCGTCATTTCTCTCTTGGCGTCGATCCTCGGTTCTGTCTTCATCGCATTTATTTACAGTTTCCTTACCATTACTCTTAAGGCAAATCAGAATGTCGTCGGTCTTGCGCTGACCACTCTCGGTGTAGGTCTCGGTAACTTCTACGGCGGCTCTCTCCTTAAGTTCTTCGGCGAGACCGGCTCGATCTCCCTCTACATCACCGGCAACGCATACAAGACCAAGATTCCGTATCTTTCGGAGCTCGGCATCGTTGGGGAGACCTTCTTCTCATTTGGATTCCTCGTTTATCTTGCTATTATTATTGCGATTCTTGCACAGCGTTTCCTGGACAATACACGTCACGGACTTCATCTCCGCGCTATCGGTGAAAACCCCGCAACTGCGGATGCCGCGGGAATCAACGTAGCACTCTATAAGTATGTTGCAACCTGTGTCGGCGGCGCTATCGCGGGACTTGGCGGACTTTACTTCGTTATGGATTATACCACGGGCGCGTGGACAAACAATGGCTTCGGCGACCGCGGATGGCTTGCTATCGCAATCGTTATTTTCGCTCTCTGGAAACCCAAAAGCGCAATTCTCTCGTCCTATATTTTCGGCGGACTTTATATCGCGAGCGTATTTATTTCCGGTCTCTCTGGAAGCACCAAGGAGCTTATCAAGATGCTCCCGTACCTTGTAACCATCATCGTTCTCGTATTCACAAGTTCCCGTAAGAAGCGCGAGCATCAGCCTCCCGCAGCACTCGGTCAGTCCTATTTCCGAGAGGAAAGATAATATATGGAAATATTCAGATTTGATACCATAGACTCTACCTTTGCGGAAGCGGGAAGACGAATGAAGGAGCTTTCTGACGGTGCGTATCTCTTTACAGCTCGCGAGCAAACCGCAGGCAAGGGGCAAGGCACTCATACCTTTTATTCACCGAAGGATAACGGTATCTACGCAACTCTTCTTCTCGTCGGAGAATACGCAGATGTCTGCGAGCCCGCGTTTTCCTCTAAGCTCGGACCTTTCTCCACGGTTACGATAACCGACGCGGTGCTTGATGCCTGTTCGGATTTTGATCAGCGACTCGGAATCAAATGGGTTAACGATCTTCAGCTCGACGGCAAAAAGTACGGTGGAGTTTTAACCGCAGTTACCGTAAAGGAAGGCAAGCTGACAGCGATTCGCATCGGCTTTGGAATCAATACGGGATATGCTGATATGCCCGACGAGCTTCGCGGCAGAGTGACGACTCTCGGACTTGACCCCGTTGATACGGAACGACTGATGATCGAGATCGCCGATCGCCTCTGCAATCACCTTCCCGAGGTCGTGCCCGATAAGCTTTACAGCGACTATTGCAAATACTGCACCACCCCCGGCAGAAGTATTATGCTCCCGGACGGAAGATGCGGTACTGCTGTGAGCATTGCCTCTGATTTTTCGCTGATATTCTCGGTAGAGGGCAAACGCCCCGAATTCACGAATACCACCGCAGGTCTTATAATTTTATAATTAACAGAACCCGAAAGCGCAGGCTTTCGGGTTCTTCACATCTTTCTTTGATTTGTCATATTATGTAGTATAAAACCTTAATTTATGAGGATCAACTGATGGAAAGAGATATCAAGCTTGCTTTGCTCGGCGGTGACGCACGTCAGGGCTACCTCGCCGCGGCACTTTCCGCGCGCGGATACGAGTGCGCCGTTTGGGGACTCGGTAGGGAAATGGGGATAGGCGGAGGCGTCAGATGCAGGGATTGGAGGGATGCTGTGCGCGGTGCCGATGCTGTGATCCTTCCCCTTCCTGCATCTTCGGATGGACTTAATATAAATTGCTCGTACGGTAATGAGGACGATAAATTAAAGATCATAACACTTTTGAATTTCACCGAGGTACCCGTTTTCGGCGGTCGGTTTGAGGATTCGATAAAAATGTTTGCGGAATTGCATAACAAACGCGTGATCGACTATTTTGATTCGGAAAGCCTTCGTATTCGAAATGCAGAGCCTACAGCCGAGGGCGCGGTATCGATCGCAATGCAGAAAATGAGCAGAACCGTACGCGGATGCCGCGCCGCCGTTGTAGGGTACGGAAGGATAGGAAAAATGCTTTCCTACCTGCTGGCGCGAATAGGAGCAGAGGTGACTGTTGCGGCGAGAAACTGCGGTCAGCTTGCAGAAGCCGCTTCCTTCGGATACCGAACCTTGAAAATATCAGAAAACGCACCGCGCAGAGGACTTGACAAAATACTCAGCCGCGAATGCTGTGACGTGATATTCAACACCGTCCCTTCGGTAATATTTGACGTCGAGGTTCTGAACGCTACTGATAAAAGAATACTTTTCGTTGACCTCGCCTCAGTTCCGGGAGGTGTGGATTTTGCCGCCGCGAGGGACAGAGGTATAGAAGCCGTGTGGGCACTTTCGCTTCCTGGTAAATACGCACCGGAAAGTGCCGGCACGATCATTGCAGATGTGCTCGACGAGCTCTTTGAAAGCGAGGGGATAACTTGAAGATAGGATTTGCATTTTGCGGTTCATTCTGCACGTTCGCTCAGTCAATGGAGCAACTAAAGCGACTCGTTGATATCGGACACGAAATAGTTCCGATCATGAGCTTCAACGCATCGTCTGTAGACACGCGCTTCGGCGCGGCGGCAGATCATATTATAAAAATCGAATCGATCTGCGGCAGAGACGTCATAAAAACGATCGCGGACGCCGAGCCGCTAGGTCCCAAGGAAAAGCTCGACTTGCTTATAATCTGCCCCTGTACGGGAAACACTCTCGCAAAACTGGCACTCGGAATCACCGACACACCCGTCACAATGGCGGCAAAGGCACATCTGCGTTGCGACCGACCTCTACTGATCGCGCTCGCGACGAACGACGGTCTATCCGCAAATCTTTCAAATCTTAACGCAATGCAAAAGCGTAAAAGCATTTATTTTGTTCCGCTTACGCAGGACGATCCGGAGAAAAAGCCGAATTCGCTCGTCTGCGATTTCAGCAAGCTCGGAGACTCCTTCTACGCTGCCTTGCGAGGGGAACAGCTCCGTCCGTTGTTTCTGAACTGAAACCGATCCTTCTCCGTATCTGCGGAGAAGGATTTTTTGTATTTTCTATTGAAATTTGTTATTCTTTGTGATATAATTACTGTGAAATAATGTTGTTTGCGCGATTTTGCGCGAAAGTGAGGATAAAATGTCTGATTTCAAGATCGAAACAAAATGCATTCAGTCGGGCTACAACCCCGGAAACGGTGAGCCCCGCGTTCTTCCCATATACCAGAGCACTACCTATAAATACTGCTCTTCCGAAGAAGTAGGAGACCTCTTCGACCTCAAGGCTGACGGCCATATGTACTCCCGAATCTCCAACCCCACGGTTGCAGAGGTAGAGAAGAAGATCACCGATCTCGAGGGCGGCACCGGAGCGATCCTTACCTCGTCCGGTATGGCGGCTATACTTCTTGCAGTTCTCAATATCACCAAAGCAGGGCAGAATATCGTTTCTCTTGCCGCTATTTACGGAGGAACTGTAAATCTTTTCGCAGTAACTCTCAAGCGCTTCGGCATCGAGGTTCGCTTTGCAACCTCTTCTATGAGTGACGATGAGATCGAAGCGCTTATCGATGATAACACCCGTATGCTTTTCGGCGAGACTATCGCAAATCCCGCACTCGACGTTCTCGACTTCGACAGATTTGCCGCAATTGCTCACAAAAACGGCATCCCCTTCGTAGTTGATAATACCTTCCCGACTCCCATCCTTTGCCGTCCCTTCGAGCACGGATGCGATATTATCGTTCATTCCACCACCAAGTATATGGACGGTCACGCTACAGTTGTAGGCGGTTGTGTTGTTGATGGCGGTAAGTTCGATTGGTCCGCTAACCCCGAAAAGTGGCCCGAACTCAACGATCCCGATCCCTCGTATCACGGCGTTGCTTACGTTAAGCAGTTCGGAAATGATATGGCTTACGTTACCAAAGCTCGCGTTCAGCTCGTTCGCGATATGGGTATCGCAATGACCGCAATGAGCGCATTTCTTCTCAACCTCGGACTTGAGACTCTCCACCTTCGTATGGAAAGACATTGTTCGAACGCTCTCGCTGTGTCGAAGTACCTCGAGGCTCACGAGAAGGTCGAAAGCGTTTCCTATCCCGGACTTGAAAACGATCCCCGCCACTCCCTTGCGAAGAAGTACCTCCCCGACGGTTGCGCGGGTGTAGTTTCCTTCGTTATCAAGGGCGGCCGTGATTCTGCCGTCAAGTTTATGGATTCCCTCAAGCTTGCTGCTATCGTGGTTCACGTAGCTGATTCGCGCACGAGCGTTCTCAATCCCGCATCCACCACCCACCGCCAGCTCACCGACGAGCAGCTTGAAGCGGCAGGCATTCCCGCAGGTCTTGTAAGACTTTCCGTCGGTACTGAGCATATCGATGATATCATCGCCGATATCGAGCAGGCACTTGCAAACGCTTAATTTTCAGGAGTAAAATATGCCTATCAAAATTCCCAATCTTCTTCCCGCGACACAGACTCTGCTTGACGAAAATATCTTTGTTATGACGGAGACACGCGCGATCACGCAGGATATCAGACCTCTTAATATCCTTATGCTCAATCTGATGCCGCAGAAGATCACAACAGAGACTCAGATCGCGCGCCTGATAGGAAACACGCCACTTCAGGTAGAGCTTGAACTCCTTCAGACCGCTACTCATAAGGCAACGCACACCTCTGCCGAGCATATGCTTGCCTTCTATAAGACTTTCGATGAGGTCAAGCATAAGAAATACGACGGTATGATCATAACCGGTGCGCCCGTTGAACAGCTCCCGTTTGAGCAGGTAACCTACTGGGATGAGCTCTGCGAGATTATGGAATGGTCGAAGACAAACGTAACCTCCACCTTCCATATCTGCTGGGGTGCACAGGCTGGACTTTATTATCATTACGGAATCAAGAAATATCCTCTTGATTCTAAGCTGTTCGGTGTCTTTGAGCACACGGTTGACCGTCGCTCCTCAATGCTTTTCAGAGGCTTTGACGATAAATTCTTCGTTCCTCATTCGCGCCATACTACCGTGCGAATCGAGGATGTAGAGGCTTGCCCCGAGCTCAAGATACTTTCCACATCCCCCGTTGCGGGACTCTATGCCTGCGCTACCGACCGCGGCAGACAGATCTTCATTACAGGTCATTCGGAATACGATGCCGGAACTCTCAAAGCTGAATATCTCCGCGATAAAAACGCGGGGCTTCCCATCGAGATTCCTTATAACTATTTCCCGAATGACGACGATACCCTCGACCCCATCGTAACCTGGAGAAGCTGTGCAAATCTGCTTTATTCCAATTGGCTCAATTATTTCGTTTATCAGACCACACCCTACGACAGAGAACAAATCAACTGATATAGTCAATTGTAAAACCTTGTTTTATAATTGAAGTCGCGCGCTTATCGCCGTCGTCAAAATCAAGGTTTTTGACGACTCCCCTCGGCGCGCGGGCGCACATAGCTCGCCTCGGCGGTGTTTTTTCGGTCGGCAAATCCGCCGAAAAAACGAAATTAATCAAAATTTGTTAGGTTATACAATCAACTATCAATTGATAAGAAAGGAGATCTAATATGAAAGGTGCATCTTTTTTCAGAGAAAACGCACGAAATGCACTTCGCGGTAAATGGGGACTTGCAGTCGTTGCAGGTCTTATAGCAGGCTTCCTCGGCGCTTCGTCAAACGGAGGAGGCGGCTTTAGCTTTGACCTTTCGGGATTTAATAACGAGGATTATGAATCGGGCACAGTCATCCCTCCCGTAGGTGAAATTGACGGCATCGAGGATATTTTCTCGAGTATCGAGCCTGCGGTTTGGGGCATTATCGGAACGGTTTTGATCGTCGGACTTACCGTGGGATTAGTAATCGGACTCGCATTTTTTGTGCTTGGAAGCATAGTCGGAGTAGGTTACGCGAAATTCAATCTCAACCTTGTTGATGCTGAAAATGCGGAGATCAACGATCTCTTTAAGTATTTCAAGTTCTGGAAAACTACCGTACTTGCCAACCTTCTTCGTTCCTTATACATATTCCTTTGGAGCCTGCTTTGCGGTATCCCGGGCATCATAGCATCTTACGCGTACGCAATGGTACCGTATATTATGGCTGAAAATCCCGAAATGTCGGCTAGCGAGGCTTGCGCAAAGTCCAAGGAAATGATGAAAGGATATAAGTTTGATCTTTTCACGCTTTACTTAAGCTTTATAGGCTGGTCCTTCCTCTGCGTATTTACTTGTGGAATCGGATATCTGGTGCTGACTCCCTATATTGAGGCTGCGGTTGCTGATTTCTACCGCGAAATCTCAGGCACCCGTCCTGTCTTCACCTCAAATGAAGATATCCCCACCTATATTCCCGAATCATAATTTTTAAGAACTCCGCCGAGTGCGGAGTTCTTTTTTTACGGCAATAAAAACACTCGCCGCCTTATAGCGTCACAGTAACTCGTTACAATAAAAGTAGCGAAGAAATAATAAACAAACAGCATGGGTAATTCGCTTGCGTCCGACCGAAGCAATAGCGGCGATAACAAATCAAAGCCGTAAGACTCGTCTGCGATCGCGAGAAGCCCGGAAAGAAAAACTAAAACACAAGCTGCGATCGAACCGAAGGCTACGCGTAATGCTTTATTAATCCGTCGGTAAAATATATTCTTCTCAAATCTGTAAACCGTGTATCCGAACAGAGCACCGAAGATCAGATTTGCCGCAACGGGCGGCTGATAAGCGATACGAGGCAAGAATCCGTGGAGCGGTGTATGGAAAAAGGGATAGGTGAAAGGGTAGAGAGTATCCGACACAAAGAGTGCTATCCTCGCGAAAATTTCAGCAGAGAGCGCCCAGAGAGCCGCACTGCTTGTTGAAACAAGACAAAACTCTCCCTCTGTCGTATTTAAAAAACGCTCGGATTTGTTCTTCGTTTCGGGCTTGATATATGGCATAACGTTCCTCCGTTTTGTCTTTTGTGGAAATTATCGACGCAAATTCAACTTTTAAACGTGAAAATCCGATTTACCTATTGAAAAAAGTAAAATTGTTTGATATAATATAATAATGTATAACTATATGCGGAGGTTCGGTATGCAAATATTATTTGAAAACTGCAGGCTGTTTGACAGCACTAACAGGATATTCAAGACAAGATCAATGCTCGTGGAAGACGGCGTTATCTGTGCACTTTTGCGCCATACCGATGCCCGTCCCGAGGTCGATTCGATTATTGACTGCGGAGGCAGAGAGGTTATCCCAGGACTTGTTGATATTCACACCCATGGCAGAGCGGGCGGCGATTTCAATACCGCAGATGCCGACGTAATGCGTGCTATGGCGAAATCCTACGCGGAATACGGCGTGACTTCTGTTTTCCCGACTCTCGCTTCTGCGGAGTTTGAAAGTCTTTGCGCTCAGGCTGAATTAATCGACAGTCTTAAGGGCGATACCGACGGCTCGGAGTTCCTCGGTGTTCACCTTGAAGGAAGATACTTAAATCCCTCAAAGGGTGGCGCACATAATCCCGAGCTGCTGACCGCTCCCGATAATATAGAGCTTGACGCGTTCGCATCCGCTTCTAAGCTTCCTCTCCGCGTAAGCGCAGCGTTTGAGCTTGAAGGCGGTGATGCATTTGCAGAACACGCAAAAGAGCTCGGCGCAACTCTTTCTCTTGCGCATACTGCGGCAACTTACAAAGAAGCAACGGAAATCTACCGCAAGCATAAAGTAGCGTTTACCCATCTCTATAACTGTATGTCCCCGATCCACCACCGCGACGGAGGAACCGTTCTCGCGGCTCTCGAATCGGGCGGTTTCTGTGAGCTGATCTGTGACGGTCATCATATTTCTCCCGAAATGGTAGCCTTTACCTACCGTATGATCGGAATGGACAGGCTTGTGCTTATAAGCGACTCTATGGAAGCCACCGCGCTTTCTGACGGTAAATACAGCATAGCGGGACTCCCCGTCTATGTAAAGGACGGCGTTGCGCGAACCGAATCGGGCAATCTTGCGGGCAGTACGCTTTCCTTGATTAATGGCGTTGAGAACCTTGCACGTTTCGCGAATATTCCGATAGTGGATGCTCTTATCTGCGCGACACTTACACCCGCGCGAGCGGTCGGTCTTGAAAATAAGATCGGTAAGCTTACCCCGGGTAACCGTGCCGATTTCATCATATGTTCGATTTCGGGCAAGAAGATTGATATAGATCAGGTCTTCGTCGGCGGAGAAGTGGTGTATTAACGAATATGAAAAAGCGTAACTTATATAAATCAGATCGCAAAGCACTTTTGCAAAAGCTTTCTTCGGAAGTGAGCCTTATTCTGAAGAACAAGGCGAGAGGGGCTCTTGTTATTGCCTTTGTATTTACTCTTTCGATGGCGGGGCTTGGATTGATAATATCCTATCTGCTTTTAAATATTCTTGAATATTTATCCGTAAAGATAAGCGATTTCATAGGGTATCTTGTAATGCTCCCATTGATTTACCTGTTTGCGGCCCCCGCCTTTGCGAGTGTAAGAAACACTGCAAGCGCTGTATGCGACGGCAGAGAGGTGTCGATGCCTGAGATATTCTCTGTGTTCTCGAGCTTCAAGAGTTTTGTGAAGTCTTATATCCCAATCAGAATTTTTTCTTGGATGCCCAGGTTTAATAAGGGACTTGGAAGAGGTTACTTCTCCAATTTGCGCGCGGCGATCAAGTTGAGAATGATGTATTCAGATCTCTTGAAATACGTCTTGGATATCTTATTATCCTTCGTAACCTGCTTTATCTACTATATTCTCGTTGCCGGACCTCGCGCAGCTGTCCGCAGAGAGCTGATGATACGCAAAATTAAATATTACAATTTGAAAAATAACGAAAGGACGGTCAACAGAAATGACTAAACCTAAGTATTATATAACAACAGCAATCGCATATGCTTCCGCAAAGCCTCATATCGGCAATACCTATGAAGCTATCGCTACCGACGCCATTGCCCGCTACAAGAGGGCAAAGGGCTATGACGTATTCTTCTGCACGGGCACAGACGAGCACGGTCAGAAGATCGAAAACTGCGCCGCTGCCGCAGGCATCGCACCCCAGGCATACGTTGACAACGTTGCGGGTATCATCAAGGAAATGTGGGACAAGATGAACGTAAGCTACGACTACTTCATCCGCACCACCGACGATTACCACGTTAAGACTATCCAGAAGATTTTCGAACGCTTCCTTAAGCAGGGCGATATCTACAAGGGATACTACGAGGGCTGGTACTGCACTCCCTGCGAGTCCTTCTTCACCGAATCTCAGGTAACCGACGGCAAATGCCCCGATTGCGGCAGACCCGTAAAGCAGGCAAGAGAAGAGGCATACTTCTTCAATATGCAGAAATACGCTCCCCGTCTCATCGAGTATTTTGAGTCGCATCCCGAATTCCTCGAGCCCGAGGCAAGAAAGAAGGAAATGCTCAATAACTTCCTCCTTTCGGGACTGCAGGATCTCTGCGTTTCCCGCACCTCCTTCACTTGGGGTATTCAGGTTCCCTCCGATCCCAAGCACGTTGTTTACGTTTGGCTCGACGCGCTCGTAAACTATATCACCGCCATCGGCTACGATCCCGACAAGACTTTTGAGGAGCAGTCCGAGCAGTTCCGTAAGCTCTGGCCCGCTGACGTCCATATGATCGGTAAGGATATCGTAAGATTCCATTCGATCTATTGGCCAATCTTCCTTATGGCACTTGATCTTCCTCTCCCCGAGAAGATCTTCGGTCACCCCTGGTTCAACTTCGGTACCGATAAGATGTCCAAGTCCCGTGGCAACGTAATTTATGCCGATAAGCTTGCAGAGTACGTAGGCGTTGACGGCGTTCGTTACTACGCCCTCGCCGAGATGCCCTTTGCTTCCGACGGCTCTATCACATGGGACAGCGTTCTCGCACGCTTCAATACCGACCTCGTAAACACTCTCGGCAACCTTGTCAAGAGAACTCTCGATATGCAGAAAAAGTATTTCGATAAGAAGATCGAGGCTCCTACCGCGCCCGAAGCACTTGACGACGAGTTCAAGGCTGTCTGTGCAGAGGCTGTAAAGAGCTATTACGAGGCTATGGACAGCTATCACATCGCCGATGCGATTGACGCGATCCTTTCGCTTCTCCGCCGCGCAAACAAGTATATCGACGAGACCCAGCCTTGGGTTCTCGCAAAGAACGAAGAAACCCGCGCACGCCTTGCAACCGTTCTTTATAACCTTCTCGAATCCATCCGCTGGGGCGCTGTTATGCTCGCTCCTATGATCCCCGCAACCGCAGAGACTATCTTCGCACAGCTCGGAACCTCCAACACCACCTTCGAGAGCATCGGCGGTGAGTTTAACGGTACCGTTGCAGGCGAATCCGTCAACGATTCTGCAGTTCTCTTTGCAAGAATCGACGAGGCAAAGACTCTTGAAGCTATCTACGCCGAGATCGAAGCTGCAAGAAAGGCAGCAGAAGCTCCCAAGATCGAAAAGCCCGAGGGATGCGCTATCATCGGATTTGAGGACTTTATGAAGGTCGAGCTCCGCACCGCGCAGATCATCGAGTGCGAGCCCGTACCGAAGGCAAAGAAGCTTCTCAAGCTCAAGGTAGACCTTGGCTATGAGAAGAGACAGGTAGTTTCGGGCATTGCAAAGTTCTATAAGCCCGAGGATCTTATCGGCAAGAAGATCGTTCTCGTTGCTAACCTCGCACCCGCAAAGCTTTGCGGAGTTGAGTCCGAGGGTATGCTTCTCGCTTCGGGCGAAGAGGAAGTAAGAGTTATCTTCCTTGATCCCGCAACTCCTCTCGGAGAGCGTGTTCGCTGATGAGCGGCATTTTCGATACACACGCCCACTATACTGACAAAAGATTTGAAAACGAATTTGAGGGCGGCGCTTCGGCGCTGCTCTCTGCCGTTTTCGCGAACGGTGTTGATAAAATTTTAAATGTGGGCACCAACACCGCAAACTCCCTCGAAGTCGTTAAAATGGCTTCCGAATACGAAGGAATGTACGCCGCAGTCGGTATCCATCCCTCTGACGTAGACGAGGAAGAATCGCTTGAGGATGCCATCGCAAAGCTTCGCGCTTTGCTTGATAAAAGGGAGGGGTATAAGATCGTCGCTCTCGGCGAGATTGGACTCGACTACCATTGGCGTCAGGATAATAAAGAAAAGCAAGCTGCGTTTCTTGAGGCACAGCTTCAGCTTGCCGAGGAATACGATATTCCCGTAATCATCCACGACCGCGAGGCGCACGGTGACTGCTTTGAAGCAATAGTGCTGCGACACCCGAAGGTTCGCGGAGTTTTCCATTGTTACTCGGGAAGCCCCGAAATGGCAAAGGATCTCGTCCGCCGCGGATGGTATATATCCTTCACCGGAGTTATAACGTATAAGAACGCGCCGATCGTTCAGGCATGCGCAAAGGCTGTGCCTCTCGACCGTATGCTCGTCGAAACCGATGCACCCTATCTCGCGCCGGTTCCTTATCGCAGCAAGACTAACAGAAGCGACTATATCGAGTATACGATTCGTACAATTTCCGGGCTCGTCGATGTTTCAGAGGACGAAATTCGTGCTCGTACACACGATAATGCATGTAAATTATTCTCTATATAATAAAAAAATCATAAAAAATTCAAATTTTTTAGAAAAAATCGTCAAAAATCACGAAAAAGTACTTGAAATTATAATCGATTTGTTGTATAATAAACATTGTGATGTGTTTTTAACGCTCACGTAAATATGTAAATATTAAAAAACATAAATGCCCCGTCCGCGGATGGGGCGAGGAAGGAACCCCTTATGGCAACAATCGATACCAAATCCATTAGAAACGTAGCTCTGCTCGGACACGGCGGCTGCGGAAAGACCTCCATCGTTGAGGCTATGCTCTATCTCACCGGCGGAACCGATCGACTCGGTAAGACCGCTGACGGCAACACTGTATGTGACTACGATCCCGAAGAAGTAAAGAGAGGCTTCTCTATTTCCGCATCTCTTGCTCCTATTTCGTGGAAGAATATGAAGATAAACGTTTTCGATACCCCCGGTTATCTCGACTTCGTTGGTGAAGTTCACCAGTCTCTCCGTGCTGCAGACAGCGCACTCATCTGCGTTGACGCTAAGTCCGGCGTTGAAGTAGGTACCGAACTCGCTTGGGACTATGCAACTGCTGCAGGTCTTCCCAAGGCATTCTTCATCAACAAGTGTGAAGATCACGACGCTGATTTTGAAACCGTTTTCAACAGCCTCCGCGATAACTTCGGTAACACTCTTTGCCCCGTATTCGTTCCCGTTAAGTCCGGCGATAAGGTTACGATGATTGACCTCGTTGAGATGAAGGCGTTTGCATATGATGCAAAGGGCAAGAGAAGCGAAGCTCCCATGACCGACGATCTCAAGGATATCGCGGCTAACTATAAGGAGGCCTTCAACGAGGCAGTTGCAGGTACCTCCGACGATCTTATGATGAAGTACTTTGACGGCGAAGAGATCACCAAGGAAGAGGCTGCAATGGCACTCCACCAGGGTATCTTCGAGGGCACCATCACTCCCGTTTACTGCGGTTCTGCAGTTAATATGTGGGGTATCATCGCTATCCTCGATGCTATCGTTGAGTCCTTCCCCAGACATACCGCTAAGAAGGTTGAAAAGTCCACCGAAGGCGCAGACGTTGAAATCGATCCCGCAGGCAAGACCAGCATCTTCGTATTCAAGACCGTCGCTGACCCGTTCGTAGGTAAGATGTCCTTCTTCAAGGTTATGAACGGTACTCTCAAGAAGGATATGACTCTCAAGAACCTCACAAACGGTACTGCAGAAAAGATGGCTCACATCTACACCGTTAAGGGCAAGACTCAGACCGAAGTCGACGAGCTCGCTTGCGGCGATATCGGTATGATCGCAAAGCTTGCTAACACCAACACTAACGATACTCTTACCGACGGTTCTGAAGTTGCATACGCTAAGATCACCTATCCCACTCCTTATATGAGCCAGGCTATGGTTCCCGCAACCGCAAAGGATGAGAGCAAGATCTCCCAGTCCATGGCTCGTATGCTCGAGGAAGACCTCACCCTCAAGTACGTTACCGATCCCGAGACTCATCAGATGGTTCTCTCCGGTATCGGCGATATGCACCTCGCAGTTCTCTCTGCAAAGCTCAAGGCTCGCTATGGCGTAACCATCAACCTTGAAACTCCCAAGATCCCCTACCGTGAGAAGATCACCAAGACCGTTGATATCCACGCTCGCCATAAGAAGCAGAACGGCGGTTCCGGTCAGTTCGGTGACGTTTGGATCAAGTTCGGTCCCGGCGAAGAGCCCGGCCTTACCTTCACCGTTTCGGTTGTCGGCGGCGTAGTTCCCAAGAACTTCAACCCCGCAGTTGAAAAGGGTCTCCTTGAGGCTATGGTTAAGGGCGTTGCAGGATTCCCGATGACCTACCTTGCAGCTGATCTCCACGACGGTTCTTACCACCCCGTTGACTCTGATGAAATGTCCTTCAAGACCGCTGCTATCATGGCGTATAAGCAGTGCCTCGAGCAGGCTGCTCCCGTTCTTATGGAGCCTGTCGGTGATCTCGATATTACCGTTCCCGAGGATCTCGTTGGTGACGTTATGGGCGACCTCAACAAGCGCCGCGGCAGCATTATGGGTATGGATCCCGCTGCAAAGAAGGGTTATACCGTTGTTCACGCAACTGCTCCCAAGTCCGAGCTCGTTGACTACCCGATCGCACTCCGCGCTATGTCTCAGGGCCGCGGCTCCTTCGAGTTCAACGTAACCGACTACGCAGTAGTACCCGGCAACATCTCCGCAAAGATCGTTGAAGAGTACAAGAAGTCTCTCGCATAATTAACTTTTATAATAACATCGGGGCTGTTTCTGACAGCCCCGATATGATTTGAGGATCGTATGAAAATCATTGCTTTTACCAAAACGGGACTGATCAGAATTATCGCAACCTCGCTGATGCTGTCTGTTTATATAAGTGCAATAATACTGAATTTCGCTTCGCAGGGGTATACTGCAGGTAACTTCTTTGCAACGGTTGTTTTCTGCCTTACCCTTACGCTGTTTTGTATTTTTGCAAAATTGAAAAACCACCCTCCGCTCCTGTGGGGAGCAAGAGGATGGCTGATCGCATCATCGATTGTATTTTTTCTCGGAATTATTTTTTCACTGGCAGACGTCACTCTTTCGGGATTTTTCGGTAGTTTGATCGGATATCCTTTTATTATGATATCACCGTATTTCGGAATCTATTATATTATTGATATAGATTGGATTTACGCCGACGTCCTGCTCGGAATAATCGGAATAATTACGTCAGTACTGATCTGGTTTGTTCCAGTGTGGGTACAAAAGGCGGTTGACCGACATAAGCTTATCAAAAAGTACCGTTAAAGCACGAAAAGCTTGATCGATTTGACAGCAAGACCGTTTTCATATTCGCGGACCTCGCCCAGCGCGAAGAATTCGCCCTTTGAGTCAAGCACTCTGAGCCTCGTTGTGACGGGGTACTCGGGGAGCTTGGCTTTTTTTAAATAGATCTCGCAACCGGAGCGGAAGAGCTTCTCATAAAATACGGGAAGCTTAACCGACTCAAGCTCGTTGAAGATATCCTCAACGGGGCGGAGAATTGCAAGTCTTTCTTCAATCGAAAGTTGTTCTATCTCCTCAAGCGTGTGCGCCTCGCTTATCGGAAATCCGCAAGCCGCGCTTCTTTCAAGGCTTGCCATAGCACCGCCGCATCCGAGAGCTTTGCCGATATCGGAGCAAAGTGTGCGGATGTATGTTCCCGCAGAGCATTCAACTTCAAGACGGTAATCGCTGCCAACAATATGCTCGGCGGAAATCGAATATACTTCTATTTCTCTTGCCTCGCGCTCAACGGTACCGCCCTCGCGTGCTATATCGCAAAGCTTCTTACCGCCGACTTTAAGCGCGCTATACATCGGAGGAATCTGTTTTATCTTGCCTTTGAAAGATGACAGAACTTCCTTGACGTCGTTTTCGGTCACGGTTACGGGATATTCGGTAATAACGTTACCCGTCGTATCCTCGGTATCGGTCTCAATTCCGAGACGAAGCGTTGCGGTGTATATCTTTCTGTCCGAAAGCGAATACTCACAAGCCTTCGCCGCGCGACCGATAAGAACGACGAGAACTCCCGTTGCCATAGGATCAAGCGTTCCCGTATGACCAACCTTTTTGGTAGAATACAGACGGCGAACCTTGTTTACGATATCGTGTGACGTCGGACCTTGCGGTTTGTTGACGATAAGCACGCCGCAGGGTTCGTTCATTATCTCAGCCATTATTCCGCGTCCTTTACGGGAAACTTAACGTGAGCAGAGAAGATCTTCTGACCGAGATCGGTGAATCTCTTTTCGTATTCGGTAACTATATTTGTAGCCGCAAGCTCGCTTGCGTGAAGATCGCGGGTATAGAAAATGATCTCGAGTCCGTATTCCTTGAACTGCTCGATCGACCAGTCAAAGAGATCCTCGTTATCTGTCTTGAAATGAAGCTCACCGCCGGGCACGAGAAGTTTTTCATATCTCGCGAGGAATCCGGGAGCAGTAAGTCTGCGCTTGTGCTGACCCTTCTTAGGCCAAGGATCGGAGAAGTTTGCGTAGATACAGTCAAAGGTGCCGGGCGCAAACCAATCGGTAAGGTATTCTGCGTTACCGATAATAAATCTGACGTTGTCGGGACGCTCGTCGAGGGTAGCCTTGGCTTTTTCCAAAGCGAACATAGCTACGTCGGGAACTCGCTCGAGCGCGATAATACCGTGATCGGGGTGCATTTTACTAAGTCCGCGTGCAAAGTCTCCCTTGCCGCAGCCGATCTCGAGGAGCATCGGACACTTCTTTCCGAAAATCTCTTCCTCTTTTCCGAAGCATTCAATGGGATTTTTAAGCAAAAGTTCGGCACATGCTTCAATTCTTTCTGCCGAATGCTTCTTTTTTCTCATTCTCATCTTGAAATCTCTCTTAAAATCTGCTATAATATAATATAAGTATGCGCAAAATCTTTTTTTGAGGCTTGCACGCATATATTATACCACATAATTTTGAATTTTTCACCTCTTTTTTACAAAAACTGAAAAATTTTTGTAATTATGAAAAAGTATTTGAAGATTCGGAGATCAATATGAAGAAAGAAGAATTTTTGAAGTTGCTCCACGCAAGACTTATCGAACGCGGTATTGATAAGGAAACGGCGGAAAAGGAAACTTCACACGTACGTACTTACCTGACTGAATCAGGTACGGAGGAGATCAACGTTTCCCTCGACGAGATGGTCGACGGTATTATCTCTATGCTCGAATCGGGCAAAGATAAGAAAGCTCCCGAAAAGAAGGCTGATGCGCCCATCAAGGCAAAGGCGGCGCCTGTGGCTAAAGCCAAGGAAGAAGAGCGTAGAAAGCCCAAGTCGATTCCGTCCGAAGAAAAGCCGAAAGATGCGGCTGAAAATGACGCGCCGGCCGAAGAAAAACGCAGCCTGCTTTACAGAATGATGGCTAAGGTCGACAAGGTCATTAAGCAAAAGCAAAAGGCAAAAGCTGAAAAGGCTGCAGAAAAAGAAAAGAAGAAAGCCCAAAAAGAAGACCGCGCAGAGGATTTGGATATTATTGAGTACATCCCTCCAAGGCAAAAGGAAAAGATCCAATATGCGGAAAACGGTAGGATGAGGAACGAGTGGGTCTACGTCGCTATTCTCGTCGTAGCGATCCCTATCGCTGTCGCTCTGATACTGTTGTCAGTAGTTTTGTATCTTGGTTTCTGGATAGCGCTCGCACTTCTGATGATTGCGTGTATATGTATTCTCGTTGCATTCATTACGGTAGGAGCATTGGTTTCCATCGTCGGAATTGTATACGGCGTAGTTGAATTGATAACCGGAAATACCCCCGTTGCTCTTTTTGAGATCGGTCTCGGCATTATCGTCGGCTCTATCGTTATGTTTGTCGGTATTCTTATTTACAATTTTGCGGTAAGATTTATCCCGTTCGGCATGAAGCTTCTCGCAAAGCTGTTCAGACTCGGTTTCCGTGCCCTCAGATCGGGCTATAATATGTTGAAAGGAGCAGTATCAGAGTTATGAAGCCAACCTCAGTTATATTTTTGATAGTATCGGTATTGCTTGCCTGTCTTGGCGTCATACTGTGTATGACTGCAACCTCGTTGGCAAACGAGCAGGGAATAGGCCTTTTCACTCAGGTAGGTGACGGCGACGATAATTACATTCACTCCGAAACCTTTTCGGAAGAGGAATTGAAAAAGATCGTTCTTAAAGTTAGCGACGTCAAAGTAAACGTCATCGGCGGAGCAGAAGAAAGCAGGATCGAACTTGTCAATTTCCCCAACAACGCATATCAGATCCAAGCGGGACGCTCGACGCTTCAAATCTCCGACAATGCCGGCATTTCCGGAATTATCGACGTTGAAAATCTGAAAATCAATTTCAACGGATTCCGCGATTACCTTCATTATGTATTTGATGACAGCGTAAAAGAGAAATCGCTCAATCTCTATCTTACCGAAAATGCCGATCTCGTCAATTTGAATATCACTACCACGACGGGTGATATTTCCGTGTCAAATTTCAATACGGATTGCGATTTTAAGATTGTAATTACTGATGGAGTAGTGGATTTCAAAGACGTAGTTACCGAGTCCTCGGTACAGATAGAAGCGACTGAAAGTGCGAATATAAATATCGACAACGTAAACGCTGATGAGATTAGAATTATGTCTCCTAACAGCGAATGCTTTGTTGATATTACGGATACTACATTTACTCGTGCTATGTATATCGAGGTTAAGTCCGGTGACGTTTACTATGATAGAGTTGAATCCGATTTCGCAGGTTTGGACGTAAAGCTTGAGGCACCCGGAAATACGATCAGCGTATACAGCGATAACTATTCGGATTCTTACGTCGAGTTTAACGCTCCCGTTAAGGGTGATCAGAGCACAAATCAGCCCTCTGTAACCCCTGAACCCGATGAAACCACTTCAGCTGACGAGCAAACTACCGAACCGGATACACAGCCTGACGCTGACGAAACAACTACCGCTGAAGAAAATACCTCCGAGCCCGAAAATATTGGCGATATTGAAGATGAGGAAGAGAACAATACTTCCGTCTCCATTCCCGCTAATTCGCTTACCGTTATTATCGGTGACGGAAGCATCGAAATTAAATAAAAATCTAAAGCAACCCGAAGAGTTTTTGATTCTTATAGGGTTGCTTTATTTTATATAAAAGTCTTATTCAATTCCTAATAACCACGTGACAGACACTTTTAATATTCGGGATAATTCTTTTAACTCGTAGTCAGCAATAAAACGTGTGCCGATTTCAATTCTAGAGATACTATCTCGTTCAATTATTATCCCTGAAACTTGTAGCTGTGCTGCAAGATCGCTTTGGGTTAAACCTTGCTTATTTCGTGCCTCTTTGATTCTTTTTCCACAAATATTCTTTTTTCCGTCATAATCATAGATTTTCATTACAATTCTCCAAATTTATCTTTATTTAACACTATATTCTTAATATTAACACATATTCGATGTATAATTGTGTTAAAGATAAGAATTGGAGATTTGTTTAGAATTTTTTAATTTACTATTTGAACATAAATAGTATTTTAATGTCATACTTCAATCTGATCTTTATAATTCTTAATAATTGTCCAAAGGAGAAAGAAAATGGGAAATGTAATAAGTGAAGGATTGGAGTATATCGGTAAAATTGATGACGATGGCTATGTGTATAATGGTTCAGGTATCATTTTTGCAAAAATCGATAAAGATGGATATATAAACAAAATTGGTGAGTATGAATATTACGGAAAAATCGATCAGGATGGAACAATTAGAGATGCATTTTTAGATGTTGTAGGTAATATTCAAGCAGATGGATATGTTTACATACATTCTAAACGAATTTGTAAAGTTGATTCTGAATTTATAAGAATGATTACTCCTGATGCTTGGAATTATGGTCATATTGGACAATATCCTAATCGAAAGAGCGAACCTGTCGATTCTTCTTATTCAGAAAAGAGTTTTAATTGGCCGTTCGGCGTTGGAACAACAATAAAATTGCTTATAGCTGTTATTCTTTGGATTGCATTTATTGTTACTACTATCGGTGAAGTTCCGTTTACCACTTACCTTATTGCATTGCCGGTTTTATTGATTTTAGTATTTCTTGTGCCAATAATTATTAGTATATTTAGCGGAAATTAAAAAGTCTCGGATTCCAAAATTGGAGTCCGAGACTTTTTTATTATTTAATAGAATTTTTTATACGTTGAAGCGGAAGAGCGTAACGTCTCCGTCCTTCATAACGTATTCCTTGCCTTCGCTTCGTACAAGACCCGCTTCCTTGGCTGCGGTCATGCTGCCGAGACGCATAAGATCGTCGAATGCGACGATCTCGGCACGGATAAAGCCGCGCTCAAAGTCGCTGTGAATCTTACCTGCCGCGCCGGGTGCCTTTGTACCCTTGCGAATGGTCCAAGCGCGCACTTCCTTAGGACCTGCGGTCAGGAAGCTGATAAGACCGAGAAGGTCGTATCCCGCGCGGATAAGGCGGTTGAGTCCCGATTCGGAAAGTCCCATGTCCTCAAGGAACATCTGCTTTTCCTCGCCCTCAAGCTCAGCAAGCTCTGCCTCAAGACCTCCGCAGATAGAAACGATACCCGAATTCTCACTTGCCGCAAACTCCTTGAGTGCGGCGTAGTGGGGATTCTGAACGGGATCCTCCTCAAGGCTGTTCTCATCAACGTTTGCAACGTAGATGATGGGCTTTGCGGAGAGAAGAGGCATATCCGCAAGCATTGCCTGCTCGTCCTCGTTCATATCGATTCCTCTCGCGGATTTACCGTTTTCAAGGTGCGCGATAAGTCTTTCAAGGAATGCCGCCTCGGGAGCAAGAGATTTGTCTGCTTTCATCGCCTTGAGAGTGCGGTCAAGTCTTCTTTGCGCGACTTCGATATCGGAAAGAATGAGCTCATAGTTAATAGTTTCAACGTCCGAAATGGGGTTTACTTTGCCGTCGACGTGAATTATGTTGTCGTTTTCAAAGCATCGAACGACGTGGAGAATAGCATCACACTCTCTGATGTGAGAGAGGAATTTGTTTCCAAGACCTTCACCCTGGGAAGCACCCTTTACAAGTCCGGCAATGTCAAAGAATTCAACAACTGCGGGAGTGTACTTTTCGGGAGTGTACATTTCAGCAAGTGCGTCAAGTCTGGGGTCGGGTACGGGAACGACACCGACATTGGGTTCTATGGTGCAGAAGGGGTAGTTAGCCGACTCTGCGCCTCCGCCGCAAAGAGCGTTGAAGAGCGTGCTTTTGCCCACGTTGGGCAGTCCAACAATACCTAGTTTCATGTTTTACTCCGATGTAAATATATTACTTTTTTGTTTTTCTCATATATTATATAATAAATTTGTGAAGAATTCAAGCAAAACTTAAAAAAATGCTGATTTTTTATAAAAAATATGAACATTTTTTCAAAAAACTCTTTGCAAAACCAAAATTATGTGATATAATATAATAGAAAGTATAAAAATGCCGAAGTATACCCCGCGCGGGTGACACGGCAAGTCCAGATTACAAAACACAGGAGGAAAAAATGTATACCAAAATTCTCGTAGTCGATGACGACAGTTATATTTGCGACCTGCTGAAGACTTCTCTTGAAAAAGAAGGCTATGAGGTACGCACAGCTCCCGACGGTTATCAAGCAATTGACGTTTTTAAGAAATACGAGCCCGATCTCGTACTCCTCGATATTATGCTTCCCGGCAAAAACGGCAAGGACGTTTGCACAGAGCTTCGTAAGTTTACCAACAAACCCATTATTATGATCACAGCTAAGGGCGAAGTGGTTGATAAGGTTGTTTGCCTTGAACTTGGTGCTGACGATTTCGTGGTTAAGCCCTTCGATATGAGTGAGCTTTTTGCACGCATCAAGGCGGTTCTCCGTCGTTGCAACACTCACGATGATCCCGATGATGATGAGGTTATCAAGTTCGAGAACATTGAGATCAGCAAGCAGAAGTATGAGCTTAAGCTCAACGGAAAGAGCGTTGATATCCCTCCCAAGGAGCTCGAGCTTCTTTATTTCCTGGCTTCCAATTACAACCGCGTGTTCACCAGAGACCAGCTCCTCGACAAGGTTTGGGGATTTGACTATCTCGGTGACTCCCGTACGGTTGACGTACATGTTAAGCGTCTCCGCGAAAAGCTTGAAGGCGTATCCGACAAATGGGTGCTCAAGACAGTTTGGGGCGTAGGCTATAAGTTTGAACTGACAGGTAATTGATCCCCGAAAGATACGCCAGGAATTTTGCCGGGCGTATCTTTTTAAAAAACGGAAAGGAGAAGGAATATGTTTAAAAGCATATACGTTAAATATATAGTGACCTTTATGGTGATAATAGGAACGAGTATGATCCTTCTTCTTGCCATCATCGGAACGTTGGTTGACGATTATTCGGAAAAATCTAAGAACGAGGCTGTTTCTTCTGCCGCCGGCGCACTCGGCGAGGGGATACAGACGAAGCTTCAGAAATACGGCACGAGCGGAAGCTTTTCATCATTCTGCGATTATTATGAATCCGATATCAATTCGCAGATCAATGCGGTAAAGGCGATGGCAAACTTTCCCGTCACCGTGTTTATTGCTGACAGCGAAGGCGTGATTCTTATTGCTCATCCGGATGAAAACTGCAACTATCAAAACAGCTCTCAGATCCCGCGTTCCTTTATGAACGAGATCAATAACGGTATTGAGCTTTCTGTGTTCAATAATCTTGAAGGTATATTTGACACACCTCACGTTATTTCCGCAACCCCCGTATATCTGCGTAATAACTATGTCTGCGGAACGGTTATCGTTTGCTGTGACGTCGGATCTATAAGTGATTTCGCAGAGGTGCTTATTAAAACCGTTGCTATCTCAAGCCTTTGGGTAATGCTTGCGGCATTGATTGCCATCTTCTTTATAAGTGAAAGGATCATCAGTCCGTTGCGAGGAATGAGCCAGGCTGCAAAATCCTTTGCCAAGGGTGAATTCAGCGTTCGCGTTCCCGTTGTCGGAAACGACGAGGTCGCACAGCTCGCCTCCGCTTTCAACAATATGGCGCAAAACCTTGAGAACCTCGACGAGATGAGAAACAACTTTATGTCAAGCGTTTCGCACGATATGAGAACGCCTATGACAACGATCTCGGGATTTATCGATTGCATCCTCAGCGGTGCAATACCGCCCGAAAAGCACGAGTATTATCTCAAAATTATCCGTGACGAGGTCCTCCGCCTCTCACGTCTCGTTGCCAGCCTTCTCGATATCTCGAGAATTCAGGCGGGCGACCGTAAATTCGTTATGGAGCCATTTGATATCTGTGAAATGGGACGTCAGGTTCTTATCTCATTCGAGCAGAAGATCGACAAGAAGCGCCTTGAAGTTGAATTCAACTGCGACGCAGATAATATGTTCGTAACGGGCGACCATGACGCAATTTATCAGATATTCTATAACATTACCGATAATGCCGTTAAATTTGCCAACGAGGGCGGTCTGCTCAAGCTCTCGTTGACCGTAATTGAGAACAAGAAGGTCAAAGTCTCGGTCTATAACGAAGGCGACGGCATCCCCTACGACGATCAACCCTATATATTTGAGAGATTCTACAAGAGTGACCGCAGCCGCGGCAAGGATAAGACGGGCGTAGGACTCGGTATGTTCATCGCAAAAACTATTATTGAAGCGCACAAAGAGGTTATCGCTCTTGAAAGCGAGCCGGGTAAATACTGTGAATTCTATTTTACACTCCCGATAACGCCGGAAGAGAAAAGACCTCAGAAAACGCGCGAATGAGGATAACTAATGGACGAATTTAATGAAAAAATAAACCAAGATGCCCCACAAGAGGAAAATTCCTCTGCACCCGCGCCCGAGGCAACGCAAAAGGCCGATCTGGCGGTCTCGGACGATAGCATAAGGATCAACTCTGATGAGCTTCCTGAGTCGATCTTGACAGATGCTCCCGCGGAAACAGAGGAGCCCGATCTCGGTCCTCTCCCCGAAGAAGAGCCGAAGACAGTCTGGAGTTTTTCCGAGCAGGCAAAGAAAGATCGAGAGGCTGCTCGCCGTTCGGGAAAAAAGGGCGCGCTAATTTACGCGATAGTAATGACGGGTCTGTTTGCAATCTGCTTTGCCGTTCTCGCAGTTTTGCTTATCACCGGATTCGGTTCAGAAAACAATAAAACCATTGTTGTAGGTCCGGATGCATCTATAGCCGATCTTGTTGACAGCGTTAAGGATTCTGTTGTAACTATCACGGTCAAAGCAGAAAACGGAAGCGGCTTCGGAAGCGGTTTCGTTTACACCGACGACGGATATATCATCACAAATTATCACGTTATAGATAACGCTAAGAGCATTTTCGTTGTTTGCTCCGACGGGCGCGAGCTCCCCGCAGAGCTTATCGACGGCGACGAGCTATCCGACGTTGCGGTAGTTAAGGTAAAAAATCTCGGTCTGCCAAAGCTTTCGGTAGGAAATTCGGATAATCTTCGCGTTGGTGAATACGTTATTGCGATTGGTACACCCGTTGACACCGAATATGCAGGTAGCGTTACTCTCGGTATTATCTCAGGTCTTAAGCGAACTGTAAGAGTATACGAATCATCGGGACTTCTCGAGAAGTCTATGGAAATGATCCAGACCGATACCTCCCTCAACCCCGGTAACTCGGGAGGTCCTCTGTTCAATATGTCTGGCGAGGTAATCGGCATCAATACAATGAAGCACGTCAGCTCCTCAAACGGAGACGTCAGCTACGAAAGTCTCGGCTTCGCTATTCAGATCAATGACGCCGTTGAAATCGCAGATGATATTATCGAGGACGGTAAGTATTCGGGCAACAAGGGTAGCGCAACGCAGGGTGTTCAGCTCGGCATCACTTGCGGTACCGTTTACAAGGGAATCGAGATAGAGGTTGCTCCCGGTGTAAAGATCACGCCCGAGACCGATGGCGTGGTTGTTACGGGTATCAACGAAGGTTACCCCTGTCACGGCAAGCTTGAGCTTTACGATGTTATATTCTCCTTCGACGGAGTAAAAACCCCCACGATCGAAAAGATGCGTGCCGAACTCTTCAAACATAAGGTTGGCGATACCGTTATTATCGAGGTATGGCGCAACGGAGAGCTTGTTAAGGTTGAAGTTACTTTATAATTAAAAAATCCGCAGAGGATTTTCCTCTGCGGATTTTCTTTATTTATTGATTTTTTTCATAATCGACTCGCGAGAGAGTCCGTACTTGTTTGCGATATCGCGAGCGTAGCTCTTGCCGTCGGGCTTAGCGCGATAGATCTTGAAGGAACGCTTACCTTCTGCGATTCCTGCGACGAGAGTGTCGATCGGGGCACCGCCTTCAGCCGCACACTTTTCGTTGATCTCGTCAAGCATTGCTGCAAGCTCGTGAAGGTGAGTGGAGAAGAGAGTGCGACACTTTACAGCAGAGAATCCCGCAAGTATTTCTGCGGCGATATAGGATGCCTCATAAGAGCCTGTGGACGAGAGGGATTCGTCAAGCAAAACGAGCGAGTGCGATGTAACGCTGTCAAAGATCTCTCCAAGACGTGCGCATTCCTCTCCGAGTCGTCCTTTGTCGATGGTATCGTCCGCGCCGGTAGGGAAGTGAGTGTAGATCGCGTCAACGGGCGAGATCTTAACGCTCTTAGCAGGAACGAACAGACCGAGCTGCATCATTACCTGAGCCATACCGAGCGCGCAGGTGATAACGGATTTACCGCCTCGGTTAGGACCCGAGAGAATATAAATAGTAGCCTTATCATCAAAGATAAGATCGTTTGTTACGATCTCGTCGTCGATCTTAAGCGCAACCGCGGGGTTGTAAAGACCGATCGCACTGAACGCACGCTCGTCAGCGGAAACGATCTCGGGCACGCAAAGATCGCATCCCTTGTCGCGCAGACGGCTCATAAGGCGGGTGCCCTTGATAAGAAATTCAATCTCGGGCATAAGGTTGAGAAGAAAATCAGTGTTCTCGAGAACGTACTGCTGAACGATTTTTTTCCAGGAGCGGAGCGAAGACTTGTAGACCTCGTTGATTGCAGTGTTGAAAGCGAGAGAAAGCGCGGTCTTCTGGCTTTCAGATTGCTTCTTTCCAAAGGGAACGAGATTTGCGATGCAGGTGTATTCGTCGTCCTTGAAATTCAGACGGAGTATCTTTTCAAGCACCTCACCGGAGCGGAAGGACTCGGAGTTGATCGAAAGCACACCCGCTGAAGAGGGGCGAAGCTGTGCGTCAAGGTTGACACCCATTGTAACGCTCTTGATCTCGCGTACGCGCTTCGTGAGCTCGCAAAGCTTCTCATTGAGCTGTGCGTAGTAATCGCTCTCCGCAAGCTCGCTGATGCGGTCACAGAGTGTTCTGAAGGCGACGCCCTTAAGATTGTCACGAACTGAATTAAGACCGTCGTCAAGCGTGTCGATGCAAGAGATATACAGCTCAATTTCGGTGATACTTGAAAGATAATCGTTGGGGTCACCGCTGTCTGCCTCGAGACGTCGAAGCTCCATGATGTCGGAGAGGATCGGAAGCAGATCGTTGAGAGTCTTTATAAGCGCGGGGTTGTTAAGCATATCGCCGAAGGTCTCGCGGCGGTAATTTATAACTTCTTCATCAGAGGTAAAATACTCGGAGAGGGAAGAGTTCTTCAGATCGAAGATCTGCGAAAATCCCATCTCGTCAAGCGTGAAATCAGAAATATCGGGACGGCGACCGCCGCTAACGTGCGCGGTGATGCTTTCCGCATTCGGATATAATAACGAAAAATTAGTAAGATCCAAAATCGGTTGTTCCTTTCATTTGGTTGTATCAATTATATTATTATACCATATTTTTTTGCAAAAGTATATAATAAAATGTAAATATCTTGAATTTATTCTTTATCGGGCTTCAGGGTGCCGACGTGGACCGTTTCTTCTGATGCTTCGGTTGGAACGTTTTCGGGTGAAAGAGTAGAAAGCGGATTCTTCGCCATAGCCGCCTCGACCTCGCTGTTTGAGACGTGAGTGTAGATTTGTGTTGTGTTGAGCTGTGCGTGCCCGAGGACCTCTTGCAGGACTCTTACGTCAACTTTTCCTCTTGAATACATCAGGGTCGCGGCTGTATGGCGTAGTTTGTGAACGGAAAGACCTCTATTGCCAAGTCCTGAAAGCTCAAGATATTTTTCAACCATTTTTTGTACCATTCGGTTGTCAATTCTTTTACCGAGGCGAGAGAGGAACAAAGCGTTCTCGTTTTCTGTTGCGGTCTTTTGATCTTCGCGCATCGGTATGTATTCTTCAAGCGCGGCGCGGCAAGCATCGTTAAAGTAAATTATCCTCTCCTTGTTTCCTTTTCCGATGATTCTCACCGAACGAAGAAAACGGTCAATGTCGTTGAGATTGATACTGACGAGTTCGGAAAGTCGCATGCCGCAATTCAGGAAAAGCGTAACTATACAGTAATTTCTGATTCTTAAGAAATCTGTCTGAGAATTATCGTTTCTAACAGTTGCTATAAAGATGATGGCGTCTTCATAAGTCATGTGCTTTGGCACAGCCTTTTGCTTTTTTGGAGTTTCGATGATTTCCGCTGGATTCTTTTCAAGGATCATTCGTGTCTTGGTATAATACTTGTACAATCCCTTTATTGCGGAAAGCTTACGTGCGCGCGCATTGGGAGCGTTTTGCAGTACGCTGTCACAAAAGAACAAAAAATTATATATCTCGCTTGTTTCGACCGAGCTTAAAAAGGGTATGTCGATCTTATCAAGCTTGATCTGCTCATATTCAGGAGCACCGTAAGGAATTCCGGTTCTGTCTGCTATTATAAATCTGAAAAATGTACGCAGATCGAGCATATATTCATTTACTGTTCTCGGAGAACAGCCTGCAATAGATTGCTTGTAGCTCGCAAAGTCGCGCAGGGTGAGAGAATAATCTCTCGGATTGTATTGGGTTGCCATAAGCTCACCTCGCTTTGAGTATATATAATATTATACAACATTTCGAAAGATTTTAGTGGATAAAATGTAAATTTTCAGCTTTTTGTGTTGAATATTATTAGATATCAGTATATAATTTATACGCTTGCGTTGATTTTAACGCAAAAGATACCTTTTACAATTTTCGGAGGACCAATCACCGTGCGTGAATTTATGCAAAAACATTCGTATAGCGCTGTTCGCTTGTTTGTAAATCAAATAGCAATTTCTATTTTCGGCCTCGTGCTCGCGATAGCTTGCGGCAAGGTTGAGAATGATACCCTTAAGATCGGTGCGAGCGTCGGAGCAATCCTGTTCTACCTTTTCCTGCTCTATGCAGCAATGTGGGAGGCGGGCTCAAAGGATAAGCTCTCTTGCTCAAAAACGATCCCTTTGACAGGACTTTATATAGCTCTCATTGCAAACAGTATCAATATCCTTCTCGCTATAATCATAACCGTCAGCAGCTTTGCTCCCGAAGGCGGCACCTTACACGCCGTCGGTGCGATCTCGAGCGTAATTGCCCTTTTCATAGAAGGAATGTACACCGGCCTCCTTTCCGTAGATCTTAACGGAATTCCGCTCAATGACTATTGGCTGTCCTATTTTATCATTGTCATTCCCGCAATCGCTGTGTCTACCGTAGCGTATTGGTTCGGTGTTAAGGAATACCACTTCTCGAAGCTCCTCATTCCCGAAAACCCCGAGGATGCTGAAATTAAAAGAGAAAAGAAAAAAACAAGGAAATAAAAAGAATGAATTACAAGCATCTTATCTACGATTTTGACGGAACTCTTTCGGATACTTATCCTTGCTTTACTGAGACCGTGCTTCAAATGCTCAGAAGCCGCGGTGTTGAAGCGGATTATGAGACCGTATACGATAACCTTAAGGTCTCTGTCGGTCACGCGCTCAAAAACGCCGACTTTGAAGAAGACTATTCCGTTCTCAGAAAAGAATTCCACGTTGTTCACGACGAGCTGGCACTTGAGATCCAGAAGCCCTATCCGGAGGCAGAGGAAATCCTTCGCTATGCTATGGCACAGGGACATAAGAACTATCTCTACACCCATTCGGGCACGATCGTAAAGATCCTTCTCGAGAAGTGGGGAATTGCAGATTGCTTTGAGGATATAATCGACTCGACTATGTCCTTCCCGACCAAGCCTGCTCCCGACGCGCTCAATTACCTCTGCGCGAAGCACGGACTTGACAAAAACGATTGCATTATGATAGGCGACCGCGATATCGATACCGATTGCGGACGAAACGCAGGAATGAAGGGTTGCCTTTTTGATCCCGAGCATTACTACGACGCTTCCGACGTTGATTACCGAATCGAGAATCTTCTTGAACTTAAAAATATTATCTGATTATAAATTGAAAGGACAAATAAAATGTCACAGAACATTGCAGAACTGAAGCAGGAATTTGCGGCAAAGCTTGCAGCCGCAGACTCTATGCAGACGCTCGAGGAGATCCGTGTTGATTTTCTCGGTAAGAAGGGAAGCGTGACAGAGCTTCTCAAATCCATGAAGGATATGAGCCCCGAAGAGAAGAAGACCTTCGGTCAGGAGGTCAACGTTCTTAAGAACGAGCTTGCTCAGGCTATTACCGAAAAGGGCGAGGAGCTCCGCCGTGCAGAGCTTGAGCGCGAGGTCGCTTCTATGCCCGAGTTTGACGTTTCGATGCCCGCAGTACTCGACCGCGGTTCCTTCCACCCCATCACCCTCGTTCAGCGCGAGTGCGAGACCATCTTCAAGTCGATGGGCTTCCACGTTGAGGACTATGCCGAGATCGTAAGCGACTACGAGTGCTTCGAGGCTCTCAATATTCCCAAGCACCATCCCGCGCGCGATATGCAGGATACCTATTACCTCACCAACGGTCAGCTTCTCAAGACACACACCAGTGCCGCTCAGAATGCTATCTATAAGAAGTACCGCGACGACCTCGTAAACAACGGCGTGCCGATCAAGGCTATCTTTCCCGGCCGTTGCTTCAGAAACGAGGCGACCGATGCTTGTCACGAAAACACCTTCTTCCAGATGGAAGGCGTAATGGTTGATAAGAATATCTCTATCTCCAACCTTATCTTCTTTATGAAGACGATGCTCTCCGAGGTCTTCAAGCGTGACGTAAAGGTACGTCTCCGTCCCGGATTCTTCCCCTTTGTCGAGCCCGGATTTGAGCTTGACATTTCCTGCGCTATTTGCGGCGGAGAGGGCTGCCCCTCTTGCAAGCACAGCGGTTGGCTTGAGCTTTGCCCCTGCGGTATGATCCACCCCGAGGTACTCAAGGCGGGCGGAATCGATCCCGAGGAATATACCGGCTTTGCATTCGGTCTCGGTCTTACCAGACTTGCAATGATGCGCTACGGCGTTAAGGATATCAGAGACCTCAACAGCGGAAGCCTTAAGGTTCTCTCGCAGTTCAAGGAAGACAAATAAGAAAGGACGGAAAGAAAAATGTTTTTATCTATGAATTGGATATGCGATTACGTTGACCTTTCCGGTCTTGACAAGCTTTCGCTCATCCACAGATTCTCTCTCTCTACCGCAGAGGTAGAAAACGAAATATTTATGAAGGGCAGTGACCTCTCCGGCATCGTTGTTGCAGAGATCAAGTCCGTCGAGGAGCATCCCGAATCGAAGAAGCTTCATCTTCTCAAGGTTGATATCGGCGAGGCTGAGCTTGTTGACGTCGTTTGCGGCGCTCCCAACGTTGCTGTTGGACTCAAGGTTCCTTTTGCAAAGCTCGGCGCGCAGATCGGTGACATCACCATCGCTCCCCGTAAGCTCGCAGGCTTCACCTCCAACGGTATGTGCTGTTCCGAGAAGGAGCTCGGCATCAGCGACAACAACGACGGTCTTATGATCCTTGATCCCGCTTTCGCTGTAGGTACCGATATCAAGACCCTCTTTGACATCGACGATATCATCTTCGAGGTTGATAACAAGTCGCTCACCAACCGCCCCGACCTTTGGGGTCATTACGGCATCGCGCGCGAGTTCGCCGCTATCGCTGGCAGAGAACTCAAGCCCCTTGATTGCGCAGATCTCAATAAGTATGCAGATCTTCCCGCGGTTGATATGAAGATCGAGGATTCCCTCTGCCAGAGATATTCCTGCCTCCAGGTTGAGAATATCACCCGCAGAGTAAGCCCCGTAAATATGCGTATCCGCCTCTACTACTGCGGTATGCGCTCCATCAACTTCCTTACCGATATTACCAACTACATTATGCTCGAGATGGGACAGCCCATGCACGCATTTGACTCGCGCAAGGTTGAAAAGCTCCGCATCAAGAGATACGACCACAAGTTCACATTCAAGACCCTCGACGGCGTTGAGCGTAACATCGACGAAGATATGCTCATGATCTGCAACGGTGATATTCCCGTTTGCATCGCGGGCGTTATGGGCGGACTTGATTCCGAGATCGTTGAGGACACCACCAAGCTCACTCTCGAGTGCGCTACTTTTGATGCTGTTTCGGTTCGTAAGACCACCGTTCGTCTTGCGCACAGAACCGACGCTTCCCAGCGTTACGAGAAGTGCCTTGATCCCGAGATGACTCCCACCGCAGTTGCTCGCTTCGTCAAGATCATGCAGGATGCAGACCCCGATGCAAAGGTCGTTTCCTCTCTTACCGACGAGCAGGCGTATAAGTATCCCACCATCACCTTCTCCTTCGACAGATCCTTCGTTAACCGCTATACCGGCATCGAGATCTCGGACGAGCACATCCTTACCACTCTCTCCGCACTCGGCTTCGGCATTTCTCTTGAAGGCACTACCTTCACCGTAACCGTTCCTTCCTGGAGATGCACCAAGGACGTAACCATGAAGGCTGACATCATCGAGGAGATCACCCGTATCTACGGCTACGATAACTTCGCTATCAACACCGTTTACGCTCCCTCTTATCCCATCCGTGCGGATATCAAGAAGAGCGTTGAGGAGCAGATCAAGGATCTTCTCGTTAAGAGATTCTCCTGCCACGAGCTTCATTCCTATATCTGGACTTACAACGATGAGTACAAGGAGCTTGGCATTGAGGTTGAGGATAACGTCAAGATCGCGGGCGCAGCTAATCCCAATATCGAAACTCTCCGCAAGACCATCATTCCCACCCAGCTTTGCCAGGTGAAGTACAACACCGCTTATGCGCCCGAATTCGGCGTATTTGAGGTAGGTTGCGTTGTTGACGGACTCAAGGATAACGGCCTCTGTAACGAAAAGAAGAAGCTCGCTATCACCCTCTATTCCAAGACCGAGAGCATGGAAACCGTCTACGGTAAACTCTGCAACATCATTGCAGTTCTTGCCGATGACATCAAGCACGCTCCCGTTAAGTTCGTAAAGAAGGAAGCAACTCATTCTTATCAGCATCCCAGAAACCTCAACGCTGTTTACTGCGGCGATACCGAGATTGGTGAGATCGGCATCGTTTATCCCACCGTATCCAAGAAGATTGATAAGAAGGCATCCATTGTTTATGCCGAGATCGACGTTTCGGCTTTCGCAAATTGCGATAAGCTCGCTCTCGTTTACGATGAGCCTTCCAAGTATCCCGAAATGGACATCGACCTCACCTTTATGACCGAGATCTACGCCCCCATCGGCGAGTCTGTCAAGGCACACGGCGGCGCACTCGTCAAGGATATCAAGGTCACCGATAGATATGCCGATGAATCCGGCAAGTCCGTCACCGTCCGCATCACCTTCGCGGACAAGACCAGAACCCTCACCCGCGACGAAGTCATGGCGATCGCCGACAAGGTAATCGCAGACCTCGCAGAAAAGGGAATCGCGCTTAAGTCGTAATTATAATTAAATATAATGCAAAACGGACACCCGCGCGGTGTCCGTTTGTTTGTTATTGAAATAAAATTGTGCTTGAAAATTTCAAATATCGTTTGAGTTGGATAAATAACGACGTTATTGATTTCTTTTGTGAAATATGGTATTATAATAGAGGAAGATGTGCACTCCCAGAATAAATATCAATGGAGATTAATATGGCTGATTTGAAAATTGGAGAAGTAATTCTCCGCGAAAGAAGAAAACTGAAATTGACTCAAGATGAGCTTGCCCGAGCTCTCGATGTTTCTGCCCAAGCCGTATCGAATTGGGAACGTGGTGGTTATCCCGATATAACGCTTCTGCCGAGAATTGCGAATTACTTCAAGATTACAGTCGATGAGCTTATTGGAAATGATGAGGTGAGCCGACAAAGCGAGGTCGAAAGCTTTATGGAAAGATTCAATAAATCTAATCCTGCCGAGCAGTTGTCTTTGTCAAAAGAGTATTACAAGAAATATCCAGCAGACTTTACAGTTTGTGAATCTCTTGCATTGGCCATTTTGCGAAACAAAAAATGCTGGTCTAAGGATTATCCGCTGCTCAAAGAAGCTTGTGAAAAGATACTGTCAGAATGCACTTGGGAATATGCGCGCCAAAATGCAAGAGAATGTATGAGTATTGTCTGCCCCGACGAAGAATGGGAAAAATGGAAGTATAAGAGCGAACAGTTTTATTCTTCCTGCCAGAATGAGCGCATCGAAGAACGCTTTTGGCAGAGAGAAAAACAAGAAGAATACAAAAATCATAACACAGCAAACAATCTTTTGAGCTTGATGCATTTCTTGGGACGCGAATATATGCGGTATTATGAGAAAGACAATTATATGTTATTTGAAGATCCGCGGAGAACGGCCACGCTGATGAAATACAGAATGAGAATAATCGAATGTATTTCGAATGACGGTGGGATACCCGAGGCTTGGAGCGGATGCTATGCCGATCTATGTTTGAAAGTGGCAGGAGCACTGATTGGGGCGGGAGATCTTGATGAAGGATACGCTTATCTCGAGAGGGCTTTTGAGCTGTTTGACGTTTGGCAGAGAATACCTAACGGAGCAAAAATGGATGTAGGAAATCCCGCGCTTTTTGAGAATGTCAAAATATCAAAGATGGAGAAGAATTGTGAAGTCAATATATTTTTCGAGAATGGAACGAAAGTCTGGACTCCCTACCTTTGGCTTTTTTGGCAAAATTCAAAAGACATTTTGCACGCAATGACAAACTGGCCGTGGTTTGACTCCGTACTTGAGGATAAAAGATATATTGAATTGCTTGAACGAGCTCATAAAATGGCTGATGCAAAATGAAAATAGGGGAAGCGAGTAGGCTTCCTCTATTTTATAAGCAATAGTATTCTTCCGGAATATCCCTCAGTTCTTCGCACAGATTGTAATCAGTCTTCTCCCAAAGCATACTTATAACCTCTGTTCCGTGTACAGCATCAAATATCCCTATCGTAGCATTCCCGAGCTTGTCATTTTTCAAAGCTCCAAGCGCCTGGAGCGGTTTTCTGTAATTTTCAAAGTTTTCGGAACCCGTTTGACCGTGCTTTTGATAATTTAATGAGTAATGGCATCCGTCATAATCAATGACCGTCAAATCAATTGGCGGCGCAAGACGATTTGGCAGATCGATCATTTCGTCAATGGCGTGAATGAAGGTGTTTCGATTGAGTCCCACGCCGATCAAAAGGATCTTTGCTCTTTCGTCGAAAAGCCTGCGCCAAACTCCGCCCTCGAAGCAAGGGGAAGTGGCAAGCTCTTCACCTTTGACAAACTCTGCCGCGCGCTTACCGAATGCCGATACCGAGTGAGTCGGGTGTAACGAACGTACGCCGTCTTTTCTGAAAGCCGCAACAGTCGGAAGTGCGCCTATGCAAGGCTCTGTGGTTGAAACGTCATATATCGGTTGGCTTTTGCCAACGTTGCTCCAAGTGTGTGTCGGTACTAAAAACAGTCCCTCGTTAAGATACGAGGTGAAAGCATCTATCAGTCCATCGCAACCGCCCTCAACCTCACCGAGAGAGCGCATAGAGGTGTGAACCAAAACGGTATCATCAGGCTTAATTCCGATCTGTTTCAAAAAAATATGAATATCTGCTCGTGTCAGCATTGCAAACCTCCGGATTATACAGGAAATCCACCATCCACGGGAATGCAAGCACCGGTAATAAACGAGGCATCGTCCGAAGCCAAAAATCCGATAACCGCGGCAACCTCCTCTGCCTTGCCGATCCTGCAAAGAGGAGTAGCTTCAGCCAGCTCCTTCATAGCCGTATCGTCAAGCATCGAATTCATATCCGTGTCAATGACTCCGGGTTCAACGCAATTGACGGTGATGCCCGAAGGTCCGAGCTCCTTTGCAAGTGCCTGCGTCAATCCGCGAAGTCCCGCCTTCGATGCAGAATAATGAACCTCGCATGACGCGCCCATACGTCCCCAAACCGAACCTACGTTAATGATTTTACCGCTCTTCTGCGATACCATAATCTTTGCTGCCTCGCGCGAGAGGGTAAACGCGGATGAAAGATTTGTATCGATCATACGCCGCCAAGCGTCGTCCGAAATATCGGTAAAGAGCGAAAAATCGGCAATTCCTGCGCAGTTTATGAGAATATCAATGCCTCCAAGCTGATTGGCAGCCTCTAAGAACGCTGATTTTGCGCTCTGCGCGTCCGAAACGTCTGCTTTGATCGGGAAGGCGCCGGTGCTGTTCGCGATCTCACGGGCTTTCTCGTCGGCTTTGTGATATATAAAGGCAACACGGTCGCCTTGCTCTGCAAAATATTTAACTGTCGCCGCGCCGATCCCGCGCGCGCCGCCGCTTATCAAAACTCTTTTGTTCATGATCCACCTCGGTGTTTTTCTATATGAATTATATCACAAAAAAATAAAATCTGCAAGAGAAATATTTACTTTCCTTCGGCTTTGTGATATAATTAACATAGAAAACTATTCCGAGGTGACGAAATGTACGGTGAAAACGGCAATCCGAGCACAATAGAAAAATACCGCCCCTTTGTCTTCTGGCGCGATTCGGGTCAGAGCGGAGAAGAGATCAGAAAGCAGGTAAGGCTTTCCGCCGCAGCAGGCGTGGGAGGCTTTATTCCGTTGCCGATAATCTCCGATGAATTGTCCCCCGAGGAAAGAACCGAGCAGTTCAAGACATTCTATTCAAGACTTCTGCCCGCTTCTGCGGAATACGGTCTCCCCGTAGCTTTCACACTCGCGGATTGCATCGAGCAGACCGTCGTTCTTGCCGAGGACGCAATCTGGGAGGACACGATCCGCTCGCGCAAGCTCGTGCGCCACACCCACTATTGCAAGCAGAATGAGTCAGTAAATTGGCAGATATTCCCCGGCAGACTCCTTTCTGTTGTAGCCTACAACGAGGAGCGCGACGAGTCAATCGATCTTCGCGAATACATTGACGACGACAGAGTCGTTTATAAATGTCCACGCGGAAACTGGCGCATCGTGCAGTATGTTTCTCTGCCCGATAACGACGGCAACCGCCCGAATATCCTCTCGCGCGAATCGTCGGATGCCTATATCAACGCCGCATACATAATCTTCGCCGATGTTTTTGAAGGCTATATGGGAACCACGGTAACACATCTTTACTACTCGGGTCTCGCGTTCAAGGCGATCAACCGCCATGATTGGAGTGATGATTTCAACGAGGTCTTCGAGGCTCGCTATGGCTTCGATCCCGCCCCCTATTATCCCCACCTCTTCACACCAACCAGCAAGGACGCGCCCCGATTTAAGGCACTTTTCTCTGATTGCCGCGCCCGTATGCTTCGTGAAGGATATATCGCCGCCGCAGAGAGTTTTGCTCAAGAGAACGGACTGTCTATGATAGGCACACTTTCCGAATCAAAATCAACCCAATGCTCTCCCATTATGGGTGACGCGATGCTCAATAATACCGCAACACCCGGCGCAGTCCTCGACCGCGGCTATCTTTACGGTATTAACTCCGTTAAGCTTGCAGCAGGAGCCGCTTTCGGCCGTGCAAAGAACGATATTTTCGTTGAGCTTTATAAGAACTACAAGGAAAACAGCTTTGATATAATGATGCGCGATGCCGCTCACGCATTTGCAAGAGGAGCAAACCTTCCCGCTCTCCATCTGCCCGCGCCCAACGCGGCAAATCACGAGCAGACCTCAAGGCTTTTGCGCTTTACCGCAGCTATGCGAACCTGCCTCAAGGGCGGCCGTCAGGTCTCGGATATTGCCGTGATCTACCCGATCTACTATCTCCATTCCTGCGTCAATATGTATAGTGCGGATATTGAGGGCTTTGAGTATTCGGATACCCCCTCTGACGCTGATTATATGTCCGTCATCAACAGCATCTGCCTCTGCGCGGGTCACGACGTGACTCTTCTGCACCCCGACGTTATTGCAAGAAGCGCAAAGTCCGAAAACGATCGTCTTCGCCTTGCGGATATGAACGACTCGGGCGGCTTCCGCGTGGTCGTGCTTCCGGCGCAAAGAGTTACCTCTCTTGCTTGTATGCGCGTTTTGCGCGATTATTTCGACGCCGGCGGACGATTTATCGCAACAGGTGTTCTGCCGACAAAGGCGTTTGAATACGACCCTGTCGATCCAGATAAGAACGATAAAGAGGTCAGAGCTATCTCCGAATACATCTTCGGCAAGGATGCGCTTGATCCTTCGGTCATCAAGGAATATTGCACCAACACATCCCCCGCAGGCGGAAGATCCTTCTTCCTCTATTTCTCAAAGACGGGTATCGACGGTGTAAGTATGGTCAACAGCCTTGACGTTCGCCGCGCGCTTTCGGCGTTTAAGATCGGATTCGACGTTTTTGCACCGCAGATGCCTAAATATGAAACTACGGGTGCTCTCAACGCAAGCTTCAACGAATACACCCGCCTTGGGCTTCTCAAGCATCTTCCCGACGGCGGCATGTTCAGCCA
>JAZRGT010000098.1:0-4906 GCA_045644325.1 Eubacteriales bacterium | reverse complement strand
GGCGATCTCCTGATAGACTCTTGGGTTCTTGACTTGTTTGAAAGAGAGGAACCCATAAAAATTTATGATGCATCTAATTACGAAAATTATGATGATCCGTGGGATTTTTTTATCACAGAAGTTCCTGTTGAATTATCTTTGGGTGAATATGTAAAAGACGTTCAGGTCTTTGCATATCTACCCATATCCACTATTAACGGCAAAAATTATACCAGTGCTTCGGGAACGACTATGTTGCGCGGAATTACCTCTATCCCTTGCGACAAGCAACTCTTGCCGGAATACGGATGTGAGATCACGTGGTACGAGGGGTATGACGAAAATATATTCTCAGGAGATGAACTGCTTTGTATTGTCCCCGAGGGGATGGTTGAGAATTACGACAAGAGCGGTGAGGTTGATCTGTATCTTACCGGAAAAAGTGGCAAGCCGGTTTTTCGTACAGATGAAAACGGTGAATATGTGATGAAAGACGGGCATTACATTGCTGATTTTCCAACAACAGAATATAATTGCACACTTAAGATTGTCGGAACATACACCGAAGGCGACGGAAAAAGCATTTACTGCCCATCTGATATAATTAAGCAAGTATATGACGAGCTTGAGGAAATTATAATAGTCCGCTCGCTGAGCGCAACACTAAAAGATAATAGACGTCTTGATGAATTCCGCGAAAAAATGAGCATATGCTTCTTGGAGCCTAAGCCGGACGGAAAGAAAACTTCTTGGAATGCTAAAATTGATACCGGCTTGGCGACGAAATATACTGAGAAATCTTATGCCTATGCGCTTGACATAGACGATAATAATCTGTTCGATCTGGCGGCTATCCTTGAAGACAGTATTAAGTTTAACCGCACCGTCACGGTGTTTGTCGTAATTCTTTCCGTAATTGCTGGATTTTTGGTCGGATTCCTCATGATCCGTCGCCGCAAGCGCGATATTATGCTGATGCGCATGGTGGGCGAATCGAATTTCAAACTCTACGTCGGCTTCGTTCTCGAACAAATGATATGTATCATTCTCGGCATAGCCCTCGGCGGCGCATATTATAAGTTGAATCCGATAAATAACCTTGCAATATTCGCCGTCACCTACTTCGTCGCCCTCAGCCTTGCGCTTGCAATATTTATGAGCAAAAAGCTTCTTACAATCATCAAGGAGGATGAATAATAGTTCCTTTACTGATGGCGAAAGAGATACACGAAAGGAAGTCAAAGAATGAATAAAAAAACACTAAAGCGCTTGAAGCGCGCTCCGATTCCCGCTATTGCGGTGCTGCTGTTTGCCGCTATCATTTCTGTGATTATTTGCACCTTGCACGCATCAAACGAGGCGGAATTGCGTAATTATGAAGAAATGTGGCAATCTGTTCCGATCACTGTGACAGTTACCGATCCTACGGGAAAAAATGACGGTGATCTTTTGATCAGTCCCTGGGTACTTAGCATATTTACCGATGATACCCCCGTGAAATTTTATGATGATTCGGCTGAGAAAAAATATTCTGATCCGGTGGAAGAATTATCATTGGCAGAATATCTGAAAGACGTTCAAAGCATGATGTATACTCCGATTTCCACGATCAACGGCACTAAGTATACAAGCGCGTCAGGAACAACTATGTTGTACGGTATTACCTCGCTTTCTTGCGACAAGCAGTTGCTTCCTGAAAACGGTTGCGAGATCACGTGGTATGAAGGATATGACGAAAGTATATTTGCAAGTGAAGAACTGCTCTGCATCGTTCCCGAGGGGATGGCGGAACGTTATGATAACGGCGGCGAGGCTGATCTGTATTTTTCCGGCAGAAGCAATATACCGTTTATTCACAGAGATGAAAACGGCGAATTTCTGTGGGTAGACGGCGAATTGGTTGTAGAGTTCCCGAAGGTAGAGTATAATTGCTCGCTGAAGATCGTCGGAACATACACAGCAGGAGACGGAAAAAGCATTTATTGCCCGTATCCCATTATTGATAAAGTGTACGACGAGCTTAGTAAAAATAAAATTATTCGGGTATTGAGCGCAACGCTTGCAGACAACAGCCGCCTTGATGAATTTCGCGAAAAAGCAAGTTATTGTTTTTTGGAGCCTTCCCCGAATGCAAAGAAGACCGCTTGGGGTGTGAGTGTGGATTACGGCACTTTGCCATATATCACCGAAAAAACCTACAGCTATGCCCTTGATATCGACGATAATCATTTGTTTGATCTGGCAGCTATCCTTGAAGACAGCATCAGATTTAACCGCACTGTAACTCTGATTGTTGTTGCCCTTTCAGCAGTAGCCGGATTCCTTGTAGGATTCCTTATGATCCGTCGCCTCAAGCGCGATATTATGCTGATGCGTATGGTCGGCGAATCGAACGCAAGAGTATACGCCGGTTTTGCGCTCGAGCAGATGATCTGTATCATCCTCGGTATAGCCGTAGGCGGCGCGTATTATAATTGGAACCCGATAAATAACCTTGTGATCTTCGCTGTCGCTTACTTCATCGCCCTCAGCCTCGCGCTCATAATATTTATGAGCAAAAAGCTTATCAGAAACGCCAAGGAGGATGAATGATAAATGTTATCAATTAAAAACGCAATCCGCCGTCCGATCGTTTCGGCGCTTGGAATACTTCTTGTTGTTTCAATGACCGCGTTTTTGAGCATCGGTATCGGTCAGGCTTACGTGGCGAACAACACGCTAAAGTCGATCGAGGACAACTTCACCACAGTCGCGCTGATGACGGAAAAGTTCCGCAATCAGTCAAACGTCACCCTCCAGTTCGGCGATAAGACCCAAACTCAGGTGACAAGACAGTTCCCCGAAAAGGTAGTCAAATTCCTCGAGGCGTTGCCCGAGAAATACCCCGATTTAGTAAAAGAGGTAGCCTCACCCGGCTTGGCGTCGGCTTATATCCCCTCGCTCACGGTCGACTTCTTTGCCGACCATTCCTATGAGGACTCAGTGGCGAAAAAGAACCCCACCGGCGCGTGGGCGCGTCCGCACGGCACACCTTATTGTTGCGCTATGTTTGAGATTGAGCTGACCGAGATTGGCGAGCCATTTGCGGAAGAGAATTTCATCGAGATCTCCGATGATCAGACATACGCCGTCTACGAAACCGAATACAGATCACAGCTCAAAGGCAACATTACATCCGTCATCGCGCTTCATGAAGGCTTCGATGATCCCACGGGGCGCGTACTTTCTATCAACCTGCACATCGAAAGCTTTGAAGCGTTTGATGCCCTTGGTTTGAAGCTTGGAGAGAAATACCTCGTTTACTCCTATTATTACATCGACCGCGTTTGGAAATACGGCAACGATTACGTCAGCTGTCTTGTGGGCGACGAGATCATCTACGATGAGAACGTATATTATGTCAGCCGCGACGGCACGGTAACGCCCGCTAACATCACCGAAAAGACCTATATCGGCGAAAACGGCGAGAGTGTGACCTGCACGCCCGAGGAATACGTCGAGCGTTATTCGCACCCCTCGATCGCACACGTGCCAAACGGCGCGGAGGCTTTTCTTGCATCTGAGGAGGGCGCAAAATGGCGCGAGCAGATCGATAATATCGAGATCAATGAGCACGCTTTCCCCGTCATAGGCGTTCAGAAGCTCGGCTACATCACCGATTTTGCCCGCGAGGACGCACGAATCGTTGAGGGCAGAGATTTCACGGCAAAGGAGCTCGAGAGCGGCTCGAACGTCTGCGTAATCAGCGAAACCCTCGCGGCGATGAACGGTATTTCGGTCGGCGACACAATTGATCTGAACTACTACCTCTACGACTGGAGCGTGGAGTATCAATGGTACCTCAACGAGGGAATAGGCATAATCGAGCCCTCTCCCTATTTCTATACCTCAACAACAGGTCTGACCGAAACCGAAACCTATAAGGTCGTCGGACTATACCGCGACAGCTCGGAGTGGACGTATACCCAAGGCGACATTTATTCCTTCACGCCGAACACCATTTTCGTTCCCTATTCATCCGTCACGGGCAGTATGGATTACAGCGATCAGGGAATGTTCCGCACCTACGTCCTCAAAAACGGTACTATCAATGAGCTTCAAAAAGAGGTTGCCCTTGCGGGCTTCGACGGACTTTTCGTCTATTACGATCAAGGATATGAGATAATATCTCAAAATCTCTTTGCCTATGACGAGGTGGCAAAGCAAGCCTTGGCGGTTGGTATTTCGTCCACGGTCATCCTCGCGGCGCTATATTTCATCCTTTTTCCGCTGCAACAAAAGAAGAACATTTCGATAATGTATTCCCTCGGCGCGGAGCGCAAGCGGAGAATGTCATATATCCTCGGCAGCAACGTCCTCATCCTCTTGCCCGGCACCATACTCGGCTGCCTGCTCAGCATCGCCTCGTGGAACTGCGTAAGCCGTGCGCTCTATGCCGCCGCAGAGGCAGAGTCCGTCATCACCTTCGAGGTCAACGCCCTGCTGATGCTGATGATCGCCGCGATCCAATTCGTCATCGTCTTCGCCGCCGCAACTCTGCTCGCCTTGCTGATGGCGAAGGATAGAAAAATGCACGAAAGGAAGTAAAAAGATGATTAAAAGAACACTGAAAAACCTCAAACGCGCCCCCGTCCGCGCCGTCGCGGTGCTACTGTTCGCCGCGGTAATTTCTATGATCATTTGCGCACTGCACGCATCAAATGAAGCAGAACTTCGGAATTATGAAGAGGTCTGGCAATCTGTTCCGATCACTGTGACAGTCACAGATCCCAAGGGGGTAAATGACGGCGATCTCCTGATAGACTCTTGGGTTCTTGACTTGTTTGAAAGAGAGGAACCCATAAAAATTTATGATGCATCTAATTACGAAAATTATGATGATCCGTGGGATTTTTTTATCACAGAAGTTCCTGTTGAATTATCTTTG
>JAZRGT010000097.1:0-93606 GCA_045644325.1 Eubacteriales bacterium | reverse complement strand
AATTCGTGCAGGTTCAAGTCCTGTCACCCGCACCAACAAAAAGGAACTTTTGTAAAACAAAAGTTCCTTTTTGTTTATCCAAGCCGCAGGCTTGGTATATCATCACGCGACAGCGTGTATATCATCGCCGAAGGCGTATATCATCACACGGAGCGTGTATTTCTGCGGCTTGATGATATACAAGACTTCGTCTGGATGATATACAATTCCTTCGGAATTGATGATATACAACGGCTTCGCCGTTGATTTTTTTGTGTGAAAATATTATGTTATCATCTCAAACAAGTCCGATAACCTAAAAAACCATCGCTTTGCGATGGTTTTTTTATCCAAGCCGCAGGCTTGGTATATCATCACGCGAAGCGTGTATCTGCTGCGCCTTGATGATAGCCGCCGTTTTTTCAATGTTAATAGGTGAATTCAACTTCACATTTGAATCAAGCCGAATATTTCACTTCCTTCCCCTTTTCCCCCTTGCAATTCCCGGTAATATATGCTATAATAACCAAAAAGCAATTCGAGAGGAGCACTGTCCCCGATGAAGAAATTTACTTATGACCACGATTTTCATATCCATTCCCGACTTTCATCCTGCTCACACGATCCCGAGCAGAGCCCCGAGCAGATCCTTCGGTATGCCGAGCGTGAAGGTCTTCACACTATAGTCCTCACCGACCACTTCTGGGATGAGCGAGTCGAGGGCGCATCGAAATGGTATTCAAAGCAGGATTATCCCCATATTTCTCAATCCAAACCGCTCCCGCAGAGCGAGGGGATTCGTTTTCTCTTCGGATGCGAGAGCGATATGGACAAAAATCTCACTCTCGGCTGCTCGCGCGAGCGTATGGAGGAGCTTGACTTCATCGTCGTTCCCACTACTCATTTTCATATGACTAACTTCACGATGACCGAGGAAATGCTTGCCTCGCCCGAGACACGCGCAGAATGGTGGGTAAAGCGCATCGACGCGCTCCTCGCTATGGATCTGCCCTTCCACAAGATCGGTCTCGCGCATATGACCTGCCCCCTCATCTGGAAGGGCGACCGCGAAAAGCTCGTTGCGACCGTGAATGCGATCCCCGAGTACGAAATGCACCGCGTTTTTGAAAAGGCGGCGAAGGTCGGTATGGGAATCGAACTGAACGCCTGCGATATGCGATATAAGGACAGCGAGCGCGATGCGCTTCTTCGTCCCTACTTCATCGCGAAGTCGGAGGGATGCAAATTCTATTGCGGAAGCGACGCGCATACCGGAAACGAGCTTCAAAACCTCCGCCCCTGGTTCGAGAGAGGAATCGAGGACCTTGGCCTTACCGAGGACGATAAGCTTATAATCAAGTAAATTTAAACCGTATATAATTTTGAGCGAGATCTTTCCGTTTTTTGATCGGTAAAGAGCTCGCTCCTTTTACGCAGCTTTAATTGTTGACAACCCCGCGTTTTTGTGTTATAATTAATGCAATAATATTCACGTACAAAGTGAGGAAGGTATTATGAAAGCGTATGGCTTTGATAAGGTGGAGCTGACGTCGGGATATCTGTCTGATAAGCAGGAGCTCAACCGTGCGCGCACCATATACGCAGTTTACGATAGATTTTACGAAACCGGAAGAATAGGTGCTTTTGATTTCGATTACGTCCCGGGCGAGGGCAAAAATCCGCCCCACGTTTTCTGGGACAGCGACGTAGCAAAATGGATGGAGGGCGCGGCTTATATCATTAAAAAGCATCCGACCCCCGAGCTTGAAGCGAGGATCGATGCCCTCGTTGAAAAGATCAAGGCACATCAGGACGAAAACGGATATTTCAATATCCACTTCACGGTTGCCGCGCCCGAGAGCAGATTCACCGACCGAGATAAGCACGAGCTTTATTGTGCCGGTCACCTGATGGAGGCGGCTGTTGCATACGATGAAGCGACCGGAAAGCGCGATCTGCTCGACTGTATGGAAAAGTATGCGGATCATATCGCACGCGTGTTTATGGAAGAGAAGAGCGCGGCGTTTCAGACTCCCGGTCACGAGGAGATCGAGCTTGCGCTCGTCAGAATGTATTTGCACACGGGCAAGCGGAAATATCTCGATATGGCTAAATTCTTCATCGACACGCGCGGCTCGTCCGAAACCTCGGAGCCGAATGTGTCGTATAATCAATCGCATCTTCCCGTCCGCGAGCAGACCGAAGCCGTAGGGCATTCGGTGCGCGCGATGTATCTCTACACGGGTATGGCGTATCTCGCGGCGCAGACGGGCGATGAGGGACTAATCAAGGCTTGCAAGGCTCTTTGGGATGACGTCACTCTCAAAAAAATGTACGTCACGGGCGGTATCGGATCGACCTATGTCGGCGAGGCGTTTACCAACCCTTACGATCTCCCAAATGAGGGCGCGTATACCGAGACCTGCGCGGCTATAGGACTCGTTTTCTTCGCCCACGCTATGCTCGCGCTTGAAAACGATGCGAAATATGCTGATATCATCGAGCGCGTGATCTATAACGGTCTTCTTTCGGGACTTTCGCTTGACGGTACCTCCTTCTTTTATGAAAATCCGCTCGAGATCAATCTCGTCGAGCATTTTGCCAACGAGCGCGGCAGAAAGCGACTTCCGCCTACACAGCGCGTGGAGTGCTTCAGCTGTTCCTGCTGTCCTCCGAATATCAACAGATTCCTGCCCTCGATCGGTAAGTATCTTTACGCGATGGACGGAGATACCCTCTTCATCAATCAGTTCGCATCCTCAAGGCTTGAGGACGGCAAGGTTGTATGCAAGGTGACGACCGATTATCCCGTCAGCGGTAATATCAGAATCGAAGCCTCGGGTATCGAAGAAATTGCCGTCCGTATTCCCGAATGGTGCGAGAAATATGAGATCGACCGTGAGTATACTATCGTGAACGGCTATGCGCTTATAAACAATAGCTGCGGTGCGATCAATGTTACCTTTGATATGACTCCCCGTGCGGTGTTTGCGAATCCGAGGGTTATACGCGACTGCTCGAGGCTCTGCGTAATGCGCGGACCGATCGTTTACTGCGCCGAGGGCGTAGATAACGGTGAGAATCTGCACGCGTATTCCGTGCCGTGCGATTTCGGATATAAGGAGAAAATCAGCGCGGAATTCGGACTTCCCACCATCGAGGTGAACGCAACGCGGCTGATCCCGTTTGATAGCGGACTTTATTCATCCCGCAGACCCGAAAAGGTCGCTGCGACTCTTAAAATGATACCGTATAACTGTTTTGCAAACCGCGAAAAAACGGATATGATCGTCTGGCTTCACGCGGAGTAAGGAGATTAAAAATATGAAAATAGGTGTTTGCTGTAACTATGACCGCTGGGGCATCGTTGCCGATGCGGGGTATGATTACGTTGAAGGTAATTTTTCAAAGATCGCAAAAGCGACTGATGAAGAATTTGATGAAATGAAGCGCGCTCTTGAGGCTTCGGGCGTCAGAATGGAAGCGACGAACGGCTTCTTCAGCGGTGATTTTCAGCTTTATTCGAAGGATGATTTTGAGACGGTAAGGAAAAATGTCCGCGAATACTGCGAGTTGGGCTTTGCCCGCGGTGCGGCGCTCGGTCAGAAGGTAGCCGTCATCGGCTCGTCGGGCGCGAGAAACATCAGGGAAGGGTACACAAAAGAGGAGGCGGAGGCGCAGTTCTGCGAGGTCCTTCGTATCTGCGGTGAGGTCGGCGCAAAGTACGGCGTTGCAGTAACCGTCGAGCCCTTGAATACCAAAGAAACGAATTTTATCATCACGTTTGCGGACGGTCTTGACATTGTGAAAAAGACGAACCATCCGAACGTGCTGGCGATGATCGACCTTTACCACCACGCGCAGAACGGCGAGGAGCTTTCTACGCTCGACGGCACAGAGGGCATTCTTGTCCACGCCCACCTTGCCCGCGCGGACAGACAAACCCCCATCCCCGGAGACGAGGCGGAGATCGACCCGAAGATCGCGTACCTGAAGCAGGTCGGCTACGACAGCCGCATCAGCCTTGAATCCAAGCACGCCCCCGACTTTGAGACGGCGATCAGAAACTCTTATCCGCTTATGGCGAAATACAGATAAAAGATATGATCTTCGACAATAAATTCGGAATGTTCATCCATTGGGGCATCTATGCGCAGACAGGCATTCAAGAGCAGGTCTACGCGCGCTTCGATTGGGACAGAGAAAGATATGAAGCACTTCAAAAGACCTTCAATCCCGTGAATTACGACCCCGAAAAGTGGGTTCTTCTTGCCAAGGAGGCGGGAATGAAGTATATCTGCTTCACGGCAAAGCACCACGACGGCTTTTGTATGTGGGATACCAAGTACACCGACTACAACGTGATGAATACGCCGTACGGTAAGGACGTCCTCCGTATGCTTGCCGATGCCTGCGAAAAGCACGGAATGCAGCTTGGCCTCTACTATTCAAACCCCGACTGGAATCACCCGCTCGGCTACAATCCCTATTCCACGCACCAGTGGAAGGCGGTCGATAAGGAAACCGTCGATACCGAGGGATATCGCGAATACGTAAAGAATCAGATAACCGAGCTTTTGACTAATTACGGCAGGATCTATACCCTCTTCTGGGATATTCCGCCGAAGATCGAGGATCCGTCGCTCAATGAGCTTGCAAGACGGCTTCAGCCGGGCATCCTTATCAACGACCGCGGCTTCGACAAGGGCGATTTTTCGACTCCCGAGCGCGAATACCGCGCGGCGGAGGGTGAAAGATTCACAAGAATGACCGAGGCTTGCAATTCGCTCGGCAGACAGAGCTGGGGTTACCGTGAGCAGGAGGATTTTTATTCCTACCGTCATCTTGTTTCCTCGATCGACCGCATTATGTCGATGGGAGGAAGCTATCTGCTCAACGTCGGACCGAACGGTCTCGGTGAGATCACCGATGAATATGCACGCCGTTTGCGCAGAATAGGCGGGTGGTATAATAGGATGGAGAGCTGTCTTGAGAGCGCCGAGGGCGATCCCTTCGACTATTCCGTCAGACACGATGCTTGTATTGTCAACCGCAAGAACGGTAAGCTCTATTTCCATTTCTATAACGGCGTATCGTCTTCTGCGGTCGATATAAAGTTCTTTCCGCATAAGCCGACACGTGTCCGCCTCTTGAACACGGGTGAGGACCTCGCCTTCTCCTTTGAGCGTCTGCCCGAGTTTTTCAACGGAAAAACGGGGGTGGCAGAGCATCCATATCTTCATATCATCGGAATCCCTGTAGATGATCTTGCCGATGAGGCTATAGTATTGGAGATTGAAATATTATAAAAATGATCGACCGACAGCGTGCTGTCGGTCGATTTCGTATTAAATTTCAATTTCAAATCCGTCGTAAGCCATAGTTACGCCGAATTCTGCGAGGATGCGCGCGGTCTCCTCGGCGGGAACGCCGTGGATGTGGGGACCCATATGGCTTGCAATGTATGTGCCGCCCTCGCGCATTACGCCGTTTTCATTAAAGGCTGCAACGAGCAGGCGCACCATGGGGATCGTATTGTGTGTGCCGATGCGGAAGTTTCCGGGCTGTTCGCCGCAGGTGGTATCGAAAACCGCGCAGTCGATGGGCAGAGCGGTCCTGTAAAGATAACTCCATTCCTTGCCCGTCAGCCAACCGCCGTCAAGACCGTAGAAGAGCTTTTGTCCGTTCTTTTCAAAAACGTAGTGAAGCGTCTGCTCCTCCTTGCCCGCAATGTGGTTCGAGGGGAGCGCGGTGACGGTCATCCCCGCCGCCTCAAATGTCTCCATAGCCTCAAAGGTGACTATATTGACGAGCGCCATCTCCTCCTCGGTGAGTCCGAGATATTGAAGCGCGCCCGTGTTGCAATAGAAATTGAGCTTTCTGTCGCCCGCCTTGGCGTAGCGAAGGAAGGTCTCCTTGCAGAAATGATCGTCGTGGCTGTGAGTCAGAAAGATATCCGTAATCTCTGCGGGCGAGATGCCGCGCTTTTCAAGGAAATCGTAGGTGTGAATGGGCACGTCGAGCTGTACTGTGCCGTCGATCAGCATCGACGAGCACCTTCTTGCGCCCTCGGGGATCTGATCCTCGTGGAGCTTTTTACATTTTGCCGATCCGGTGCCGAGAAATAAAAGTTTCATGTTTTTTCTCCTATAGGATTTTTATTAAATATTATCATAAAATGTCAAAAAAGTCAAGATAATATATTGACTTTATTAAAAAAATATTGTATAATGTATTCATATATTATTCACCGGGAGGTAACCTATGAACAATTCTGAAATCAAAAAAAGCGCCAAAGAGGCGATGAAAAACAAATGGGGGCTTGCTATCGGAGTCTTTTTGGTTTACGGCTTGATAAGCTCTGCAATCAGTGCAACAGGTATCGGAGCTTTGGCGACCGGATTGCTTTCCGTCGGCTTTGCTGCATTTTTCCTTGACGCGCTCAGAAGCGAAAAGGCAAGCTTTGACAGCTTTTTCAAGGGCTTTACCGAGTATCTCGGTACCAAGCTTGTTTCTATGCTTCTCGTTAGCATCTATACTTTCCTTTGGACGATCCTTTTCTACATCCCCGGCATCGTAAAGACCTATTCTTATGCGATGACTCCCTATATCCTTCTCGATAAGCCCGAGCTCAGTGCTAACGAGGCTATCACCGACAGCCGTATGATGATGCGCGGTCATAAGATGGAGCTCTTCCTCCTCGACCTCTCCTTCATCGGTTGGATTCTTCTTTCGATCCTCACCTGCGGAATTCTCTTTATCTACGTAGTTCCCTATATGCAGGCAGCTCGCGCGGAATTCTACCGCACTCTCAAGGGCGAGCATGAAGCTCCCGCACAAGAAGAGCCCGTAATCGAGATACCGCACTGATTGAGTGCAGAATGCAGAGTGCAGAGTGCAGAATTAAGGTAAATTTTCGCTGACGCGAAAATTATTCCAATGATAATTTTGTGCTGTGCTGATAAAACCTCGCAAATCAAAAACTAAAACAAGTAAATAAAAATCTCGGATATTTTGAAGCAACAACTTCTTAATATCCGAGATTTTTTATTTAGGTATTAAATTATCCCATTTAACAATGAAATATCAACACCGAATTAAATTATCGCAACATCCGATTTCCGAGCAACGCGAGGAAATCTTCCATCACTCTGAACTCTGCATTCTGCACTCTGCATTCAATTACAGCTCTTCCGCCAGATCGAGTATCAGTCTCTCGGTCTTCTCCCAACCAATACAGGGGTCAGTGATCGACTGACCGCAGACGTAGCTTGCCTCGTCGGTGACCTTCTGTGCGCCGTCGATGAGGTAGCTTTCGATCATAAGTCCCTTGACGAGGCGTTTGATGTCCGCGCTCTTGCGGCAGGAGTGAATGATGTCCTTTGCGATGCGGGGCTGTTCTGCCCACTTTTTGCCCGAGTTTGCGTGGTTGGTGTCAACGATAACGGCGGGATTTGCGAGATCGGTCTTTGCGTAGGTCTCGCAAAGGTCGCGCAGATCCTCGTAGTGGTAGTTGGGGTATGATTTGCCCGAGCCGTCGACGTAACCGCGGAGGATGGCGTGCGCGAGGGGATTGCCGTGACTTTCGACCTCCCAGCCGCGGTAGATGAAGGTGTGGGAGTGCTGCGCGGCGGTGATCGAGTTCATCATAATAGAAATATCACCGCTTGTGGGGTTCTTCATACCGACGGGAACGTCGATTCCGCTTGCTGTGAGGCGGTGCTGTTGGTTTTCTACCGAACGCGCGCCGACTGCCGTGTATGCAAGCAGATCGTTGAGGTAACGGTAGTTGTCGGGGTAGAGCATTTCGTCGGCGCAAGCCATACCGTAGTCACGCAGAGCGCGGCTGTGGAGGTCACGGATCGCGATAATGCCCTTAAGCATATCAACGTCCTCGGTGGGGTTTGGCTGATGAAGCATACCCTTGTAGCCGTCGCCCGTGGTTCTCGGCTTGTTGGTGTAGATTCGGGGGATTATGATTATTTTATCTTCGACTTTTTTCTGAATGTCGGCGAGCTTTTCAACGTACTGAAGAACGGGCTCGGGGCGGTCGGCGGAGCAGGGACCGATGACGAGGATGAATTTGTCGGATTCGCCCTTGAAGACCTTTGCGATCTCGATATCGCGCGCCTCCTTGACGGCTTGCATTTCCTCGGTAATGGGGAACTGAGCCTTGATGTCCATTGGGATGGGCAGTTTGTGCTTGAATGTCATATTTAACATCTGACTCATTTTCTTTATCTCCTTTTGAGTTAGTTTTGAGGTTTGTCGAATAATTTTCGCCTTTCGGTGGATGTGCGCATCATTTGGCGCATTGTTGTTGTGTCGCCCTCTTTAAGGGCACGGCGCATCTTCTCGAAGGTCTCTGAGAAGACGTCCATCTGTCGCGCGAGCTCGTCGCGGTTGCACATAAAGAGCTCGTTCCACATCACATCATCGATCTTTGCGATGCGTGTAAGGTCGCGGAAGGAGTCTCCCGTGTAATCGACGAGATCGGGCGAATCGTTACAGCACATCAGCGTGACTGCGATCGCGTGTGTGAGCTGTGAGAGGAATGCAATCATTTCGTCGTGCCGCTCGGGGGAAATGCGCGATATACGGGCAAAACCGAGCTCACGTCCGAGCTCCTCGCAAAGCAGGATCGCTTCCTCGGTGTTTTTTTCTGTGGGAACAACGAGGTAATTTGCTTTTTTGAATATTTCATCGGTCGCATTCTGAACGCCGAGGCATTCGCGTCCCGCCATTGGGTGAGCCGAGATGAATTCCGCACCCTCGGGGATGAGGGATTGAATTCGGTAAACGGTGTACCCCTTGACGCCCGTGACGTCTGTGAGGATCGTGCCGGGCTTGATGAGATTATGATTTGCCTCCATCCATTCGATCAGCACGCGCGGGTAGACCGAAAAGATGATGAGGTCAGCCTCCGCGATCATATCAGCGTCAACTCCGGTCTTGCCATCTGCTATGATGCCTTCGGAGAGCGCGTAGTCGATGCTCGACTGCGAACGGGTGAGGGCTTTGACCGTGTAGCCCTTCTTCGTCAGCGCCATAGCGTAAGAGCCGCCGAGAAGACCGAGACCGACGATCAGTATTTTTTTATCCTTTGTTAGTTTCATTTTGAGTATTCTTTCGTGATTTGCACGCCGAGCGATTCAAGCTTTTCAAAGAAATCGGGCATACTTTTGGCAACCGCCTCCGCGCCTTCTATCTCTCCGCCGAATCGCGTGCAGAGGGTCGAAAGGCTCATTGCGATGCGGTGGTCGTTGTGAGACGAGAGGGGAAGGGGAGGCGCGTGAAGCTCGGCAGAGTGTATGATAACGGTTCCACCGTCAACACCGTCGTTGACTTCGATGCGTGCACCGAGCTTTTCAAGCTCCTCCTTCATCGCCGAAATGCGGTCGCTTTCTTTGAGGCGCAGACGGTCGGTGTGAGTGAAAACACCGCCGTATACAGCCGCGCAGGTGAAGAGGATCGGCGCAAGATCGGGGCAGTCGGAGAGGTCGATCGGATTGCCCGAACCGCATTTAAGTGCCTCAAAGTGCCGCTTAAACGCCATATCTCCCTGCTTACTTTGTGGGTTGAGTCCCGCAACCGAAGCAACTCCTCCGAAGAGGTTCAAGGCTTCAAAAAACGCGGCGTTCGAGGCGTCGCCCTCAATCTTCATATCCGCGGGCGTGTATTTTTGATTTCCTTTTATATAAAATATATTGTTTTCGCGAGTGATTGTTATTCCGAATTTTTCAAGCGTGTCGACGGTCAGATCAACGTAGGAGGCACTTTCAAAATTGCCATCGACTATGATCTTGCTGTCACCGTCTGTAAGTGGGAGCGCGAACAGCAATCCCGTTATAAACTGACTGCTGATGCCACCGTCGATGCGGTATTCGCCTGATTTTATCGGTTTACCCGCCTTAAGGGTAATAGTATTGCCGTCGGGGCGGCAATATCGGACCTTGAAAATGTCCGAATACACGCCAAGGGGGCGGGAGAGGAGCTTTTCTGTTCCCGAAAGCTTAAACTCATCGGGTGAAAGCAGGCAGATAGGGATCATAAATCGAAGCGTGCTTCCCGATTCGCGGCAATTAAGGGTATCGATCGAAAGCGGCTTGCCGCCGATGCCGTGAACCTTGAGCGTATCCTCGCCAAGCTTTTCAAACCTTGCACCGATTGCCGTAAGCGCGTCAACGGTTGCGAGGATATCCTCGGAGAATGCGAGATTTGATATCACGCTCACGCCCTTCGCAAGCGCAGCGCAGATCAGCGCGCGGTGCGAAATGCTTTTCGATGGCGGTGCGGTAACACAGCCCGAGGGGCGGGACGGCGCGATTTTTACGTTATAGCGTTTCATTTTTCATTGATTTTATATGATCGATCAGGAGGTCGATGGCTTCAAGATATCCGTCGGTGCCGTGTCCCGAGATGGTTGCGATGCAAGCCTCGCGGACGTAGCTGATCTGTCTGTAAGCCTCGCGCTTTGACACGTCCGAAATGTGTACCTCGACGGTCGGGAGTCCGACAGCCTTGAGCGCGTCGAGCAGAGCGATCGAGGTGTGGGTGTATGCGGCGGGATTGATGACGATGCCGTCGAACTTTTTATAAGCCTCCTGAATGGCGTCAACGAGCACGCCTTCGTGGTTAGATTGGAGCGTTTTCAACTTGATTCCGCGCTCGCTCGCGTGCTTCTGTATCTTTGCGAGAAGCGTCGCGTAATTTTCTTTGCCGTAAATTTTAGGCTCGCGGATGCCGAGCATATTTATATTCGGACCGTTAAGAACAAGAATTTTCATTATATCATCTCCGAAAAGACAGTTAATATTTCCGCCGCCGCGATATCGGGGGCGTTTTTATGCGATACGTTTACCGCCGCGTCCGCCGCGAGGGTGTAGAGAAGATTGCGGGTAAGGAAGAGCTTTTCGATCGCCGCGCGGTTTGCCGAGAGAGGTCTGTCGGGGGTGACGGGAAGCTCGTCTATCGGGCAATTGAGGTAGATTATTCTGCCGTTTTGGCGCAGGAGGGGGATGTTTTCGCTCCGCTTGACGATGCCGCCGCCCGTGGCGATCACTATGCCGCTCCTTTTCGATATATCGCGCACGGCTTGTGTTTCGATATTTCTGAATGCATCCTCACCCGATTCGCGGATGATCTCGGAGGGATGCTTGCCGGTTATCTCTCCGATAACTGTGTCGGTGTCGATAAAGCTTCTGCCCGTGATCTCTGCGATTATCTTGCCTATTGTAGATTTTCCGCAACCGGGCATACCGATAAGAACGATATTTTCCTTTGATTCAAAGATGTTTTTTACAACTTGCTCGACTTTGCCGTTGTCAAGCGTCTCGCCGAGGAAAATCTCGGATGCCCTTGCCGCCTGAAGGATCAGCATCATAAGTCCGCCGACGGCTGGGATCCCGCGTTTTTGTGCCCCAAGGATGAGATTTGTGCGCAGCGGATTGTAGATCGCGTCGATCACACCCGTGAGATTCGGGAAAGAATAAAGATCAATCGGGCAGTCATACGTGTTCGGATACATTCCCACGGGGGTGGTGTTGACGATTATTTCGGCATTCGAATGATGTGTTACTGCTGTTTCGTAGGTTACGGTTTTGTCGCTTTCATTGCGGGAAACTACGATTATTTCGCTTGCGCCGAGGTCGGTGAGAACGGCTTTTGCGGTTTTGGAGGTGCCTCCCGTGCCGAGGATGAGAGCCTTTTTGCCATCGATCTCAATGCCCGCGCGGAGGATCATCTCGCGCATACCGTAAAAATCGGTGTTGTCGCCGATGAGTCTGCCGCCGACGTTCTTGACGGTATTTACCGCGCCGATCTTTCTTGCGGCATCGGAGATCTCGTCGAGATAAGGAATGACTTTTTCCTTGTAAGGAATCGTTACGTTGATGCCCTCGAACTCGCGCGATTCAAGGAAGGGCGCGACCTCGTCGGGGGTGAGCTCGCGGATCTCGTAGGTATAGTCCGCAAGAGCTTCGTGTATTTCTTTGGAAAAGCTGTGTGAGAGCTTTTCGCCGATCAGTCCGTATTTCATTTTTGTGTGAGTGCGTCCGAGCCGTAGCGGACGGTGAGCATATCGGCAACGACGAGGGCGGCAACGCTGTCGAGGACTATTCTCGCGCGCGGAACGATACAGGGATCGTGTCTGCCCTTGATATTCAGCTCGGTTTCCTCTCCGGTTGCCATATTGACGGTTTTCTGAGCCTGCGCGATGGAGGGCGTGGGCTTGATCGCAGTGCGGAAGACGACGGGCATACCGTTCGTGATGCCTCCCTGAACACCGCCCGAGTTATTGGTTTCGGGGACGATCTTGCCGTCCTTGAGGATGAAGGCATCGTTTGCTCGGCTTCCGCGCATCACGTTGATTCTTTCCGCGCCGAACGCGACCGATTTAACCGCGGGGATGCCGAAAACCGCGCGTGCGATCTGCGATTCGACTCCGTCGAACCAAGGCTCGCCGAGACCTGCGGGGAGACCGACGATCGCTGTTTCAAGCACGCCGCCGACACTGTCGCAATGCTCTCTTGCGTGCTCGATGACCTGATGCATCCAATCGATCGAGTGGGGATCGGTGAGTCCGTATTTGCTTTCGGCAATTGCAAGCAGATTTTCAACTGTGTGCTCCTCGGCTCCGAGGATGATCTGACCGATCTCCTTGATATACGTGCCGATATAGATGCCCTTTTCGCGCAGAGTGGGGATGACGATCGCGCCCGCCGCAACGAGTGCCGCAGTAAGTCTGCCCGAAAAATGTCCGCCGCCTCGGTAGTCTTCAAATCCGTGGTATTTTTCGCGCGCTGTGAAATCCGCGTGCGAGGGGCGGGGAAGATCGGGGGTGTAGTCGCGGCTTCGCGTGTCGGTATTTGGAATGAATATGCAAAGCGGCGCACCGGTAGTATATCCATTATAAACTCCGCTTTGAATCACGTATTCGTCGGGCTCTCGGCGAGAGGTGGATATGCTCTCGGAGGGACGGCGGAGGGTAAGCTGATGCGCGATGAAGTCCTCGTCGACCTTGATGCCGGGGGCAATGCCGTCGATAAGAACACCGACGCCCGCGCCGTGGCTTTCGCCGAAAAGTGAGATATTTATTGCATTTCCGAATGAATTTTTCATTTTTTAACCTAATCTTTCAATAAGCTCCTCGGGAGTGAGCTTTACGAATTCGAAATTTCCTATATCTTTGAGAATGACAGCGCTGATCTTGCCGCCCGATGCGCTCTTTTTGTCGTGGCTCAAAGCTTCAAGAACGGCATTTTTATCCGAAATATATTTTTCCGTATCGGTATCAAGACCGATGTTCGAAAGTGCTTTTTTAAGTCTTTCTTTTACCTTACCCTCGCACATCGGCGGAATTCCGAGGGCGACGCACTCGCCGTGCAGAAGCGTAAGTCCGAGCGAGCTTTCGATGGCGTGTCCGAGGGTGTGTCCGAAGTTGAGGACTTTGCGAAGTCCGCCCTCGCGCTCGTCGATCTCAACGACGTCGCGCTTTGCCGTAACCGCGCGGATGATGATCTCGTCGATCAGATCGGGAGAAGAAAGAACGTCGTTCTTTTCAAATATTTCAAAAAGCTCGGGATCGGAAGTCGCGCCCATCTTCAGCGCCTCGCAAAGACCGTTTGAAATTTGGCGAGAGGAGAGTGTTTTGAGCAAATCGGGGTCGATGAATACCGCGCGGGGCTGGTGGAAAGCGCCGATCATATTTTTGTAGCCGTCAAGATCGACCGCTGTCTTTCCTCCGACCGAGGAATCGACCTGCGCGAGAAGAGTCGTCGGAATATTGTAAAAATCGATTCCTCTCATATAAGTTGCCGCCGCGAATCCCGCAAGATCGCCGACGACTCCGCCGCCGAGAGCGACAACGGCATCGGTGCGGGCAAATCCCGCCTCGAGCATCACGCGGAGAACGTTTTGCAGAGTGTCGAAATTCTTGTTTTCCTCGCCCGCGGGGATCGTGTGCAGTATCGCGCCCTCACCGAGAGAGGAGAGAAGTCTTTCCGAATATTCTGTCGGCACGCCGCTGTCGGTGACAACGAGAATCTTTCTGTCCTTTTTAACTATCTTTTCAGCCGCAAGGTCGATTGCGCCTCGGCTGATCTCTATATCGTAGCTCGCCTCACCGAGCCTTACGGGGATTATCATATCTTTCTCCTTAAAGGGAAATGTCTTTGTCAAAGGATGCGATTATCTTGATCTTTCCGCAGACCTCCTCGAGGTCTTCAAGCATTCGTCTGCCCGATTTGTCCGCGATCGTGCCCTCGCCCTCGGCGTAGAAGTAGTATTCCCAATTCGTCTCCTTCGTCGGACGGCTCTTGAGCGCGCGGAGGTTAAATCCGTTCTTGCCGATCGCCTCGACAGCTTTCATCAGGCTGCCCGCCTCGTTTTTGACGGTGAAGAACATAATGAAGCGGTTGTTTGACGGTGCGGGAACGATGGGCTCACGGGTGAAGACGGCAAAGCGCGTTACGTTGTTTGTGCCCTCGTTGATCTTGCGTTCAAGCACGCGCAGACCGTAAAGCTCTGCGGTCTCGGCACTTGCGATGACGGCAACGGTCTTGTCGCCCGCCTCTGCCGCCTCCTTTGCCGCTATCGCGGTGTTGACCGCGCTTTTTTGTGTCCAACCGTGCACTGAAAGGTATGAGGTGCACTGACCGAGCGCCTGCTCGTGGCTGATGACGGTCTTTATATCTTCAAGCGACGCATCGGGGAGGGCAAGCAGACAATGCTCAACGCGAAGCTCGTAGACGCCGCTGATATAAAGATTGCCAGCATAAGCCATATCCATAACCTGCGTTACGTCGCCGTTGATGCTGTTTTCGATCGGCAGAACCGCGAGGTCACAATCCGAGGAGAGAACCGAATCGTATGCCTCCTTGAAATTACCGTAAGGTATGCAGACGGCATCGGGGAAGATGCGCGCCGATGCGATGTGCGCGAATGCACCGGGAACTCCGCTGTAAGCGACCCGCTGACCCTCCATAAGACGGTGCTGGAATTTGCGCGAGATCGCCATGCTTTCATTCAGAAAGCTGATATAGTAGCTCTTGAGCTCCGCATCCTCGATCAGTGCGGAGTTACGCTCGATGACCTGCTTTTCGCGTTCGGGGTCAAGCACCTGAAGTCCGTGCGCTATCTTGTATTCGGCGACCTTACGGACGGCGTTCATTCTTTCCGCAAAAAGACGCGCCATCTCTCGGTCGACTCGGTTTATCGTCTCTCTTGCTTCTTCGAGCAGAGTTTTTTGTTCATTCGACATCTTATACCTCAAAAAATAAGCCCGCAAAGACTCGCCCCACGGCGAGAAAAATGCGGGCTGTTATGCATTTAAGTTATTGTACGGCAACAAAACCATATCGGTTTATGCCGCAACAGCTTTTGCAAGGCAGCCCGTATGGCTAAAATAATAATAAAATCGAGTATTCATAAGAATGTTCGCCATTTCGGAGCTCCTTTCAAAGCGTTGAATAATTATGAAATGATTATACACCCAAAATTATGGTTTGTCAAGAGTTGTACATAGAATTCACGATTTGTTAACAATTGTCGATCTTGCGATTCCCACTCGTAAGGAAGGACGCTGCATTTGTATTCGGTTATATCGGCACTCACTTCCTTCGGAATTGAAACGAAGATTATCCAATACGCCATATCGCAGGTGAGGGAAGGCTCGGTGGTCTTGACGGTTACGTTACAAAGACCTGAATCGATCGAAATATCTTCAATGTCATATCTCTCGCTGCCCGAGCCTGATGATATAAATATCATCAGAAGATCGTTATTATTGAAAAATTCGTTATCATATCCGTCAAGCAGCTGCTGTCTTTGGTTCATCAGAGTGATCGTTTTTCTTTGCAGCTCGGTTGCGTTTTCGGGTATTTCTCTTTCCAACATAAAATAACTGTCTGCCGTTTCGGTAAATTCATCTTGTGATTCGGCGAGAAGCATAAGTCCGCCCGAGCTTTTTCCCTCTGCGGCGAGGGAGACGGGAGCGATCGCGTTCTCGGAAAAACCTTGTCTTAAGATAGCAACGCCGTAACCGATGCCGTCATATTCACGGGGAGAGCTTATAATTCTGATTGCGTGGAGCTTTTCGACGTATCCGTATTGGCTCTCAGCCATCGGCGTGATCTCACCGCTGTAAAATATCTCGTAAATCTCGCCTTCCTCGTAATATATCAGTACGTCAGCGTTTGCATCGGGATCAACGTATATACGCTCCCATTTTTCATATTCTTCCGAACCTTTTTGGGTGGTTAAATATAAATCTCCTGACATGTCGTACGAGTATAATACCTGTCCCGAATAAAACGAACGCAGAACGGGTTCTTCGGGGATTGCTTCGGTTGTTTCGGGAGAATATGTGGTTTCGGGAGTGCCATCAAAGCAGGAAACAAACGAAAACAGCATAAACATTGCCAATATGAATGCGAGTAGCTTTTTTATCATTTCATTTTCCTCCTTTTGGTTTTCACTATATAAGACAGTTTTTTGTATGAAAGTTTCACTTTTTTGAGAAATTTTTTCAATTATCTTTCAAGTTTATTATAACATAATAATATATAAATGTCAATAAAATTTTTTGAGGTGATTTCCCATTTGGGTGTCGGAAAAGTGCGACATTTTTAAGGATATTTAGACAATTTTTAACCATTTACGCCCTAAATATAAAATTTTGTTGAAAAAAGGTTGACCGCGTGCGGGCTTTGTGGTATACTATCTCGGTTCGCAAATACAATCGCAAATACAATCGCAATTACAGGAGAATCATGAAACTTTCAGTCAAGATCGCCGCGCTGATGATCGCGATCACCTTGATCGTTCCGATCTTTTTTGCTTGCAGAAAAATCGGTGGCGAGGATAAAAATCAGATAAATAATTCAAATAACGAGATAACTACCGCGTCCGAGATCGCGGAGCAATATCTGCCCGAAGCGGAGCGCGGAGTAGTCACCGCTCCCGAGGACGGGGCGAAGATATACAATATCATCTTCGCGCTCGCAACCGTACCTCCCGTGCTTGCCGCGCTTGACGCGATCGAGAGCGGTCACGAGACCTACGCCCTGATCGAGAGGGGCAAGACCTACAACGGCATTTCCGAGGTCGCCGCTATCCAGAACGCGGGCTTTGATCCCTCGAACAACCTCAGCAACGGCTTCACCGCCGATGAATTCAACCTTATGGTTGAGAAGGTCACTGAGCTTCGCGAGGCTGAGGAAAACAGCTTTTTCTACTTCTACTCGCAAGACGGAACCGCACTCAAGTGCGCGGCAATCGCGGCGAATGCAAATATTCCGCTCGAGGACTTCCACGTTTATATGTGCGAGGACGGAAGCGGTGCTTACAAGACCTTCCGAGAGACCTTCGTGGACGGCAAGAGCGCAAGTGACGACAAGGACGAGCCCTACGAGGCGTTTATGAACGTTCTCGGCGGTGCGGGCAAAAATTTCACGACCGTTATGTCGCAAAGGGACAACAAGAACACCGACGAGGCGCTGAAATACAATATTGCCTCCGCGTTTGCGCTGTCGCTGCTCCCTAACTTCACCTATTGGCTCCAGAGCGCCGATCAGATCGAGAGCATACTTCTCGATGCGCATCCGAGTGCGCTCCCCGCAATCTTTGGAATAGATTGCTGTGCCGGCGACGGTATCTATTCGGCAAATCTGAAATATCAGACGATTTCGGATAAGATCTCGGATCTTTCTGACAGTCAGAAAGCCGATTATCTCACCTTGATGTACGGAGATTATTACGAAAATACCTACGCCGCGCTCACGAGAACCGAGCGTGCGGGTGAGCCCGCGCCCGAGGAAAAGCTCGTTTTCATCGGTGCGAGATACGGATATTATCCCCAATTTGCGTCGGAGGAGAAGTACGGCATCGGCGGACTCGGCGAGAACGATTCCTTCCCCGAGAGCTACGCTGAGCTTGATGAAAAGTACAAAAACGTGCTTCTTTTCACCACCGAATCCGATTACGATGCCTTCCTTTCGGTAATTAACGACAGCGCAAACTATCCCGAAAATGCTCCCGCGGACGTAGTCGAGGAGATCCGCCGCGAGTGCTTCAATCTTTATATCGACTATATTTTCACGATGAAATTCACCTATTCGCTCTACGGCGGCGAGTACGATATCATCCTCAAGGGACATCCCCGCGAGGTGCTCGGAGCGCACGACGAATGGGGCAAGCGATATAACGTCGTTCGCAAAGAGGTCGAGGGCGACGGTCTCAAGGAGACCAAATTCTGCTTTGACAAGCTTCTGGACAATGCTTTCATCGCATTCCACAACGGTGATTCGGTCGGAAAGCTCATCGGAATGGTACCCTTCGGCACGGCGGCAGAAAATCTCGCCTATCTCGGCGTGGATATAACCGTCTGCGGACTTCCCTCGTCCACCTACAGCGGTCTTGACACCGAGGTCGACGTGCTCTTCGTCATCGCGGAGACCGACGAGTCGATCTGCGGCGACGATTCGCAGGTAAAGGATCGCTTTAACGCGGGCAATCTGACCTACGGCGAGGGCGTTCCCACCGTATTTTATAACAACGGAAGCGTCTGCAAGTACACAGCAGAGATACTCGCCTCCGCGGGAGATAAATCCTCCTCTGCGGACTTCGAGCGCCTTTTCTCCGCGTGGCTTGCCGCCAACCGCCCCGGCTCGAGGGATATCGACGCGCAGGGATTTGGAAAATAATATAAAAGACCGATTCATTGCGAATCGGTCTTTATTTTATGCTTTTGTAAAGATTTTTCTCAAAATGTCAAGCACGAACGAAACGATGATCAGCGCAAGACCTGTTATCACGGCGGGAAGGGCGATATCTGCAAGTAGCGCCGCCACGAAACCGACAGTGAAGCGGACGAGCTCGGCGAGTATTTCGTTTTCTATCGTGATCATCGCAAGCAGAGTTTGGGCGGCGAAGGCTGCGAGGGTATAAAGTCCGCCGACGATGAAGGCAGGGAAGCCGCAGGCGCGGCAAAAGCTGCCGAGAAATTTGATGTTGAGGAAGAGAAGAAGCAGTGCGATAAAGGTGACGAGCCCCCAGACGAGCCATAAGGCGCTGTCCGAGAAGATGAGCTGTGCTCGGTCGAGAAAGCTTTGAAGCTGCTCCGTCTGCTCCGAAATTCCAAGGATGGCATCGGTTGAGATTCCCTCCTTGCCGATCGCGGATTCAAGGGCGCTTAACATCTCGTCCTTGTATTCCTCGAGCGGAATCTCGCCCTCATAGCCCGATTCGCGGGCAAGGGCTTGGAGGGTATCCTTGTTTTCCTCGATAAAGGAATATATACCCTCGGGGGTCAAATCAAGCGTGCCGTTTTCGCCCTTAAGCAAAAGGCTGTACTGCTTGAGCGTATTTGAGATGATTTCTTTGGTGAAATCGCCAAGCAGGACCTCGTTTATCTGTTCCTCGGTAATGAAGCTTAAGCCTTCAAATTCGGAGGTATAGTCGAGAACTGCCTCCGCGACTGTTTTCTTGCCGTCCTCCGTGCTGATTTGGATATCCGCAATATCAACGGTGTCGCTAACGTGATCGACTATGACCTCGATATTGTGGTCGGTCAGAATAAAGCGCACAAGCGTTACGGGGATCGCAAGAGCGAGTGCCGCCATGAGGACGATGGAGAGAAGAAAGGAGAGGATGGCAACGAGGATGGGGCGTCTGCGCGACCTTTTTTTATCGGGTGCGGCTTCCTCGCTATCCTGAGCGCATTGCGAGAATAATAACATTTTACGCCTCCAGCATAACTCCGTCAGCCGAAAGCTTTTCGCGGAGTGCTTTTACGTCAAGCGTTCGCAGGTCGCAGCCGCCGAGGACCGCCATAGCAACGGCGGTTCCCGCTGCCTGACCGATACCCATACAGGGCGGCATTACGCGGATCGCGCCCGCCGCTTCGCAATCGGCGGAGATCGCTCTGCCCGCAACGGCAAGATTCGAGAAAGCGGGCGGGATCATCGTGCCGTAGGGGATGCCGTAGCACTTGCCCTCGGGGATGGTGATGTATTCGTTGCTCTTGGGGCCGTATTTGCCGTGAACGTCAACCGAGTTCGCCGCGAGCATAATCGAATCCTCGGGCACCTTGCAGTTAAGGATCTGATCGACTGTCAGCGTCCTGATGCCCTCAATATGGCGAGTCTCGCGGATGCCGAGAGTCGAGCCCGAGAGGATGAGACGGGAATTTTCAAAGCCGGGAACGTACTTTTTGAGGAAATTGAAGATGATGCGGACCTGCTGACGTCCCGCGATCTCGCCCTCGGTCAGGCTTTCCGACTTCGTGCCGTCGATGTTCATAACGCGCGAGGTGTTGATGCTGAATTCATCCTCCTCGACTCCGCGGAAAAGACCGATCGAAACGCGGTCGAGCGGCCAATCGCCGTTTTCTCTTGCTTCTGAAACTCTCCAATGGAGCGAGCGGTAGTTGATGCCGTCCTTGCGGTAGAAATTATCCCAGTTCTTTTCGATGTCCTCGTCGACACGCTTTGTGTCAACGCCGCCGACGGTGAAGAACATCGTCGCGGGCTGCATCTTGCCCTGCGCGTTGCCGACCGTGTAAGCCGCGCCTGCTTTTGCCGCAAGGTCGCCGTCGCCCGAGCAGTCGATGAAGGCTTTCGCGCGGATGGAGGCAAGACCCTCCTTCATCGCAACGATGATGCGGGTAACTCGGTCGCCCTCCGTCTCCGCGTCAACGAGTTGGGTGTGGTAAAGGATGCGAACGCCCGCCTCGGTGAGCATTTCGTCGGCAACGATCTTAAGGCTCTCTGCCTTGAATGGAGTGACGTGAACGTGGCCCTTGTCTATGTAAGAGGTGAAAGCGGTCTTGGATTCCACCTTCGAGGGATGGATAGCACCGCCGACGGCGATGAGACGCTCGACGAGCTCCTCAAAGATGCCGCGGATGAGCATTTTGTCACCGCCGCTGTCGTAGCAGGTCATAAAGGGAGCAACCATTCCCGCGGTCGCCATACCGCCGCAAAAGGCGTTCTTTTCAACGAGAATGACCTTCGCGCCGCCGCGAGCCGCCGCAACTGCCGCGCAAAGTCCCGCAGGACCTCCGCCGACAACGACAACGTCGCTTTCGATTGTATCGGGGATATTATTTGTATAAATAAATTCGGACATTTTCTGCCTCACTCATATATTTTTTTATCATTATACCATATTTTTTCTGTGAATGCAACCTGCTGGTGAAAATAATATACAATAAAACGGAACCGACTTATGTATAGATGCGCACACCGACGAAAATATTTTAACATTGTGTGAAATCTGTTGATTTTTGAAATAATATATATTATAATATATAATGGTTATATTCGGCTACATAAAATTTCTACCGGAGGCTAAAATGATCTGCGATCTTCAAAAGGCGAGTTTGCTCAAGCGAGCATCGGCATATATTCTCGATCTGATACTTCTGACGATCGTCATCACGGGCGCGGCTTTTGCGCTTTCGGCTATATTCAAATATGACAGCTACTCTGAAACTCTTGACCGTATTTACAATGAATACGAGGCGGAATACGGGATCGACTTCGATATCTCCGCAGAGGATTTCTCCGCGCTGACGGAGGAAGAGAAGAAGGTCTACGAGGACGTCAACCGCCTGATGAATGAGAACGAGGAAGCCATCGAGGCTTACAATATGACTGTCAATCTCGCGCTCGTTATAACCTCGCTTTCGATACTCATCGCATATCTCTCCCTTGAGTTTGCCGTGCCGATGATACTCAAAAACGGACAGACGGTGGGCAAAAAGGTGTTCGGTATCGGACTTGTGCGTCAGGATTGCGTTCGCATCACGTCCTTTATGCTCTTTGTCCGCACGCTCCTCGGTAAATGCACCGTTGAGACGATGATCCCCGCGTATATCCTCATTCTGATAATCTTCGGAAACCTCGGAATGACGGGTACGGTTATTTTAGTCGGCATTGCCGTGCTCCAGCTCGCGCTCGTCGCGACCTCGCGCACGAATGCGGCTATCCACGATATGATGGCGGCGACCGTCGCTGTCGATCTATCCTCCCAAATGATTTTTGAGAGCGAGGCGGATCTGCTCGCTTACAAGAATAAGCTCCACGCGGAAAACGCCGCGAGAGACAAATATATTTCGTAAATTAAAAAATGCAAATAAAAAGGATGCTACAAGATCATGAAAATCGTTTTGCAGAATCTGACTAAGGTATTCCCGAGTCGAAACAAGAAATCAAACGAAGAGGTCGTTGCAGTAAGCGATCTCACCTTCACCATCCCCGACGGTAAGCTCGTCGGTCTTCTCGGCCCGTCCGGCTGCGGTAAGAGTACCACTCTTTATATGATCAGCGGTCTTCAGAAGCCCACCGGCGGACAGATATTCTTCGGTGAAGATGACGTTACCACCCTTTCTCCCGAAAACAGAGGCGTCGGCCTTGTATTCCAGAACTATGCGCTCTATCCTCACATGACCGTTAAGCAGAATATCCTCTTCCCGCTCCAGAACCTCAAGGGCGCGGACAAGCTTGACAAGAACACCATGCTCGAGCGTGCTCTCGAGGCGGCAAGACTTGTGCAGATCGACAATCTCATGGACCGCAAGCCGAGCGAGCTTTCGGGCGGTCAGCAGCAGAGAGTTGCTATCGCGCGCGCACTCGTTAAGATGCCTCGCGTGCTCCTGCTCGACGAGCCGCTTTCCAACCTCGACGCGCGTCTCCGTCTGCAGACGAGAGAGGAGATCCGCCGTATTCAGAACGAGACCGGCATCACCACCATCTTCGTAACCCACGACCAGGAGGAGGCTATGTCCATCTCCGACGTCATCGTCGTTATGAAGCTCGGCGTTGTTCAGCAGATCGGCAAGCCGCAGACCGTTTACGATAACCCCGTAAACCTCTTTGTTGCAAAGTTCCTCGGAACTCCCCCCATCAACGTTTTCAAGGCAAACGTAAAGGGCGGCAAGCTTTACATCAACGGCGAGGCTGTTCTTGACGTTTCCGGTGTGGCTGACCGCGAGGTATTCGCCGCTATCCGTCCCGAAGGCTTCATTCCCTCGGAAAACGGCGCGATGACCTGTGCGCTTTCCTCTATCGAGGTTATGGGCCGCGACGTAAGCATCGTTTCAAAGAACGAGGCTATGCTCACTCCCACCATCCGCGCGATCGTTGATGCGGATTATAAGATCTCCGCTACCGCGCAGACCGTCAAGTTCGACCTCAAGCCTCACAAGGTATTCATTTTTGATTCCGAGACCGAAGAGAGAATCTATTTCGGCGACCAGAGCGCACCCGAGACAGGTATCTGAGGTAGACAGATATGAAAAAATTCCTTCAAAAGATCAGGTTTGAGGAATGGAAGGCTTGGATATATCTCGCACCCGCAGTTGCACTTCTGCTCGTTTTTACGGTATGGCCCATCATCAATACTCTCCGTATGGCTTTCTGGGAAGATTACAGCATTATGAAGGAGCTCGGCGGAACGCTCGGCAACGAATTCGGTCTTAAGAATTTCGAGAAGGTCATCAAGTACCGCGGATTTATCGATTGCCTGAAGAACACGATGCTTCTGACCGTCCTCACCGTACCGATCTCCACTATCCTCGCGCTTGTTATTGCGGTGTGTCTGAACGCTATCAAGCCGCTTCAGCGATTCCTGCAGACCATTTTCTTTCTCCCCTACGTAACCAACTCCATCGCTATCGGAATGGTATTCGAGGCTATGTTCAACATCGTCGGCTTCGGAACCACCGCCCCCTCATTCGGTATTATCAATAATATCCTCGGTGTCTTCGGTGCGGAGCCCATCAACTGGATCAACGCCGGCTCGGGATATTGGGCGAACATCGCCGTCCTCACGATCTACATCGTCTGGAACGCGCTTCCTTTCAAGATACTCATCCTTCTCGGCGGTTTACAGAGCGTAAACAAGCAGTATTACGACGCCGCGAAGATCGACTCCACTCCCCGTCTCCGCGTATTCACCAAGATCACCGTTCCGCTCCTTTCCCCTATGATCGCCTACGTCGTTATCACCGGCTTTATCGGCGGATTCAAGGAGTATTCGAGCATCGTCGGTATCTTCGGTGACGATATGCAGGCTGTCGGCGGTGAGTCGCTCAACACTATGGTCGGTTATATCTATGACGCCCTCGGAAATCAGGAGGGACGTGCATCTGCCGCCGCACTCATTCTTTTTGCTATCATATTTGTCGTTACGATGATCAATATGTACGTCAGCAAAAAGAAGACACATTATTGATGGAGGTGCGATATGGCTGATAAAAAGATTATGACCACTATGCACGAAAAGGATATGCAGAAGGTAACTGCCGCGCAGACTGTCACAAAGATCATCGTTCAGTTCCTGCTTTACGCATTCCTTATAACTATGGCGCTTATCATCGTTTTCCCCTTCTATTGGATGATAATCTCCTCTCTCAAGAGCACGGTTGAGTACCGTCTGCCGATACCCACCCTGTTTCCGAAGGAAATCTTGTGGGGGAACTACCTCGAGGCGTTCACCGCGGCAAACCTCGGCAAGCTCTTTATGAACACCGTTTACGTCGGTATCGTTTCGACAATTCTTTCGCTCGTCATCACGGTTCTCTCCGCATTTGCCTTTGCAAGACTTGAGTTCAAGGGCAAGAACGCGCTATTTGCAGGACTTCTTGCAACAATGATGATCCCCGGCGAGCTCTTTACGATCACCAACTACGTTACCGTAACAAAGTTCGGATGGCTCGATTCCTTCACCGTTCTTATCGTCCCCTTCCTTGTCAGCGTTTTCTATATCTATCTGCTCCGTCAGAACTTCCTTCAGATCCCCAACGAGCTCTATCTTGCCGCCAAGGTCGACGGCACGACCGATCTCAAGTATCTTTGGAAGGTTATGATACCGCTGTCGCTTCCTAACCTTATTTCGATCACCATCCTCAAGATGATGGGCGCGTGGAACTCCTACGTATGGCCCCGTCTCGTTACCTCGACCGATGATTACCGACTCATCACAAACGGTCTTCGCGACGCCTTTACCGATATGTCGGGACAGGCTAACATCCCCGTTCAGATGGCGGCGGTCACCGTCGTTTCGATCCCCCTCTTCCTCGTATTCATTTTCCTTCGTAAGTACATTATGAAGGGCGTTTCGAGAAGCGGTATCAAGGGTTAATAGCAGAAATTCTGCTTAAAAAAATAAATTATACAACCGAAAGGATTAAAGACAATGAAAAAGAGAATCATCTCGTTCCTTCTCGTTCTCACTATGCTTATGAGCGCAGTTGCTATGGCAAGCTGCTCGAATAGCGGCGAGGGCGGCAATGAAGGCGGCAACAACGGCGGCGAGCAGGGCAGCGCAAAGGTTCCCTACGACGTTCCCGCAGAGGGCTACGACGGAAGCGCCGTAACCATCACCTTCTATCACTCCATGGGCGCAAAGCTTCAGGGAATACTCGACAACTATATTCCCGAGTTTAACAAGCTCTACCCCAACATCACCGTTGAGCACGCATCTCAGGGTGACTACGACGGCGTTCGCGATCAGATCAAGACCGCGCTCACCGCAGGCAACCAGCCCAACATCGCATACTGCTATCCCGACCACGTTGCTCTTTACAACGTAGCAAAGGCAGTTGTTCCGCTCGATAGCTTCATCGAGAGCACCATCACCGTTACCGACGCGACCGGTGCAACCACCACCCTCGGTCTTACCGCAGAGCAGATCGCGGACTTCATCCCCGGCTATTACGCAGAGGGTACCGCGTTCGACGAGGCGGGCACTATGTATACCCTTCCTATGTCCAAGTCCACCGAGGCTCTCTACTACAACAAGACATTCTTTGAGCAGAACAACCTCAAGGTTCCCACCACTTGGGAAGAGATGGCTCAGGTCTGCGAGCAGATCAAGAAGATCGATCCCGACTGCGTACCTCTCGGCTACGACTCCGAGGCTAACTGGTTCATCACCATGTGTGAGCAGTACGGCTCCGATTACACCTCCCTCAACGAGGATGAGCATTTCCTCTTCGATAACGAGACCAACCGCTCCTTCGTTAAGATGTTCCACGATTGGTACGTTAACGGCTGGGTAACCACCGAGGAGATCTACGGCTCCTACACCTCGGGTCTCTTTACCGCTACCGAGGGTCAGAAGTGCTATATGGTTATCGGTTCTACCGGTGGCGCAAGCTATCAGCAGCCTCCTCAGGTTGACGGCAAGGCTCTCTTCGAGACCGCTATGGCAACTCCTCCCCAGGTAAATCCCGCAGCTCCCAAGGTTATCTCTCAGGGTCCCTCCCTCTGCATCTTCAAGGATTCCAATCCTCAGGAGGTTGTAGCTTCCTGGCTCTTCGTTAAGTTCCTTACCACCAACGTTGAATTCCAGGCAGCATTCTCGATGGCTTCGGGTTACGCTCCCGTTATCAAGTCTGTTCAGCAGAACTCCGTATATCAGCAGTGGCTCGATAAGGCAAACGGCATCAACAACCTCACCGCAATGAGCGTTAAGCTCGCGCTTTCTCAGGCGGATGCATACTTCGTATCCCCCGCGTTCAACGGCTCTTCCGAGGCTCGTGACCAGGTTGGTACTCTTATGCAGGATGCTCTCGTATCCACCGATTCCAATATCGAATCTGCTATCAAGAAGCTCTTTGAAAAGGCAGTTTCCGAGTGCGAATATGCCGCAGACTAATAGTATATAATTAATGAAATATTTATCAAGAATATTTATTCTCATCCTTGCTCTCGCCGCTGTCCTTTCATGCCTTACCGCGTGTGACGGCGGAGAGGGGGGAGATGAAACGACCGCGCCCGCCGAGGGCGAGATCGGCGAATTCGTTGATCTTGCGGGAACTCTCAAGTTCGATCCGAGCTCGGGCAGAGTCTACACCGAAGCCACCGTCAAGACCTACGTCGACGGCGACACCACTCACTTTAACGTGCCCTCGTCGGTTATCGACTCGGGCGTGCTTAAGGCGAGATACCTCGGTATCAACACTCCCGAATCGACGGGACAGATCGAGCCTTGGGGCAAAAAGGCTTCCAATTATACCAAAGAAGCTCTTATGAGCGCTACCTCCATCATCGTTGAATCGGATACCGATCGTTGGAATCCCGACTCGACGGGCGACAGATACCTCGTCTGGGTATGGTACAAAACGGCAGAGATGGCGGATTACCGCTGCCTCAACCTTGAAATCCTCCAGAACGGACTCGCTGTCGCATCAAAATCCTCGGATACCGCCTACGCGGATATCTGCACGCAGATCCTCTATCAGGCAACCACCCACAAGCTCTACGTTCATTCCAAGGAAAAGGATCCCGATTTCTTCTACGGCGCGGCAATTCCCGTGACTCTCAAGGAACTCAAGACGAATATCGAGTCCTACCGTGACAAGAGTGTCGGCTTTGAGGGCGTGGTAGTCAGAAATTCAGGCAACACCGCATACGTTGAGGAATACGACGAGGAGACCGGTCTTTACTTCGGCATTCAGGTCTACTACGGCTTTAACCTCGACTATTTCGGTCAGGAGATACTGACAGTCGGCAACAGAATTCTCGTTGTCGGATCGGTTCAGTACTATGAGACCGGCGGAACCTATCAGATTTCGGATATCAAATACAACGCTATGCGTCCCGATGATGAGTCGAATATCAAGCTCATCAGCCAAGGACACGAGGGATCGTACGTTGAGGTTGGGGCAAAAGAGCTTCTGACCGAAAAGGTTACGCTCAACATAACCGTTGTTGACGGAGAAAACGAAAGCATCGTAGAAAAGACCTTCGACCGCGGCTTCCTCACGATGCACGGTACGGCTTCGCTCACAAATCTCACAATCAAGAGCATCTACACCACACAAAACGAGGATAGCTCGAACTTTGGCGCACTTTCGATCACCTGCACGGCAGAGGACGGCACCGAGTTCGTTATCCGCACCATCGTTCTCAAGGACAGCGCAGGCAAGACGATCACGGCAGACGCATTCCCCATCGGCAGTAAGATCAATGCCCGCGGCGTGGTAGACGTTTATAACGGTGCCTACCAGCTTAAGGTGTTCTCGGCAAACGACATCACATTCGTAAATTAAAAAACATATAAAGGAGTTATCATGAAAAAGTTTTTAGCAATTCTTCTCATGCTCTCCATGCTTCTTACTGCTTTTGTAGCTTGTAAGGGTGGAGAGGGCGACGAGACCACGCTTGCTACTGAGGAAACTCAGGCTCCCGCAGGCGTATCCATTGACGATGCAGTAGAGTATCTTACCTCTATGTATAAGTCCGACGAGGGCAAGAAGACCCCCGCTGACTATCAGATCATCGCTCAGATCCCGATCGACGGTATCAAGTTCGAGGTAACCTGGACCGTTGACCTTGAGACCATCACTCTCACTCTTGAGAACGGTCTTTACACCGTAGACCTCCCCTCCAAGAACGAGGCGGAGATCACCTACACCCTCACCGCAACCGTTAAGGATGCATCCGGCAACACCGTTGAGAAGTCCTTCACCCGCGTTCTTCCCGTTTACGACAACTCCGCGGCTGTTACCGAGCCCAAGGAGGGCGAGGCTTACAAGCTCTTCATCGTTCAGGCTAACCTCGGTCAGACTCTTTTCCTCACCGGCGAGACCCAGAACAATGAGAACAAGTTCATTATGACCACCGAGACCCCCGCAGACGGTCTTGAGTTCATGATCGAAAAGGCAACCGGCGGCGTTAAGATCTACACCACCATAGGTGGCGTTAAGACCTACGTTTACGCTCACACCACCACCGCAGAGGACGGTAAGGTAAGCAAGTACGTTGGATACAGCACCGAAAACTCCAGCATCTTCACCTACCACGCAGACGTTAACGCTTGGTTCACCAAGTGCGACAATATCGAATACGTATTCGGTACCTACAGCTCCTATGCAACCGCTTGTATCTCCGAGTCCACCTACATCAACGCAGAGAACACCGGCGTTTCGCAGTTCGTCGTTGCATTTATGAGCAAGGAAGCTGCTGATGCATTCGTTCCCTCCGAGACTCCTAAGGATCCCACCGAGCTCACCTCCATCAAGGATATCCTCGCTATCGGCGAGAAGCTTGAGCACAATGCAAACACCGTTGAGAAGTACCTCGTTTCGGGTACTGTAACCGAGATCAAGAACGAGACCTACGGTAACCTCTACATCACCGACGCAGAGGGCAACACTCTCTACATCTACGGTCTTTACGATAAGGACGGCACCACCCGCTACGATGCTATGGCTAACAAGCCCGAGGTAGGCGATACCATCACCGTTATCAGTATCGTTTCCAACTATAACGGTCCTCAGCTTAAGAACGCGGTCATCAAGTCCCACGTTAAGGCTCCCACCACAGCTGACGGCTCCACCCCCATCGCGGACATTATCGCTATCGGTAACGGTCTTGCACACAACACCGCAACCACCGAGCAGTACACCGTTAAGGGTACCGTAACCGAGGTTAAGAACACCACCTACGGTAACTTCTACATCGTTGACGAAGCAGGCAACAGCCTCTACGTTTACGGCCTCTACGATGAGGCGGGAGCTCGTTACGATGCACTTGCAAACAAGCCCGAGGTCGGCGACTTCGTAGTTCTTTATTCCATCGTATCCAACTACAACGGTCCTCAGCTCAAGAACGCTGTTCTTAAGGAGCTCACCAAGGGTCAGAGCGCACCCGAGACCACAGAGCCCGCTCCTGCGGTAACTCTCGAGGCTATCAAGCCCATTCTCGGCAACGCATACGGCTTTGCTTTCGTTCAGAAGAATGCAGGCAACAAGGTTCTCTACATCACCGGCGAAATGGACGGCTACTATATGGCTACCACCACCGATGCTACCGCGGCTGCTAACGTTTTCGTTGAGGAGACCGCAGGCGGATACAACCTCTACTGCGTAGTCGGCGGCGTAAAGTTCTATATCAATATGGTAAAGAGCGGCAACTACGTAAACGCTAAGTTTGAGGAGACCGCATCCACCCTTTACACCTATGACGAGACTCTTAAGACCGTCAAGGCTGACGTTGAGGGCACCGCATACATCTTCGGCACCAAGGCAGACGGCACTTATGAGACCATCGGTCCTATGAAGGCTGATTCCGGCTGCTTCTACGCTCAGTTCGTAGCACCCGACAAGAAGTAATTTCTATAATATAGCGGCTCCGAGTTTTCGGAGCCGCATTTTTATATTGACAAAACCGCGAAACTGTGCTATACTTTAGAAAAAACAAAAGGAAGTATTCCTATGAAAACCGAAAATATAACAATAAATTGCCTCGGCGCATCGAACACCCGTATTCTGATCGACAATGAGGGTATAAAAACAAAAGAGATCAATTACCCAGTCCTGCTCGGACTCCGTCTGCGCTGTACTACACGCAATTACGGCGTAAGCGGCACGAATATCGCAAAGCAGGAGGGAAGAGAGGACAGCTATTTCGAGCGCGCACCTATGATGGAGCACGGCGCGGATATCATCATTGTCCAAGGCGGCGGCAACGACTGCAACCATTGCATCCCCCTCGGCGAGCTTGATTCGACCGATCCCTATACTTATTGCGGCGCACTCCGTTCGATTATCAGAATGATAAAGAGCGATTTCCCCGAGTCGAAGCTGATCGTCTCCGATTCGATGAGAAAGAAAAAAGAGCCTCAAAAGCGCACGGACGATCTGAAGCATCTTGACTTCCACCTCGCCTTCGTGGAGGTCTGCCGAAGCGAGGGCATCGAGCCGCTGAATTTCCACGACGACCCCGAGCTTGATCCCTTCAACCCCGAGAGCATGCCCGACGGCACACATATGTCGGAGAAGGCTTGTAAGCATATGGCGGACGTGTTTGCGGAGTATATCCGCAATCTCTAATAGCGGAAAAGTTTTGGAAGATTCTTAAGGAACTTTTTTCAAAAAGTTCCTTAAGTCGACCGCCGCAGCGGTCGAAACCCTTCCCTGTGCTTCAAACAGACGGCGCCCCGCCGGCTGTTTGGAATTAGTAAAAGCTCCCCGATGGGGAGCTTTTACTAATTTACTTCTTAAATTTCCGCACTGTAATCACAATAAGTCTAACCGCCCCGCACACAGCGAGAATATACATAAATATTCCGATGCATAGGAAGCCTGTATTGGCATAATTGAGATCATCTTGAACCTCATCAAAATCAATAATGCTCTCACCGTTAACTTCAAGCGATAGGATGGTATCAGAGTTCGGATGAATCAGCATATTCAGCTTCGTTCCCTTTTCAAGAGTGTCAAGATAATCGAGGATATCATAGGTAACGCAATGCGCGTCGATACTGTATATTTCACCATTGGAACAATGGATGCTTACTGCATGCGAATCGGGGCGGATAAGTCTTTGAGTGTGGTATGAGTATTCTGTTTGAACGCATATCGCTGAATCGCGGTTGATAGGTGCCTTCAAATATTGCTGGCCGAAGGTGAACACAGAGCCGAGTATTACTCCAACAATGAGGAATAAAATCGCCTGCTCAAGTGTCATTTTCTTTTTGAATAGTTTTTTGAATATCTTCTTTTTCTTCATTTCGGTTGCCGATTTTTGATTTAATTATATCATAAATATCGATATTTTGCAAGCAGAAATATTTTAGCTTTTTTCGCGCGCTTTGCGCGCGGGGTGACAGAGCGCGATCATTCCCTACATTCGGGAATGATCGACTCTGTCCAAAAATCCGAAGCAAGCTTCGTATTTTTGAAGCGGAGAAGCGAAGGCTGAAGCCTTCGCATTGAAATGAGGCTCCACCTCAAACTCCGCAAACTTTTGAAAAAGTTTGACCAAAACTTTCCGCTACTGTTGTCTTTAGTTTTAACTAAAATCGTAAATTTTCGAGCTCCGCGAGAAAATTCACCATACCTCTGCCCTCTGCCCTCTTACCTCTGCCCTAAAAAAGCACGGCAATCGTAAAAACTGCCGTGCTTTATCTTATTTAGTTCAGAACTACCTTCTTAAACGCCTTCTTGCCTCTGCGGACAACGATGCCGCCCTTAAGAGTTTCTGCGGTGTAGGTAGCCTTAATATCGGTAACCTTCTCGCCCTCAACGGTTACGCCGCCCTGCTCAACTGCACGGCGTGCCTCGGACTTGGAGGGAACGAGTCCCGCCTTGAGGAGGATCGAGAGAATGTCGATCGCACCGTCGATAAGATCGGATTCTGCAAGTTCTGCGGTGGGGATATCAGCATCTGCGCCTGCGCCGAAGAGTGCCTTCGCGCTTGCCTGAGCCTTGTTTGCTTCCTCTTCGCCGTGTACAAGCTTGGTGAGCTCGTATGCGAGGATCTCTTTTGCGGTGTTGAGCTGGCTGCCTTCCCAGCTGTCCATAGCCTCGATCTGCTCCATGGGGAGGAAGGTGAGCATACGGATGCACTTGAGAACGTCAGCGTCCTCAACGTTTCTCCAATACTGATAGAAATCGTAGGGAGTGGTCTTCGCGGGATCGAGCCAAACTGCGCCCGAAGCGGTCTTACCCATCTTCTTGCCCTCGGAGTTGAGGAGAAGGGTGATGGTCATTGCGTGTGCGTCCTTGCCGAGCTTACGTCTGATAAGCTCTGTGCCGCCAAGCATATTCGACCACTGATCGTTGCCGCCGAACTGCATATTACAGCCGTACTTCTGGTAGAGATAGTAGAAGTCGTAGGACTGCATAATCATATAGTTGAATTCAAGGAAGGAGAGTCCCTTTTCCATTCTCTGCTTGTAGCACTCGGCTCTGAGCATATTGTTGACCGAGAAGCAAGCGCCGACCTCGCGGAGGACTTCAACGTAGTTGAGGTCAAGAAGCCAATCTGCGTTGTTGACCATAATAGCCTTGCCCTCGCCGAACTCGATGAATCTCTCCATCTGCTTTTTGAAGCAATCGCAGTTGTGCTGAATGGTTTCGCGGGTCATCATGGAACGCATATCGGTTCTGCCCGAGGGGTCACCGATCATTGCGGTACCGCCGCCGATGAGAACGACGGGCTTGTTGCCTGCCATCTGGAGTCTCTTCATAAGACAGAGAGCCATAAAGTGACCTACGTGGAGGGAGTCTGCGGTAGGGTCGAAGCCGATGTAGAAGGTCGCCTTACCGTTGTTGATCATATCGCTGATGTGCGCCTCGTCGGTAACCTGAGCTACAAGACCGCGCGCGATAAGTTCTTCATAAAGTGTCATTTTTCTTTATCCTTTGCGAAAATTAGATTTTGATATACCTAATTATTATAAACTAAAATGAAGCGTTTGTCAATCCTTTTTGCAAAATAACTTAAAAAGCAGACCCGAAGGTCTGCTTTTTGTTAAGTAAAATGCTATTAACCGAGCTGTTCGATAGCCTTATTGATATCGGTGAGCTTTCTGTTGAAGAGCTTGGAGTTAGCCTTTTCGAGAGAACCCCAAGAGCCTGCCTGGTTGTTGTTCATTGCGCTACGGAAGAGGCTGTAGGAGAGGTTATCAAGACGGTTGGTGAGAAGTCTGCCAAGGTCGATGACAACGGTCTCACGGATGAGGTCGAACATGAAGGAGTCGTCACTCTGGTCAGCGTATCTGAGCTTCATAGCTTCCTCGAAGAGTGCGGGAGTGATCTGGAGGTAGCTCTGGTATGCCATAAGCTCGAGGGTAGCAGCTGCTGCCTCGGGATGAGTGGAAGCGGTGGAGAGCACGTAGGTGGTGAAGGGGAATGCCATGCAGGTGTAATATTCTTCCTGCTCAGCATCGTACTTCGGAACGGGAAGGATACCGTAGGAGAAGGAGGTAGCGGTCAGCTTCTTGTTGGTGATCTGTGCACGGTTGATGTCGAAGAGAGCCTCGCCTGCTGCAAAGATATCCTGGTCAGCGCTAAGGAAGCAGTCACCCGAGTCATGAAGGAAGGGGCACAGCTTGGTGAGAAGGTTCTGAGTCTTCTCAGAGAAGAGGTCGTCGGAAAGCTTGACGGTTCCGTCTTCTGCAGGAATTACGGTGAAGAGATTAGCTGCGGTGTAGAAGGAGTCGAAGTGGATATTGCTGGTAACAAAACCGAAACGGTCGCCCTGGTTGGGAGTAGCGTCGCCGTTCTGGTCAACGTAAACACCGCTTGCGAGTTCGATGAACTTATCGAGAGTCCATTCGCCGTTGTCTACTGCCTCGTAGAGGGACTTGGATTCGAGCTGGGTGATATCGGTGAAGAGGTCCTTATTGAATACGCAGAGGTACATCATGTAAAGGAAGTTTGTGGAGATATCACCGGATGCGAAATAAATGCCGTCCTTGATGGTTGCCTTGCCGATAAGGGAAGCAGGCCACCAGGGCTTGTCGAATTCTACGATGGGATACTGGGTGAGGTCCTGTGCGATACCCTGGCACATAAGGGTTGCGCCGGACATCGAGTAGCCACAGAAGAAGTCGTGAGCGTCAGCGCCTGCCTGAGTGCTGTTTACAGCCTGGTTAACGAAAGCGGACTGGTTGTTGAAGTTACCGAGAGTGCCGGTGAACTCGAGGGTAACGCCGAACTGCTCCTCAACCTTTGCGTTACGGCTCCAGATAGCGTCGTTTACAGCCTCGCCGTTCTGGTCTTCAACGAAGAACTCGGGGTTCTCAACATCGCTCCAGTAAAGGAACTTGATGGTCTCGCCGTCGAATTTAAGATCTGCGGGAATGTCGGAGAGAGCGAACATAGTCTCTTCTGCCTCGGTGGTGACATCGAGAGCGGGAGCCTCGGTGTTAGCCGCCTCAGTGGTCACGTCGGGACCGTTAGTCTCGGCGCAAGAGAGCACGGTGGGGAGCATCATTGCGATGATGAGGATCGCAACAAGGATGCGGGAAATGTGTTTCATGGGATTCCTCCAAATGTATTTTTCTATTTTTAATAGAGATAAATATATTATATAATAAATTTTTCCTTTTGTCAATCTTTTTTCTCGAATTTCAGCAAAAATTCGGCGGCTTTCCTTGGAAAACCGCCGAAAAATTATTTGCTTTCGATCTGATCAACCCAATAGTGTCCGATATCCGAAATAAGCTTGAGCGCGGAGGTATGCGCAGGCTTAGGATAAGCCGAGAAGATACGGAAGGTCTCGAATGCGAGGGTGCCCTCGAAGCCGATCTCCTTGATGCCCTCGACGAAGCGAGCCCAATCGCAAACGTGGAACTTGCCGCTGGTGAGGTAGGAGTAGGGGATCATATGGAGGTCGTCGTGCGCGTTGTTGTCGTGGATGTGGAAGATGGTCAGGCGCTTACCCATGATCTTCATATAATTCTTAAGATCAAGGTGGCAGAGATTTGCGTGTCCGATGTCGAAGCAGAAGCCGAAGTAATCGCCGCCTGCTTCCTCGTTGAGAGTGTCGATCATTCTTGCGGCATCGTAGGGATTCGAAAGTCTTGCCTCGACGAAGTGCGAGCCGTATTTGCCGAAGATATTTTCGGTGCAGATCTTAACGCCCTTGTACTTCTTGATGTAGGGGATGAGGCTGCGGTAGAATTTGAGGTTTTCCTCCCATTCGGCATCTCTTTCGGAAAGGATGGTGGGATGAACTACAACTGCGGGGCAGTTGATGTATTCCGCAACCGCGAAGCACTTGTCAAGCGCCATAATGATATGCGCGTTGAGCTCGTCCTTGCCGGGATACCAGCACGGGAAGGGAGCGTGCATCTGCGATACTTCAACACCGGTTGCCTCGCTTGCGTCCTTGAGGGGCTTAACCCATTCAAGGATCTCCTCGATAGGCTTATCAAAGAGAGTGGGAGTGATAACTCCGTCCTTTGCCATAGGATCGGGTCTCATATAGATGTCGATGTTGTAGTCAACGGCTTCAAAGCCGCAGGACTTGATGTATTCAAAAGATGCGAGGGCGTTGTCGTGATCGTACCAACCGCCTGTCTGTACGCCTATTTTAAGCATTTTTATTTCCTCCAAAGTTAAAATGTTTATAATTATAATTATAATAAAATTCGTTTTTTTGACGGCTTTGCCGGCGAAAAAACACCTTTAAGACGAGCTAAGCGAGTCTGCGCGCCGAGGGGAGTAGCAAAAATTGAAAATTTTTGCGTGCGGCGATAAGCGCGCGTTTCACTTGTAAAACGCAGTTTTACAAGTGCTTACTTGAGCATTTCCTCGATGGGAGTGCCGTCTATGCCGGGCATCTCTACGCCGAGGATCTTTGCATAAGTGGGTGCTTCGTCAACGGTGGGTCTGCGCTCGATGAGAACGCCTTCCTTGATGTCCTTGCCAAAGCCGAAGAAGATGGGCTGGGGGCCCTTGTCGGGATTGTGACCGTGGGTTGCCTTGCCGTAACGGTAGTCGGAAAGGTCAAGCTGTTTTACCATAGGACGCTTCCAGTCCTCTGCGAAGGAGGTGTAGCCGTCCGACTCGATAACGAAGGAGAATTCGCCCGAAAGGTGTTCCTTCTCGTTGATCTCCTCGGTGGTATAGACCTCGCTGATGCCGTAAATGCCCTCGTCGCGCATCCACTTGAGGAGGTCGTAGGTCTTCTGCCAGGTTTCCTTGTCGGTGGGATCGGCAAGTCTGATCTGCGCGGAAAGACCTGTGGAGTGGCAGTATGCCTTCCAGGACTTGAGACTTCCGTCCTCGTTCATTTCGATAAGACCGTTGTCGGCGAAAACGACGTTGGGCTTGAGGTTACGAACGATCTCGAGCTGACCGTGGTCGGAGATGAGGAAGAAGTTGGTTTCCTCGAAGGTGCCTGCGCGCTTGGTTGCCTCGATGATCTCGAAGAACCAGCGCTCGGTGTCGATTACACCGCTTGTTACCTTCTCGGTGAAGAGACCGGTACCGTGGCGGTAGCTGTCAACGTCGCCGGTGTGGAGAAGGAGAAGATGTGGCTTGTATTTTTCGATCATATCGCAGGTTACGCGAACGAGAAGCTCGTCGGTGTCGGGGTGCGTTCTGATCTTAACCTTTTCGATGTGGGGCGCGATGCACTCGCGGTAGAGCTCGGGAGTGGTTCCCGCGCGGAGGAAGGCTTCCTCCTTGGTGTCCTCGGGGGACTGGGGCCAGTACTCGGGGAAGTTATAGTCTATGTATTCGTGACCTGCGGTTACGGGCCAGAAAACGCAAGCTGTGGTGAGTCCTGCCTTCTTTGCGGCGGTGAAGATATCGGGGCACTTGATGTTATCGGCAAACCAGGTCCAGGGAACGTTCTTGGTTACGCCGGGCATGAAGATGTTATTATTGGTAACACCGTGTTTATTGGGGTAGCAACCCGTGGACATCGAGGTGTGGCAGGGGTAGGTTACCGAGGGATAGATGGTGCGGGTGCGCTTGACCATCGAACCCTTACCGAAAAGCTCCGCGAAGCGAGGGCTGGTCTTCAGAAGATATTTGATATCCTCATAGACCATAGCATCGCAGGAGAAAACGATTACTCTGCTTTGTGACATAAAATTTACCTCCGTTTATCGGAAAAATTAATACTTCAGTAATTATAATATATTATTCAAGGTTTGTCAAGACAAATCAAGAGAAAAAGTATCCGAAAATTCGGGCGTGTATTCGGCTGATGCCGACGAGGGGGCTTGCATATAGCCGTCGAAGCCGAGGCGAAGAGCTTCGGCGCGAACGCTTTCGTATTCGAAAGTGGTCAGGCGGCGGAGGAGATTTTTATCCTCGCCCTTATAAAAATCGGGGGTGTATTGGCTCATAAGACTCAGGCGGATATCACCTACGGGCAGTATCTCCGCGAGTCGGCGCAGGCAGGCGATCGAATCCTTTCTTTGCCCCGGCAGGACAAGATGACGCACGATGATGCCCCGCGTCATCATTCCGTCACTGTCAAACTCTGCCCCACCGAGCATATCATACATAAAGAGGAGTGCTTCCTCGGCGCGCTCGCGGTAATCTGCGGCGCGGGAGTATTTTGTCGCGATCTCGGGCGAATAATATTTGAAATCGGGCAGATAGATATCAACAAGACCTCTGAGCAATTCAAGTGACTCTACACTTTCGTATCCTCCCGAATTCCAGACAACGGGGATGCTGAGCTTGTCCTTGACTGCCGAAAGAGCCGCCGCAACGGTTGGCGTAAAATGTGTCGGCGTGACGAGATCGAGCGTGGAAACGCCGCTCGCGGCTACCGTCAGAAAAAGCTCCGCAAGCTCTTTTTCATCGAATTCCTTACCGATGCTTTGGCGACTTATGATCGAATTCTGACAGAAAACACATCCGAGATTGCATCCCGAATAGAAAACGGTTCCCGCGCCGCGCTTGCCGCAGATGGCGGGCTCCTCGTAAAGATGGCGCGATACGCGCGAAATTTTTACCTTGTTACCCGAACGGCAGATACCGAGCGTGCTTTCGCGGTCAACTCCGCATTCGCGCGGGCAGATATTGCAGCTTTTATATGTAAGTTCCATTGTTTCACCTCGGGAATATTATACATCGAAAATGCATAAAAATCAACGCAATTCAGCATTTTTTTGACAAATCGGCTTTACTTTTCTTGTGGCTTGTGCTATAATAATTGCATCAAAATATCTGAAAGGAACATAATTTTATGCAAAACTTCCTCACCTGGCTCATCGGCGTCGCGCAGAACGTCGGTCTCAAGCTCCTCGGTGCTATCCTCGTCTGGATCATCGGCTCTCTCATCATCAAGCTCATTCTTAAGATCTTCCCCAACGGCAAGAAATTTGATAAGATGGATGCGACCGTTAAGTCCTTCCTCAATTCGTTCGTTTCTATCGGTCTGTGGGTGATCCTCATCGTTTGCATTGTCGCTATCCTCGGTGTTCCGATGGCGAGCGTTATCGCGGCTATCGCATCCTGCGGCGTTGCTATCGGTCTTGCTATGCAGGGCTCGCTCTCGAACCTCGCAGGCGGCATTATGCTCCTCCTTTTCCGTCCCTTCGGCGTAGGCGAGTTTATCGAGACCTCAGGCGTTTCGGGTACGGTTCGCGAGATCGGTATCTTCTACACCCTCCTTATCACGGGTGACAACAAGCACGTGACCATCCCCAACGGCACTATGATGAACAATACCGTTATCAACTACTCACGCGAGGATCTTCGCCGTGTTGATATGGATTTCGGCATTACTTACGAATCCGATTCCGAGAAGGCTTGCGAGATCGCAAAGCGCGTTGCTGCCGCTCACGCACTCGTTAAGACAGACAAGGACGTTTTCGCACGCGTTACCAGCCTCGGCGATTCCGCCGTTATCGTTACCGTTCGCGTTTGGGCAGAAGCGGGCAACTATTGGGGCGTTAAGTTCGACCTTACCACCGAGATCCGCAAGGCACTCGAGGCAGAGGGCGTATCCTGCGCGTATCCCCACATGGACGTTACTATTCTCAACAAATAAAATGGCCAATTGTAAAACTGCGTTTTACAATCAAATTAATTAATAACTAAATAACAAAGGAAGACTCGGCAATGAAAGATGTCAGAAGCGCAGAAATTTTATGTGTCGGCACAGAGCTTTTGCTCGGCGACATAATCAACACCAACGCCTCGTATATTTCGAGGAGACTCGCGGCTTTGGGCATTCCCGTCTACCGTCAAGCCGTTGTGGGGGATAACCCGGAGCGGATGCGGCAGGCTATTGCCGAGTCTTTTTCGCGCTCGGATTGCCTCATCCTCTCGGGCGGTCTCGGCCCGACCTGCGACGATATAACCAAGGAAATGGTCGCAGAGTATTTCGGGCTCGAGCTTGAGCTGAATCAAGAGGCGCTCGACCGAATGATGGAGTATTTCTCCTCGATGGGCAGAAATATGACCAAGAATAACGAAAAGCAGGCGATGGCACCGCGCGGTGCGCGCGTGCTTCAGAATAATTGGGGAACTGCGCCCGGATTTGTTATCGAGCAGGGCGACAAGACTGCCATAATGCTCCCCGGCCCGCCCATTGAGCTTGAGCCGATGTGGCGCGAGAGGGTAGAGCCTTACCTTTTCGAAAGATCGAATTCCGTTATTGTTTCAAAAAATATCTACATCCTCGGTATGGGTGAATCTGCGGTTGAGGAAAAGCTCCGATATATGATGGAGGAGCTTGAAAATCCCACCGTCGCGCCCTACGCGGGCAACGGCGAGTGCCGCGTTCGCGTCAGCGCGAGAGCGAAGGACGAGGCGACGGCATCCGAAATGTGTGACCGTCAGATCGAGCAGATAAGAAAGACCGAGGTCGGCGACTATATTTACGGCATCGACGTTGACAGTATGGAAAACGCGCTCGTGATGCATCTGCGCGAGAGGGGGATGACCCTTGCTTGCGCCGAGTCGTGCACGGGCGGTCTGATAGCAAAACGCATCACCGATCTTGCCGGATGCTCGGACGTTTTCCTCGGCGGCTGTGTGACTTACGCGAACGAGGCGAAGGAAAAGCTGATCGGAGTGAAGCACGAAACGCTTGAAGCCTTTGGCGCGGTTTCCGAGCAGACGGCTCGCGAGATGGCAAGAGGAGTGCGTATCGCACTCGGTGCGGACGTCGGAATAGCAACAACGGGTATCGCGGGTCCCGGCGGCGGTACTTCCGAAAAGCCGGTTGGCACGGTCTATATTGCCGTATCGACCGAGGAGGGCGAGCAGGTCAAGCTTCTCAATCTCTCGCCGAAGCGTTCGCGCGAGTTTATCCGCATCTGCGCGGCGACAAACGCTATGTCTTTGGCATTAAAATTCTGCACTTTCGACAAAAATTAACAAAAATAACAAAATACCTCTTGATTTTCGGGAAATAATATATTACAATATAAGGGTTAATAATATTAAGTCGATATATATCGACAGGAAGCGAGAAAACAATGAAAAAATTTAACACCATCGGAGTTCTCACCTCGGGCGGCGACGCACCCGGAATGAATTGCGCAGTTCGCGCTATCACCCGCCGTGCGCTTGCAAACGGACTTAAGGTAAAGGGCATTATCGGCGGCTACAGCGGACTTATCAAGGGCGAGATTATCGACCTCGACGCGCGTGCCGTATCCAATATCGAAAATCTTGGCGGTACTATCCTTCTTACCGACCGTTGCGACGAGTTCAAGACCGAAGAGGGCATGCAGAAGGCAGTCAAGACCTGCAAGGATAACAATATCGATGCCATCGTTGCCATCGGCGGCGACGGAACCTTCCGAGGCGCGACCGATCTTTCCCTCCGCGGAATTCCCACCATCGGCGTTACCGGCTCTATCGACAACGATATCACCGCTACCGATTACACCGTCGGCTTTGATACTGCTATGAACACCGCTATGGAAGCTATCGACAAGCTCCGCGACACCTGCCAGTCTCACGCGCGTTGCAACGTAGTTGAGGTTATGGGACGTGATTGCGGCGAGATTGCGCTTAAGGCGGGTATCGCATCGGGCGCGGTTGCTATCGCGATTCCCGAAGTACCCTTCGACGAGGATGCCGCTATCGAGCGTATCCTTAAGGCAAAGGCTGCGGGCAAGAGAAGTATGCTCGTAGTTGTTTCCGAGGGCGTATTCAACGCTGAGGGCAAGCCCTACGGCGAGGATCTCAAGAAGGTCATTCAGGAAAAGACCGGCGTTGAGACCAAGTTTGCGCGCCTTGCACACATCGTCCGCGGCGGCGCACCCACTCTCCGCGACAGACTCACTGCATCAGAGATGGGCAGCTATGCGGTTGACCTTCTCCTCGACGGCAAGAGCGATTGCATCGTAGCAGAGGTTGACGGACGTATCGTATCCTTCGACATCAAGTTCGCGCTCACCGTTGATAAGATGTATAAGAAGAAGCTCAAGGAGGGGGCGCTTGAGGGCTTCACACCCGAGCAGATCGGTACAATGGAAGAGATCTGTGACTTCCGCGCATCCGAGATCAAGCGTCTTTACGAGATCCACCTCTCTCTTTGCGAGTAATTTATTCAAAGCTTAAAACTGCCCCGTTTCAATACTGGGCAGTTTTTGTGTGACGGAAAAACACACAGCTTTCACATACTTTTGGGTTTTGAAACATTTGAAAGTCGCACAATAGGTGTATAATATTTTTGGATAAAGAAAGGAGGTTCGCCGTGGCAAAGGACAATTTCATATTCAAGCGAGTGGAGAAAAAATATATTCTGACGGATGCGGAACGCAAGGAGCTTTTTGAAAAAATTTCTCCGATGCTCACACCCGATAAATACGGGCGCAGTACCATATCGAGCCTCTACCTCGACACGCCCGATTTCCGCATCATTCGCGCTTCGATCGAGGCGAAAAAATGGGGGCACGCGTATAAGGAAAAGCTCCGTGTACGCACATACGGCACGCCGACCGAGCAGTCAAAGGTTTTTCTTGAGATCAAAAAGAAATACAAAGGTGTCGTTTATAAGCGCCGTATCGCGCTGACACTTGCCGAGTCTGTCGATTACATAAACGGCGGTAAAAAGCCTCCCGACTCGCAGATAATGCGCGAGATTGACTACGCGATGTGCTTTTATGAGCATCCGAAGCCGTCCGTTATAATTTCATATGAGCGCGATGCTTTTTTTGTCCGCGATCTGCCCGCGCTGCGCATCACCTTTGACAGCGCGGTGAGGTACAGAGATACCAACCTCGATCTGACTTGCGGCTCGGGCGGAAAGAGGATACTCGATGACGGCTTTTGCCTTATGGAGATCAAGACCGACGGCGCGATGCCGCTTTGGCTTTCGCACGCGCTCGACGAGCTCAAAATCTATCCGACTTCTTATTCAAAATACGGAAAAGCATATTCAGACATTATGAATGAAAAGAGGGAAAAAGAAAATGAATGAAATTTTTTCGTCAATAGTAAATGCGGGCGAGGGACTGACCCTTTCCGATTACCTTGTCGCACTCGCAGCATCGCTTCTGTGCGGTCTTATAGTGCTTTTTGCAACTGCATTTAAGAACAGAGTGACGAAGAGCTTTGCCGTCACCGTGCTTTTGCTCCCCGCGATAGTGCAGACAGTTATTATGATGGTCAACGGCAACGTTGGCACGGGAATTGCCGTTGCAGGTGCGTTTTCACTTGTCCGTTTCCGTTCCGTGCCCGGAAAAGCACGCGAGATCGCGTCGATCTTTCTTGCAATGACTGCAGGACTTGCATCTGCGGCGGGTTACGTTGCAATTTCGCTTCTTTTTACTGCGGTCATTTCGGTTATTATGCTCGTCTTTTCGCTCATCCCGATCAAGCGCGAGCGCGAGTATGAGCTCCACGTAACGATTCCGGAATCTCTTAACTTCCACGGCGTTTTTGATGAAATCTTCAAGGAATATACGAGAAGCGCACGTCTGATCAAGACCAAAACCTCGAATATGGGAAGCCTTTATAAGCTGACTTACGTTGTTGATCTCAAGGACGCATCGCGTTCCAAAGAGATGATCGACGCCATCCGCGAGCGCAACGGCAATCTCGAAATTTCTCTTTACACCGCGCCCGAGGAGAATGAGCTCTGATGAAAAGATTAATTGCAATTCTGCTCGCTTCGCTTCTGCTGTTTTCCTCCTGCGGACCGACGTTCGGCGGTGAGATTTTTGGTGAAGACAGTACCGAAAAGGGTATCGGCCTCTTCGATGAAAGCGAGGGTGATGAAAGTGTCGGTGAAACCGCGGAAGTGACCGACATCGGTTTTGAACACGTTAAGGAGAATATCGAGACCACACTTCAGGTCATTTGCACTGCGGGAACGCCGAATGCATACACTCTCGAAAACGGTGTTCTGACCTTTTCGGGACTAACGACCGATTCGATATACACGCTGCGCGGAAATCTCGGCGGATACATCGTTATTGACGCGGGCGAAGACCATCAGTTTGAGCTTGTACTCGAGGGTGTCATTATTCAAAGCATTGATGAAGCTCCAATTGTGGTTCAAGGCGGTGACAAATTCATTCTGACCGCAAAAAAGGACACCGTGAATTTTATTTATGATCTGCGCGATGCGGTCGATCAGACAGCCGAGAGTGTTCATTCGGGTGCAGTGCACGCCGAATGCGATATGCAGATGGGCGGAAAGGGAAGTCTTACCATCGAGTCGCAAAATAATAACGGCATCCACACCAAGGACGATCTTGAAATCAAAAGTCTGAATCTTACCGTAACCTGCGTCGACAATGCACTAAAGGGAAACGACAGCGTGACGGTCGAGTCGGGCAATATCGTGCTGATTTCCCGTGCGGGCGACGGTATCAAAACCACGAACAGCGATATTTCGGATAAGGGCAATCAGCGAGGAAATATTGAGATCATCGGAGGCAAGGTTGATATTTACTCCGCTTGCGACGGAATTGATTCTTCGCACGATGCAATCGTCGGCGGTACGGCAGTGCTGAATATCTATACCGACAAATACTCCGAGTATTCCGAGGAGGTAACGGCGGTCAGTGAAGGCGTTTATTATATCCGTTATATCTCGAAGGATTATAATTTAGCAGTAAAATACACCAACGATGCGGGCGAAAGCATTTGGAAGACTGCAAAGCTTGAATCGGGATCCGACTCAATGGGAGAAAAGCCGAGTGCTCCTCCCGATGGAATGCCCGGGGGAGGAGCGCCCGGTACAGCTCCCGGCGGTATGCAGGGAGGCAGCAGACCGAGCAAGCCCGGCTCTCAGCAGCAAACGGCATCGGCGTTCATTTACAAGGTTGACAAACCGGCGGGTTGTACGAAGATGCAGATTTTTGCCTGCAAGGCGGAACAAAAGCCCGAAAACGGTGAATACACTATTGCATCGCCTGTTCTTTCGGTCAACGAAAGCTACGATATGATCGAGCTTGTCGAAAACGGCACTGCGTTTGAGGTCAAGTGGACGAATTATTCGACCGCGCAGAGCCCCGGCGGTTTTCCGGGTGCGAGTGGACGTCCCGGTGGAGGCGGTATGGGCGGCTTACCCGGCGAGGGGAATTCGCAAAAGTCGGATCATTCTGCCAAGGGCATCAAAGCATCAAATGAGATAAAAATCGCGAGCGGCCGCATCCTTATCAAGGCGTACGATGATGCCGTCCACGCCAATGCCGATACTGCGCTTGAAAACGGCAAGAAGCCCACGGGCAACGTAACCGTTTCGGGCGGTACTCTCAATATCCATTCAAATGACGACGGCATTCACGCCGACGGAAAACTGACTCTTTCGGGCGGTGATATTACGATTACGAACAGCTACGAGGGTCTTGAAGGGTTGAACGTCGTTTTGGGGCGTGCCAATGTTGCTCTGCGCTCGAATGACGACGGAATTAATTCTACTGTTTCTTCGGGAGTGGGCGTTGAGATCAACGGCGGTACTCTCTATATCTACGCCTCGGGCGACGGAATAGATTCGAACAGCCGCGATTCCTACAAGGGTATCGTTTTCGGCGGCGGTAAGACGGTCGTGATCTCGACCTCGGGCGGAAATTCCGCGATCGACAGCGAAAGGGGATATACCTACACGGGCGGATACGTCCTTGCGCTGATGCCTTCGGGCGGTATGTCTAGCGAGACAAAGCACTGTCAAAATTTTGACTCGGTCGCGCAGAGTACTTCACTCCGATTAAATTCGGGCGAATATCTGACCGTCGGCGATATTCTGACGCTCAAAATGCCGACCTCGCTCAACGCCCTCGCCATATTTATCGGTGATAAGGCTGCCGACGTCAAAATGTCAAGCTCCTCCACAGCAAACATCGATGCCAACGGAGTCTGCTGGAATTAAAAAGCGGAAAGTTTTGATCAAACTTTTTCAAAAGTTTGCGGATTCTTAAGGCGGAGCCTTAAGTCGACCTCCGCAGAGGTCGAAATCCCCCCTATGTGCTTCGATCCGACTGCGCCCCGCAGGCGGCTCGGACATAAAACACCCGTCCCTCAAAAAGGGACGGGTGTTTTATGTCAACTCATTATTCGTATCTTTCTTCAACATCGGTAAGACCGAGAAGATAGTCGATGCTGACGTTATAAATTCGTGCGAGCTTTATAAGGATGATCGTCGGCATACCGCACCGACCCGTTTCGTACTTTGAATAACCTATTTGAGACATACCGATACGTTTTGCAAGCTCGGTTTGATTTAATGCATTCTTAATGCGCAATTCTTTATATCTGTTTTTATCGTGACCGTTCAAGCTATGCCTTGCCGTTATTTGCGTTTCACCCAATATATAGTCTGTGCTTGTGTGGTAATATTTAGCCAAAAAGATCAGTACTTCTGTCGGGATATCGCAAGCTCCCGATTCATAATTTGAATACCCCGAACGTGATTTACCAATCAGCTCGGCAACTTCCTTTTGTGTCAAATCGCGGTCTTCTCTTAAATCCTTCAATCTTTGATACATAGCAAACCTTCTGATTTTTTGTTTATATTATAAAATGACTTAAATCAGACTATTGACATTTGACCGAAATTGGACTATAATTATTATTGACAGTGCCGTTGAGGTTTATGTCAAATTCATTTTCAAGGAAGAATTGTTATGAAGACCTGCACGTTTTTCGGACACAGAGATGCGCCGCAATCGTTGAGAGCACCTTTGAAGCTCAAAATAACACAGCTTATCATACAGCAAGGGGTAGACTGCTTTTACGTCGGCAACCACGGACAGTTTGACGCGATGGCGCTTTCCGTTTTGCAAGAGCTTGCGCCGATCTATCCACAGATTAAGTATTACGTTGTTTATGCGTACTTGCCGAAAGAAAAAACTCCGGCGGAGAATGTCATTCTCCCCGAAGGAATTGAATTTGCTCATCCGAAAAGTGCTATACCTATGCGAAACGAGTGGATGGTCGATCATTCGGACTGCGTTATAACTTACGTTACACATTTAAGAAGCGGCGCGGCAAAGTTCAAGGCGATGGCGGAACAATGCGGGAAGAAGGTTTATAATCTTTGTAAATAAAAAGAGCGCGTGTGCGCTCTTTTTCAGTTTAAATAATATTTCGCCATTTTTTCTTGCAGATTGATAAAAATTTTCAAAATCCTCTTGTTTTCTTTCTCCATTTAAGGTATAATATATACTGACTATATGTAATTTAATTTTAAACGAGAGTATAAAATGGCAAACAACAAACAGATCAGAAATTTTTCGATAATTGCGCATATCGACCACGGTAAGTCAACTCTTGCCGACCGTCTGCTTGAGGAGACGGGCGCGGTCGCGAAGCGCGATATGGAGGAGCAGGTCCTCGATAATATGGACCTCGAGCGCGAGCGCGGAATCACTATCAAGGCGCGCGCCGTAAGACTTGACTATAAGGCAGACAACGGTGAGGACTACATTTTCAACCTCATCGACACCCCCGGTCACGTTGACTTTAACTACGAGGTCTCCCGCTCGCTCAATGCCTGCGAGGGTGCGCTTCTCGTCGTTGACGCAACGCAGGGCATAGAGGCGCAGACGCTTGCAAACGCTTATCTTGCTGTCGATGCGGGACTCGAGATCGTTCCCGTCATCAACAAGATCGACCTCCCCAGCGCCGACGTTGAGCGTTGCCGTAACGAAATCGAGGATATCATCGGCATTCCCGCCGAGGACTGCCCCGCTGTTTCGGCAAAGGTCGGACTTAATATCCACGACGTCCTCGAGGCTGTCGTCCGCGACATTCCGAATCCCGAGGGCGATCCCGATGCGCCCCTTCGTGCGCTTATCTTCGACTCATATTACGATTCCTATCTCGGAGTCGTCGTTTATATCCGAATCATTGACGGCACTCTCCGCACGGGCGACAAGATCAAGCTTATGAGCACCGGAGCGGTATTTGAGGTCACCGCAGTAGGCTCTATGGAGGCTTTTGGCCTCAAGCCCCGCGGCGAGCTTTCTGTCGGCGAGGTTGGTTATCTGACCGCTTCGATCAAGAATATTTCGGATACCCGCGTTGGCGATACCGTTACCCTTGCCGACGAGCCCGCGAGTGAGGCACTCCCCGGCTTCAAGGCGGTTCAGCCTATGGTTTTCGCGGGAATTTACCCCGAGGACGGCTCCCGCTATGAGGACCTTCGCGAGGCACTTCTCAAGCTTCAGCTCAACGATGCGGCTCTCACCTTTGAGCCCGAGACCTCAACCGCGCTCGGATTCGGATTCCGTTGCGGATTCCTCGGACTTCTTCATATGGAGATCATCGAGGAGCGACTTGAGCGTGAGTTCAATCTCGATCTCATCACCACCGCGCCGAGCGTTATCTATGAGGTCAAGACCAAGGACGGCGAGATGCGCCGTATTGATAACCCCACCGATTATCCTCAGCCCGACGAGATCGACGTGGCTTACGAGCCTATCGTCAAGGCGAACATCATTACTCCTCAGGAATACGTCGGCACTCTGATGGATCTCTGTCAGGATCGCCGAGGCGTGTTCAAGGATATGAAGTACCTTGATAACATCCGCGTCGAGCTCCACTACGAGCTTCCGCTCAATGAGATCATTTATAACTTCTTCGACGCGCTCAAATCGCGCTCGAGAGGATATGCTTCGCTCGATTACGAAATGTACGAGTACCGCGCCTCCAAGCTTTGCAGACTCGATATTCTTCTCAACGGCGATCAGGTCGACGCGCTTTCCTTCATCGTTCACGAGGAAAAGGCTTATGCCCGTGCGCGTAAGATTGCGGAAAGACTTAAGGAAAACATCCCGCGCCAGCTCTTCGAGATCCCGATTCAGGCGGCTATCGGCGCAAGAATCATCGCGAGAGAGACCGTAAAGGCAATGCGCAAGGACGTTCTTGCAAAGTGCTACGGCGGTGATATTACCCGTAAGAAGAAGCTGCTTGAAAAGCAGAAGGAAGGTAAAAAGAAGATGCGTAAGCTCGGCTCGGTTCAGGTTTCGCCCGAAGCCTTTATGTCGGTGCTTAAGCTTGGTGATGACAACTAAGGCACTTGTAAAACTGCTTTTTTCAAAATTACTTTCGGATGACAGGAAAATAACAAAGGAGAGTTTATATGTTCGGAAAGAAAAAGCGCAAGCCCCTCGGGCTTTATATACACATTCCCTTTTGCAAGAGCAAGTGCGATTACTGTGATTTCTGCTCGCTCGTGCCCAATAACAAGGGAATCGTCGAGCATTATACCGATGCGCTGATATTGCAGATGGAGGACTGGAGCTCTCGCTGCCGCAATTATTCGATCGATTCGATATACATCGGCGGCGGAACGCCTACTTATCTTGATATTCGACGTATCTCGCGCATTATCGACGCGATATACGCAAATTTCAAGGTCGAAAAGTTTGCGGAATTCACGGTTGAGTGCAATCCCGCTACAGCAGATCTTGATTATTTCAAAAAGCTCCGCCGCGCGGGCGTCAACCGACTTTCGATCGGCTGTCAGAGCGCGCATGCGGATGAGCTCAAGGCTCTCGGAAGAATACATACCTACGAGCAGTTCGTTGCGTGCTATAACGATGCGCGCCGGGCAGGCTTTGACAATATCAGCGTAGATCTGATGTACGGTATTCCGAATCAGACCGAGCAGAGCTTTATCGAGTCGCTGACGGCGATCACCTCGCTCGGACCCGACCACGTTTCGATCTACGCGCTCAAGATCGAGGAGGGAACCCCCTTCCACGCTATGCGCGACAAGCTCGTGCTTCCCGACGAGGAAACGGAATTTTCGATGTACAGCCATGCGGTCGACTATCTTGCGGCTCAGGGCTACGAAAGATACGAGATCTCGAACTTCTGCCGCAGAGGCGCGGCGTCGCTTCACAACCTCAAATATTGGCATTGCGACGAATATCTCGGACTCGGTGCAAGCGCACATTCATATTTTGAGGACGAGCGCTTTGCCACCACCTGCGTAGTCCGCGATTATATCGACGGTCTTGAGATCATCGGAACCGATATCAATATCGTTGCAAGCTCTGAAAAGATTGACTCGGCAAAATGTATGGAGGAATACGTTATGCTCGGTATGCGTCTGACGGACGGCATCATTATCGAGGATTTCGAGGCGCGATTCAATACCTCCTTCTATGAAAAGTACGGTAATCGCTTGGATGAATACGTTGAGGCAGGCTTCGTAGAAAAGGACGAGCGCGGATACAGATTCACGACCAACGGTATGTTCGTTTCGAATTACATTCTCTCCGCGGTTCTCGATCTTGAATAAAAAATTGAAAAATCTAAAATTTCCCATTGACAAAACGGAGATTTTCGTATACAATATATATAGTAACATAAGGACAGGTGAAAAGCCATGACAGATAAGAATATTCCCGTCGGTGTAGACGAAAGCGAAGAGGTTGAGATCGTAACCCTTCTTGATGAAAACGACAACGAGGTGCGCTTCGAGCTTATCGGCGGATACGTTGATAAGGGCGTGCAGTATTTCGCGCTCATTCCCGAGGGCTCTGCCGATGATGACGGCGGCTTTGAGGAGTACATCATTCTCAAGAGCGTTAAGGACGCTGACGGCAACGAGGAACTCGTTGACATCGAGGACGACGCTGAGTTTGAGCGTATCGCAGGCATTTTTGACGATGCCTTCAGCGCGGAGTACGACTACGACGCTGAATAATTAAAGCACATTTATCCTGCTTAGTTTGTGCTTAACCGTATATGTGGAACCGACATGATATTAAAGGGAGCTGAATAGTTCGGCGGCTGTTTTGCAGACCTCCCCGCGCACTCAATTCGATTGACTTGTCTCGACGAATGCACGGGACGTTGGGAGCAGTGAGGCCAAAGATAGGCACCCACCTTGCTCGGCAGGGTTTCCGACTGCGGTTACACGGCTCGGCGGGAGTAAAAAAAGCGTATTGCGAAAGCAATACGCTTTTTTTTATCCAAGCCGCAGGCTTGGTATATCATCACGCGCAAGCGTGTATATCATCGCCGAAGGCGTATATCATCACGCGAAGCGTGTATCTGCTGCGGATTGATGATATACAAGGCTTCGCCTTGATGTTGAGGTCGGAATGTTATTTTGACCTCTTTTTTGTTTTCAGAATAATGAAAGCTCCCGCGCCTATTGCAACGATTGCCGCCGCGGCTATAACGATCGTCAGGATGGAAGAAGGCTTACCTTCATCTTTGGGCTCGGAAGGCTCGGTTGCCTCTGCGGTGGCTTCGCTTGTTGTTTCGACTGAGGTAGTCTCGGCTTGCGTGGTTTCGGGAGTTGTTACTTCGGGCTCGGGGAATATCGGTTCGCCCACCTCGGCGTTTTGTGCACTTGAGTCACAGAACACCGTGTATACGCGCGCTTCTCCGCCGGATGTGTAAAGACGGATGAGCACGGGGAGCTTCGAGGGATCGATTTCGCCCTCGTATTTCAGATACAAATAACCGCTTTTGCGTGCGCCGAGCAGATTGCTCTTTTTAAACGTGACGTTCGAGCCGCTTGAGGATACTGTGACCGTTGCATTTTCGGCGATACCGTCGCCGATTGCGGCATCGGTGAATCTGATCCTGCCCTTGGCTTCTATGCGCACCTGAGTGTAGGCTGAAGAGCCCAGCGTGTTATCGAGCTTCACCGTGATGATTTTGCTCTCTGTATCGTATGTCGCCTTTGCGTACTCATAGGTTCCCGAACGGAAAAATACCGTTCCGAGCATTCCTTTGCCGTATTTCGAGTCCTTCATAAGAGCGCGGATGTTTTCCATTTCGGTCATAATGCGCGAAGAAGTTACGGAGTCAAAGACCTGAATTCCCATAACTACCTTGTTGCCCTTGTCGATCGAGTTTTTGGCGAGGGTGACTACCCAATTGTCCGCCTTGCCGTAATTGGTGGAGTACGCCATCGGACAGATATAATCGTAAAGTTCTGCGGCAATATCGTAATTCTGACCGTAATGCAGGTCGGCGTAGGAAGCCTCGTATGCGCCCTCGGGCATTGTTGCGGCACTGAACACGAGGCTCGGATTTACCGATTTTGCAGAATTGATGATATGAGCGGCAAGCTCCTTGATATTGTTTCTGCGGTACTGCGCGATGATGAGGGCGTCGGGATCGTTATTTTTATATGCGTTGAAAATATAGCTGTTGTTGGCACTCTTGCCGTGATAGCCCCAAGTGGTTTCGACGAGCTCCTTTACACGGTCGACATTCGCGCCCATAGCGGCAAGGTTTTCGAAATCCTTTTCGCTCCAGCCGTTTGCATTGTGGTTGTAGCGGATATAATCGAGGTGGATGCCGTCAATATCGTATTGCGCGAGCTCTTTTGCTACGTTGCCGATATATTCGCGGTAGCCCTCGTCATAAGGAGTGATGAAATTGTTATCCCGCGCGCGGATGTAATGCCACATTCCCGCTTCGGGGTGATTGCTTTTGTAGGTCTCGTCCTCAACAACGCAGATCCACGCGTGAACACGGATGCCCCTTTTATGCGCGGCATCGATAGTTTCCTGCAAAACGTCGCGGCTTGCTCGTGTGAGAAGATTTTTATATTGAGTTTTGAGGTAACCAAGCCTTCCGCCCGTGCCCTTGACGAGCAGATAAACGTCGGTTATGCCCTCCTCGGCGCATCGAGACATCATTATTTCAGCGCCGTCCGTACCGAGGTCGGCAACTGTGCTTCCCCAAAGCCATTTGCCGACGATAGCGGAACTGTCAGCAGTCTCCGCGGCTGATATGGGAATGGAAGAAAAAAGCGGAATGAGCATTATCGGACAGAGCATAGCGGATAGGAGCTTTTTGAACATAGGTCGTTACCTCCGAAAAAACTGATAACTTATTATATCTTTTTTTCGCCTGATTGTCAAGTGATTAATGAGGAAAATAAAAAGTTACCGAAAACTCTTGAAAAATCGCGCGAAATATGATATCATATATAATGTATTATTATTTATATATGAAAGGTAAAATGATGAAAAAGATTACGTTACGAATTGCTTCGCTTCTTGCGGTGCTTGCCCTCCTTGCCGCGCTTGCTGTTCCGGCGACGGCGGCAAAGCCCGAATTTATGCTCGCCCTCGGCGATTCGATCACCACGGGTTACGGTCTTGACGGCATAGCGCCCTACGATTGCGATTCCTACGCTAACATCGTGGCTGAATCCCTCGGTCTTGATGCAAAGAGCACATATGTAAACCGTGCCGTAGACGGCGCAACGAGCACAGACCTTCTCAACCTTCTTCCCGAGCTTGAAAACTATCTCGGATATGCAGATCTGATCGTTATAACTATCGGCGGCAACGATCTTCTCGGCGCAGTTCCGCTTGTTGCAACCGCTATCGCGGGCAAGAGCATTACGTCTCTTGAGGGTTCGATCGAGGTGCTTTCCGCCGCAACTCCCGCGCAGTTCGCTTCGCTTTCGAATAATACCAATTTCCAGACCAAGATTGGCGCCGTGCTTACCAAGTACGCGGTAAATCTTGCATCCATTGCCGCTATCATCAAGCAGAATGCCCCCACCGCGCGCGTTATCTTCGTCAAGCAGTATAACCCGATGAAGAACGTGCCGGGCTTCGGCGAATTCGGTAATTTTGCGGATACTCTCATCGCATCGATCAACGCATCGATCGATACCGTATGCGCCACTTCGGGATTTGAGGTTCTTGATGCTCCCTCGGTCATCGACGTGAACGCGGCGGCGCTTACCAATATGCCCAATTACGACATCCACCCCAACGCAGACGGTCACAAAGCGATCGCGAAGCTTCTGACTGAGTACTTGAACACCGTTCCCTTTACTCCCGAAACCGAGCCTGTAACAGAGCCCGAGACCGAGCCGGTTACAGAGCCTGAAACCGAGGCTGAAACGACCGAAGCTCCCGCTACCGAAACCGAAGGTCAGCTTGAGGCTCCGGGATGTATGTCGTCGGTATCCTCGGCGGCAATCGTAATTGCATCCATCGCCGCATTTGCGGTATTTAAAAAGAAAGAAAATTAATCAGATATAGGAGAAACTACTATGGCTATTCTTTACGGAAACGCTGTCGTAGGTCAGTCCGGCGGACCTACTGCGGCTATCAATGCAACACTTGCCGGTGTAATCAGAGGTTATCTTGACAAGGATTCCCACGGCGGCGCGATCGGTACTCTTTACGGTATGCGCAACGGCGTTGAGGGACTTTTACGCGAGGATCTTGTAGATCTCGGTGCTGTTTTTGCAAATGAAGAGGACATCACCCGTCTTGAGCACACCCCCGCGGCGGCTCTCGGCTCTTGCCGTAAGAAGCTCCCCAAGAAGGGCGAAGAGGGCGGAGAAGAGGTCTATGCCCGCCTGCTTGAGATTTTCAAGAAGTACAACATCCGCTATTTCTTCTATATCGGCGGCAACGATTCTATGGATACCGTTGCAAAGCTTTGCGAATACACCAAGGGTCACGAATACGAGATGCGCATCATCGGCGTACCGAAGACCATCGATAACGACCTCGTCGGCACCGACCACACCCCCGGATTCCCCTCTGCGGCAAAGTACATCGCCGTAACTATGCAGGAGATCATCCGCGACTGTGCGGTCTACACCACCAAGGCTGTTACGATCGTTGAGATCATGGGACGTGACTCGGGCTGGCTGACCACCGCTTCCGCGATCGGCAGAGTTGTAAACGGCGTTGCACCCGATTACGTTTATCTCCCCGAGCGCACCTTCAGCATGGAGCAGTTCTTCGCTGACGTCCGCGCGGCACTTGAGAAGCACCCCAACGTAGTTATCGCGGTTTCCGAGGGCGTTCGTTTCGCTGACGGCAGATACGTCTGCGAGGGCATCGGCGTTGAATCCACCGACGCTTTCGGTCACAAGCAGCTTTCGGGTACCGGTAAGGCACTTGAGCTTGCGGTTAAGGCAGAGATCGGATGCAAGGTTCGTTCGATCGAGCTCAACCTCCCCCAGAGATGTGCCGCACACATCGCGTCCGTTCAGGACCTCACCGAGTCTGTTTCGGTAGGTAAGGCAGCGGTAAAGGCTGCGGCAGAGGGACTTTCCCGCGAGATGATGCTCATTCTCCGCGGCGAAGGCGAGGAATATTCCTACACCATCGGTCACTCCGACGTTTCCGAGATCGCAAACAAGATCAAGGTCGTTGACGATAAATTCATCAATGAGGCGGGCAACGACGTTACCGACGAGTGCTGCCACTACCTCCTTCCCCTCATCAAGGGCGAGGCAAGCCCCAAGTTTATCAACGGAATTCCCGATTATATAATTATCTGAGGTGAAAATCAATGAAAATTCTGTTTATTGCTAACAGCTTCGGCGAGGATACCACCCGCTATCTCCACGGCATCGCACGCGCCGACGGCAAGAATTGGAAGGTCGTGAACCTCTATATTGGCGGTTGCTCTCTCTACCGCCACTACCGCAATATGCTCTCGGGCGAGGCGGCTTACGAATTTCAGATCAACGGTCATAAGTCCGGTCTTATGGTCTCGCTTCAGCAGGCACTTCTTTCCGACGAGTGGGACGTTGTTGCAACACAGCAGTGCAGTCCTCAGAGCGGCGATGAAGCAAGCTACGAGCCCTTCGCAACCGAGCTTGCCGCGTTCGTCCGCACCTATGCGCCCAAGGCGAAGTTCTACGTTCACCAGACCTGGACCTTCGAGACCGATGCCCCCCGCTTTAAGCTCACATCCTTCACCAACCCTGCGGATATGATCGAGGCGATCAAGGATTGCTATGTTAAGATGGCAAAGAACACCTGCGCGTGGGGAATAATTCCCAACGGCGAGGTTATGTATAAGCTCTGGCAGGAAAAAGCAAACTACGGTATTGAGGCAGTCCACCGCGACGGCTTCCACGCTCACAAGGGCGTTGGCAGATACCTCCTCGCGCTCAACGTATACGCAACCCTTTCTGGCAGAGATATCAGCGAAAACAGCTTCTCGGATTTCGATGAGGAAGTAACTCCCGAGGCGGCTGCTGCCGCTCGCGCGATCGTCTCCGAGATCAGTGCAAAGTACCGCGAGCTCAATAAGGAATACGCTAAAGAGGCATACTGATGGAAAAGAAGAAAATTGCCGTTATAACAGGCGCGTCATCGGGAATGGGCAGAGAATTTGCCCTTCGCATCGACGGCGAGGAAAAATTTGACGAAATATGGCTCATCGCGCGCCGCGCGGACAGACTTGAGGAGATCGCAAAGTCCTGCAAGAATCCCGCAAAGGTAATTCCGATGGACCTTACGAAATCCGAGGCGTGGGATGAATACAAGGCGATGCTTGAATCCGAGAACGTTGATGTCGCGGTGCTTGTCAACGCCGCGGGCTTCGGTCACTTCAAGGGATTCCTTGATATGGATCTCGAGCGTCAGCTTGCGATGATCGATCTCAACGATAAGGCGCTCGTTGCCATGACCTACCACACCCTCGCGCATATGTCCGAGGGCGGCAGAATCTATCAGCTCGGCTCGCTTTCATCCTTCCAGCCCGTTCCGTTTATCAACGTTTACGGCGCTTCAAAGGCATTCGTGCTCTCCTTCAGCCGTGCGCTGAACCGTGAGCTCAAGAGCGCGGGCAGAGGCATCCGTGTGATGACGGTTTGCCCCGGCTGGGTACTCACCGAGTTCTTCGATACCGCCGTGCACGACGATACGATCAGCTATTATAACAGATATTACACATCCGAGCAGGTTATCACCCGCGCTCTTCGCGATATGAAGAAGGGAAAAGACGTTTCCGTCTGCGGTTTCCCCGTCCGCGCTCAGGTGCTTGGAGTGAAGCTTTTTCCCCATAAGACCGTTATGAACGTCTGGTGCAAACAGCAGAAGAAAAAGTAAATATAAAAATGAGATGTCCGCGGACATCTCATTTTTGTTTATGAATAATTACGCCCCTTTTCCAAATACTAAATAAAAAAGGAGTATAATTATGATACAGAATAAACCAATAATCGAAAAAGTAATGGGGCGCGAGGTGATAGATTCGCGCGGAAATCCGACGGTCGAGGCGACTGTGCTTTGCCGTGACGGAAGCGTTGGACGCGCGAGCGTGCCGTCGGGCGCATCGACGGGCATCTACGAGGCGCACGAAAAGCGCGACGGTGACATTGGGCGTTACGGTGGTAAAGGCGTAAAAGAGGCGGTTGAAGCTATAAGAGAAGAAATTTCGCCCGCACTTGTCGGCGTAAATGCGACAAAGCAGTTCGAGGTAGACAGAATTATGCGCGGAATCGACGGTACGGACGAGAAAAAGCGGCTCGGCGCGAACGCGATCCTTGCCGTGTCGCTTGCCACTATGCGCGCTGCGGCATCGTCCTTCTCGCAATGCCCTTGGCAGTATCTCGGCGGCGCGAGGGCAAACCGACTGCCCGTGCCGATGTTCAACATCCTCAACGGTGGCGCGCACGCGTCGAATAACGTCGATATTCAGGAATTTATGATAATGCCCGTCGGCGCACCGAGCTTCGCCGAGGCATTACGCGCGGGGTGCGAGATATATCACACGCTCGGTTCGATCCTTAAAAAGGAAGGACTCTCGACCGCTGTCGGTGACGAGGGCGGATACGCGCCGAATCTCGAGAGCGACACGGCGGCGCTCGATCTCATCTGCCGCGCCGTTACGGATGCGGGATACGCGCTTGACGACGTCAAGATCGCGCTCGACGTGGCGGCAAGCGAGTGGTATTCCGAGTCCGAGGGACTTTACAGATGCCCGAAGAGCGGAAAAAGCTATGATACGGAATCGCTCATCATGCTTTGGGAGTCGCTTTCGGCGCGTTATCCGATCTATTCGATCGAGGACGGACTCGATCAGCGCGATTTTGTGGGATGGAGCAAGATGACCGAGCGGCTTGGCTCAAAGATAATGCTCGTCGGCGACGATTTCTTCGTCACCAATCCCGAGCGAGTCAAGCGCGGAATCGAAGAAGGCGCGGCAAACGCGGTGCTCGTCAAGCCGAACCAGATAGGCACACTTTCGGAGACCATCCGCGTCTGCGAAATGGCGGCGGCATCGGGATATATGACCATTATGTCGCACCGCTCGGGCGAGACCGAGGACTCGACCCTTGCCGACCTCGCCGTAGCACTTGCATCGCCCTTCATCAAATCCGGCGCGCCCTGCAGAAGCGAAAGACTTGCGAAATACAACCGCCTTCTCACCATCGAATCCTGCCTCGGAGCGGCGGCGAAGTACGGAAGTGCGAGGGTTAAGATGAATCCGAAGGGTGCGGTGAAGGTTTAGGGCAGAGGTAAGAGGTAAGAAAAAATTCCTCGCTTGGCTCGGAATTTAATTAATTAAAATCCGAAGGCTTCGGGATGAAGTCTTCGGATTGATTTATTCTTGTGACTCTACAATAAATTTCGCCTTCGCTTTACCGTCGCTGCACTCGAAAAGAATTCCGGTTTGACCGGTTTCGGCTATTCCAACAACTAAATTGAGTATTGCGGCAAAATCTACATTATTAAAAGACTTTTTGCAATCGTTCAGAGTTATTGGATCCAACCCTTTTTCAACTGCTTTTCGTACCATAGACATACGTAGATTCATTTTTGAGCATTCAACACCGTCGATTTCAAAGAGAAGGGTAAATGTTTTACTGTCAAGTTCTTCGATGTTGCAAGCACACGGATAATATCTTTTGCCAGTAATAATTTCATCAATGCTGACGCCGAGGTTATTAGATAGCGCAGGCAGAAGCGAGATGTCGGGGCAGGAGACGTCGTTTTCCCATTTGCTCACGGCTTGCGGAGAAACACCGAGGGCTTCGGCGAGTTCGTCTTGTTTTATATTTTTCTTTTTTCGGTATGCCGCGATTCTTTTTCCGATAGTGTCCATTAGTCGAACTCCTTTTCTTTTGTGCCTTAATTATACCATTTTCGGTGTGGAAAATGAAGATATCAAAGGTTGTTTTTCTTGAAATTAAACAACCGTAAGTGGCTTTGGGGTTAACTTACGGTTGTTTTGGAAATTTGATTGTTGAACGACGGATTTGGTACTTGAATATGATCGGGTATAGGGGTGACAGAGCGCAATCCTTCCCTACATTCGGGAAGGATTGACTCTGTCCAAAATGCCGAAGCGGAGCTTCGTCATTTTGAAGCGCGGTGGCGAAGGCTGAAGCCTTCGCATTAGTCCGAGGCTCTGTGCAGCTCTGACGGTTTTCCGAAGGAAAATGGAGGCGTAAGCCGACAAGGCAGAGTTGCAGCTTGCCGCAGGCAAGTGTTCGGGCTCCGTTTAAGAAACTTTTCGGGAAAAGTTTCTTAAAAATCTTCAAAAGCTTTCGGTATTGGTGCGGAGCGGAAAGGTTACTGCGAAACAGTAAACAGCGAATAGAAATATCCTTTTTTCTCGATCAGCTCGTCGAAAGTGCCGGATTCGGTGATTTTGCCGTTTTTGAGGGTGATGATCGAGTCGTATTTTGATAGCAGGGCGGCGTCGAGGTTGTGGGTGACCACGATGCAGGTGATGCCGTCGAGGGCGAGTAGTGCGCTTGAAACGCGGAATGCGGTTTCTGCGTCGAGTGCGGCGGTGGCTTCGTCAACAAGGAGAACCTGCGATTTTTTCAGCAGGCTTCGAGCGATAGAAATTCGCTGCTTTTCGCCGCCCGAAAGACCGCTTCCGTTCTCTCCGCAGAGATAATTCGCGCCCTTCTCGGCGATCAGCTCGGAAAGTCCCGAAAGGCGTATTGCGCTTTCGATCTCGTCCTCGGGAAATTCGCGGAACATCGTGATATTGTCGCGGATGGTTGCGTTGAAGACGAAAACATTCTGTTGAATGATGCTCTCTACCTCGTAGAGATCGGCGCTGTTGATCTCTCGGAGCTCTCTGCCGTCGTAGGTGATACTGCCGCTGTAATTCGGGTAGGATGCCATAAGTAGCGACAGCAGAGTCGATTTTCCGCTTCCCGAAGCACCGACCACGGCGTATTTTCTGCCAAGCTCGAAATCGAGATCAATATCGGTAAGTACCCGTTTATCTTCCTGATAACCGAATGAAAGATTGCTGATCTTAATTCCGTCACAAAGCTCAAAGCTCTCGCTTTTTGTTTCCTCGCGGACGTTTGCGTTGATTGCTTCGGCAATCTTTTCGATGAGTGCACGGGCGGCTTTTCGTTCTGCAATGCAGGTTGGTATGGTTCCAATCGGCTGAAGAACGTAATTCATAAGCTGAACGAATACGAGCGCGGTACCTGCGGTGATCGCTTTTCCCGACAGCGCGAGATATGCACTGAAGATGAAGACTCCGAGCTGTGCGGTCGTTCCGGCAACCGCGGCGAACAGCTGAACGAGGATGTAGGTCTTTTGCTTTTTTTCTTCTGCGCGTGCGAGCTCGCGCACGTTCTCGCCGAATATCCTCAACATCTGCACCTCAGCCTTGAAGGACTTGATGACCGAAAATCCGCTGAGGCAGTCCTTGATGGTTGAGGTATAAGTCTGATTTCTGTCTGAAACTGCCTTTTCGGCTTCTGCCATCTTATTGCCCGTGAGTATCGAGGCGATAAGGGGGAGGAGTGACAAAAGAATTGCGATCAGCGTCAGAAGCGGGCTGTACCAGAGCATCAACGCCATTGCGCCGATGAAGGTGAGAATGCTTTCAAGCATCAGAAAGGTATTTGTCAGATAGCCCTTTTCTATTGCGGGAATGTCATTTGTCAGCGCGGAGATGTAGACCGAGGAATTTTCGCCCGAGAAAGCTGAGATGTTTTTCCTTGATATTTCGGAGAAAACGTATTCCTTGTACTGCGAAATTCCGCGCGTGATGAAGCGAGGCTTGGATTTATACACGATAAGATAGCCGACGATTGCGCCGAAGCATAGCGCGATCGATATAAGCGTAAGCTCACGCAGTGTAAATACCGAGCTGCCGCCGATGAGGTCGAGTATTTCCCTTAGCAGCCACGATATTACCAGCGCAATTGCCGCCGAAAAGATTGCTTCGCTGAAGGCGAATGCAAAGCAGAGGCGGTTATTTTTATAGAATTGTTTTGTGTATGGACTTATGTTCGTCATAGTAATGCTTCCTTATAAAATGATCTTGACATGTTCGCCGTCCGCGGAAAGGACGTCAACGAGGGTCCATTCGCCGCCAAAGTCCTTTTGGCATTTTTTGACCGCTTTGGCGATTGCCGCAAGTTGGGAATATTTTATCCTGTCGCCGCCGTTTTTCTTCGCTTCTTTATTAATGTAGGAAGTAAGTATCGCGAGCGATGGCGGGGAGAGAAATAGGAAATTGGGGATCACGATCTTTTTCGGCTTTCCGCCGCTTTCCAAAAATCTAATTTTCATTCTACAAAAATTTTAACAGTATCGCCGTCTCCGCTTTCAACTTCAACGAGGTTGCCGATCGCGCCCAGCTCGACCATTTTGAGAATTTGGGCGAAATCTATGCCGCTGAGCGCATCCTCTCCGAGTTTATCGTTGATTTTTGCATTAACCTTTGGCATTGTCATACCGGTCTCGAGCGCAACCTTTACAAGAGCCATTGGCAGATTAACGCGCACGTGGTCGCCGTTCTTGCTCTCAACGATTATTCGGAGCATCATTTTATCGATGTCCTTCCGTTCTTCTTCGGGGAGAACTGTGACGACGGGTTCTTCCTTTTTGCCCTGCACAAGCTCGTCGATGCTGATACCGAGGATTCTTGAAAGCTCGGGCAAAAGTGAAATGTCGGGACATGAGAGGTCGTTTTCCCATTTGCTTACCGCTTGCGGCGAAACGCCGAGCATTTCGGCAAGCTCGTCCTGCTTGAGGTTTTTCTTCTTGCGGTATTCCGCGATTCTTTTTCCGATAGTGTTCATTCGTCTGAACTCCTTTCTTTTTCTGCCACAATTATATCATTTGCGAGGCAGAAAATGAAGATATCAAAGGTTGTTTTGTGCCAAAATCGAACAACCGTAAGTGGATTTTTGCTCAACTTACGGTTGTTTGGGTAAAAATGTACTGATTTATGCTCGATAGGAGCACAAATTTAATTATCAACTGTGGGGGACATATACAATACTTCCCTACATTCGGGAAGTATTGTATATGTCCAAAATCACGAAGCGAAGCTTCGTGATTTTGAAGCAGGATTGGCGAAGGCTGAAGCCTTCGCATTGAAATGAGGCTCCGCCTCAAACTCCGCCACCTTTTGAAAAAGGTGGACGAAAACTTTCCGCTTTTTTATTTTTCGGGATCTAAATAACTCCAATACGCCGCGAGGTAATTGACGCCCGACCAGACGGTGAAGACGGTCATAAGTGCGCAGAGGATTACTGTTGCAGGGGGATAGGTATTGAAAAAGTCGGGAAGGTCGGTTTCGCTTTTTTCGATGGTGTTATAGATCACGGGTTCGAGAAGAAGCACGATGATTGCGGACATCTGTGTCACCGTTTTGACCTTGCCGAGCCAGTTTGCCGCGATGACTACGCCCGAGGACGAGCTTACGACAAGTCTGATCGAGGTCACGGCGAATTCGCGGAAGATGACCACGAGGACTGCCCAGAAGAGCCAGGTCTTCATCTGCTCATAGCGGTAAAGGATGGCAAGCAGGCTTCCGAGAACGAGGAATTTGTCGGCAAGGGGATCCATAAATTTACCGAAATCGGTTATCAGATTATATTTCCTTGCAAGCTTGCCGTCGATCGCGTCGGTGATCGACGCGGCGGCGAAGATGACGAGCGCGATTATGGCGGTCAGGTTGGGATCGAGCCACGCCTCGGGGATGAGGATGGCGGCGATGCAGACAGGAACCATAAACATTCGCATAACTGTCAGCTTATTCGGAAGATTCATCTTTGATTTTGCCATTTTTCGCCTCACGCTTCGGGGAAAAGCAGAGCCTTTCCGCAGAGATCGTAATCAAGCACGTCCTCGATCTTAACGCTGACGATGCTGCCGGGCGCGATGCGGCGGCGTGCGGAGAAGTATACCTTGCCGTCGATCTCGGGCGCATCCGCGTCGCCGCGTCCGAAGTGCATTTCGGATACGGGATCGAAGTCCTCAACGAGAACGCGAACGGTCTTGCCGATCATTTCGGCGTTCTTCTTTTCCATAATCGAATACTGGGTTTGCATAATGATATCGGCGCGGTCGATCTTGACCTGCTCATCGATCTGACCCTCAAAGGTCGCCGCGGGAGTACCCTCCTCGGGAGAGTAGGGGAATGCGCCGAGGCGATCGAATTCGGTTTCCTTGATGAATTCGCAAAGCTCCTCGAACGCCTCCTCGGTCTCGCCGGGGAAGCCGACGATGACGGTCGAGCGCAGGGTGATGCCGGGGATGCGCTCGCGAAGCTTCTTTACAGCCGAGCGAACGGCTTCCTCGCCGCCGTGGCGGTTCATTCTGCGGAGAATGTCATTGTTGACGTGCTGAACGGGAATGTCGATATACTTGATAATGCGCTCGTTATTTGCGATAACGTCGCAGAGCTCATCCGTGATCTTGTCGGGATAGCAGTAAAGCAGACGGTAGCGCGCGGTTTTGGTTGCCTTCAGAAGCTCTTCGAGGAGCTTTGAGAGCGAGTATTCACCGTAGAGATCAAGTCCGTAGCGGGTGGTGTCCTGCGCGATGACGATGATTTCCTTTGCGCCGAGCTCTTCGAGTCCGACGGCTTCCTTGACGATATCCTCCATCGGGCGGCTTCTGAACTTGCCGCGGATGTCGGGGATAGCGCAGTAGGTGCAACGGTTGTCGCAGCCCTCCGCGATCTTGAGATAGGTCCAATGTGCGGGAGTGGTCAGCACGCGGTCGCCGCCGAGCTCGACTTCGTCCTTGTCGAGGAAGGAGGAATATCCGCGTCCCTTTTCTTCAACGTATTTGACAGCTTCAACGATCTTGTGGATCGAGCCGACACCGAGAACTGCATCGACCTCGGGGAATTCCTCGAGAACCGCCTCGCGGTAGCGCTCGGTCATACAGCCGGTTACGATAATGCCCTTAAGGCTCTTGTTTTCCTTGAACCACGCAATATCGAGGATATTGTCGATGGCTTCCTTTTTTGCCGCCTCGATGAAGGCGCAGGTGTTGATGACGATGATATCAGCCTCTGTCTCGTCGGGCGTGATCTCATATCCCGCCTCGAGAAGGTGGTGAAGCATAACCTCGGTGTCAAGCTGATTTTTCGGACATCCGAGTGAAACAAATCCTATTTTCATAAGTTAACGAACCCCAATTTTCTGCGGACCTTCGAGAGCGTCTTGCGTGCGTAGTAAGAAGCCTCGTCCGCGCCTTTTTTCATAACCTCTTCAAGATATGCCTTGTCTGCGAGAATGCGGCGGTATTCCTCCTGAACGGGAATGAGCTTTTCGCAGCAGACCTGACCGACGGCTGTCTTGAAGTCGCCGTAGCCCTTGCCATCAAACTCGCGCTCTGCCTCCTCGATTGACTTGCCCGAGAAGCAGGAGTAGATGGTGAGAAGATTGGAAACGCCGGGCTTGTTTTCGGGATCGAAGCGGACCTCGCTCTCCGAGTCGGTAACGGCTCTCTTGAACTTGCGCATAATTGCGTCGGGAGTGTCGAGAATGCGAACGACCGCGTTCTCGTTTTCGTCCGACTTCGACATCTTCTGAGTGGGCTCTGCAAGCGACATGATCTTTGCGCCCGACTTTGCGATGATGGGCTCGGGCATAGCGAAGGTGTCGGGATAGAGCTGATTGAAGCGGTCGGCGATGTTGCGGGCAAGCTCAAGATGCTGTTTCTGGTCCGCGCCGATCGGTACGACGTTGGTCTGATAAAGGAGAATATCAGCTGCCATAAGAACGGGATAGGTGAAAAGTCCCGCGTTGATGTTGTCAGCGTGCTTCGCGCTCTTATCCTTGAACTGTGTCATACGGGAAAGCTCGCCGAACATAGTGAAGCAATTGAGCATCCAAGCCATTTCGGTGTGCGCGGGGACGTGGGACTGAACGTAGAGGGTGTTCTTTTCGGGATCAAGACCGCAAGCGATGTAGAGCGCGAGGGTCTCGTAGGTGCGGCGGCGAAGCTCGGCGGGCACCTGACGAACGGTGATCGCGTGCTGGTCGACGACGCAGTAGAAGCACTTGTACTGCTCGGAGTAGATGGGGAAGTTCTTGATCGCTCCGAGGTAGTTTCCTATGGTAAGGTTTCCGCTCGGCTGAACGCCCGAGAAGGAAACTGGTCTGTTATCTGTCATTTTTTCTGTACCTCTTTATATTGTATCTCTGTATATGTGATAGTAATTTTAATAAAATCCGTTTTTCGGGGGCTTTGCCTCCGAAAAAACACCGCTTAGGCGAGCTGTGCGAGCCCGCGCGCCGAGGGGAAGCGTCAAAATCTGCGATTTTGACGGCGGCGATAAGCGCGCGTTTTCAATTGTAAAACGCAGTTTTACAATTGGGTGTTCTCTGCAAGCATTTCGCGTGCGACCTCGCCGAGGATCACGCATCCGCGCTCGATCTGCTCGTCGGAGGGAGTGGAATAGTTGAAGCGTACCGAATTTGAAGTGCCGTTTTCATCGGGGCAGAATGCCGTGCCGGGGACGATCGCGAGCTTGTTCTTGAGACAGCGCGCGACGAATTCGGTCATATCGATGCCCTCGGGGAGAGTGCACCAGACGAAGAGTCCGCCCTCGGGGCGTGTGAACTTGAATGATTTGGGAAGATTTTCATCGAGTCCCTTCATCATAATTCCGCACTTGCGGCGGTAGATCGCACGGATCATCTCGATGTGACCGTCAAGATCGCGCTCGGTGACGAAGCGGTGGCAGAGCATCTGGAAGAGCTGGTTGGTGTGAACGTCCTCAACCTGCTTTGCAACGACCATTTTCTGCATCAGCTTCTCGGGACCCGTGATGAATCCGATTCGCATACCTGCCGAGAGGATCTTCGAGAAGGAAGAGCAGTAAAGAACGAGTCCTTCGGTGTCCATGCTCTTGATGGTGGGGATCTCCTCGCCCGCGAAGCGAAGCTCGCCGTAGGGGTTGTCTTCGAGGATGACGAGCTCGTATTTTACTGCGATCTCATATACCTTCTTGCGGACCTCGAGGGAAGTCGTGATTCCCGCGGGATTGTGGAAGGTGGGGATGAGATAGAGCATCTTGATCTTGTTCTCGCCCGCGCGGTCTGCGGCAAGAGTGGCTTCAAGAATATCGGTGTCGATTCCGTCATCGCGGAGCGGGATGCCCTTGGTGATCGCGCCGTTCGAACGGAAGGCGTTGAGTGCGCCGATGAAGGAGGGATCCTCGCAGAGGACGATGTCGCCCTCGTTGCAAAGAACCTTGCAGGAAAGCTCGATGCCCTGATTGCCTCCGCTGACGATGAGGGTGGTGTCGTTATATTTGTCGCCCTTCTCGACCGATGCGCCGATCGAGAACTTTTCGGCGAGACGCTTGTTCACAGCCTCGCGCAGAGGGGGATAACCTTCGGTCTGACCGTACTGCAGAGCCTTGACGGGCTCGTTTGCGAAAATGTCAGCCGTGATCTCGGCGAGAGCTTCGACGGGGAAGGACTCCGCCGCGGGGTTGCCCGCCGCAAAAGCGATGATCGAAGGGTCAGAAAGCGATTTGAATATTTCTCTGATAGCCGACGGCTTGAGCGCCGCAAGCTTGTTTGAAATGCGGTATTCCATTGTTTTGCTCCTATTATGGGTAAATATAAATATACATAATATATAATACTACAAAATCGGGGAAAAGTCAAGTCTTTTTTGCCGATTAATGCCCCCACAAAACAGCTTGAAAGTTTTTGAAGATTCTTAAGGAACTTTTTTCAAAAAGTTCCTTAAGCGGAGCACGAACACTTGCCTGCGGCAAGCTGCAACTCTGCCTTGTCGGCTTACACCTCCATTTTCCTTCGGAAAACCGTCAGAGCTGCACAGAGCCTCATTTTAATGCGAAGGCTTCAGCCTTCGCCACCGTGCTTCAAAAAGGCGAAGCTCTGCTTCGGCTTTTTGGACAGAGTTGCAACTTGCCGAAGGCAAGTATTTGCGCTCTGTCACCCCGCGCGCTCCGCAGAGCGCGCACGATATGCCTTCGGCACGATATGTTGAAACACGATATGTCGGCTTGCGCCGACGCGATATGTTCCGCTTTGCGGAACGTAAAGGAAAAAATCCGCCTTGCGGATTTTCACATTTCTATTATATTTCGCCCTTGATTTTCTTTCGGCGGTAAAACCCCGCGCCGCTCTATACCCACCCAACCCTCCCGCAAGCGGGCGGGCTTCTTCATCGGCGGTGCCGATGTTTTTTGAGTGCTCGTTTTTGGTGCAGCTACATTGATTTTCTCGATATCCTATAATTTTGTCTCGGCAAATCGGGACCACCCTCCCGCCCTCCCTCCGTAAACCGGAGGGAGGAGTAAAAGTGTGCGAACATATATGCATTGATAAAAAACGCAGGACTCGAGAGAATCCTGCGATTAAATAAAAGGGTATTATTCATTATCCATACTAACTCCGCTAAACTGTGCGGTATATTCCGGTTCCTTTTCGGATTTTTTGCTTATGAAAATTCCGATTGCTCCCGAAATAATGCAAATGACAAAAAGTATCGGTGAGAGAATGAGCGCGAAAGCATTGTGAGTCGGGAATACCAATGATGCTACCGCAGCGGAGAACAAAAATGAGTTATAGAGGATAAATAGGAATTTTCGATTTGCGTCTTTTAAATACTTGAAGCTATAGAAAAATGAGAAAACAGCGGGAAGAACAAACAGGCAAAGATCAGCGAGTATAACCGTAATAATTGCAATGGCAGTGATGCTGTCGGGGAGTGAAAGTATCAAGCCGAACAACAAAAACAAAACTATACCGAATATGATCGCCGCGGGCGGCAAGAGCCATCTTTTGAGTTTCATACTTCCTCCTTTTGGCTGAAAAGGGCGAAAAGTTCCTACAACATTAATATATCATATTTTTAGCGGGATGTCAAGTTTTTGTTAAATTAAAATTATATACTGTAGGGACCGACGTCCTCGGCGGTCCGTGGGCATAAAATTATATATTTGGTCAAATCCAGAGACTATAGCAGTATTTTCTTAATTTTATGCACAGCGATAATATCATTTGGCTCGGACCGCCGGGGACGTCGGTCCCTACAATCTCGAAATAAAAATAGATATATAAACTTATTTAACTGCCGTCCGTGAAAATCATTTTTATCAATTTTTCAAAATCATTGACAAATATACTGTAAATATGATACAATAAATATATATCACCAAAAATCCGGAGGTCAAAAAATGATCAGACATATAGTAATGTGGAAATTCCTCCCCGAGGCGGGCGGAAAGACCAAAGACGAAAATCTTGAGGACGTAAAATCGCGTCTTATGGCACTCTATGAGAGCGGAAAGATCGAGGGTCTGCGCCGAATGGAGATCGGGCGCGACGTTTCGGGCACCGATATGTCCTACGATATGGTGCTCCTGACCGAATTCGATTCGCTCGAGGCACTTCATAACTACAAAGTACACCCCGACCACGTCGTTATTTCTAATTTTGTCAAGACAGTCCGCTGCGCTCGCGCCGTGGTCGATCACGAGATTTAAGGAGCTTGAAAATGAGCTACGCAGATAAAGTTTATATAGAAAACTGCCGTGACATCCTTGAAAACGGCTTTTACGACACCGATCTCGACGTTCGTCCCCGTTGGGAGGACGGCACGCCCGCGCACACCGTCAAGAAATTCTGCATCACAAACCGCTACGATCTGCGCGAGGAGTTCCCCATCATGACCCTCCGCAAGACGGGCGTTAAGAACTGCATCGACGAGATCCTTTGGATCTGGCAGAAGAAGTCGAACAAGATCTCCGAGCTCGGCTCTCACATCTGGGACGCTTGGGCGGGCGAGGATGGAACTATCGGCAAGGCGTACGGCTATCAGCTTGGTATCAAGCATCAGTATCGCGAGGGCGAGTTTGACCAGGTCGATCGCGTGCTTTACGATCTGAGGCACAACCCCGCATCGCGCCGTATTATGACCAATATCTATAATCACGCCGATCTCAATGAGATGAATCTCTACCCCTGCGCTTACTCGATGACCTTCAACGTCACGGGCAAGTATCTCAACGGCATTCTCAATCAGCGTTCGCAGGATATGCTGACGGCGAACAACTGGAACGTCGTTCAGTATGCGACTCTGCTTTGTATGTTCGCGCAGGTTTCGGGTCTCATCCCCGGCGAGTTCGTTCACGTTATCGCCGACGCGCATATTTATGACAGACATATTCCGCTTGTCAAGGAAATGATCGAGCGCGAGCAGTTCGATGCGCCGAAATTCAGCCTCAATCCCGAGATCAAGGATTTCTACGATTTCAAGGTCGAGGACGTAATTTTCGAGAACTATCAGGCAAATCCCACGGGATTCAAGATCCCCGTTGCGGTTTAAGGAGTAAAAAATGAATCTTATCGTAGCCGCAGACAAGAATTGGGCGATCGGCAAGGGCGGCGACCTTATCTATTCGATCCCCGAGGATATGAAGTTCTTCCGCCGTATGACGCAGGGCAAGACTGTAGTTATGGGTCGAAAGACTCTCGAGTCCTTCCCGGGCGGTAAGCCTCTGCCGAAAAGAGTGAATATCGTGCTCTCCTCCAACCGCGATTACGCGCCCGATGGAACAGTTGCAGTTCACGATTACGCGGAGCTTTTTGCCGAGATCGCAAAATACCCCGAGGATGACGTTATGCTCATCGGCGGCGGGCGGCTTTACACCGACCTCGCAAAATACTGCCGCCGCGCGTATATCACCCTCATCGATGCCGAAACCGAGGGAGTGGACACATTCATTCCCAACTTCGACGAGCTTGAAGGCTGGACTCTTGAATCTCTATCCGAGCCCCGCGAGGACGGCGGACATACCTTCAGATTTGCGACGTATCTTAATTCGAATCCGATCGTATATTCATAACAGAAAAACTCCCCTCGCGGGAGTTTTTTCTTTAATAATTCTTGACCTCGGCTCTTAATTATGATATACTAAATAAAAATGCCCCTAAGGAGCAAATTCAATGAAGAAAAGACTTTCGATCATAGCGCTTTTACTCGTTTTCTCGCTTCTTTTCCCGTCCTGTGCGGGAGATGCGGTCGAGGATACGACAGTCAATGAAGAGATTACCTCAGTGCCGACCGAGTCGGTTACCGAGGCGGAAACAACGTCTGCGCCCGAGCCCGAGGTAGAGCTGCGACTTATGCCACAGCCCTATATTGATATCGAATTTACCGCAGACGGCGGATTTTATGATGAGATGCAGCACGTTGATTGCTCCCTTGACGATGCGACTAAAGGTAAGATAGTCAACGAGGCGGTCGGCATCGGCGGTGTGAAATATCAGATCCCGCATCTTTACGTCAGGGCGAAGGGCGGTGTCGGAAGGCTTACTTACAATGAGATCGGCGAGCAGAGCGGGCTATATAATCTTCTTTCGGACGGATTTACGCTTGAAATGCTTGTTCTCAACGATAATCCCTTCAATTCGTCGTCAGCCGAGCAATGCTTGGCTGCCTCGACACAGAGCGGAGGTTATAATTTTACCGTTTACAAGGGTAAATATACCTTTTCGGTCCACACGGGCGGCTCATATCGCAATCCCGCGCTTCAGATTGCTCACGACAGAGAGAATCTGAGTCATCTGATCGGTATTTACGATCCGAACAGCAAGACCGCCGCGCTTTACGTCAACGGTGAGAAGGTCGATGAGGTGGCGGCAGAGGGCGTTTTGGCTCTTGCTTCGGGAAGCGGATGGACAAATATCATCCTCGGCGGCGACACTACGGGAGATTGTTCAACGCATATCCTTTCCGACAAGACGAGAATAGCCGATTATAAGCTCTATCCCTCGGTTATGGGCGATTGGCAGGTCAAGACCGCGTACGAGCTGATGCTCGCGAAGTTTACGGGTGCGAACGTTGACTATGACGTCAGATATTACGAGAACGAGGAAACCGCTTACGGACTCAAGCTCTTTTCAACGCTTGCCGAGAGCTATGCCTCGGTTTACGAGCCGAAAACCTCGATCGTTAACTCTCCCACGATTATTACCTACGCCGACGGCAAGAATCATAAGATAACCGATACCGAAGGTCCGTGCCCCGCGACGGTTGTTTTCAAGGTCAGAGTCAAGGACGGCGTGCTTTACGCGTATACCGAGAGCGGGGAAGAGATCGCCTCACTTGTCGATGCCGTTGAATCCCTCCGCGCGCGGATAATTCCCGCATTTTCGGTTGAGGACTCGGATACGGCATTGATGCTGATCGATTTTATCAATTATCACAATATCGGCGATTGCTTTGTCTTCTCGTCGGATGCCGAAATCCTTAAAAAGATGCGCTCGTCGACACGCTCGGCGCGACCGATACTCGATCTCTCGGATGCCGAGAGCATTGATCTTTCAAAAGTGAAGCTTGACACCTCCGCGGCGTTGGCAAAGGGAGTGGTTATCAACTCAAAGCTTCTCTCGACCGAGGATGTGACCACGCTTCGTTCATATGCGCTCTCCGTCTTCATTAAAACGGACGGCAACACCGCCGCGATCCACGACGCGATATTCAAGGGCGCGATGGGAATTATCACCCCCGATGCGCTGACGGCGATAGAGTATCTCGAAGGCTTCGAAAAGAATACCCTCTGCTTCCCGACTATGCTCGTAGCTCACAGAGGCGATATGCAGAACTGCCCTGAAAATACTTTGCCCTCGTTTATTTCGGCGGCAAAGTCGGGTGCGGATGTCATAGAGCTTGACGTTTATCTGACCAAGGACGGCTACCTTGCCATCAATCACGATGCTACGACTTCAAAGTGGGATAAAAAGCTGACCGTCACCGAAAGCACGTGTGCCGAGCTGAAGGCTTTGAAAAATGCCGAATCGGATGCTACGGCGGACGACGAATTTGCTTTCTACGAGGAGGTCGTTGACTATTTCTCAAAGAATTATACCGACGTCGTTTTCCTCGTTGAGATAAAGGATAAGCGAAACGCCGTTATCGACAAGGTCTACGAGGTCACGAAGGCGGCAGGAATGCTTGATCGCATACTCATAATCTGCACCAATCACAGCATCGTCAGATACGCGTATCAAACCTACGGCGTAGCCGTGCAGATGAACCGTTCCTATATCCACGATAAGGCTGATCTGAGAGCAACCCTCGCGTATGCCTGCGAGGAGGTTAGCGCACTCAACAGCTCCTTCTATACGGTATGGAACGATTGCATTTACGATCTCAATATTGCCCTCCGTCACAGAGGTATAAAGTATTCCCCCTGGACTACCACCACCGCGGCGGCGACCGATTCTGATTTTGCCCTTGGGTATCCCGAGTTTACCACCAACACGCCGCACCGCGTTGACGGATATGCAAGATACCTCCGCGCCGAGCTTGAGAGTGACGGTACGGTCAAGGTTTACCGTGTCAATTACGACGGAAGCGAAAAGCTCGTCACAGCCGATGCGAAGCTGATCGTGCTTGAAGGAAATGTCAGCTTCAAGGGCGGAAAGATCACGGGAAGCGGTACTTTCGCCTTCTCTTACAGCACCAAGGTCGGTGATTATACGTATGAAATCTGCTCAATGTCAATTAAAAAATAAAAGGAAGAAATATAAAAATGAAACTTGAACTTATCAATAAAATCCTCGCCGACACCGCGTACGTTCGTATGGGCGGCAGAGAAGAGGAAAGACGTGCTGCCGAATATCTCGTCAGCGTTTGCAATGAATTTACAACCGGCGCGTATACCGAATCCTTCCCCGTCGATATGGCGGACATCAAGCGCGCAAAGCTTTATGCCGACGGCGAGGAAATTGCTTGCAAGGGATATTTCCTTTGCGGCGCGGGAATTGCCGAGGGCGAGCTTTACTATCTCCGCTCGACGGATAAATATTCGCTCTCGCAGTGCCGCGGCAAGATCGTTATGATCGACTCCTACCTCGGCTATTGGAGATACCGCGACCTCCTTGATAGCGGTGCGATCGCGTTCATCACCTTCGACGGAAACGTCAACTACGCCGACCGCGATATCGATCAGCGCGAGCTTCGCCCCTACGTAAGCAAGGGCGAGAAGATCCTCGGTGTCAACATCAACGCCAAGGATGCCGTCCGTATGATCGAGGAGGGGGTCAAGGATATCCGCATCGAGATCGAGCAGGATGAATACGTCGGCAACTCGCAGAACGTAGTTCTTGAAATGAAGGGCGAGCGCGAGGAATATATCGTATTCACCGCGCATTACGATTCTACCTCGCTTTCCACGGGCGCGTACGACAATATGTCGGGCTGTCTCGGACTGCTTCATATGATCGAGTATTTCTCGAAAAATCCGCATTCTTATTCGCTCCGCTTCGTCTTCTGCGGAAGCGAGGAGCGCGGACTTCTCGGCTCGAAGGCATACTGCGAAACACACGGCGAGGAGCTTGACAAATGCGTGCTCTGCATCAATCTCGATATGATCGGTTGTATTATGGGTAAATTTGCATCCTGCTGTACCTCGGAAAAGGATCTCGTGAGCTACATTTCCTATATGGGACTCGAGTGCGGATTCCCCGTCAGCGTTTATCAGGGCGTTTATTCGAGCGACTCGACGCCCTTCTCGGATAAGGGCGTGCCCTCGGTATCCTTTGCGCGCCACGCACCCGGCAATACGGGAACCATCCATAACAGCTACGACACAAAGGCACTCCTCACCGCCGAGCAGATCGAAAAAGATAGCGAATTTATCACCAAATTTGCCGACAGAATGGCAAATGCGGTCTACTGTCCCGTCGCACGCAAGATCCCCGATAATATGAAGCAGAAGCTTGACGAATATCTGCTTCGCAAAAAGCCGGATTGAAAATATTAAATGAGTAAAGATTTAAATTATTTATACAAAAAGGAAGATTTTATCCGTCAGCTTTCCGCGATGGCTTTGCCGCGTGACGGCGTGGTGCTGGTGCATTCCTCTTTGCGCCTTGTTGGCAATATCGAGGGTGGCGGGGAGACTCTTCTTGACGCGCTGATCGAATATTGCACCGCCGAGGGCGGACTGCTCTGTGTGCCGACGCACACTTGGGGATTTTTGCGCCGCGACATCACCCTTGATATGACGGCGCGGGAGACTTGTCTTGGCGCGCTTTCAGGCATCGCGCTTGCCGACAGCCGAGGAATCCGCTCCGAAAATCCCACTCATTCTATGGTGGTTTTCGGTGAACGCGCCTCGGAATTCGTCCGTGACGAGCTTTTCGTAACATCGGGTACTTCGCCCGAGAGCTGTTACGGCAAGATCTTCCGCGAGGGCGGGCATATTCTGCTCGTCGGCGTCGCGCACAGCAGAAACACCTATCTGCATTGCGCCGAGGAGATGATCGGTATGCCGAACAGACTGTCGCCCGAGCCCCGCGACGTGACCGTCAGGCTCGCTTCGGGCGAGTGTGTCACACGCCGAGTTTACACTCATCGCACAGATTATACCTCCGACGTATCTCTGCGCTTTACGAAATACGAAACCCCGTTCCGCTATCACGGCGCGATCCGCGATGGATTTATCGGCAACGCGCCCGCACAGGTATGCGATGCTAGGATAATGAAGAAAACACTCGAGCTGATATTCAAAAACAGCGGCGGCTCAGATCCGCTCGTTGACGAAAAGCCGATATCTCCGTTGCTTTACCGTTGAGCCTTTTTCCCCGAAAGCATTGACTTTTCCCAAAAAATATAGTATCATTATATTAACACTTAAGAAAGGCAAGGTCAAAATAATGACTAAACGTATTCTAAGCTTCATTTTGGCACTCACATTTGTGATCTGTCTGCTCCCCGCAAGTGCTTTCACGGCTTTTGCCGAGGCGACCGTTATTGAAACAAAATGGTCGAACGGCGCTGTGGGCGGTCCTACAAACTCCAATAAGTACAAGTTCATCTCGAACGCTAACTACCGTACCTCCGACATTATCACTGTCGAAAAAGCGGGCACCAAGGTTTATTACACCGCTCCCACCAAGGCGGGTATAGGTCACACTCTGTTCGCTGTTTCTGTTTGGGTACAGGAAAACGGCGAGTGGGTCGTTGACAAGGCGGCTGCTAACGTTGACGGTACATTTGCTTACGGCAAGAGCATCGGTCAGACCGTTGTTTCGGGCGGTATCAGATACGAGTTCATCACTGACCGTGATAATCAGTCGATCCGTTTCTCCTACGCCGCTGACGGCGACGGAAGCACTCCCGTTGTTTATGCCGAGCCTACGACCGAGCCCTCGACTTTCGATCAGCTGAACGCACGCAACTTCACCGCAACCTTCGACGCAAACGGCACCATCGGCAATCTTCAGTGGTTCTGCGGATACGCTTCCTCCGCAACCAACACCAACGGCTCGGCAAAGGAGGTCCGCCACGCATCCGCGGCGTATGCCTTCTCGGGACTTATCCGTGTTCCCAAGGCGGGCACGAAGATCACCTACTCCTCCGCATCCAATAACAACGCGTTCAACGCCTTCACCCGCTATAAGCTTGAGGGCGGCAGATACGTTTACGACGTCGGCTACGACGCTACGAACAGCCTCGTAAAGAGCGGCTCTACATATACCTACGTTACCGAGTACGATAACGAGGTCATTCGTCTTTGTGTTAAGGCAGATAAGAATTATACCGATATCGCCGTTCCCGCTCCCGTAACCGTAAAGTGGGAGCAGACTAATGAAAAGGGCACCGCTTCGGGCAACGTTGAGCTTAAGACCGAATGGCCCGATCCTGAGCTTCTCAGCCTTGTGACGGGTGCGCCCCTCATCGCAACCTCCGAGGTCAAGGGTCTCGCATGGCACGACGGCTACATCGGCTCGCAGTACCACGACACTCAGGCGTTCAATATCACCTCTCCATCCAACGCCGACTACGAATACAGCGACGTGTTCACCGTTCCCAAGGCGGGCACTACCGTTTATTTCTTCGACCAGACCTTCACCGATTTCGACGGCAGCTCCTATGCTTCGACCAGCGTTATGACCGTCTCGCATTGGAAGCAGGAGGGCGGTAACTGGGTATTCGATAAGACCAAGGAATACCTCAACGGCTGCGACGTGTATAACGTCCTTATGACCAAGAATTACCGTCTCTACGCGTACACCACCACCGAGGATAACGAAAATCTTCGTCTTTGTATGCGTTACGCTCCCGTTTACTCGACCGAGGAGGAGCTTATTCCTCCCGTATATCTCGTAGAGCCCACCGATTTTGCCGTTATTGACAAGACGGGCGCGCTTACCGATGCGTCCTACACAGATCCCTCGGGCGCAAAGGTTGACTACAAGATCTACCTCCCCGCAGGCTACACCGCAGATAAGCAGTACACCCTCGTATTCGATAACTCCGCAGATTCCGCTATCGCAAACGCGCTTGTAGCGAAGAATTACAATGGCATCGTTCTCGCATATTCGGGCGAGCTCGCGCTTTCTCTCCGTCTCTTTGACGAGGTAGTCAAAAATTATCCCGTTAAGGTTTCCGATCTTCTTGCAGTAGGTGACGAAAAGCTTGCGAAGCATTTCGTTGATTTTGAGATCATCAGACTTTGCGAGGCGATGGTAGTTACCTCGAATAACGTTCCCGCCGCAAAGTATGCGGCTATGAAGCCGATGTCGCAGTTCAAGGATGCAGAAGAAGCGGCACTCTGGCTCGTCGGCGAGACCGAGGATTACTACGACGTTCTTGAGGGCGTCAAGATGTACGCCATCGGCGACAGCTATTTCGGCGGCTCCCAGCTCGGTCAGCACCAGACTTGGGTAAACCTTCTCGGTTACAAGTACGGTATGACCTTCCATAACTACGGTATCGGCGGCAACACCGTTGCAACCGCGCGCGGTCAGTCGGGCAATCAGCCTCCTATGCACACCCGTTACGATCAGATGCCCACGGACGGCGATATCTACATCATCGAGGGCGGACGTAACGACCGTCATTACAGCGTTCCTTTCGGTCAGAATGATTCAAAGACCGGCACCTCCTTCAAGGGCGCGCTCAACGTGATCATTCAGGGCATTCGCGCGAAGAATCCCGATGCCTTCATCGTTCTCGTAACTCCTTGGAGCTATGCCACCGAAACAGGCTACCTCGGCACCAACAACGACTATGCTGATGCTATGAAGGAGCTTGCCGAATACTATAATGATCCTCACATCGTTTGTATGTACGCGGCAGATGCGGAGTACACCGGCGTTGATATGGCAGATGCGAAGTTCCGCGCAAAATATTGCCAGACCGCAAGTGACGTCAGCCACCTCAATGCGGACGGTATGTACCTCGTTGCTCCCAAGTTCGACCAGTGGCTTGCAGAGGCTTACGCGAAGTTCAAGGGTGCAACCCTTACCAACTCCGCAGAGGCAGAGCAGTTCCTCAAGGTCGAGGAACCCGAGACCACAGCCGCTCCCGAGACCGAAGCACCCACCGCGACCGATGCTCCCGCTACCGAACCCGCACCCGAAAAGAAGGGTTGCGGTTCGATGATCGCAGGCGGTGTAGCTATCGTAGCTATTCTCGCAACCGCTGTTGTTTTCAAGAAGGAAGACTAAATATAACTATAAGCCCCTCCGTCAAGCGGAGGGGCTTAGTGTTTAGGATAATTGGAATTTTTTATTTAAAAATTTAATATATGCATTCCAATCCTCGCGTGAGAGGTAGTGGAGGTTGTCGCGAAGGTGGTAGCCGACGCTGCCCTCGGTGAAGTGGTCGCCGGGGACGGGCATCCTATCGGGACAGACGAGTCCGCGCTCGCCGAGCATCTCCCACGCGGACGAGGCGTGGAGCGTTGTGAGAAATTCGGCGCGGTAGTCGGCAAAGACGTCCTTCAGTGCCGAGCCGACGCAGAGAAAGCGCGGAGCAACGAGTGCGAGAAGAAAGCTCTGATCGTAGGGCTTCGAGTCTTCACGGCCGATAAAGGTCTTGAAATTCTCGCAGAACCAATCGTCGCTGCCCACCTCGATGAAATCGGTGATAAACTCGCCGCATCCGCCCTTCGACGAGCCTGCTCCGCCGTAGCCCGAATCGTTCGATATGACGGCGGCGAATCTTTCGTCCTGCGCGCCGCACCAGAGCGCGGTCTTGCCGAGACGGGAGTGACCGATAACGGCAACGCGCGAGGTGTCGACGTCCGAGCGGTATTCGATCATATAGTCAAGCACACGGGAGGCACCGTATGCCCACATGCCGATCTTTCCCCATTCCTCGGGGGAGCGGTCTTTTGTTGTGCCGAAATGACGGGCAATACCGTCCGAGAAATCGCCGAAATGCGCGTCGTTGACCATATCGGTGTAAACGACGACGGCGAGAGCGTAGCCCGCGTCGGTGATCTCCTCGACGGGTATGAAGCGGTCGGGGACGGGACGGAATGCGAGGTGGAGAAAAACGGGCGGTTTTTCGACGTTCTTGGGAATGAAGAATTCAACGGGATAGCTCATCACGCCGTGCTCGGTCTCAAAAGAAAGTGTAACCTTTTCGTTCCGCACCTTGCCCGCGCACGATTTTTCGTTGACCTCGATAGTCTCGCCCCATACCTTGACGGGGCATTTTGGCGTGTGACCGTATGAATATTTTTCAAGCAGAGCGAGCATTTCTTCCCGCCGCTCGCGCCAATTTTCGTGCGTTACTTCTCTCCCATCCTCCATTTTGAGAACGGGGAGGTAGTCTCTCTCGATAAGTTTTTCTTTCAGCATTTTTTGTTAATCAAGATCGTAATCTTTCGGATTGTAGTATTCAACGGGTGCGCCGTATTTTTCCATTTCTTTTTGTTCTTCATTATGTTCTTCAATGAATTCTGCTTTTGATTCATAACCTCTCCATACGTACCAGCAATCCTGACCGTCAAGCTGATTGGAAAGCGGGAGCATTATGACACAGATATCGAGCACTTTTCTCGGATTTCCTTTGGGGGTGAAGTCGACTATTATTGAACGAGAATGTATCTTTTTATGGTAGATCATAGGTGGCAGATCTGTGGAAACGCATTCGGGAATTTTGAAATTCTTATCTTCCCAATAATATGCCCACATTCCGCTTTTTGTCTTGATTTTTTTAAGCTTTATCGGAAAAGAAGTGAATTGAGACGTTCCGGATTGTTTCCATATTCTGATTTGTGTATCTTCAAAGGTTATTTCATCGTTTTCAACGTAATTACCCGTAAAAGCTACTGCTATGCCGCGTGATGCAGAGCCTGTGTTGTAAAAAGAGCAACAACTATGTCGACCTATTTTGCAAGGATTAAGATTGAACGTAGGTAAAGTGAAATTCGGCGGTTCACCGTTTTCTTTTGCGGGTGCGGCAAAATAGAGCTTGGAACAATTTTCCGAGAAATCGCAAGTATCTATCTGTTCGGAAGAAAGTCCGAGGTTTTGCGCAACCTTAAATAAGAATTCTTCCGCGCAGATGTATTTTTCTTTTGCCGCGGCTTTGAATGCATCAAAATCCTGCACTTTGTTTTTCCACGAGGTGACCTGACTTTTGCGCGGCGGTTTGATTTCATAGGACTTGCCGATATTCAGCCAAGCGTCTGCTCCGTCGGAGGTGTTGACCAGATTGAGGAAAAGGTAGTCGCTGTCGAAGCAAGCTGCGGAGAGAACGTCCGTGTTTGCGGTATCCGATATTGGCTTCGCGAGAGCGAGTATATCCTCGTGCGTGAATGCATCGGAGCAAATGGACGTCCACTCGCTGTTTTCGGGAGAATAAACCGAGATTTCTATATCGGCGTTTTCGCTGTCGCACGGTGTAATGCCGAGAGGGGCGTAGTATGCGGTGATCGTTTCTTTAAGAATCTGCATATCCTTGGTTTTTGCGTACAGATTTGCGAAATAGCTTCCCATTGATTTTACTCCTTTATAAAATTATTTTTGCCTCACCCTCTGTATATTCTATGCGGTCGCCCGTGCAGTTGAGGCTGTCGATGTAGTCGAGATAATCTTTCGCGGTGGGGAAGAGGGGTTCGAATTCTTCAACTATTTTCTTTGCGCGTTCTGCACCGTCCGAGAGAAGGAGCGAGAGCATTTCAAGCTGGAGCTTGGCGCAGGCAACGCAGGCGGCTTCGGGGTCGGCAATATAATAATCGTTGCCGTGCGAGGTGCCCTTCGCTCCGCCCGAATAGGGGTGGATGACGGGCATAATGCAGGAAAGATCGCCCATATCGGTGCTTCCCGAGCCGAAGCCCTGTCCTTCTGTCATCGGATATTCGGGAATGGCTTTTGCCGCCGCCTCGAGGGTGAGCGCGATCATATTCTTGTCGTTATTGAGGGGCGCGTAGCCGGGGATATCGGTGATGTCGATATTCGTTCCGAGCGAGAGTGCGCCGCCGATGAGTGCGCGGTTGACCTTTTTATTTGCGCTTACGATAGCGTCGAAGGTTTTGCCGCGGACGTAGCTTTCGAGTGTCGCGGTCTCGGGGATGGCGTTAACCATCGCGCCGCCGCTCGTTATGATCGGGTGGACGCGGATGATATCGGATTCCTTAAAGGTCTCGCGGATGGCGTTTACCGCATTCAGACCGCAGTTTGCGGCGTAAAGCGCGTTTCTGCCCGCCCACGGTGAACCGCCCGCGTGAGCCGCCTTGCCCTTATATGTGATCTTTTTTGCCATACAGCCGACCGAGCCGAGCGAGGTGTGGAAGCTACCCGAGGTGTGGATCATAAAGGCGATATCCACGCCGTCGAAAAGTCCGCGCGCAAGGAATTCGCTCTTGCCGCCCATATATTTGATCACGCCTTTTTCGCGAAGCCCTGTGCGGTATTCGATCTCAAGAAGCTCCTCGGCGGGAACTGCGCAGAGGCGAATTCTGCCCGAAAGGGAGTCAAGCGCGCCCTCTTCCTTGAGCGCGGCGGCAACACCGATGAGCGCGGCGCACTGCGCGTTGTGACCGCAGGAGTGAACGGCACCCGTCTCGGGATCGGATTCGGGGTGCGCGGGGCAGATGATCGAATCAAGCTCACCGAGGATGAGCACCTCGGGGCCGGGTCTGCCCGTGTCGAGGACGGTGACGAAGCCAGTGATTCCCTCGGCGGGAGTCAATTCGTAACCGAGACCCTCGAAGACCTTCTTCATATATGCATCGGTCTTGAATTCCTTATATCCTGTTTCGGGATTTTGCCAGATGTATCTTTCGGATGCGAGTATCAGCTCGCGGTGTTTGTCTACTGCGGTGTTAAAGTCAAACATAATTATGTACCTCGCTTTCTTTGATTTATTATAGCACAAAATATATGAAAATGCAAGTGCTAACATAGCTTTCTGAATATTGTCATAAAAGTTCGCCGTCTGCGGACGGCGGGGTGACAGAGCGCAATCCTTCCCTACAGTCGGGAAGGATTGACTCTGTCCAAAATCGAGAAGCGGAGCTTCACGATTTTGAAGCGCGGGGGCGCGAGCTGAAGCTCGCGCATTAAAATGAGGCTCCGCCTCAAACTCCGCGAACTTTTGAAAAAGTTCGATCAAAACTTTGATCATTTTAGTTGGGTGAGAAAAAGGCTGATCCTTGCGAACCAGCCTTTGTATTATTTCTGTCCCGCGGAGAGGAATGCTTTGAGCTTTTCGCTCTGCGGATTGCCGAACAATTCGTCGGGTGTGCCTTCTTCCTCGATCACTCCGTCCGAGATGAAGATCACGCGGTCGGAGACATGGCGTGCGAATTCCATTTCGTGCGTGACGATGATCATCGTGCGCTCCGAGTCCTTTAATGAGCGGATAACGCGGAGCACCTCTCCCGTCAGCTCGGGGTCGAGGGATGACGTGGGTTCATCGAAGCAGAGAATGTCGGGGGAGAGCATAAGTGCTCTTGCGATCGCAACTCTTTGCTGCTGACCGCCCGAAAGACGGCAAGGGTATTCGTTCGCCTTTTCGGTAAGTCCGACGGTGGCAAGGAGCTGTTTAGCTTTGGCTTCAATATCCTCGATCTTCTCGCCCGTGCCCATCCTTTTGGCGCGGAGCTTGGGGGCGAGCATCAGGTTTTCGATTACGCTGTACTGCGGAAAAAGATTGAACTGCTGGAATACAAGCCCGAATGAGAGCTGTGCTTCGGGTGCGATGGTGGGCTTTACGCCTTCGGTTGCGGAAAATACTGTCTTATCCGCAACGACTATCTCGCCGCTGTTGGCAATCTCCAGGAAGTTGAGACAGCGCAAAAGCGTGGTCTTACCGCCGCCCGATGAGCCGATAATTGAGAGCACCTCGCCTTTTTTCAGCGAAAGATCTATGCCCTTGAGCACTTCATTGTCCCCGAAACGCTTGCGGAGATCTTTAACTTCAAGAATATTCATTTTCAGGTCTCCTTAATTGAAATAGCCCAGCTTCTTTTCAAGCTTTCCGAAGAGGAAGGTGAGAAGCGCGGTGAATACAAGATAATAAACTGCGGTGTAGAAGAGCGGCCAGAGAAGTCCCGCATTCTTGATGTATCTCTGTGCGAAGTAGATCAGCTCGTAATAGGTTACGACACGCGCAAGCGAGGTGTCCTTGACGAGGGTGATGATCTCATTCGACATAGGCGGGATGATGCGCTTGATAACCTGCAAAAGCACGACCTTGAAGAAGGTCTCGCGGCGTGTCATTCCGAGAACCTGACCCGCCTCGTACTGTCCTTTTGCGATCGACTCGATGCCGCCGCGGTAAATCTCCGAGAAATAGCAGGCGTAGTTGATCGAGAAGGTTATGTAGACCGCCGATACCGAGGTCAGAAGCACTTGACCGAAGATCAGACCGGGGCCGTAATAGACGGTGATAAGCTGGAGCATAAGCGGCGTTCCGCGGATGACCCATACAAAGGCTCTTGTCAGCGCGGAAAGCGGTTTGAATTTTGACATCGAGCCGAATGCGATTATGAGTCCGAGGGGGAGGGAAAAGGCGAGTGTGACGAGGAATATTTTAAGCGTCTCGCCAAAGCCGACCAAAAGGTCGAGAGTAATATTTATGAATTGTTCCATAGTCTTAAATATTGCCCGGGGTATGCCCCCGGGCAATTATCTTTCTTTAATTTTTGATCAGAGCCTTTGCAAGGGTAAGGTCGACGATCGCTGCCTCAGAAGCACCCGAGAGAACCTCGAGGAGTGCATCGGTCTGTGCGGTTACGCCCTTGAGACCGCCCTTGAGAGAGTCGATGGAGAGGATAACGCCCTCGCCTGCGGAGCCTGCCTCAGCCGCGATGCTTACGCCCTGAAGATCGGAGAGAGTCTTGTACTTATCAGCGTTAGCCTTCTTGATAACGGCAACCTGAGTGTTGTACATATAAGGAGCGGTGCAATCAGCTGCAGCCTCGATAGCGTCGGTGATGGTCATGCCGTTCCATACGCAGTCGATATCCTTGGATTCGAGAGCCATAAGCTTGTAATCCCAGTCGATCTCCTTGAATTCAGCCTCAACGCCAAGCTTTGCGCATACTGCGCGCGCGTAATCTGCGTCAAATCCGATCCATTCACCGCTCTCGTCCTTGTAGTCCATAGGCTTATAGTCGGTGATACCGATCACAAGCTTGCCGTTAGCCTTAACGTAATCGTAGTCTCCGCTTCCCGTGCAGGGATCAGCCTTGGGGGTGTAATCGTCCTTGCCGACAGCGCCGACCTCATATTTGGTCGAAAGCTCAGCGAGAGTGCCGTCGTTGATAAGCTCAAGGGTAATATCCTCAACCATTCTGGTGAGGTCGGAGCCCGAACGGAATGCGATTCCGAAATATTCGCGCTCAAGACCGAGGTCAAGGATCATAAGGTCATCATAGCTTCCGCCGCCCGCACAGGATGCAAAAACGGTGGTGAGCATTGTGAGTGCCATAAGAATTGCAATAAGTTTTTTCATTGTGATTTTCCTTCTTTCCTGTCTTTTGTGATTTATCACTTTACCTTATTAAAGTAATGAAATTATACCACGCTTTACCTCGTTTGTCAAGAGTTTTTTTCAAAATATCGAGAAATTTTGAAAAATCAAGTGCCGACTCATTTTTGGAGTCGGCACTTAGGCTTAAATTAAGAGTTCTTTTTCTTTTTTCTGTCGATCAGATACCACGGCAGGTAGGCGATGAAGTAGAGCGCGGTTATGACCGACGCCATAATGAGCAGCCTGAGCGCGAAGTTGGAGGGGAGGATATCAAGTATTGACGGAGTGGCTTCGGGGCGCGCCATAAAGAGATAGTTGGCTCCCGGGCCGATGATGACGTTTGCCGCGTAAGCGACGACCGCGAGGATGGCAAGCCAGATGTAGGATCGGAAGATCGATTTGAAATAAGGGCGCATCTTATTTACGAAGATCAGATAAAATATTCCGACGTAGCCGATAAGATGTTCCGTCCAGAACTGATAAAAGCGGAAGCGCGTCGGCCCTGCGTAGGTGAGAACGGTAGGAGTGATCAGCGCGAAGGTAGTGCCGCAGATCGCCCAGAAATAGCAGATGTCGAAAAGATACTGATTTTTCCCTACCATCATAAAGCAACCGAATATGACCGCCCATCCGCAAACTGCGATGGGAAGATGCTCGAAGGGGTTGGGGTTAAGCTCGGTGATGCCGACGAGACGCCAATAGTACGCCATTTCGGAAATTATCATCGTAAAAGCGATCGCGTATCTGAAGCGATGCTCGTTTTTGCAAGCCGCGATCTTATCTCGGAAATACCATATAGCGAAAATTACCGCCGCACCGACGAGTATGGGCATAAGGTGTGTGAGGGTGAAATTTTCAAATTCAACCTCTGTTCCTTCACCGAAAAAATAATGGAAAAAATCTTTCATAATATGCCGCCCGAAATAGTTTGATGAATAAATTATATCACATAATTAATTCAATGTAAAGAGCTTTAAGATAAAATTAAGAAATAACTTTTCGTCTTTTGATAAATCCTGTGAGCGGGAGGAGAATGAGGATTGCTCCTGATGCGGAGATGATACCGCCGCAGCCTTTTTCTTCGATTACGTCGGTATTGGTATCTGTAGTTGTTTCGGGAGCCGCTGTAATCGGAGCTTCGGTCTCGGGAGCGGTGGTTTCCTCGGGCTCATCCTTGCCGAAGGTCAGCTTGATCGTTTTGTTCGATTCGCAGAAGTATTTGTCAAAAACGGTGGAGTAGTACTCAACCTTCGCGTGCTTGCCGTCGGCGGTGAAGTACATCATACCGATCGCGCCGAGGCCGCCGAGTTTCTTGCAGGTCGACTGCGGGTCCATAAGGATCTGATAGACGGTATTGCCCGCGTCACCCTCGCGGGGAGTGCAGACGATGGTATCGTGATGCATATGACCGCTGACGATCATCGCGATATTTTCGTGCTTGCTGACAAGCTTTTCCCAGATATCCTCGCCGCTGTTGAGGGTTCTGACGTATTCATCGGGGGTCGCATAATCGTTTGAGTCAAGAGTAGTGCCGTCGGAATTGAGATAGCCGTGAGTGGTGATGATCGCGCGGTGATCGGGATGGGAGGTGAGGATTTCACTTGCCCAAGCGAGAATATCATCTGTCGCGCCGAAGTCAAGAACGACAACGAGGTAATCTACCTCACCTACGGTGAAGGTGTGATAGGTATTGCGGACCGAGTCCTCGTCAAAGAAGCCGCCGTTTTCGCGTACAAGCTGATAGTAGTAGCCCGTCTTTTTTGCGTAAACGCTGTCGAGGACTTCCTTGCCGCCCGAGTTGATACCGTCGTGGTTACCGGGTGTAAGTGCGTAGGGAATATAGCCGTTGAGACGGTTGGTCTGACGGAGAATGGTAGCCCATTCGCCTGCGGTGTTTGAGTTGGTTATGTCGCCGAGACCGAGGACGTATTGAATATTATGCGTTTTTCCCTTATCGACGAGAAAGTCGATCATAATCTTGAGCGAACCGGGATAGCTCTGCGTCATATACTGAATATCGGGGAGGAAGGCGAGGACGTAATCGTATTCGTACTCATCCTCGGCGCGGATCGCCTTCATTTCTTCCTCGGTTAAAAAGTAGCGGGAGTAGGTCATATCGTAGCCGTGACCGCTCGCATCGGGAACGTCGGATTTTGCCTTCGCCTTCGAGAGCTCGTAGAACATCATAAGCTCACTGTCGGCAAGATCAGGACCGTTTTGGTAGTCTGCGCGTATCTCGTCGCTCGTGCGGACGTCGGAATATACCCAGACGTCACCAAGCGTGCCGCGGAATGCCTGCTCGTTGAGCGCGCGGTAGTCGCCCGCGAGGCAGATCATATTGTCGAGAGTCTCGGGGGGAGCTTCGTACCAATCGGAGGTAGCTGTTTTTTGCTTGAGCTGACCGTTGATATAGCAGGCGATCTGCTTGCCGTCGGTTCCTGTGCCGTAAACTATGGCGACGTGCGTCCAGGTGTCTGCGGGAACGGGTGCGCGGGAGAATTTATAATCGTACATATTTCCCGCATTATCGCCGAAGGCAAGTCTCGGAACACCGTTTGAGTGAATTTCAAAGTTAACGTAATTGTCTTTGGAGAAGCTTTGGTAGTTGGCGAGGATTGCACCGCAACGCGCGGAATAGATGCTCTTGGGAACGTATACCCACGCCTCGAAGGTGATGGGCATCTTTTCAAAGCGCTTATCTGTGTTATAGTATCCAACGGGGTGATCTACGCCGTTGGTTTTCGTTCTTTCGAATGTGATACCGCTCTTAGCATCTGCGGACGATACGGAGAGGGAGAGAATCGAAAGCACGGTGATAAGACAAAGGACAAAAGATATGATTCTTTTCATTTGTTCATCTCCTTTAGGGTTTTCTTTATTTTACCATATAGGAGCTCGTAAGGCAATAGTTTTTTTAAAAAATATTGATTTTCGGGATATTTTATGATATAATGAAAATGAAAAAATATTCAGGAGGACGAAATGAGAAGGATAATATCGGCTATTTTAGCACTTGTTACTGTGACGGTTTTGCTGACGTCTTGCGGCGGCACGGGATCGGTTGATTACGAATATAACGGTTTCATCATAGAGGTCTATGAAAACGCGAGAGGCGAGACCGCAATAGTTGCGCTTTCGGGCGATGTGGAGTCGACTTTTGTTATCAAGGACAACACCAAGGTGTCCGGACCTGCTAAGGAGCCCTTTCACATAGGCGGTTGCATTATGCTGAACACGACGGCATACAGCGATGAATACGTTAAGGAATGTAAGGTGGTACCCGGATGCGTCAACGAGGGCAGACTTGTTTACGTTGAAGGCGACGACACGCCCTTTCTGCTTCAGGTAAAAAATGACGGAGACAGACTTCTCATCAAGCTTATCGACGATGAGCAGAATCTTCATCCAGGCACATCGGGAATGGGCGACATAATAAGAGTTTACCACCAAGAGGTGATAGAATTAAACAATCCTACCGCCCTTGTTGAAGGACTTATCTACGTTGAAAACGGCAGTCCCGACGATCTGACCGACGAGGATATCGCATTCATCATTTCCGAGGGATATACCCCAAGATCGAAATAAAATAAATCAAACGCCCCGACTGTGCCGTCGGGGCGTTTTCGGTTAAAAGAGCATCAGCACTCCGCTGATTATCATTCCTATGTAGATAATGTATTTCATCTTTTGCGTGTCGAGCTTGTCGAAGATCTTTCTGCCGAGGAGGTCGCCGGCGATACAGCCGATGATGCCGACCAATCCGTAGAGGATGAGATCGGCTGTGATCAGTCCGTTTATCGCGCGGTTTGCTGTGGCGTAGAGGTTGGTCAGGCAGAAATAGAACTGGATCGTGGCAAAATAGGTGACGTTATCGGGAGTTGCGTTGGTCAGATAGAGAACCGCGGGAGGTCCGCCCGTCGAGAAAAGTCCGTTGAGCGCACCGCCGAGAGTGCCCGCAACGATGCCGTTCGGGACGGTCGGCTTGATCTTTATCTTTTTATTGAAGAAAAGAAAATAAACGCTGAGTATTACGAGCACCGAGCCGAGCAATATCTCAAAGATCTTTGCCGACACCTTTGCGGCGAAATATACCGCTATCGGAATTGAAATCAGAGCCGCCGCGAGCATAGGAATCGCGGTCTTATAAGCAACGTTTTTGCGGTATCTGATCGAATTAAACGTAGTTGTGTAGCAGGAAAAAATGCAGGATATCGTTGCCGCCGCCGTGTGCGAGGGCAGAAAATGCGGCAGAAACATCATCGCAAAGATGCCGAGTCCGAATCCGCTGACTCGCTGAACGAAAGCCGCTCCGAAGCCGACGAGGATGACGTATAAAAAGTGTAAGGGCTCCATATTTTCTCCTAAAATTCGATCTCACAGCCGTCGTAGGATACGAAATAACCGTATTCCGAGGCGCGCTCGCAGAGGTGGGAGTGCAGAGGATTTCCGTTGTGCGAGAAGTGGTTTACGCAGATAGCGGTGTTTGCACCGACAGCACCGAGGGAGCGGAGTCTTTCGACAACGCGCTCAATGTTCGAAAAGCCCATGTGATGTCCCGTGTCGGGAACGGGAATATCGACGTTGGTGCAGTCGAGGCTGAGCATATCGAAGCGGATGCCGCTTTTTTCGATATACTCAAAGGTTTCGTCAAAGAAATAACCGGTATCGTGCGCGTAAAGCAGAGCCTTGCCATCACACTCGATGATGTAATTGAGCGGTTCGCCGCCCGGCATATGACGCGCGGGAAGTGCGGTGACTTTGTAGCCGCCGAATTCCACAACGTCAAAAGCCTTTATGACGTTAACGTGCACGTTCGGTATGTCTCCCTCCAAGGTGGAGGCGGTGTAGGATGAGCAGTAGAGCTCGAGCGTGGGCACGCTCATATTATGCGCGTAACAGCCGTAGCGTCTGAAAAGATCGCGCTGATAGAGGTGATCTGAATGCGCGTGAGTTATAAGAAGGTATTTGATCCGGTCTCCGCGAATGCCGTGCGTGATAAAATGGTGGTAGGTGTCGGCGGGAAAGTCGATCAGCAGATCGTCGTTTATGAGCGACTGCGAGCGTGTGCGGATATTCTTGCCGCCGAGCTCTCTTGCTTCGTTGCAGTATTTACAGTTGCAAAATACAGCGGGAAAAGCTTCAGCCGCCGCAGTTCCGAGATATTTGAGTTTCATTGTCTCGCTCCTTTCGGATGATGTGTTAATTATACCATATATTTCCCCCGCAAGCAATAGACTTGAGAAAAAAAGCAAAATTTTTGACATTAACTATTGTATTTGTTCTTCTTTTATTGTATAATGAAGAAAAAACATAGGAGATTATCAAAATGTATAACGAATGGTCACTTGACGTGTTTTATAAGGGCGCGGACGATCCCGCGCTGGAGCTTGATATGAAGAAACTTGAGGAGTGCGTTGACGAGTACAAGTCGGCGGTTGCCGCGCTTGATGCATCCGATCCCGCAAAAAGCCTTCGCCGTGTTGTAGATGCGAAGGAGACGATGGGCGTTCTCGTGCGCCGTCTTATGGGCTTTTTCAGCCTTCGCCGCTCGGCAAACGCATCCGACACCGCGGGCGCGGTATATATGACCAAGATCCAGGGTATGATGGCGTCGCTTGCAAAGGTGAACGTGGCTTACAATAAGTTTGTCGGCGCGATTGAGGATATCGACACCGTTATCGCGGACGACGAGGTTCTTTCGCAGTACGGATTTTACTTCGCGGAGATCAAGCAGTCGATTTCGCACACTCTCTCGGACGAAGCCGAGGAGGTTTTCGCAAAGCTGAACATCAGCGGCGGCAGAGCGTGGGGTGATCTTTTCTCCTATCTCACCGCAAACGTTGAGGTCGATTACAAGGGCGAGAAGACCACTCTTTCCGCTATCCGCGGACTTGCCGAGAGCGACGATGCGACCGTCCGTAAGGAAGCTTACGAGGCAGAGCTTGCCTGCTACAAGAAGATCCGCGATCCGATCGCGTTCGCGCTCAACAGCATCAAATCGCAGGTAAATACCGAGGCAGAGCTTCGCGGATATGCCGATCCGCTTGCGATGACTCTCGAGGATTCGCGTATGGAAAAGGCAACGCTCGATGCTATGCTCGAGGCGATGCGCGAGTATATGCCCAAATTCCGTGAATATCTGCGCCACAAGGCAAAGCTTCTCGGATATGAAAACGGTCTGCCCTGGTATGAGCTTTACGCGCAGATGGGCGACGCGAGCGCGCAGACCTTTACGGTCGAGGAAGCGCACAAATACCTCGTTGAGCATTTCGAAAGCTTTGCGCCCGATCTCGCAGAGATGGTTGACCGCGCGTTCAAGGAGGATTGGATCGACTTTTATCCCCGTGCGGGCAAGGTCGGCGGCGCGTTCTGCTCGAATCTGCCTTTCTTCGGTCAGAGCAGAATCCTCACGAACTTCTCGGGCAGCTTTGGCTCGGTCGTAACTCTCGCGCACGAGCTCGGTCACGCATACCACGGTCAGCAGATCGAGAGCCACCGTCCGCTCAATACCGGCTACACGATGCCCGTCGCCGAAACCGCATCGAACTTCAATGAGCTTATCATCGTAAACGACGCGATAAAGAAGGCGGAGGGCGGCGAGAAGATCGCGCTTATCGAAAGCCAGATTCAGGACTGCGCACAGATTATCGTTGATATTTATTCAAGATTCCTCTTCGAGGACGAGGTCATCCGCCGCAGAAAGAATAAGTTTATGTTCGCCGACGAGCTTGAAGCGATCATGCTTGACGCGCAGAAGCAGGCTTACGGCGAGGGTCTTGATCCCGATTATCTGCACCCCTATATGTGGTGCTGTAAGAGCCACTATTACAGCGCGGGACTCAGTTATTATAACTTCCCCTACGCCTTCGGCGGACTTTTCTCGCGCGGACTTTACGCGAAGTATCTTGAAGAAGGCGAAGCATTCCTGCCCAAATACCGCGCACTTCTCAAGGCAACCACCGTTGAGAGTGTCGAAAACGTCGCAAAGATCGCGGATATCGACCTGACAAAGCCCGAATTCTGGCGCACCAGCCTGCAGGTGATTGCTGATCGTATCGACGAATTTATCGCCGAAACAAGCAAATAATTACATCAGCTCAAAGTTTTTTGAAGATTCTTAAGGAACTTTATTTCAAAAAAGTTCCTTAAGTCGCGCTCCGCAGAGCGCGAAACTTCCCCTTGCGCTTCAATCGGGCGGCGCCCCGCCGACCGATTGGAATTAAACGCACCTCCCCACGCGGGAGGTGTGTTTAATTCACCCTTTTATATTATGAATAATATGTGTAATGAAATAGAAAGACCTACCCGCGAGGGGTAGGTCTTTCTATTTCCAAAACGTCGGCGGGGCGCCGCCGTTTTGAAGCGCAGGGGAGAGCAAGCGAAGCTTGCGGGGTTGCCGAAGGCAACCGTTTTCGCTGCTCTGCGGAGGGCGACTTAAGGCGCTGCCTTAAGGATCTGCCACCTTTTGAAAAAGGTGGACGAAAACTTTTTCGCTGCTGTTGTCTTTTGTTTTGATTAGAGAGTAGAGCCGAAATCGGTAACGATCGTCTGTCCTGTGATCGCTCTCGACTCGTCGGACGCGAAGAAGAGAAGCATATTTGCTACGTCCTCGGGCATACAGGGCTGTACCTTGAGGTCGTTGTGCTTCATCATCTGACCGAAGATGTTCATATCCATATTCGCGGGATTCATTCCTGCGACCATAGGAGTAACGATCGTGCCGGGGCAGATCGCGTTGCAACGCACGTTAGTGCCTGCAAAACGGAGTGCGGTGTGTCTGGTCAGACCGATAACGGCAGCCTTCGACGCAACGTAAGCCGCGCCGCCGCAGCCCATAACGCCCGCTACAGACGCTACGTTTACGATCGAGCCGTAGCCCGTCTTTGCCATCTCGACCGTTGCTTCGCGGGTCATACAGATGGTGCCCTTGGTGTTGATGTCGATAACGCGGTTGATATCGTCATCGTCAACGCTGTCGATAGCCTTCAGGCCGTTGTCGAGAACTCCCGCGTTGTTGATGAGAATATCGACCTTGCCGAATTTTGCCATAGTCTCGGCAACGACTCTCTTGGCATCCTCTGCCTTGGATATATCGCTGACGACGGGAAGAACCTCGCCGCCCGCTTCGCGGATCTTTGCGGCAACCTCTTCGAGCTGTGCTTCGCGGCGCGCTGTGATGACGACTTTTGCGCCCTCAGCGGCAAATTTCTGTGCGGTAGCGGCTCCTACGCCCGAGTTACCGCCCGTGATAATAGCGACTTTTCCTTCCAAACGGTTCATTGAAAGATCCTCCTGATTTATAAAATTTTAATTTTAGTATATCACAATTTTTTCGGTGTGTCAAGCGTTTTTTGGCGATTTCTTATAAGCCCGATAATTGCCGACGCAAGCACCGCGGCTTCGTAAATGACGCCGCCGACGGAGAGAACGAGGGCGTTATAGGCGAGGCAGAGAGGGGCTTTGATGAGCATTACCTTGCGCGTGGTTTGCGGGTTCGAAAGCGAAAGACCGATAGCTGCGGCGTAGAGTCCGCACATCAGTATGGCTGTGTACCATGCCTCCCAGGTGAGAATGCTTGTTACGGTCACCATAGCGATATAGAATATCGGCTCAAAAAGGCTGCGGCTGCCGCGCTTTGCGCGGAAAAAGTAGAGAATGTCGTTGAAGGCAGCCAAGAGGTTGAGTGCTGCCGCACCCGGTGCGCCGATCAGAAGATAATGCAACGCAAAAACTAAGGCGCAAGTCGATTGGCAGGCAAGTATCCGCTTCGGCGTTTTCATCTGGAACGTAACGAATCCGAGAACTACCGCCGCTATGCCGAGAAACTGACCTATGTAATAAAGAATATCTTCGATCATTTGTTTCCGCTCTGTGTGATTTCTTTAGCTTTGGCAGCTTTTCTGTCGATAAGATACCAAGGCAGATAAGCAAGGAAATAAAGTGCGGTTATGACAGAGCCCATTATAAACAGTCTGAGCGCAAAGTTCGAGGGCAGAATGTCGAGTATCGAGGGCGTTGCTTCGGGGCGAGCCATAAAGAGATAGTTCGCACCGGGGCCTATGATGACGTTTGCCACGTAGGCAACAACGGCAAGGATCGCAAGCCAGATATAGGAGCGGAAAATGGATTTGAAGTATGGGCGCATTTTGTTCACGAAGATGAGGTAGAATACCCCGACGTAGCCGATAAGATGCTCGGTCCAGAACTGATAGAAGCGAAAGCGAGTGGGTCCCGCATAGGTCAGTACGGTAGGCGTTATAAGCGCAAATGTCGTTCCGCAGAGAGCCCAGAAATAGCAGATGTCGAAAAGATACTGATTTTTGCCGACCATCATAAAGCAACCGAAGATGACCGCCCAGCCGCAGACGGCGATGGGCAGGTGGTCGACGGGATTTGGGTCAAGTTCGGTTATGCCGACGAGACGCCAATAATATGCCATCTCGGAAATTATCATCGTAAAGGCGATGGCGTATCTGAATCTGTGCTCGTTCTTACACGCGGCGATTCTTTCACGGTTGAAGTATATGAGCAAAATTATTCCGATGCCGACGAGTATCGGCGCGAGGTGAGTCAGCGTGAAGTTACTAAATTCAACTTCCGTGCCTTCACCAAAAAAATAGTGGAAAAAGTCTTTCATATCAAAGCCTTTCAAAATAGTTTGATAAGCTAATTATATCATAGAATTGTTTAAAAGTAAAGGGAATTAAAACAATTTTAAGATTCGTATTTCTTGCGATGCAGGCAAAATGGCAGGCAGAGAAGAACGAGGGTCAGTGATGTCGCAGAAACAAAGCCTCTGCATCCCGATTTTTCAACGATAGGTTCAGTATTGGTCGATTCCGAGGGGATGCTGGTCGTGACTTCGGTTTCGGGTGCGGTGGTTTCTTCCGGTTCATCTGCACCAAATGAAAGCTTGATGGTCTTGTTCGATTCGGCAAAATACTTTTCGAATACCGTGGAGTAATATTCAACCTTCGCGTGATTTCCGTCCGCAGTAAAATACATCATACCGATCGCACCCAGACCACCGAGCTTTTTGCAAGTGGACTGCGGATCCATAAGGATCTGATAAACTGTGTTGCCCGCATCACCTTCGCGAGGGGTGACTACTATCGTATCGTGGTGCATATGACCGCTGACGATCATTGCGATATTTTCGTGCTTGCTGACAAGCTTTTCCCAAATATCCTCGCCGCTGTTGAGAGAACGGACGTAGGTGTCGGGTGAGGCGTAATCGTTCGGGTCGAGTGTAGT
>JAZRGT010000096.1:0-2081 GCA_045644325.1 Eubacteriales bacterium | reverse complement strand
GAAACGCTTCACTCGTTTGAGCTTGAAGAAAATGATTTTGTCAACGTTTGTATTGACGTTGCTATGCGCGGTGTAGGATCTCATTCCTGCGGCCCCGACCTTCCCGAAGAATTTGAGATTCCGAGACAGGGAAGCAATACTTTCAAATTTAAGTTCTGATTGCAAACTGACAATCAAAGATAACCTGATGCGGTGCGCCGCCGGGAGATCGGAAATGACTTTCGGAGGCATCTGCAAGGATGCCTCCTATTTTTGTGTGTAGAAGAAAGGATAAATAAATGGATTTATTTGATATTTTAGCATTGTTAGGCGGACTTTGTTTGTTCCTGTTTGGTATGAACGTGATGGGGGACGCACTTGAAAGACGCGCCGGAGGAGGCTTGAAACTTCTCCTTGGCAAGCTGACCGGGAACAAATTTATGGCCTTCTTAACAGGTTTGGGGGTTACCGCAGTTATTCAAAGCTCGTCTGCAACCACAGTTATGGTTGTAGGTTTTGTTAACTCCGGTATTATGACGCTCAAGCAGTCTATCGGCGTTATTATGGGCGCGAATATTGGTACAACCGTAACCGCTTGGATCCTAAGCCTTGGTGGTATCTCGGGAGACAACGTATTCATAAAGCTCTTAAAGCCGATGTCATTTACTCCTATTCTTGCTTTGGTCGGAATGGCTCTTTTGATGTTCGGAAAAGCCAGCAAGAAAAAGGATACAGGAATGATCCTGCTCGGATTTGCAACGCTGATGTTCGGTATGGATGCAATGTCCGATGCTGTTGGAGGTCTTGCAGACGTTCCCGAATTCCAGAATCTGTTCTTGATGTTCAAGAATCCCATCCTCGGTGTTCTTGTAGGACTTCTTATCACCGCAATTCTGCAGTCGAGCTCCGCATCCGTCGGTATCCTTCAGGCATTGACGGTAACGGGTCAGGTGTCCTACGGAGCTGCTATTCCGATTATTATGGGTCAGAACATCGGTACTTGTGTAACCGCGATGATTTCGTCGGTCGGTGCTAACAGAAACGCAAAGCGTGCCGCAGTCATTCACCTTTCCTTTAATATCATCGGCACGGTGGTATGGCTCACAGTATTCAGCATACTCTCTGCAATCTTGAAGCCCGCGATTCTTGATGCTTCGGCTTCCTACCTTGGCATCGCCGTAGCTCACTCGATATTCAATGTCCTTTGTACCGCACTCCTGCTCCCGATGTCCTCGCTTCTTGAAAAGCTGGCATTGAAGCTCGTGCCCGATGCAAAGAAAAAGGAAGAGCAGAGCGAGCTTGACGAGCGTTTGCTTATCACCCCTGCAATCGCTCTTGACCGTTGCAATGCTGTGGTTTCGAAAATGGCAACCGATGCAACCGAATCCTTCGATACCGGTCTGAACATTTTGTTTGCTCCGAATGCAAAAGCAGGAGAGCTTATTCGTGAGCTCGAGGATAAGACAGACCATTATGAGGACATAACAGGAACCTATCTCATTAAGCTCAGCCGCAATCAGATAACGGATAACGACAGCGCAACCGTTTCCCGTCTCCTAAAGGTGATTGGAGATTACGAAAGAATTGCAGACCATAGTGTAAACTTGCTTGAAGCTGCGGAGGAGCTTGCGGAAAAGGGAATTGAGTTCTCACCGGAAGCACGTCACGAAATCGAAACGATGTGCGCAGCATCAAGAGAGATACTTGCTCTGTCTAAAAACGCATTTGTTGATAACGATTTAGAGGCGGCTTACAAGATTGAGCCTTTGGAACAGGTTATTGACGATCTAAAGGAGCATTTGAGAAATCAGCATATTCTTCGTTTGAAGGACGGTACCTGCACGGTAGAAGCAGGCTTTGTTTGGGCTGATATTCTGACTGACCTTGAAAGAGTTGCAGACCATTGCTCGAATATCGCAGCCTGCGTTATAGATACTGCTCACTACAATATGAATCTTCACGAGTCTGTCAGAGAAATCAAGCAAGGCGCAGACTTTGAGGAGCTTTATACATACTATTCAAGCAAGTACGCACTTGCATAAAGGAGGACGATATGATGAAAATTGCATTGATTGCACACGATAAGAAAAAGGAAGAGATCA
>JAZRGT010000095.1:0-3647 GCA_045644325.1 Eubacteriales bacterium | reverse complement strand
CTTTCATCATAACATATTTTAAAATTTAAAGCCAAGCGCAAGATGTATATGGACATCATATCCCAAGATTTACCCATTTGGTCAGTTTTTTAAAAAACGCGTTTTCTTTGATTTCAGCGATTCAAGTTTTGAGGGCTGACGGTTGTTTTCCGTCAGCCCTCTGTGCGTTTTGATACTATTATGCAATCATATCCATTAGATCACGAAGCGCCGTTTCAAACTTCGCTCCGTACCAATGGTCAGCATCTCCTTGTGTATTGATGATACATTTTACCGTATAATCCGCAGCAATTTTTGCCGCCGTGAAAACATCCTTGTCGTTCATCAATGCACCAGTGAATGCGGAAGCGTAAATATCACCCGTTCCATGACAGCCCTTTGAGATCTTATCGTGCTCGTAATAACGAATTTTTCCCTTTTCATAAATGATAACACCGGTTTTTTCGGGAACGTAGCTTACGCCCGTCAGAACGATAGTTTTTGCACCAAGTGTTGAGAGCTTGTCAAGAAGCTCATTCACGTAGTTCTCATCGTAGGTTTCACGGTATTCAACGTCGGCAAGAAAACAAGCCTCGGTAATATTGGGAATCAAAATATCCGCAGATGAGCAAAGTCCGCGCATTGCCGCCACGTATTCGTCATTAAAGATGGAATAGAGCTTGCCGTTATCAGCCATAGCAGGATCGACGATACGAACGCAATCTTCAGTTCCCATCGTGTTCAAAATATCCTGAACGTATCCGACCTGCTTAACGCTTCCGAGATATCCGGTATAGATTGCTTTGAACTTGATGTTTTCCTTCTTCCAATGTGCCTGAATTTCGGGCATATCATCAGTAAGATCACGGAAAGTAAAGCCACTGAATCCTGCCGTATGCGTTGAAAGAACGGCAGACGGAAGAATGCAGGTTTCAAGTCCGCAGGCTGATAGTATAGGGAGCGCAACCGTCAGTGAGCACTGACCGACACAGGATATGTCTTGAATTGTTAGAATTTTTTTATAAGCCATTATAATTCCTCCTTGTAATTTTGTTGATTATATTATATAATGTTTTTGTCGATATAAAAATAGTCAGAATAGGAGAAAATTATATATACAGATGAAGTATGCCATAGACAAAAATAATCGCCCTGTTTATCTTCAAATATATAGGCAAATACGGCAGGATATCATAGATGGGATATATCCTTTCAATACAAAGCTTCCTTCCATGCGTTTGCTTTGCGACGAACTTTCGGTCAGCACCGTTACGGTAGATCATGCTTACGCCTTGCTCTGCGATGAAGGATACGCCGAAGCGCGTGAGCGAAGCGGTTTTTTTGTTGTTTTTCAAAAATCGGATGGGTTTGCCGCGTCTGTAGAAACTCACACAAAGCATAGCGTTGCACCGCAAAGCAATCATACCTATCCTGACTTTCCGTTTTCCGTTCTTGCCAAGACCATGAGAAAGGTGCTTTCCGATTATGCTGATGTCCTTCTTGAAAGATCACCAAACGCAGGGTGTGCAGAGCTCCGCGAGGCAATAAAAAATTATCTAATACGCAACAGAGGCATGAATGTGGAAAGCAACCAAATAATTATCGGTTCAGGCGCAGAATATCTATATGGGCTCATTATCGCCATGCTTGGAAGAAAGCACATATACGGTATTGAATTTCCGTCATACAAGAAGATCGAACAGGTTTACACAGCTGCAGAAGTGCCCTATGAATTGCTACACTTATCTCATGACGGTATTGACAGTTCAGCACTTGGAAAAACAAAGGCAAGTGTAATTCATACGACTCCTTACAGAAGCTTTCCAACAGGCATTACAGCATCTGCTAACAAGCGCCACGAATATATCCGTTGGTCAAGCAAAAACGGGCGCATCATTATTGAGGATGATTTTGAGTCGGAGTTTTCTGTTTCCTCAAAACCGGAGGACACCCTATTTTCTCTTTCCAACTACGACAACGTAATCTACATGAACACGTTTTCAAAAACCATTTCGCCTGCGCTTCGTGTAGGATATATGGTTCTCCCAAAGTACTTGGTAAGCGAATTTGAGAAAAGGCTCGGCTTCTATTCCTGTACCGTTCCCACGTTCGAGCAGTTCGTTATTGCAGAGCTTATCAACAGCGGTGATTTTGAACGGCATATTAATCGTGTCAGACGGAGTTTAAGGAAAAAGCTTTGACAGAGCTATGCCTATTGTATTAATGCTAAAATTCCTTTCTTTGCCTACTGCGACTCAATTTTTGAGGGCTGACGGTTGTTTTCCGTCAGCCCTTTGTAATTTTATGCAAGTTTAACCACGGAATATTTGCTCGAATATTCCTCGTATTTATCGCTATAATTAGCATTTCCTTCTTTAAGGCTCTTGATGACCTCGTGAGCGTTCATTGTATGCTCGCTTACATCAATGATACCAACGGCAACGTTGGAGCAATGGTCGCTTACACGCTCAAAGTTGGTGATAATATCAGCCCATATAAATCCGCTTTCAACGGTGCAAGCACCATCTCTGAGTCTTGTGATATGGTTGTTACGAAGAAGCGATTTAAGGTTATCAATAACCTGTTCGAGAGGCTCAACGTCGTAAGCGATAGCAAGATCGTTATTAACGTAGGCTACTTCGGTCAAAGAAAGGATTTCACTTGTGGCTGCACAAAGAACTGCGATTTCCTCTCTTGCGGCAGGAGAGAACTCAATGCCTTTTTCACGAAGCTCAATGGCCGATTCAAGCACGTTTACTGCGTGGTCTGAGATACGCTCGAAGTCGCCTATAGCCTTCAAAAGCTTGGTAACTATCGCGCTGTCCTCGTCAGAAACTTGATGATTGCTGAGTTTAGTCAGATACGTACCGAGCATATCTTCATAATGGTCGGTATCATCTTCTATCTTTCTGATTCTTTCTGCAATTTCGGGCGTATAATCTGTTATAGATTGTATGCTGAGTCGGAAGCCTTCAATAGCTTCGGTTGCCATCTTGGAAGCCAAGTGGCTGCTCTGTTCAACAGCGATAGCAGGAGTTGCAAGAAGACGCTCGTCAAGCTCGACAACCTTTTCGGGTGCTTTTCCTTCGGGAACGATCTTATATGCAAGCTTTTCAAGGAGCGAGGATGCCGGAAGAAGAATAATGGTGCAAATAACATTAAATATGGTGTGGCAAATAGCAATGCCGAGATAGCTTGCGGATTCGTTCAGTATCAGTGGCTTGAAGATAAGACTGATAAGGCTGAATACGGTGAGACATATTACCGTTCCTATTACGTTGAACAAAAGGTGGATGAACGAAGCACGCTTTGCATTCTTGTTTGCGCCGAATGACGAGAGCATTGCGGTTACACAAGTACCGATGTTTTGACCCATAATGATCGGGATAGCTGCGGAATACGAAACCGCGCCCGTAACACTGAGTGCCTGAAGAATACCAACCGATGCCGAGGACGACTGAATGATTGCAGTTACGAGTGCGCCCACAAGCACACCGAGAATAGGATTTGTGAACGCAAGAAACAGATTTTGGAACTCCGGCACTTCGGCAAGTCCCTTTACCGAATCACTCATTGCATCCATACCGAACATAAGGGTTGCAAATCCGAGAAGGATTGTTCCAACGTCCTTTTTCTTTGAGGAAGTCGGATCGTAGCCATGTCGTTCT
>JAZRGT010000094.1:0-13814 GCA_045644325.1 Eubacteriales bacterium | reverse complement strand
CGTAACTGCTAAGGTTCTTGCTCAGGGTAAGAACAAGAAGATCTACGTCATGAAGTACAAGGCTAAGAAGAACGAGAAGAAGAAGATCGGTCACAGACAGCCTTATACCAAGGTACAGATCGAAAAGATCGTAGGCTAATCCACAAATGACAAAAGTCGTATTTTACAGAAGCAACGGAGTTTTCTGGGGCTTTGAGGAAACGGGACATACGGGCTACGGCGATGCGGGTGAGGATATCCTCTGCTCTGCTCTCTCGGCTATGACGATGCTTATCGTCAACACGGTTGAGATCGCCTACGCTTCAAACATTGATTACGATATCAACGAGGGCGCAACGAAGATCAAGGTATCATCGAAGGCTGCTCTTCCCGAATTTGAAGACGACGAGCGCAAGAGATACGCGGTATCGGGGCTTTTTATGGCTTACTATTACCAGCTCAACGATCTTACGCTTGAATACGGAGATTTCCTCGAGGTCGAGGTCACCGACCGCGATTACATCTGATTACGACGCACCGCACATCCGCACGTTACGCGGAAAAACTTAACGGAGGAATTTTGAAATGCTTAGACTTTCATTACAGTTCTTTGCTCACAAGAAGGGCGTAGGTTCTACCAAGAACGGTCGTGATTCCGAGTCCAAGAGACTTGGCGTTAAGAAGACCGACGGTCAGCCTGTTATCGCCGGCAATATCATCATCAGACAGAGAGGTACCGCTGTTCATCCCGGTAACAACGTTGGCATGGGCACCGACCACACCCTCTTCGCTCTGATCGACGGTAAGGTCAAGTTCGAGCACAAGGCTGGTGGCAAGAAGCAGGTCAGCGTTTACGCCGACTAATTCTCTGCCCCACGGAGCGCGTTCTGCGTTCCGTCAGTAAAAGGCTATCGCGCAAGCGGTGGCCTTTTTTCTTTTCATTTATATGTTCCAAAAAGTTTATTAACAAAATTAATGTTGACAATTAATAAGGATAGTGGTATAATACACTATGAATAATTATACTGTACGAAAGGACGGTACAAATATATGAACAGACAGTATAAGGCTCTGCTCTTGATCCTTGCTACGCTCTGTGTCCTGTCTCTCTGCATTGTCAGCGCAGGCGCAAACGAGACGAACGTTCAGGACCAGGGCAATCAACCGGCTCAGCTTCTTATCCTTACCTACACCAACTGTAAAACGGAATACACCGAAGGCGAATACTTCGACGTCACCGGATTCCGCGGATATGTTTCCTGCTACGATCCTCAAAATTCCTTTTATATCGCATCCACTGCTCTCACATATCTTGAGACAGGTCCTCTCACACCGGACGTGACCGAAATCACCTTTGTTTACGAAAACGTAAGCTGCAAGCTCCCGATCACAGTCACGGCTTCTGACGTTCCGGGAACACCCGAAAATACAGAAACTCCCGAGACTACGGAAACACCTGACGTTCCCGTAACACCGGTCGAACCCGGCGTTGAGATCGTCGGCTTTGAGGCAACCGCCTCCAAGACCGAGTTCCTTGCTCTTGAAACGATTGATCCTTCAATTTTTACTATCGAGCTTATCAACGCAGACGGCACCCGTACCGCCGTAAACACTTCTGATTGCACCTTTATCCCCTCTCTTGACGATCCCATTTCGGCTTACGTTAAGGCTTTCACCGTTACTTATAACGCAAACGGAGCCACCTTCTCAGATATTATTGAAATCTCGGTTTCTCCCATTCTCATTGTAGATTTCGAGGGTCTGGACAGCGCGTATCTTTACGAAGGCATGGCACCCGCCGTTCCCCACGGACTCAAGGCAACGGTTTACTATGACGGTGCACGTACCGTTTCTCGCTCGGTAACCGATTATGAAGTAGAGTATCCCTCCGACGTTGTCACGCCCGACGCCAACGGAAAAACCGTCATCACCCTCGTATTTGACTCCAAGAAGGTCAACGTTGAGATTGCGGTTTCTCCTATAGTCAGCTATCAGGCTACCGGATTCGAAAGTGCTTATTACTATGGCGACACCTTCAGCTATGCAAACGCTAAGATCATGGCTGTCTACGGTGACGGCACAACACGCGACGTTACCGCAGAGGTTCAGTTCGAAGCACCCGAGATCATTACAGCCAACTGCAAGATCACCGCAATTCACAACGGATACGACCTCACCTCTCTGCTCGGATTCACTCTTCCTCAGGGCGAGCTGACAGTAGTTACCCCTCCCGCTAAGCTTCACTACGAAATCGGAGAAAGCTTCGATTCGTTCGGACTCACCGTTGCAATCGAGTATTCTGACGGAGTTCGAAAAATGCTCTCTCCTTCCGATTATACAGTATCCGCACCTGCCGTTCTCGCTTCGAGCGACAAGGCGGCAACCGTTGAATATTTCGGCGCAACCGCAAAAATCGCAATAACCGTTGGAAACGAGGCATACATCATATCGATCCAGCTCATCGGCTCTCCCGACGTAAGATCCTACTATGAGGGTTATCTGCTCAACACCGCAGGAATCATCATTGAAGCTTATTATTCCGACGGCACCAAGGCAACGCTTGATCACGGATCGCTCACCTTTACCCCTTCTCTTACAACTCCTCTTACCGTTGATATTGATTCGGTAAAGATCTCGATCGGTGAAGGCGATAAATACTGCGAGATATCGTATCCCATTACGGTTCAGGAAAAATACCCCACCGCACTTGCTCCGATCTCCTTCCCAAACAAGCTCCAATACAATGAGGGCGACAAGTTTGATCCGGACGGAATCGAGCTCAGACTTTACTTCAACGATGGAACGTTTATAGTTCCTTCCACCTATAACTTCTCCCCCGCGCTTGGAACACCTATTATCCTTCATTCCAACTCAACGGAAAAATACATTATTGACGCAACCTACGAATACGAGGGCAAGACATATTTCTATCCCATAGAAATCACGGTAACTCCCGCTAAGATTGAAAATCTTCTCATCACGAGAACTCCCGTAAAAACCGTATACGAGATCGGTGATCAGTTTGATCCCACCGGACTTGATATCATCATCATCTACGAGGACCGTTCTCTCGCGATGGCTTCAATCCCCGAGGGCTATTACACCTATTCTCCCTCCGTGATCACCGAAACCACAAAAGAGATCATATTCTCCTTCCGCGGACTCAACGTATCGCTTCCTATCACGGTAAACGGAATTGACAGCACCGACGAAACCACAGAGCCCACTCCCCCCGAGACCACCGCGCCGATCACTCCTCCCGAGACTACACCGAGCACCGAAACAGACGAGATCACTACTCAGGAGCCCGAAACCGAAGTAACTACGGGAACACCCGAAGTTACCACGGATACCGAGATAACTACCGAACCCGAGATCACGACCTCGCCCAACGAAGTCACCACGGACAGTAGTGAAACCACCGAGCAGAACGGCGAAGAAAAGGATCCCGCTCCTCTTCTCTACGTTTGGATCGCGGTAATTGCTGTCATCGTAATAGCGCTCATCGCACTTATTATCTATTACAAAAAGAATTTCACCTAATTAAACAATAAAGCTCCGAGGCGTCAGCCTCGGAGCTTTCATTATATTCGGTTTATTTTTCAGCGTTTTCTGCAGCGTAGAGCGTGTTGCAGATAAGCATAGTAACCGTCATAGGTCCGACACCGCGGGGGACAGGGGTGATAAAGCCCGCGACTTCCTTCACGGAATCAAAGTCAACGTCGCCGCAGAGCTTGCCCTCTGCGTTACGGTTCATACCGACGTCGATGACCGCCGCACCGGGCTTGACCATATCGGCGGTGATAAGTCCCGCTCGACCTACTGCCGCAACGAGGATATCTGCGCGTCTTGTTACAGCACCGAGATCGGGAGTGCGGCTGTGCGCGATGGTGACTGTACCGTCAGCGGCAAGCAGAAGCGCTGCCATAGGTCTGCCGACGATATTGGATCTGCCGACCACAACGCATTCCTTGCCCGCAACGGGAATCTCATAATGCTTGAGCATCTCCATAATGCCCGCAGGAGTGCAAGGAAGCACGTTGCCTTCATCGAGACACAGATGCCCCGCATCGAGCTTTCCGAAGGCGTCAACGTCCTTCTCGGGCGCGACAGCGGCAACGACTCTCGCCTCGTCGATATGCTTCGGGAGCGGGAGCTGAACGAGAAGTCCGTCAACCGTGGGATCAGCGTTCACTTTTTCGACCTCTGCGATGACCTGCTCGGTCGTGTAGGTTGCAGGAAGGATATTGCAGGTCGATGCAAATCCGACCTCCTCGCAGGCGCGGAGCTTGTTTCTTACGTAAACGACGGATGCGGGATCCTCGCCCACTCTGATAACACAGAGCCCGGGCTTGCGTCCGTATTTCTTTTCAAATTCTACTCTCTTCTCGGTTACCTCGCCGCGAAGCTTTGCGCTGACGAGCTTACCGTCAATCAGTATTGCCGACATTATTTTCATCCTCCTTGGAATCTTCTTTATTTTCGGTTGTGTTTTCTTCAGCAAGCATCTCACCGTAAGCAGATACCTCGCCATCCGCAACAAGCATTTTCGACTGCTTTTTAGCACGGATTGCAAGAGTGATCAAAAGGATCGTTCCGGTAACGAAGCAAAGGAACGCGACCACCTGTGAAATGCGGAAGCTGCCGACCATAAGGCTGTCAGTGCGCAGACCTTCGATCAACATTCTGCCGAAGCCGTACCAGGTGATATACATCAAGAATACCTGACCATCATATTTTTTCTTCTTATAAAGCGCGTTGATGATAAGGAATCCGACGAGATTCCAAAGTGATTCGTAAAGGAATGTAGGCTGGCAGACATAAGTATTCGACCAATTTGAGTGACGAAGCTCCATTCGCATAAAATAGAGCAGGCTGTCAGCCGCAGGCGCCTCTCCGAACGCTTCGCCGTTGAAGAAGTTGCCCCATCTGCCGACGATCTGACCGATCATAACGCCGGGACAGACCATATCGAAGACCTTCTGCCACTTGATCTTTTTGTAGAGCGAGACGAGAAGAAGCGATGCCGCGCCGCCGATTATTGCGCCGTAGATCGCAATACCGCCGTTCCAGATCGCAAAGATCTCGCCGAAGGTGTATTTTTGACCCGAGGTGATAACGTAGTAAAGTCGCGCACCGACGATACCGCTGAGGACGGTAAAGATCGCGTAGTCGAGCAGATCGTCGAAGGACACGCCCTCCTGCTTGGAGCGGTAATAAGCGTAAAGAAAGGCGAGAATAATGCCGGTCACCATTATGATACCATACCATCTTACCTGAACACCGTTGAGTAACGGCACCCATTCGGGTATGGTAAACGCAACCTTATTGAAGCTGAATTCGCCTATTCCGAGGCCGGGAAAGGATACTGTAACCATTTGAGTCTCCTTAGTTATGTACTTTAATCACCGATTTAAGTATCGGAAATATTAAATAAAATCCGTTTTTCGGCGGCTTTGCCGACAAAAAACACCTCCCCGAGACGAGCCGGGGCAAGTCCGCGCGCCGAGGGGAGCTGACAAAATCGCAGATTTTGTCGAGCGGCGATAAGCGCGCGCATCACTTGTAAAACGCAGTTTTACAAGTGGATTGTTAATCGTGTGATGGATAAGCGTCGCCGCTTATCGGGATAGATTCGCCGAGGAATGTGGGCTCGGGCTTGACGAGAGCGTAGAAAAAGTCCTTCATGCGCGCAAGCGATTCGCGGAAGTCCTGATAATCCTGCGAGCCGTAGCCGTGGAGCGACGCGCTGACGCCGTAAGCCTCGATTCCGAGCTTTTCGGCAAGATAGAGCGCGCGGTAGAGGTGATATTCCTGCGTTACGATAATGATCCGTTCCGCGCCGAATATCTCCTTGGCGCGGTAGATGCTTTCGTAGGTTGAAAATCCCGCGTGGTCAGTGAAAACGACCTTGCGCTCGATGCCGTGTTCTTCGGCTTTGTCAAGCATAAAATTTACTTCATCGTAGACTTCTCTGCCGTGGTCGCCCGTCATCAGAAGTTTCTGTGATGCGCCCATATCGTAAAGCTCGAACGCGACGGTAAGTCTGTCCGCAAGATACTGCGAACGTGTGTGACAGCCGAGGACGAGTATGCAATCGACATCTCCGAGCTGTGCCGCGGTACCTGCGGAAAGGATTCTGTCCTTCGTCACCGACTTGATGGCGGTGTTAAGGGACAGAAGAGTGATTGCAAAAAGCAATCCGAAAAGAAGGATGAGCACGACCGCGTTCTTTATCACGGCGCCCCATTTAATTTTTTTAAGAAGCTCGGACATTATTCGGAGAGACCGAGTCTGTGCTCGATAACGGTAGCCGCGACATCGAGATAGTCGCTATCCATCTCTTCGATCTTACCTCCGTCGCAGAGAGATGCGAGCGCGGTATCGAGCGGGATCTGACCGAGAACGTCATAGCCGAAGCTCTGCGCGATCTCGAGGATGTGGCTGTCGCCGTAGATATTGATGCGCTTGCCGCAATCGGGGCAAACTGCGTAGCTCATGTTCTCAACAAGTCCGAGAACGGGAATATTCATCATATTCGCCATATTCGCAGCCTTGCCGACGATCATGGAAACGAGCTCCTGGGGGCTCGATACGATCACAATGCCGTCGAGGGGAAGGCTCTGGAAAACGGTGAGCGGAACGTCGCCGGTGCCGGGAGGGCAGTCAACGAGAAGAACGTCGATATCGCCCCAGATGGTATCCTTCCAGAACTGCTTTACAGTACCCGCGATAACGGGACCTCTCCAGATAACGGGACGGGTCTCTTCCTCAAGAAGGAGGTTGACGGACATCATCTTGATGCCCTTTTCGGTGGTGGGCGGGAACATTCCGTCCTCGCTGCCGGTAACTTCGCCCTTGACTCCGAAAGCCTTGGGAACCGAAGGACCGGTGATATCTGCATCAAGTACGCCGACCTTGTAGCCCTTGCGCTGAAGGAGTACTGCAAGCATACAGGTGACAAGCGATTTACCAACGCCGCCCTTGCCGCTGACAACACCGATAACGTGCTTGATATTGCTCAGCTTATTTGCGGGCTCGTGAAGATCCTGCGGCGCCTTGCGCGATGCGCAGTTGGACGAGCAGGTGGAACAGTTGTGTGTGCATTCTGACATTGTTATATTCATCCTTTCGATAAGAAAAATAATTATCTATTATAATTATACCCCCTTTTGCCGCCGAAGTCAATGGCTTGATTATTAACAAATTGATTTTTTCAAAATTTTTCTCCGATATATGAAAAAAATTCCTCTAATTTAACACAAAAGACTTGATTTTTTGCGAAAAATAGGTATACTATATAAGGTTAAACTAATTTCTCTAAAGCGAAAGGAATTTTTGCAATGAAAGAACTCAAAAAAGCCGCTTACGCTCCCGTGAAGGGCCCCGTTCTCGCAATCGTTATGGACGGTGTAGGAATCGCTCCCGAAGGACCTACCAACGCCGTAAGCCGCGCATTCACCCCCACTCTTGACAAGCTTCTGAACAATCATCCCTGCGTTACTCTCAAGGCGCACGGTATGGCAGTAGGACTTCCCAGCGACGACGACATGGGTAACTCCGAGGTTGGCCACAACGCTCTCGGTGCAGGTCAGGTATTCGCTCAGGGCGCAAAGCTCGTAACCCAGTCTATCGAGTCCGGCAAGATGTTTGCATCCGAGACTTGGCAGACTCTCATTTCCAACGTTAAGACTAACAACTCCACCCTCCACTTCCTCGGACTCTTCTCCGACGGTAACGTGCACTCCCACATCGACCACCTCAAGGCGATGCTCGTACGCGCAAAGGAAGAGGGTGTAAATACCGTTCGTATCCATATCCTTCTTGACGGCCGTGACGTAGGCGAGACCTCCGCTCTCGATTACATCCTTCCCTTCGAGGAGTTCCTCACCTCTCTCCGCTCCGATAACTTCGACGTTTGCATCGCTTCCGGCGGCGGAAGAATGAAGATCACCATGGACCGTTACGAGGCTGACTGGTCGATGGTTGAGCGCGGCTGGCAGACCCACGTTCTCGGCGAGGGCAGACAGTTCGCATCCGCAGAAGAAGCAGTTAAGACCTACCGCGCAGAGACCGGCGTTATCGACCAGGATCTCCCCGCATTCGTTATCGCAAAGGACGGCAAGCCCGTTGGTACCGTTGAAGATGGCGACAGCTTCATCTTCTTCAACTTCCGCGGCGACCGTTCCCTCGAGATCTCCCGCACCTTCGACGAGGGCGAGACCTTCGATAAGTTCGACAGAGTACGTCATCCCAAGGTAGTTTACGCAGGTATGCTCGAGTACGACGGCGACCTTCACATTCCCGCGCGTTACCTCGTTTCTCCCCCCGAGATCACCAATACCCTCGGCGAGTACCTTGCAGGCAGCGGCATTTCCCAGCTTGCTATCTCCGAGACCCAGAAATACGGTCACGTAACCTACTTCTGGAACGGCAACCGTTCGGGCAAGTTCTCCGAGGATCTCGAAACCTACATCGAGGTTCCCTCCGACGTTATTCCCTTCGAGCAGAGACCTTGGATGAAGTGCGCAGAGATCACCGACAAGCTCATCGAGTGCCTTGAGTCGGGCAAGTACAGCTTCCTCCGCGTAAACTTCCCCAACGGCGACATGGTCGGCCACACCGGCTCTCTCCTTGCAACCGTTTGCTCTATGGAAGCACTTGACCTCCAGCTCGCACGTATCCTCGCAGTTGTAGACAAGCTCGGCGGCGTTGCAGTTATCACCGCTGACCACGGTAACGCAGACGAGATGGCAGAGCTCGATAAGAAGACCAAGGCTCCCAAGACCAACAAGGACGGCTCCTATAAGGCGAAGACCTCTCACACCCTCAATCCCGTTCCCTGCATCATCTACGATGCAACCGGCGAGGGCAGAATCAGCGTTAAGGCTGATAACGGTCAGTTCGGACTTTCCAACGTAGCCGCTACCGTTGTTAACCTCCTTGGATATGAGGCTCCCGAGATGTGGGATGAGTCTCTCATCGAGATGAAGTAATTTTAGCTAATATAATTCACGCCCGCGCGTTCAAAAAACGTGCGGGCGTAATATTATACCGCGAAACCGTAGGGGACGGCGCCCTCGACGTCCCTTGACAGCACGGTATTTTTGCATTAGCGAAATTCAGAAATTATAATGTTTTTCTTGATAAAATGCACAGCGATAATTATATTGGGTTTGGGACGTCGAGGGCGCCGTCCCCTACGATTTGTAATAACATTTGTGCATATTGATAAAGAGCCGATCAAGGTTATTACACCCCAATCGGCTCAAAATTTTTAGTTTTAGATTTTATCTGCCATAATATCCATTACGAGCAGGTTGATCTGAGAATGGACTTGGTTAATTATCTCCATTCGATCATCTTCAAAAGCACAAGTTGTTGCCTCATCGAGATACGTAAGCCAAAGATTCTTGATCGTATCGATTTTTTCCTGTCTATTTATCTTTTCCTTTGTTATGCAATCAAAGTAAGCTTTTTCATAGAAATCGATAAGTCTCTGATTTGTGGTCTCACGGCACTTAACGACATCTGCGATAGCCTTTGCTTTTTCCTCTGCTCCTATATCACCGGGTCCCTCGGATTTAACATCCTCAAGATGATTAAGCGCTTCGAAAATATGGGAATTATCCTTTTGAATATTCGCGATTTCTTTTAAAATTGAGCTAGCGGTGATCTCTTTTTCGGTTTCTGTTACAACTGTATTGATATTTTCTGACATTTTTTTATCCTCCAAATCATCATTCGGCGGACACGCAAGGCAAATCTTATTTTCTCCTACGAAGCGTGCCCTGCCACTTTTTACAAGACCTTTTGCCCTCTTGGGGTAGGTCGCTTCATATTCATTACCTTGGCTGTCAACAACAATCACGTTTTTTTCGATGGGTGTCGCCCCCTTTGTTATTGAAGTTAAGATATTTAATTCGTGAATTCCGTTTTTTGTTATGGGTGCCGTCCCCGATTCACTTTTTACATTATAGCATATGTTGGCTATGTTGTCAATAATAAAACTTAAATTCATTTTATAAAAAATCTGCCGACTCGGATACTCAATTCCAAGTCGGCTTGATTTTATATGTTTTTCTTCTTAAAGTACCTTACCGTGACGGCAAGTGCGGCGATACCGATGAGCGGAAAAACGGCTGTAAGTATCATTCCCGCTTTCATTCCGATCTGCTCGGCGGCAAGTCCGGTTTTTATCGCGAGGTCGGCGGCGAAAGTCGATGCCGTCACCTTATCAACGACGATTCCCATAAGCTGGGGCGCGATGGATGCTCCGAGGTCGCCGCCCGATGCCATAAGGGCGTATGCCGCGACTCCCGCGCCGGGGATCTTTTCTTCCATAAATATCAGCGCGCCGGGCCAGAGCATTGAGGTGAACATTCCCGTCAGCACGCAGGCTATAAGCGCGACCGCGGCGTTGGTTGAAAGTCCCGCAAGCAGATAGCAGCCAACAGCGCCGATCATTCCTACAAAAAGGACGGGAGTTATACTCTTTCCGAATTTAGCATAACCCATTCTCGTCAGCGCGAGAAGGACGGCAAACATAGAGGTTCCGAGAATATCACCGAGAGCCTTATCGATGCCGAGGGCATTCTCCATAAAGCTCGATGCCCAGTTTGACATAGTATTCTCGGCACAGCTTCCAAAGAAGATGCAAGCCACGCAGAGGGCGAGTCCGATAACGTATCTCTTTGATCTCTCGCCGCCCTTTGACGTCTCCGAGGGAGTCATATCGGGCATGGGGGAGGTCATAAAGAGTACGGCTGTGAATATTGGCAATGCGGCAAAAAGGAGCGTCAGGAAGCTCCAATTTTCGCTTCCAAAGACCTTGAAGAAGATCGTGCTTATCACGATGACTACGGTTACTCCAACGCCGTAGAGGGAGTGCAAAAAGCTCATATCGCGCCCCGGGTTATCGGACGGTATAGCCGCGACAACGGGGCTTACAAGCACCTCGGAAAGTCCCGCAGAGATCGAGAATATAACGGTGCCGATCAAGAAACCGAGATAGACCGAATTAGGGAACATTACGGGTGCAAGCGCATAAAAGACGAGTCCTGTTGAGGTTATGATCGGCATAACTCTGACGAGCAGCTTCGTGTTGAAATATTTCGAGAAAAACGAAAGGATCAGGTCGACCGTAAGCTGGGTGCAGAAATTGACAAGCACGAGCGTTCCGAGGAGTGTATAGGAAACGTCGTACATATCGTGAAACGTCACGAAAAGCAGAGGCGGGAGCGCAAAAGCCGACGCCATCGTGACGTATGCGGAATAGCAGGCGAGCTTGGTTCTTTTATAGGTTAGCATTATTTCAGTTCGTCGAGGAAGTATGCTCTCGAATGTGCGGGCTTGCCCTTTTCGTCGCGGATGGTTACGCGGACGTAGTTATCAGTTTCTTTAATTTCGAAGGTTGCTTCGGTGATAGGAGTGCCGTCGGCGTTTCCGAAGTAGCCTGCGTGGCGCGATCCTGTGCTGAACGCGATAGTGGCAACGGGTGAGGTCTTAACGGTCACCTTACCGTCCTCGTAGCTGATCTCGGAGAAATCGGGACCCTGAGAAGCATAATAATCACCGTTTGCCATTGCGTCGGTGATCGACTTATAATCGAGTTTATCAGCCTTGATGCAAGTCCACGCGCCGAAAGAGTCCCACGTGATCTCGCCCGGGTGCTTGTTGTGGTTATCATCGGTGCCAAGACAGCCGATGCGGTCGCCTGCGAGAAGCATATCGTCATATACGCGGTCGTTCTGCTCGGGATGTCCGATAACTACGCAGCCGTAGTTGCAGATCTCCATAGCATCCATACCGTGATACTGTGTATAGCGGGTATAGTCCTCCTGCGACCAGGTGGGATGGTTATATGTAACAAAGAATCCCGCCGCCTTTACTCGCGCAATCGCCTCGTTGATCGACTCGGGCGTGTATTCGGGCTTGAACTCGGGCTCGTCGGCAAGGTTTGCCTTGTCCTCGTTCTTATTAAAATGCTTGCGGTGGAACCAGCATACCTGCTTTACGTTATCGGGATCCTTTGCGATAAAGCACATATGGCAAACGCGCTTTACTTTGCGAATCGGATCGATCTCGGGCTCGGTGAAAGTGATCTCCCAGCCGTTGAGTGCGAGGAATTCATCATCGGAAAGCTCGGCGTGGTGGGGGATGAGAATGTCGTGATCGGTGTAGGCAACTACCGAATATCCCGCATTTTTATAGAGCTCCTTGACCTCCTCGGGAGTCAGACAGCCGTCCGACAGTACGGTATGACAGTGAAGATTTGCCTTGTAGAAATTACCCGATTCGGGCAGAAGATACTTTTTCATTTTGATTCCTCCAAAATTTTTGCCGCAAGTAAAAAACTTGCGGCATTGTTTTATTCCGCATTTTGGGCGGTATTTTCAGTTTTCTTTTTAGGATTGATTATGATCTTTATCTGTGACCAGAAGATCGTTGCGACCTGAAGAGGTGCGCCAAAAAGGAAGATATACCAAAGCGACCAATTTGCAATAGTGATATAGGTCGCTCCGATGATCGTCCAGATTATCAGCGAGATAAAGAGGAAATTGAGCTTATACTTACCCCAAATTGCGTTAAAAACGAGCAGGTCGATACACGTCGCGGGGACCGCCCACATAAAAGGCATCCAAACGTGCTCGGCTCCAAGGCTTTGCATAACGATAAAAACTATCGTTGCAATAAACCACACGCCAACCGAGGAAAGGAGCGAAATGAGCAGTCTATTTCTCTGCCCCGCTCTGACGGCTTCGGCATCGGGTGTCGACTCCGACTCGCCGTGATCGCTGATAAGCCAATCAACCGATACGCCAAACATATCGGCTATTTGCCAAAGAACGGCTATATCCGGCACCGATTCTCCGCGTTCCCATTTTGAGATCGCCTTATCGGTATAGTTGAGTTTTTCGGCAAACTGCGCCTGAGTAAGTCCCGCGGCGTTTCGCATTGCTGATATATTTACAGAGATATTTTGCCTGATCTCCGTGATATCCATACCGTTCTCCTTTCGTTTTTATTTAAAGATGTTTCCCTTCGCGTCGTGAACGGAAAGACGCTTGATCGAATAATTCTCTTCCTCGCGGAGGAAAAGAAGGCGCTTGCGAAGTGCATCAAGCAGATATTCGGGGCTGAGATTCTGCACGCTTCCCGCAGCGAGAAGTGCCGTGATCTTGAGTCCGCCCTCACGCTTTTCAAGCTTGAAGGACTTGATAAGCGGGAAGATATCGACCTCTTTATCGCCCGATTTTGTGTGCTTGAGCACAGTCAGCGGTGAGTTTGAGAGCACGCGATCGATCTTTTCGATCATTTCATCATCGACTTCGCAATCGATATTATATTCATAAAGTGCGCCGTCTATGTCTGCAAACTTGCGCTCTGCGGGGTAGCAGGCAAAGAAATCGAGATCATCGACTGTTGCTTTATGCAGACGGGCAAGAATGTCCTCTGCGGGCATATCGCGGACGAGCTTGATATCCGCCATCTCGCAAACGCTCTCACATCCTATCGGAAGCGGAAGTCCGAAAACGAGCTTCGGGTGGGGATTGAATCCCTGCGTATACCAAAGCGGTAGCTCGGCGCGGCTGAGGATGCGTTGGAAGGTGCGCTGAAGGTCAAGATGCGAAATATACTGAAGCGCGCCCTTTTTGTAAAATCCGAGGCGTATCGTCACGGGAGTTTCGAGGGTCGGATATTCGCTTATTTTTTTGAATTCGGACAGCATGTATCCTTACCTCCCAGACAGTTTGCGCCGCAGCCCGAGCACTGCTCGCGGCAAGAGGGCGTGGTCTTTTCTTCGTAAGCCTTCTTCTTTTCGCGAAGAAGGA
>JAZRGT010000093.1:0-10883 GCA_045644325.1 Eubacteriales bacterium | reverse complement strand
ATTTTTTTTTTATGTTATAGGTTGGGGGGGAACCGCGCAGTAAAACCCGCCCCCCGACAGGGAGAGCGGTGGGGGCGCTGTTTGAGTTAAGAGTTAAGAGTGCAGAGTTAAGAGTTACGGAAGCTTTTCTCGCTTTGCTCGAAAAGCAATTTTATTATAATTATTTCCGAGCCTGCGAGGAAATTTTCCTTAACTCTGCATTCTGCATTCTGCACTCTGCACTTTTCTCCCCGCCTTGCTAAATACAGAAAATTAATTTTACAGGAGAAATAAAATGAACGTAAGAATCAATGCTATCGATTATTCGGTAGAAAATGCAACGACTGTTTTTGAGGCTGCTTCGGCAGCGGGCGTTGCGGCTCGCGAGCATATCGCGGCAAAGGTTAACGGCGTAGTTTCCGCTATGTCCGCTCCCGTCAAGGATGGCGATGAGATCATTCTTCTCACCTTCGCTGACGAAGAGGGCAAGAAGGTCTACCGCCACACCGCATCCCACATCCTTGCTCAGGCTGTAAAGAGACTTTACCCCGAGACCAAGCTCACCATCGGTCCCGCAGTAGACAACGGCTATTACTATGACTTCGACAGCGAGATCTCTTTCACTCAGGATATCCTCAAGAATATCGAGTCCGAAATGAAGAAGATTATGCGCGAAAACCTCCGCATCGAGCGCTTTGAGCTCCCCCGCGAGGAGGCTATCGCACTTATGACCGAGAAGAACGAGCCCTACAAGGTTCAGCTCATCGAAGAGCTTCCCGATGATGCGGTTATCAGCTTCTACCGTCAGGGCGAGTTCGTGGACCTTTGTGCAGGTCCTCACCTCTTCTCGACCGCCGCTGTAAGAGCCGTAAAGCTCACACAGTGTACCGGCGCATATTGGAAGGGCGACCAGAACAACAAGATGCTTCAGCGTGTTTACGGTATCGCATATCCCTCCAAGGAAGAGATGAACGCATACCTCACCGCAGTTGAAGAGGCAAAGAAGCGCGACCACAACAAGATCGGCCGCGAGCTTGAATATTTCACCACAGTTGACTCTATCGGTCAGGGTCTTCCCATTATGCTCCCCAAGGGCGCGCGCACTATCCAGATCCTTCAGAGATTCGTTGAGGACGAGGAGAGAAGACGCGGCTATCAGCTCACCAAGACTCCTCTTATGGCAAAGTCCGACCTCTACAAGATCTCGGGTCACTGGGATCACTACCGTGACGGTATGTTCATCCTCGGCGATCCCGACGATGAGACCAAGGAATGCTTTGCGCTCCGTCCTATGACCTGTCCTTTCCAGTATCAGGTATTCCTCAACAAGAAGCGCTCCTACCGCGATCTTCCCATGAGACTCGGTGAGACCTCTACGCTCTTCAGAAATGAGGAAAGCGGCGAGATGCACGGACTTATCCGTGTACGTCAGTTCACTATTTCCGAGGGTCACCTTATCCTTACTCCCGATCAGCTTGAGAAGGAGTTCAAGGGCTGTCTTGACCTTGCGCTCTATATGCTCGATGCGCTCGGACTCAGAGAGGACTGCTCCTTCCGCTTCTCGCAGTGGGATCCCGCGCGTACCGATAAGTACGAGGGCACCGCAGAGCAGTGGGAAGAGGCACAGTCCGTAATGAAGACCATTCTCGACAATATCGGACTTGATTATAAGATCGGTATCGACGAGGCGGCGTTCTACGGTCCTAAGCTCGATATTCAGATCAAGAACGTACACGGTAAGGAAGATACCCTTATCACCATCCAGATCGATATGCTTCTCGCGAAGAAGTTCGGTATGGAATACACCGACTCCAACGACCAGAGAGTCACTCCTTACATCATCCACAGAACCTCTCTCGGATGCTACGAGCGTACACTTGCACTCGTTCTCGAGAAGTTTGCGGGCGCACTTCCTCTCTGGTTGGCTCCCGAGCAGGTTCGCGTTCTCCCCATCGGCGTTGAGCACGAGGAGTATGCAAAGGCAGTTCGTGAAAGACTCGAAGCTGCAGGCATCCGTACCGAGGTTGACGCGAGAAACGAGAAGATCGGATACAAGATCCGTCAGGCACAGCTCGAGAAGGTTCCCTATATGCTCGTCGTCGGCGAGAAGGAAGCCGCAGAGGGCAAGGTTGCCGTTCGTAACCGTGGCGGCGTAGACCTTGGCGCAGTAAGCGTTGACGAATTCCTCCTCAAGGCACTTGAAGAGGTCAGAACTCTTAAGCTTGACTAATTGATTTTATAACAAAACCACCCCGCTCGCGGGGTGGTTTTGGCGTATTACGGATATAACGGTGTTCCTCTTATCTTCCGAAATTGAGCAATAATGCCCAAGCGAGACCGTAGTAGCTTACGACTGCCACAAGGTCGTTCACGGTCGTGATCAGAGGACCGGATGCAACGGCGGGGTCTATTCCGAGGCGGTAGAAGCACATGGGGATCGCTGCGCCCGTGAAGCCCGATATGGTCATAGCAAACCACAGAGCCGCGCCGACACAGCCCGCGGTGGTGAAGGCTACGGTGGGGGAGTGTCCTCCGAGCAAAACAAGGTATCCTCCGACTATTGCGAAGGAGAAAAGACCGAGCGCGAGACCGTTGAGAAGCGCGACTCGCGTTTCCTTGCCTATTATCAAAAGCTGTTTCTTTACGCCGAGCGTATCTCCTCCGCCGAGCGCGCGTACGGTAACCGCAAGTGATTGAGTTCCCACGTTTCCCGCCATTCCGAGGATGAGCGATTGAAAGGCAACGATCATCGGAAGCTCCTCGACCACGCTTTCAAAAAGTCCCACAACAGCGGAAACTCCGAGTCCTAAAAACAGCAGGATGATAAGCCAGGGGACTCGCTTTTTCATACTCGCAAGAAGCCCCTCGTCCCGTTCCTCCTCGGAGCTGAGAGCGGCAAGCTTCGCGTAATCGTCACCAAACTCCTTGTCAACTATCTCAACGATATCCATAGAGGTGATAACGCCGAGCAGGCTGTTGTCCTTGGATGAAATGACGGGTATCAGATCCTCCGAGTAGCCGCGCAGATGCTCGATATTCTCGGATATGCTGTCCGTATCGTAAACGTAAGGAAAGCTTGTATATATCAGGTCTTCGAGTGCTGTGTCACTTCTTGCGATGATGAGCTCTTTGAGATCAATGGCACCGTAAAAGCTGCCGTCCTCTTTTGATGCGAAAATGGTGTGTATATTGTCATTTTCGGCGGCTTCGGCTATCAGTATCCTCATAGCCTGCTTTATGCTGATATCCCGACGGACGGAAATATAATTGGTGCTCATCATACTGCCGAACTCGTCGTCGCCGTAGGAATCAAGGAGCTCTATATCTTCCTTTATCTCGTCCTCGATAAGACCGAGGACCTCGAGCTTTACGTCATCATCAAGGTCTTCAAGAGCCTCGAGTGCCTCGTCGGCGTCCATTTGCTCGATGATATCAGCCGCGCGGTCGGCGTCGAGCGTTGAGAGATAATCACTCGCATCTTCAAGGAAAGCAACGACGTCGGACATACCCTCGTTACCGAGTACGCGTAAAAGTCTGTCTTTTTCTTCGGAAGTCAGCTCTTCGAGGACGGATGCGATATCGTTATCGTGATAGTCCTCAAGCAAAATCCTTATTTCGTCATCCGCCTTGCCGCTTCGGATGATATCCAATATATCGGCGCGGTAATCTCTTTCTTCCGCTTCAAAAAAATTCTGTTTCTTCACTGAAAAGCCCCCTTTCGTTGAGTGCTTTTGATATTTATATTTAGTATATCACAAATCAATATCTTTGTCAACGAAACTTCGATTTTATTCAATAATATATTGTGCTATATTTATCCAATGCAATAAATTTGTGCTACGGTGATACTGTTTGAAAATACTTGAGGCTATCATAGCTCTGAAATAAATAATAAAAAGGACAAAGAGCTTGAAAAATCTTTGTCCTTTTGTTGTACTACGTCATTCTATTTTGTTTTCTGCGTTCAATCAATGAAAAACGTGCTGTCCATACGGAATTTGTGCTGAAATTATGTACGGTGCGTTATTTCCAGCTGATTTCTTTGAGTACAGGTATAAAGTTATCGCGTTCGGTCTTTGTCTCCTTAACCTCCGAACCGGACGTGGGGGAGTAGAAATACTGATAGCAGAAATAAGCCACGCCTATGCATTTATCGAGGCTTTCGGTGTGCTCGAGGCAACGCTTGAGGATGTCCTTGTTCTGCGCCCACTCGTTTTTGCCCGTGCCGGCGTAATTGTCCGTGCCCGATTTTGCCTTACCGAGCGTCATACCGATTACCATCTTGACCTTGTCGGTCTTGATGATGTCGCTGAAGGTCTTGCAGACTGTGACGAAATCGTAGGTCTGATGTTCAAGTCCGAAGTAGACCTGCGGACAGATGTAATCTATGTAGCCCTCGGTCGCGCACCAGGTGTCAACGTCTGCGCCGTCGCGGCGGACGTTGTTGATATTGCCCGCGGGGCTGATGCCGAAGATCATATCGTGATTGACCGACTTCGTCATCTGCCAGAGTCCCGAAACGAGCAGGTTGAGGTTCTCTTTTCGGAATCCTTCGACGGCTTTTGTGCCGCCGTTCTTTTTGTACTCTTTGTAAGCTGCGGAGTCAAAGGAGCCGTCGGTGGTGGGGTAGAAGTAATCGTCCATATGAAGACCGTCGACTTCGTAATTGAGAAGAATTTCGCGCGCGCCGTTTATGATGAGTGCGCGGACTTCTTCATACGCGGGATTGAGGTAGTAATTCGAGCCGTTGGCAACAACGTATTTGCCCTTCGTTTCCTTATCATTGTACCATTGTTTGATAAGATAATCGTTCGATACCTTTGCAATTTCATCGGTGGTCATCGCGCGCATCGGATTGATCCACGCCTGAACCGAAAGATTTCGCTCGTGCGCCTCCTCGATCATAATGGCAAAGGGATCGTATTTTGCATTTTTGCCGTAGCTTCCGACGACGTATTTCGACATCGGATAATATTCGGAGGGATACATACTGTCCGCATTCGGTCGCACCTGAACGATGACGGTGTTGAAGCCGTTTGCGGCTACGTTATCGAGGATCTTATCAAGATACTTTCGATATGTGGTTTCAGGATTCTGCGAGCTGCCCGAGCAGTAAACGCTGTTTAAGTCAAACTGCGAAAGCCAGATGGCTTTGATATCCTCGTAATTGAGGGGAGCGTAGGGATTGGTGAGTACTTCCATTTGCTTCGTTGTAACCTCCTCGGTGGTTTCTTCTTCGGTTGTGACTTCCGTTGTTGTTTCAACAGCTTCCGTCGGCTCGGGTGTGATGTCTGCTTCGATTGCCGTGGTGTCGTCGGGAACGGCAGGTGTGCATCCCGCAAGCATCAAAAGCGACAGTATTGCGGATATGGTTCTGATTATCTTATATTTCATAATCTTCCTCCGATTGGTATAATGACTATATTTTATATCAATCGACGGAAAAAGTCAATAGGGAAGACGAATAATGCAGATTTTACCTTTTTAGTATTGAAAAAGAAGATTAAATATGATATAATTATTATTTGTAAAAACTTTTTGAGAGAGTGAAAAAATGAAACAGTTATGGAAGTACACAAAGGGGTACAGACCGCAAACGGTCGTCGCGCCCTTTATGAAGCTTATTGAAGCACTGCTTGAGCTGCTCGTTCCGCTTCTCGTTGCCGAGATAATCGACCACGGTGTCGGCGAGGGCGGCGATCCTGCGATCGTCTGGCGTATGTGCGGACTGATGGTGCTGTCGGCAACCGTCGGAATGGTTCTGTCGCTGACGTCGCAGTATTTTTCCGCGCAGGCATCTGTCGGATTCTCCTGCGCCCTTCGCCGCGATCTCTTCAAGCACACGCTTTACCTTTCTCGCGAGTCTTCGGACAAAGCGGGCGCGTCGGCTCTGCTGACCCGTCTGACCGCCGACGTTGACCGTCTGCAGAACGGTATCAACCTCGGTCTGCGTCTGCTTCTGCGCTCGCCCTTCATCGTTTTCGGTGCGGTCGTTATGGCTTATATCACCGACCCCGAAATGTCGATCATCTTCGCGCTTGCAGTTCCCGCGCTTGCTGTGGTTGTTTTCGCGATCATCCTTCTCGGCATTCCGATGTTTGCAAAGGTGCAGTCGAAGCTTGATAAGCTGACCCGCCACACGCGCGACAACCTTCGCGGTGTGCGCGTTATCCGCGCCTTTAACCATCAGGACGAGCAGGTCGAGGCTTTTGATTCAGCCAATACCTCGCAGGCAAAGGAAACTATCTTTGCGGGCAGAGTGTCCTCGCTTCTCAATCCCCTGACCTACGTTATCGTCAATCTTGCGATCATTATGATCGTTAAAAACGGCGGTCTCGCCGTTGATTCGGGCAGACTTACTCAGGGACAGATCATTGCGCTTTATAACTATATGTCGCAGATCCTCGTTGAGCTTGTCAAGCTTGCAAATCTTATCGTAACGCTGACCAAGGCGGGCGCGTGTGCAAAGAGAATCAGCTCTGTTCTCGCTATGCCTATCGAAAGCGACGAGGAGCACGAGGAAGTCGAGATCGACACCTCCGCTCCCGCTATCGAGTTCCGTTCGGCTTCCTTCCGTTACAGGCTCAGCAAGGAAGATTCGCTTTCGGATATCAGCTTCACGCTCGGTGCAGGCAAACGCCTCGGCGTTCTCGGCGGTACGGGTTCGGGTAAGACCACGCTCGTCGATCTTATTCCGAGATTTTATGACGTCACCGACGGAGAAGTCCTCGTTTTCGGCAGAAACGTCAAGGACTATCCCGTTATGGATCTGCGTAAGCTGATCGCGGTCGTTCCGCAGTCCTCGCATCTTTTTGCGGGCACTGTTGCCGAAAATATGCGTTGGGGCAACCCGAACGCATCGGACGACGATATCCGCGCGGCACTCGAATCCGCGGGCGCACTTGATTTCGTTCTCGCAAAAGAGAGCGGCATCGAGGCACGCGTTGAGGCAAGAGGCGCGAACTTCTCGGGCGGTCAGCGTCAGCGACTTGCTATCGCACGCGCACTTATCCGCAAGCCTAAAATACTCATCCTCGACGACAGCTTCTCGGCTCTTGACTACGCGACCGACCTGCTTGTCAGAAGCAATATAGCAAAGCTCGAGGAAACTCCCGCGACGGTAATTATCTCGCAGAGACCCTCTGCGGTAAAGGACTGCGACAGCATCGTCGTTCTTGATGACGGTGAGGCTGCGGGTATCGGAAAGCACGATGAACTCCTTTCGACTTGCGTCGTTTACCGCGAAACCTATGAAACACAGTACGGAGGTGAAAACTGATGGCAAAGAATAAAAAAGCCTCCAAGCTTACAAAGTCGGAGCAGAAGTACGTCATCCGCCGTCTGCTCGGATTTGCGAAGAGATTCATTCCTCTCTTTGTAATCGCATTCATCTTTGCGGCAGCTTCGACAATTATGTCGCACTATATCCCCGTTCTCGTCGGTAACGGTATCGACCTTATTATCGGTGAAGGCAAGGTTGATTTTGACGGTATCGCAAAGATCCTCCCCGTCATTCTCGCGCTGACGGTTGCGGGCGCGATCCTTGATTGGTTCGTACGCCTGATAGCGACCCGCGCGGGCACTATGATCGTCCGCGATATCCGCGCTGAGGCGGTGCGCAAGCTCCAGAAGCTTCCCGTGTCCTATTTCGACAGCAATCCCTCGGGTGATATCCTCTCGCGCATTATCGCAGATACAGACCGTCTTTCGGAAGGTCTGCTGACGGGACTTATCCAGCTTTATTCGAGCGTGCTCGGTATCGTTGTTACTCTTGTATTTATGATTATCATCGACTGGAAGGTCGCGCTGATCGTTGCGATCCTCACACCTATGTCGATGTTCGTTGCGGGCTTTATCGCATCGCGCACCTTCTCGCTCTTCAAGAAGAGAAGTGCAACCTCCGCCGAGCAGACCGCGTTGATCGACGAAGCTGTCGGCGGCAGAGACGTTATCACGGCGTTCTCGCATCAGAAGGACAGCCTTGCGGCATTTGACGAGATCAACGAGCGTTACCGCAAGGTGACGACCAACGCCGTCTTCTATTCCTCGATCACCAACCCCGCGACGAGATTCGTCAACAACCTCGTTTATTTCGGTGTTGCTCTCGTTTCCGCGCTTCTTTCGATCACTTCGGGAAGCACCATCACCCCCGGCGGCATTTCGACCCTTCTTATGTACGCATCCAACTACGCCAAGCCCTTCAACGAGCTTTCGGGCGTTGTAACCGAGCTCCAATCTTCGCTTGCAAGTGCGCTCCGCATTTTCGAGCTTCTTGACGCCGAGGAGATGGCTCCCGATGCAGAGGATGCCGCAGAGCTCTCCGCAGAAAGCCTTTCAGGCAAGCTTGAGGCTCACTCGCTTGCGTTCAGCTACACCGACAAGCCCTTTATGGAAAATATGAATTTCTGGGCAAAGCCGGGTCAGAGAATTGCAATTGTCGGTCCCACCGGTTGCGGAAAGACTACGCTCGTCAACCTCTTTATGAGATTCTATGAGCCGACGGGCGGTACTATCGAGGTTGACGGTAAGGATATCTCAAAGGTCACACGCCGCAGTTTGCGCTCCTCTTTCGGTATGGTTCTTCAGGACACGTGGCTTTCCTCGGGTACTATCCGCGAGAATATCGCGATGGGACGCCCCGACGCGACCGACGAAGAGGTCGTCGCGGCGGCAAAGGCTGCTCACGCGCACTCCTTCATCAAGCGTCTGCCGCAGGGTTATGATACTCCCCTCGGAGAGGACGGCGGAAGACTTTCGCAAGGACAGAAGCAGCTCCTCTGCATCGCCCGCGTAATGCTCTGTCTGCCCCCGATGCTCATTCTCGACGAGGCGACCTCCTCGATCGACCTTCGCACCGAGATCAAGATCAACCGCGCGTTTGCCGAGCTGATGGAGGGCAGAACCTCCTTTATCGTCGCCCACCGACTCAACACGATCAAGAACGCCGATTGCATCCTCGTTATGCGCGACGGCAAGATCGTGGAGCAGGGAAGACACGACGAGCTGATCGAAAAGAACGGCTTCTACGCCGAGCTTTACGGCGCGCAGTTTAAGCATGTTAATGCGTAAAAATGAAAAATCAAGCAACCTCGGGAACGGGGTTGCTTGTTTCTATATATAGAGTGATTTCAGGCTATGTTTCTGCCTAATTTAAGGGATATATATCCATAGACCTTCTGTATCGGTGGGAGCGAGCTTGTCGTGTTCGGGAGAGTCTATCATCGCTTTAAGAGCGTCTTCGACACTATAAAAAACGCCTGCCTCGGAGCCGTCTGTGTAAAACGCAACGAAGCGTGAATTGTTGGCTTGAAAAATATAATATCCGGAAGGATCGTTACCGTTTGCAATACACGATGCATAGTATTCCTTAAAGGGACTGCGTGCTTGTTGCAACGCGCTACTTTCCAAAGCGTTGGAACGTTGAGCTGCGTTGCCGGCGTAAATGTTGCTCAAAAAATCTCCAATAGTGTCGATAGATTTGCCGATGCCGTCCGCATCTTTTATTGTTATGTAATAGTAATTGTCTTCGTAATCCTTTAATGTTACAAGCCACGTGATGTTCTCAAAGTGGAGTGCAAACCCGCTGATAAGAACTTTGTCCCCGCTTGCATTTAATTCACCGCCTATTGTGTAATATTCGGCATTTTGCCCTGCACACAATTGTTGGCGTATTATCTGCGCTCCTCCTGCCAAATGCAGTTCATCTTTTGATGAAAAAATGCCGAGCTTGGGTGGATTATGATACATAGCGAGCCTCGCCATGTCCATGTACGAATGATATCCGTGCCTTTCATAATATGATTGATAAATCGTTCCGTAAAGAGGATTTATGACGTTTTCCGCATAATCTGAATTAAACTTAATATAATTACCATTTTCGGTAGTATATAGCCCCGATATTTCAGCAACGGCTTCAAATCCATCGGGCAAACTGCACATTATTGCGGGTTTGCCGATTTCTTGAAATACGATCACTTCCGCGTCGCCTTTTTTGATATTGATGGGCTCTTTTACAGTAATATTAATTGAAGCTTTAATGCCTTGAGGATATAAAATCTGAAGACGCTTAACAATACCGAATACACTGCAAATCGCTAAACACAAACATATAACTGCACTGATTACAACAAAGTATTTTCTACGAGTGGTATTATTGCTTTTTTGTTCGCTTTGAGTGTTATTAATGGATTCCTTAGTATCATTGCCGAGTAAATTATCAAGGCTGACATTAAGGCTTTGTGCAAGCAGTTGAGCTTGCTTGATATCCGGTGCGGTTTCACCTAATTCCCATTTCGAGATTGTCTGCCGAGCAACACCGACCTTCTCTGCAAGCTGTTCTTGTGATAAATTATTCTTTTTTCTTAATTCGTGAATTTGATTTCCTAAAATCATATGATCACCTCCGTCTGCCATTAATTATAACTGGTCAATGTGAATTTTTCTACCAATTTGCAATGGAAATTACGCCCGTTTTCTTAACATCCGCTTTTTTCTACCTTAATCTTTCGCTGTAAGTGAAAGATTTCACCCGCACGAATTGCGGCAGATAAATCACGGCGCAGCCGTGTATATCATCAAGGCGAAGCCTTGCATATCATCAAAACGAAGTTTTGTATATCATCAAACCGCAGGAAATATTCGCTGTGCACGATGATATACGCCATTGGCGATGATATACACGCTAAAGCGTGATGATATACCAAGCCTGCGGCTTGGATAAAACCCCGCAGGGGTTTGACGGGATTCTGAACCTATATCTGCGCGCATAATTGGGTGGTAGAATGAAATGCTGCGGTAGCGCGCAGATGATTGCTGTTGCTTTGCAACAGCAAGAGGTTCGAATCTTTACAGTTATCAGCTCCAAAAAGAATAGGGAAGTCGGATCGTAGCCATGTCGTTCTGTG
>JAZRGT010000092.1:0-52422 GCA_045644325.1 Eubacteriales bacterium | reverse complement strand
GGCGAAATTTAATAAATTTAATAAAGATGTGAAAATCCGTCGCACGTTTTTTTGCGCCCTTCGGGCGCAGGGTGACAGATCGCGATACTTTCGCCCTTGCGAAAGCATCGACTCTGTCCAAAAAGCCGAAGTAAACTTCGTCTTTTTGAAGCGTGGTGGCGAGAGCTGAAGCTCTCGCATTAGTTCGAGACTCCGTCTCGAGCTCTGCTTAAGGAACTTTTTGAAAAAAGTTCCAGCCTGCTTGCAGGCAGTGAATCATTCAAAAACTTTCGGTCTTTGTTAATGCGTTCAGATATTCATCGTAGCTCGCCACGCACTTCACAGCCGCGAGAAACGCTTTCGCGTTCATTCCGCTCGGAAGTCCGAAAACCGCGCCGACTTTATCGCGCTTCACTTGGCTATCGGGTGCGCCCGTGAGTCCGTCACGGCAAAGAATTGCGGGCGACAGCGGATTTTCCTCGATATTTCGCGTCTTGTCGGGGTTTGTGTAGGGCAAAAAGAGGTTATAAATAAGTTCTCGTTCAACTCCCTCAACACCGAGAAAGCCCTCCGCGGACGCCTCTTTTTTGCGCTTTTCCTTGCCCTCGATCTTCGGAATGTGCAGGCAAATTATCTTATCCTTCGGCAAAATCCCCGAAATATGCGAGCGGATCAGTCTGCCCGCGCCGTCGGGGTCGGTCAAGACGATCAGCGGCGTCTTCCGCGCGAGTGCCCGCAAAAGCGCGGCGCGCTCGTGATTTTTGAAGATGCCGAAGCCGTCGGTCGCTATTATCTGCGCCTCGATGACCGACGAGAGGCGCAATTTGTCATATTTTCCCTCCACGATCACGGGATAGGGGATCTTTAATTTATCATTCATTTAACCAAAAACCACACGATCAGCGCCGCGCCGAGGATGATTCGGTAGACGCCGAATGGGATGAAGCTGTGTTTTTTTACAAAATCGGTCAGGAATTTGATCGAAACCATCGAAACGCCGAATGCGACCGCGCAACCGACCGCGAGGATGATCCACGCGAGCGCGGGGACGTCCACGTTCATTTCGCTGACGTAGGAGAGAAATCCGAGCGCCTTGATCGCGCTTGCGCCCGCCATTGCGGGGATCGCCATAAAGAAGGAAAACTCAGCCGCCGCGGTGCGCGAAAGTCCGATCAGCATCGAGCCGAGGATGGTCGAGCCCGAGCGCGACGTACCGGGGATTATAGCAAGCATCTGAAAAATTCCTATCGCAAACGCCTGACGGAACGAAATGTCGTCCACGCACTCGACTCGCGCTTGCTTTTTGTTAAATTTTTCGATCAGAATGAAGAAAATGCCGTAAATTATCAGCGCGGCAACGACAACGGGGGCGTTATAGAGCCAGCCGTCGATGTCTTTGCCCGTGATCTCCTCAAGAATCTTGTCGAAAACGATACCCGCAAGCGCCGCAGGGACCGATGCGACAAGCACCTTGAACCAGAGCTTCCAGATTCTTGCGTTCTCACTCTTTTCGCGCTTCGGCGAAAGCGGCCAGAGGCGCGAAAAATAGGTCACCACCACGGCAAGTATCGCGCCGAGCTGTATAACAACGTCAAACATCTCGCAAAACTCGGCAGTAAACACCGCATCGGGCGCAAGCGAGAAGGAAAGAAATTCGTCAAGCAATATCAAATGCCCCGTCGAGCTGACGGGCAACCACTCGGTGATGCCCTCGACGATGCCGTAGATCACGGCGGTGATTATTTGGATTAATTCGTACATAAAAACTCCTTTTTAGTGCAGAGTTAAGAGTGCAGAGTGCAGAGTTATGGTAAATTTCCTCACTGCGTTCGGAAATTATTTTATAAAAATCACTTTTCGAGCTGTGCGAGAAAAGTTACCTTAACTCTGCACTCTTAACTCTGCACTCTGCACTCAAATATTACTCCGCTCTCAAAATATCTCCCTCTTTAACTTCAAACGGCACTCTCGTATAAAAAATCCTCGACGGGTGCGGCGCTGATTCCACCGCGATTCCCTCTCCGTCATAAAGCTCGGCAACCGTGAAGGGCACGCCGACCTTGCCGGGGGTGAGGAGCTCGGCGGTCATACCCTGAACGAGCTTATTGCGCTGACGGAAGCGATAGAGCTTGCCGTTTTCGTTGATTTCAATTTCTTTAAGATTTTCGGGCATCGGCTCGTCGAAATCCTCGGCAACGGCGAGATACGCCTTTTCGCGCATATAACCGGGCTGGGTGACGAGCTTGGAATCCTCGCGGGGGTTATCGAAATAGAATCCCGTTGCGTACTCGCGGTGCGAAACGCTGTCGACCTCGGCGTAAAGCGCGGGATCGGGGACGTAATCGAGCATATTTCCGCCCGCCTCGACGAAATCGCGGAGTCCGTCGAGCGCGATTCGGTATGCATTCGTCACAACGGCGGCGTAGTAAGCCGATCTAACTCGTCCCTCAAGCTTGAAGGACGAAATTCCCGCATCGACGAGCTCGCCGACGTGGTTGATCATGCACATATCCTTCGAGGACATAATGAAGGTGCCCTCCTCGGTCTCGACAATCGGCATTGCCTCGTCGGGGCGTTTTTCCTCGACGATCTTATAATTCCAGCGGCAGGGCTGCGCGCACGCGCCGTGGTTTGCGCTTCGGTTGACCATAAAGTCGGAAAGCATACATCTTCCGCTGTAGGAAACGCACATCGAGCCGTGAACGAACGCCTCGAGCTCGATATGCTCGGGGATTCTGTCGCGGATGGCGCGCACTTCTTTAAGCGACAGCTCACGCGCAAGCACCAAGCGCGTCGCGCCGAGCTTTATATACTCAAGCGCCGCCTCGGGGCTTACGATGCTTGCCTGAGTCGAAATATGGATATCCGCCTTCGGGTTGATCTCCTTGATCATCGCGATGACACCGAGGTCGGCGACGATGTAGCCGTCGATATCTATCTTCGCACACTCGCGGATAAACTCGCGCAGAGCGGGATATTCGGGGCCGTGGGGGAGGATGTTGACCGTCAAGTACATCTTCTTTCCGCGCGAGTGCAGATATTCTGCCGCCTCGGCAAGTTCTTCGAGCGAGAAATTCTCGGAAGCCTGGCGCATTCCGAAGCGGCGTCCCGCAAGATACACCGCATCCGCGCCGAAACGAACCGCCGCGCGGAGCTTTTCAAAGTTGCCCGCAGGTGCAAGCACCTCGGGGAGTATGATCTTATTTTCCATTATTTTATCTTTCCACCTGTTAAAACATAGACTTCGCCGTCGTTTACGCCCTCTTTGCCGCCCGTGACCTCGATCTCACCGTCAGCCGCAATGGCGATAAGGACGTCCTTTTTCGCGGAATTGAAGAATCTCGCTCTGTGCTCGGGGAACACAGTTGAAAAACGCACGCTTGCGCCCTCGAAATGCGCTGTTGTGAGTATGTAATCGGGATCCATTTCGTGCATAACGAGGTCGGCATCGTCGCGCGCCTGACCGTGGTGCGGCCATTTTGCAATATCGGGTCTGCCGATGATATCCTTATAGATCGCCCACATTCTGTCAACGCTCTCCTCGGTGATGCCGCAGGTACGCTTCATGCTGTCGCCCGTGAAGAGAACCTTTCTGCCCGCGTATCTGATAACGAACCATACCGACGCCGCATTTCCAACCGATGTGGGAACCTTCGGCTCATAGATATTGTCGGTATCAAAATAGCCTTTTGCGATGATCTCGTAAAGCTCGCGGGGATTTGCCCAGTCGGTATCGGGGGGCAGGATCTCGATCTCCGCACCGCCGAAATTATAGAAAATGGTCGAGGGATCGTCCGAATGATAATGCACCTCGATGCGCTTGCAGTTCGGATGGAACTCACGGAGTTCCGCGTCGATGCGGGGACTGTATTTCGAATCGCCGTGAGGAAGATCCTCGGGAAGCGCGTTATGGGGCGGGAGCATTACGGTGTCGATGGCAAAACGCTTGTCGCAGATGACGTTTTCGATAGGGCCGCAGACGTGGTCGATATGGTAATGCGAGATAAACCAATCGAAATGCAGAACGTCGACGCCCGCCGCCTCGCGGAGCGCAAGAAGCGCATCAAGCGCGTAGGTGGTTTTGGTCATACCGCCGTCGTGGAGGATATAGTGACCGTTGAGCGCAAAGATGAATCCATCCGACTTGGTTACCTCGGGATGAGCAAGGCAAACGATGCGAAGCACGTTGTCACAGAGCGTGAAATCGCGGGGGAAAGAGCAGTTCATTTTATTTTATTCCTTTCGGGAGTTAATAATTCAAGGTTAGAGGTAAGAGGGCAGAGGGCAGAGGTAAGGTAGCTTTTCGCCGTTGGCGAAAAGCAATTTTATATATATTGTATATCAATTTTGATTATCGGGATTTTATGTTTTTCAAACAGTTCGAGAAGGACTTTATCGCTGACGAAATAAAACATAATATAACCGTCGGAGTTTTTGACGGCATAGACGTTTGCGCCGCCGCGGCCGTTGATTCCGCCGAGAGATTCATCATCATTCTTGGCGGTTTCAATCGAAGTAATAGAGGAGATTTTTATTTTCTGATCCTTGCGGCGGAAGCGTTTGAGCAGGATTTCGCCTTTTTCTTCATCAACGTAGATGCAGTTTGACAATGCGTATACAGTGGAAGGAACATAAGCCAAGAAAGTATACCAACCAAAAACGCGCAGGCAATCCCGAGATACCAAGGACCGATCAGAAGGAGAACAAGGAAGAACAAAATTCCAAGTGCCACCGCCACAAGCTCCAACAAATCAAACATCTTTCCCTTTTTGCTGTTTCGGATGTTGATGTAGTATTTTTTCATCGCGAGGCTCCTTTCTTGTTATGAGTGAAGTTTAATTATGTTAATTTGCACGTATATAATTATAACCTGTAGGGACCGACGTCCCCGGCGGTCCGTGGGCATAAAATTATTTATGTGTCTAAAATCAAGAACATACAATATTATTTCCTTGATTTTGTGCAAAGCAATACGTTCGTTGGGCTCGGACCGCCGAGGACGTCGGTCCCTACGGATAGAGGTGAACTTTCTACATAGTGGTTTGATTTGCAATTTAATTTTGTGCTGATCGGGGTGTTGCGACCTCTGCGGAGGTCGCGCGATATGCCTTCGGCGCGATATGTTGAAACACGATATATCGGCTGCGCCGATGCGATATATTCCGCGTTGCGGAATGTTAAGGTAAATTTTCGCCGAGGGCGAAAATTTCCTATTAAATCACGTTTCGCAAAGCGAAACATATCGTGCCGCAGGCATATCGTATCCGAAGGATATATCGTGCTTGCGAAGCAAGCATATCGCGCGCCGCGCACGGCGCAACTCTTGAATAACAAAATTCAGAAAGCTGAATAACGGAGTCTGCCTATTATCCCCCTCCCGCGTGCGGGAGGGGATGGGGTGGGCAGTCAGCACCTTCGCGAAGGAATTCGCACCCAAACGATATCAAGGGCGAAATTCAATAAAGATGTGAAAATCCGCAAGGCGGATTTTTTCCTTAACGTTCCGCGAAGCGGAACACTTCACTCGCGCAAAGCGCGAACATCACTCACCATCGGGGCGCGGCGGTTTAAACTCCACGCGATATATATTTTCCTCTGTAATATCTATCCTCGGCACGATAATTCCCTGCACTCCCGCGATCGAGGTGGTCGCGGTCAGGGTAGCCGAAGCGTAGGGGAACAGTATGCGGAAGGTTTCAAGATGCGCTTCCTCACGGGGCATTTCGGGCGGGAGGGCGAAGATTCCCGACTGCTTGACCGTTATCGAAAGCTTGTCGGGCGCGTCCTTGTCCTCGGCAGTGATCGAAATCTCGCCGCGAGCCATACCCGGCGCGGCGTGGCGGAGATTGTAGCTGTATTTAAAGCCGAGCTTGAGCTGTCCCGAGCCCTGCATATTGTTGACGTAGCTTATGCTGTCGGCACGGGTGGCTTTGAGTTGGATTTTGGATTGAGACATTGGGGGACCTCCGGTAAGTGCAGAGTTAAGAGTTAAGAGTGCAGAGTTATGGTAGCTTTTCGCCAAGGCGAAAAGCTTCATTTATTAAACACAAAGCATAAAGAGCCAAGAAAGCAAGAACTGATTTGCTATCGTAAAGTCAAAGGTTTTTCCGACAACGATCGCGTAGACGAGCGATGCGAGGGAAAGGAACATAATTATCCATCCAAGGGTGTGGCAGGCAGTGGGCTTGATACTGAAAAATCCGCATATTCCCGCTACGAAGATGAGAACTCCGAGTGCGGACGCGAAAACACCGAGAAGATCGAGATCAAGCAGGCTGTTCCACGCCTGAACAACGGAGGAAACTCCCGTCAGTATGTAGATGAGGCTTATCACGCCTCTGATCTGTTTGTATTTGCTTTTTGCCATTTCAATTCTTCCTTTCGTTTAAATATCGGCTTTATAGATATGCGCGGCAAGCTCGGCATCGCCGTCAAGACAGCGGATGAGCTCTGCAGTGCGGGCACGAACGGTCAACGCCGCCGCGTTGTAATTCGTATAGAGTACACCCGCCGCCGCGACTATCGCGCGCATATTGAAATCGGGCGAATTCGGATCAAGCGGCGCGGGGTGGCAGGCGTAGCGCGCGAAGGACGCAACCTTCGGATCGTAAGCCAATGTGATCGCGGGGATTCCCGCAACCGATGCGAATACCGCGCTGTGAAGCCTCATTCCGAGCACGAGCGAGCACTTCGACATAAGCGAAATTATATGCCCCGCGCTCATCCTCGGCATAACGATGCCTCTTTCCGCACTCTTGCAGACACGCTCGCAGATTCTTACGTCCTCGGGCGCAAGCGGGATGAAGAGCGGCTGCGCATTGCGTCTGTCGGCTATGACGCGAACGGCATCGGCAATCATCTTATAGATATCGGCGGGCTTTTGCGCCCCCTCACCTCGGATAATGCCGCCGAGAGGTCTGACCGACACGGCAAACACCTCGCGCCCCTCGGGGAGACGCTTTATTATTGATTCGGGCAGGGGCAGCGGCTCGGTCCTCAGTGCGGCGTCGGCACTGACTCCGACTCCGTCAAGACTGCATCCGAGCTTTTTGAGCAGCTCGAAGGAATCGGGCTCGCGCAGAGTCACGGCATCGCAGTTTTCGATAGTGTATACCGTCTTATCGACCGCCTCCTCGCCTATCACGGGGCCGACTCCGCCCGAATAGAGCATAACCCGCGCGCCGCATCTGACCGCGAGGTCACTCATATAGTTGTAATATCCGAGGGAGCGGTTTGAGGTGCTGTTCTGAAGCAGAGTTCCGCCGCAGAGCAGGAAAAGACGAGTCCTTGAAAGCTCCTTTTTGATCCTCGGGAAATTATATCTTCCGATAGGTACGACACCGCCCGGGAGCTTGTTCGCCCTGATCGCGGGAACGGTCGGCATTATTCCCTTCGGCATCTCGGGGAGGGAGGCGAGAACGGCATCAAGCGTTGCATCGTCACCCGCGTTGCCCGCGCCGAAGTAGCCGCAGAGCATTATTCCTCCGCGCTCGCCCGCAATAAGATCGCGCCAGAAGGCAACGGTCTTTTCGGCAAAAAGCTCTGCCGACGCGCGGCGGGTGACGTAGGCTCTTCCGAACGCGCCGTAGAGCGCACGCTCACGGGGAGTTGCGCAAATCAGACGCTCGAGCGCAAGTCTCAAGGATTCAATATCGGTCTGCGCACCGCCGCGGCAGGTGAAATTCGTTTCCTCGGCGCGGCGCAGATTCGTTTCGTCAAGAACGCCGTCGCATCCCATATCCGAGCAAAGGATGACGGGAACGCTCGCCGCCATCGCCTCAAGCGCGGCTCGCGACGAGCCTATGAAAATATCGGCGCGCGCGAGTATCGCGGGCATATCGAGAACGCTGCCCGCAACCGTAACGGCTCCGGGACAGAGTGCGTTCGTGCGTCTTGCCGCCTCGCGGATCTCGGGTAGCTTTTCGCCGCCGCCGACAACGGTCAGCACGGGATCGAGCTCGGGAAAATCGCGACGGATCCTCGTTATCAGCTCGCAAAGAAGAAGCGGACAGAGCGAGGTGTCGCCGTCAAGTCGGCTCGCGGTAACTATTCGGAGCCGCTTTGAGGGCTGATGCTCGGGAACGTCGGTATCAACGCCGTTTATGATAACGTCGATGCTCTCGGGCGGGAGCTTGTATTTTTCAACAAGGAAGCCCTTGACGTCCTCGCTGACAGCGATCGTCCGTCTGCCCCAGAGGGTAAACGCGCGGAGGGGCGGTGCGGGATCGTAAAATCCGTGCGCCGTTACGGCGAAGGGCGGAAAGCCCTTTTGCTTTGAAAGCATTCCGCAGATAAAGGCGGGGATCCTGCCGTGGGCGTGAACAACGTCGAAATGCCCGTCTATGGCAAGCCTTTTGATTGCAAGCGCGGATCTCGTGACCGAAATTATATCCTTTTTATCAAGAGGCAGAACGGTATGCGTGATCTTCGACGAGATCAGCGCGGGGATATAGGCTCCGCCCGCCGAAACGATATGAACGTAATGTCCGCGCCTGTGCAAAACACGCGCAAGAGTGAGGATGTGAGTTTCGGCACCGCCGATGCCCATGCGCGTAGCCGCAAGCAATATTCTCAAGCGTACCACCCCCTTTCAAATGTAAGTATAGTTAATCATTATATATTATAACTTATTTTTACAAGAAAATCAACAGAAAACGGGAAAATTTTCACATCTCGCGCCTTTTGATATCCACGCGGAGGCTTGCGGGGAAATATCAGGAAAAAGTAATCTCCGCATTGAAAAATAATCAATCGGATTATATGCTTGCGCGGATGCATTTTCACATCCCTTGACGTCAGAAAATATTCGACAAAAAATTATACAAAATTCACAACTTTGTGCAAAAGTGAGAAAGTTTGCGTTATTGGATTTTTTTCAAAAAAACTATTGACAAGAGGTTTTCCACAGGCACCCCGCTCTTTTATCCCCACTCAAAACCTTGATTTTGCCTTGATTTACGGTACTTTTGCACAGTTACCACAAGGTTTTCCACATTTGTTGGGGAAATGAAGAAAAAAGCGGTACGAATTTTGTCGGATATGCAAAGTGCACAAAAGGCGTTGTGGAAAAGCCCCGCGTGAGGCGGCTTTTTTTGAATTTTGTTTGACTTTGCGGTATATATGTGATATAATTATGTTGAGAAAATATACTCATCCGGAAAGGAAGAACAATATGAAAAACAATCGCTTTGAAAACCTTAAAAACTATCCCGCTCCCGCACTGCCCCGCTCAATCTTTGCGGGCGAATGGACCAACGGCCACATTCAGGGAATCGCTGTCGACACGGAGCGCAAGTACATATACTATTCTTATACCACCGTCCTCGTCAAGGCAGATATGCAGGGCAACGTGATTGGTACCGTCGAGGGACTGACCGGTCACCTCGGATGTCTTGCCTTCAACGGCGGTGACAACTGCGTCTGGGGCTCGATCGAATATAAGCACGACTCGATCGGCCGTGGCATCATGGCGCGCACCGGCATTCAGCTTGCCGAGGAGGATGCATTCTATATCGCGATCTTTGACGTTGACAAGATCGACCGCATCGGTATGGATGCCGAGGCTGACGGCATTATGACCGCCGTTTACCTCCCCGACGTTTGCGAGGACTTTGAAGCCGAGGGCGAGCAGGGTGCTCCCCACCGCTTTGCCTGCTCCGGCATCGACGGCGTGACCTTCTCTCCCCGTCCCGGCGAGCGTCAGGTCTCTCCCTATATGCTTTACGTCGCTTACGGCATCTACAATGACGTAAACCGCGACGATAACGACCATCAGATCATTCTCGAATACGATTGGCGCAATATCAAGCCCTTTGCAAAGCCCCTCACCCAGGGACAGCCCCACCACAGCGGCGCAAGATGCGAAAACAAGCTCTTCTTCTACACCGGAAACACCAACTGGGGCGTACAGAATCTTGAATACGATACCTACCTCGACGCGTGGCTCGTTGCCGTCTACAAGGGCAATAAGGAAAAATTCCGCAATCCCCCTATGTTCATCATCGACCGTAAGATCGCACCCGTTATGGGCGAGCTCTGCGGACTTTGCGGACGTGAAGGACTCCTCCTCACCGGCGCGGAGATCGGCGTAGTCGACCCCGCAACCGGCGTTTACGGCTGTGACTTCAACCACGGCACCACGGGACTGATCTCACTCGGAAACGGATACTATTACTTCTCCTTTGACAAGAAGGTAAAACGCGACGAGGTCAAATACCATTCGTCCGACATCAAGCTCTGCCGATACACGGGAGAGGGAGAGATGTTTGAGGTTGTGGAATAATTTTGTTTGTGCATAGAGGCAAAGCCTGATAGCGGAGGGCAGAGGGTAGAGGGCAGAGGGCAGAGGTAAGGTAAATTTCCTCGCTTTGCTCGGAAATTAAATTTATTGAATAGGTTAAATTATGCAAAAGAGAATAATTGAACATAAGAGCTTTGACTTCGCAGTTAGAATTGTAAAGTTGTATCGGTATCTTTGTGACGAAAAGAAAGAGTATGTTTTATCGAAACAACTGTTAAGAAGCGGAACAAGCATCGGCGCAAACATTTCTGAAGCGCAACGCGGACAGTCAAAAAACGATTTTTACGCTAAATATGCAATAGCCTTAAAAGAAGCAAGCGAAACGGAATATTGGATACGATTGCTTAATGAAACCGATTATCTGAGCGAAAAAGAATTTCTAAGCTTATACTCCGACATCAACGAGATAATATCGATCTTAGTCACTATCTGCAACACCAAAAAACAAGACTAATAAAAATATTTTTCGCTTCAGCGAAAAATTACCTTACCTCTGCCCTCTGCCCTCTTACCTCTGCCCTAAAAAGAAAGGAGCATCCGTATGACTCAATTCAATATGTCTCTTCCGTCCGCGGTTGCTCTCGCCCTCTCCCGGCTCGAATCCTGCGGATTCGAGGCTTACGTCGTCGGTGGGGCGGTGCGTGACGCTATGCTCGGGCGCGCGCTTCACGATTACGATATCACAACCTCGTCCTCGCCCGCACAGACCAAGGCGGTATTTGCCGATTTTCACACCATTCTGACGGGCGAAAAGCACGGCACGGTGACCGTCGTTATTGAGGGGATGCCCCTCGAGATCACCACCTACCGCGTCGACGGCGACTACACCGACGGGCGGCGTCCCGATTCGGTGGAATTTACTAAAAATATAACAGAAGACCTCGCGCGGCGCGATTTCACCGTCAACGCGATGGCTTATTCCCCTACACGCGGTCTTTGCGATCCTTTCGGCGGCGCAGATGACCTGAAGCTCGGCGTCATCCGAGCAGTCGGCGATCCCGTCCGTCGGTTTACCGAGGATTCGCTCCGCATCCTTCGCGGATTCCGCTTTGCCGCGCGGCTTGGATTTGAGATCGAAGAAAAAACACTCGCGGCGGCTGAAAGCGAGCGGAAAAGACTCTCCGCCGTCAGCGCGGAGCGCATCGGCGGCGAGGTGCTCGGTCTGCTTTCGGCTGAAAGACCGTCGCATTCGCTCGCTCTGATGCATTCGACAAACGTGCTGAGCGAAATAATGCCCTCGGCACATTTTGAAACGCTCGCGGAAAACTCGTTCCGCGCGGTCGATTTCATCCCTGAAAACTTCCCCGAGGGACTTTATCTTAAAAAGGAAAGAGCCGAGGCTTCGCCACTCGGATTCATCTCGGCGCGCGCACATCTTGCGGCACTCCGTCTCGGAATGCTCCTTCGCGACAGCGACAAGGCACTTGCGACGGAAATTCCGAGAAGACTGAAAATGAGCACCGAGCTTTCGGCAATCACGTCAGCTTGCGCCGCGGGAGTTTTGCCCAAGCGCGCAGATCCCGCGACGGTTCGCACCTACGCTTCGGGAATTACAGGAAAGATCACCCCGAAATTCGCCTATTTCATCCTGCTTTCCGCGGGCGCGAGGGGCGAGGTACTGTTTTCGGGAGAAAGCGCGATGGCGGCGGCTCGCACTCTTTACGAATCCGCTGAAAAGGGTGAGCCGATGAGTGTATCCGACCTTGCCGTCAGCGGCGGCGATCTGCTCGACTGCGGCGTTGCGCCGGGCGCGAGAGTCGGTAAGGTTCTTTCCGAGCTGCTTGCGGCTGTGCTTGCAAATCCCAATTTCAACACGCGCGAAAATCTTCTCTCGCTCGTGCGCGATATGATGAGGTAAAAATGAAGCTTATCAAGGATAGATTTGAATATTCGGGCGGCACTCTTGCCTACCGCATCTACGAGCCCGAGGGTGAAGTTCGTGCCGTTGTACAGATCTCGCACGGAATGTGCGAGTACGTCGGCAGATACGAGGAATACGCCGAGCATCTTTGCTCCCGGGGCATTGTCCTCGCGGGCAACGATCACCCCGGTCACGGCGAAAGTGCCGCGACGGAGGACGATTTCGGCTATTTTGCGAAGGAGGACGGCGTTGATCTCGCGCTTGAAGGCTTGAAAACGATGTCAGAGCTCTTGCTCGAGCGCTACGCGGGCAAGCCCCTGATCCTGCTCGGGCACTCGATGGGCTCCTTTCTCTGCCGAATTTACCTGACGAAATACGCAGAAAACCTCGCGGGCGCGATCGTTATGGGCACGGGCGGTCCCGGTGCGCCGACGGGCGCGGGAATTGCGCTTGCCAACCTCGTCGCACTCCTGCGCGGCGACCGCTACAGAAGCAAGCTTCTCCGCTCGATACAGCAGGCGGGCTACTTAAAGCGGTGCGGCAAAAACGCCCTGCGCACCGATTGGCTGACACGCGACCGTGGCGTTGTGGAAAAATACAATAACGACAAATACTGCAATTACATATTCACCGTTTCGGGCTACCGCGATCTCTTCCGTATGCTTGAGGCGGTCAGCTTCGAGGATTGGGCAACGAAGGTTCCGACCGATATGCCGATACTGCTTATCAGCGGCGAGGACGATCCCGTCGGCAGCTACGGCCGTGGCGTTTGCGCCGTGGCAGGTGCACTTGCGCACGCCGGTGCGCAAAAGCTTAAAACCGTACTTATCCCGGGTGCCCGCCACGAGGTCCTTAACGAAACCGACAGGGAGGACACCTACGCCCTGATCGACGCCTGGATCGCTGAGGTTCTCGACGAGCTTCCCTGCGAGGACGTCATAACCTTCTCCGAGGGCGAGATATGAGTGCCTTTTACGAAATCAAGCGCACCTTTGACGGTCGCTTTTACTACGAATTCCGATCAACCGAAACGCGGCTTCTTCTTCGCGGCGGTGAGCGAAGCACGGCGCATCTCTGCCGCGCGACGATCGCATCGCTTCGCATCATCTGCGACAGTCCGCTTGAGGACACCGTCGGCTGTCTCGGCACGCCGACAGAGCCCCTCGGTTATCCGAAATTCAAGGCGGAGCGGCGCGGGCGCGGAGTTTACACCGTCTCCCTCTACGCCAAAAACGGCAAATGCGTCGGCAAAAGCCCCGATCTCGCAACCCCAGCCGCCGCGCTTGACGTTTTAAAATCCATACAAAAATACGCGCGCTACGCACAAGTGCGCGAACAATAAAAATTTAAGGAGTACAAAATGCAGAATCCCGAACATTCCCCTACCGTAAAACGCAAGAGGTTTTTAATTAATTTTGCCTTTTTCGCTCTTATTTTCGCGATGAGCATCGTACTCGTCAGATACGCGCTCCCCGCTCTCTTCCCCTTTGTCATCGCCTATATCGTGACGGCTATTCTTCTGCCTCTCGTAAGACTGCTCAACAGTAAGCTTAAGATCAATAAAAGAATACTCTCCGTCATTCTCGTAATACTTTTTTACGGCACGATCGGCGTTATCGTGATATGGCTTTTAGTCGAAATCGCCGCCTTTGCTACCGACAGGATCAAGGATCTTCCCGCCTTCTTCCAGACTCAGGTGCGCCCCTTCCTCGTCAACCTCTTTGACGAGATTCAGGAAATGATCTATAACCTCGACCCCGAAATGGCAATCGACTTCGACGCCTCCGTAAATTCGCTCCTTTCCTCGCTCGGAAGCACGGTTATGAGCGTTTCGGGTACTGTCGTCGGCAAGCTGACCGACTTTGCGGTCTCCGTCCCCTCCTTCCTGCTCAATATCGTCATAATGATCGTTGCGACGATCTTTCTACTCGTTGACTACGATGCTATCGGTGCCTTCATCACAAGACAGCTTTCGGACAAGAACAACGGACTCTTACATAACATCAAGTCGCATCTCGGCCGCGTTCTCAAAAAATATCTCGTCTCCTACTCGCTTATAATGCTCATCACCTTTGCAGAGATCTTTCTGGGACTTACGATAATCGGATTCAAGCACGCGGCGCTTATCGCAGTGCTGATCTCGGTATTCGATATTCTCCCCATCGTCGGCTCGGGACTCGTTATCGTTCCGTGGGCGATCATCTGCTTCATCACGGGCGAAGTCGGCGCGGGAATCGGTCTTTTCATTCTCTGGGCGATCCTCTGTGTAGTAAGACAGATCATCGAGCCGAAGATCGTCGGCGACAGCGTCGGAATGCATCCCTTCCTCACCCTTTTCGCGATGCTCGCGGGCAACTTCATCTACGGCGGTATCGGAATCCTGCTCCTCCCCGTAACGATCGCGCTCCTCCAAAGCCTGAACGCTTCGGGCGTCATCTCGGTTTATAAGACCGTCAAGCCCGAGCCCGAGGAAAGCGACCCCCTCAGCGAGGCGATCACCAAGGGCGTGGACGCCGCAGGCGTATGGATCAGCAAGCCCTTCAAGAAAAAGCTGAAGGCGAAGAAGCATTCTTCGGGGAAGAAGAAGGATTAGTTGTTAGTTACTGGTTACTAGTCACTAGTTGCCGGTAGATGGAAGATTTTCTCGCTTTGCTCGAAAATCGGATATTTTATTACGAATATAAACCTTTCTCGGCTATTGTGAAGCTCGATTCACAATAGCCGAGAATCTTTTAATTTGCAAGTTCCGTTCTTTCACTACGCGAAGTATCATCAACACAGCACAAAATTATCAGTATAAAATTTTCGCAAAGCGAAAATTTACCTTCAACCAGCGACTAGTAACCAGTAACCAGCAACTAGTATCTACTCCCCCTCCGATAACATCAAAATAGCAACATTTGTCTATCAAACAGCATCTTTTGACTTGTATTTTAACACTTTTTGTCTTATACTTAATCTGTATTATTATATTATAATAAAAACTATTTTTTCATCCAAAAGGAGAACACAAAAATGAAGCTTCCTGTTGCTATTCAGGTTTACTCTGTGAGAGATGACGCTGCTGCCGACCTTCGCGGCACGCTCGAAAAGATCAAGGAGATGGGCTACGACGGCGTTGAGTTCGCAGGTCTTTACGGCAACTCCCCCGAGGACATCCGCGCTATGTGCGACGAGATCGGTCTCGTTCCGATTTCCGCTCACGTTCCCTTCGTTGATATGCTCAAGAATCCCTACGGCCTTCTTGCAGACTACGCAAAGATCGGCTGCAAGTACGTTGCAGTTCCCTACCTCAACCCCGAGCACAGACCCGACAACGCAAACTTCGACTACGTCGTTGACTTCATCGAGGTTCTCGGCAAGGCTGCAAAGGCTCTCGGCATTCAGCTCCTCTACCATAACCACGATTTCGAATTTATGACCATCGACGGCAAGTACGCCCTCGATATCCTCTACGAGAGAGTTCCCGCAGATCTCCTTAAGACCGAGCTTGACACCTGCTGGGTCAACGTCGGCGGCGAGAATCCCGCTGAGTACATCAAGAAGTACGCAGGCAGATGCCCCGTTGTTCACCTCAAGGACTTCTTCGGCGAAAAGAGTGAGGATATGTACGAGCTCATCGGCATCGACAAGAAGGCTCCCGCTCGTCCCTCCGGCTTTGAGTTCCGCCCCGTTGGAAGCGGCATCCAGAACTTCCCCGCTATCGTTGAGTCCGCGATCGCTTCGGGCGCAGAGTGGGTAGTTGTTGAGCAGGATAAGCCCTCTATGGGTCTTACCCCCATGGAGTGCGCTAAGAAGAGCATCGAATACGTTAAGTCGATACTCTGATGAAGCTTCTCAAATTTTTGACACTCACCGCCGCGGCGCTTCTTCTCTTCTCGTCCTGCGCGGGCGATAATGTAGAAGACCCCGCGGAAACCACCGCAGAAACCGAGCAGGTCGCTGAAATTTATACAGTCGCCGCGCCCGGAGTATGCGATTATGCCTTTATCCGCGCCGACGTCATCGGAAACGATGCGCTGAAAAAAACGATCGATCTGCGCCGCAGTATCGAGGAAAAATTCGGCGTGACTATCAAAATAGAAAGCGACTGGTCGCGCGATAACAAGGAAAACAAAACCGTTGAATCCACCTCCGACGTCCGTGAGGTCCTCATCGGCAGCACCAACCGCGCCGAAACGCGCGCGCTCGCCGAGGAATACAAGGATCTCGGCTACGGCTACGTCATCCGTGCCGTAAACGGAAAGATCGTTATCTGGGGCACAGAGGAGGGAGCTCTCGTCTCCGCGCTGAACTATTTCAGCGAAGCCTTCCTCGGCGCCGATACGCTCGAATTTTCCGAGGGCTTTACCTATGTGTGGAGTCTGACGGGCGAGGGTATGCCGCTTTCCGTTATCGCGAACGAATACACCATCATTTGCCCTCAAAAGGCTGCAAACCGAGTATGGAACGCATCCAATCTGCTTGCCACAAAGCTCAATGAGTTTGCGGGCAAGAAGCCGAAGGTTTCGGCAGATGATAAAGACACCGACAAATCGGACAAGGAAATCCTCATCGGTGCGACCGACCGCGCGGAATCCTCGATCGACGGCATCGGCTATATGGATTACGTGATCCGAATCAAGGGCGACAAGATCGTCCTCTTCGGCGGAAGTCCTCTTGCAACTCAGTCGGCGGTTGAAAAGTTCATTTCGATGATCAAGGACGGAACTATCTCCACCCTTGACAGTGATTTTGAATACAAGAGCAATTACCACGCGCTGATCGCGGATTCGCTTGCCTTCAACATCGAATCCTTCGTTCCCGTGTGGGCGGATAAATTCACCCCCGCCGAGTGGATGCTCGATTATGAGGAAAAGCTTTACGCCCTCACCGCGCCCGACGGCAGAATGACAGCCGATTCGCACCGCGGAGACGTTCAGAACTATCCCGAAAACTCGATCCCCGGCATCCTCAGCGCAATTATGCTGGGTGCGGACGTCATCGAGATCGACATTCGCCTTACAAAAGACAATATAATGGTGCTTATGCACGATGCCTCGCTCAAGCGCACCACCGACTGGAGCTCGAAGGCGGGCAAAAACGGTCTTCCCTCGTCGGATCAGATCGATGATTGGACCTACGAGCAGCTTCGTGAGCTTCGCCTTCTCTACGGCGGCAAAGCCTCCGATTGCATCATCCCCACGATGTACGAGGCGGCACTCCTCTTTGCAGGAAGATCGCAGATCCACTTTGACTGCAAGGTCGCAGATCAGCTCGATCAGAATTCGGATGTCTTCCTTCTCGCCGAGGCGACGGGTTCAAAGGAATCCTTCATCTATTACTACGGCATCTCCGCGATGCAGCAGTGGAAGTCGCTCAACAAGGATGATAAGGAATTTTCCGATTTCCTCATAAAAATGACCAAATATCTCGCAAAGCCGGGACACGGTCTCCGCAAGCGTAATTTCGAGATGATCGAAAAGCACGGCGACCACGTCGAGGGCTGGAAAAAGGCTTGGAACGAGGGCTACAAGATGACCTTCACCAACAAGATCTACGATTTCAGCCAATACGTCGCGGCTAACGAAAAGCCCATTCAACTTCCATGAGCTGTAAACAAATTTCCGTCGGCGGGAGACTTTTGACGGCGTGTCTGATAGCATTGATGCTCATCGTCCTCACCGTCTCCTGCACGGCAGAACCGATCGAAGACGAACCGCCAACGTCACAGGAAGTGACAGAAGCGCCCGCGATCACCGAGGAGGATCTGAGCACCTACGCTCCGCTCCCCCTTATCGCGAGCAGATACACCCTGATCTGCGGCAGTAAAGCACCCGAAAAGGTGCGCCTCGCCGCAGAGGAGCTTGCGGACAGGATCGCAGAAGCCGAAAAGGCATCCCCCGCCGTCTCCACCGACCTTGAAACGGAGCCCTCTCGGCTTGAGCTGCTGATCGGCGAGACCGATCGTGACGAGTCGATCGAAGCGGCGCAGTCGCTCGGCTGTATGGACTACACTATCCGCATAAAGAACGGCAAGATCGCCGTCCTCGGCGGAGGTCCGCTTGCAACCGTTCAGGCTGTCCGTGTCTTCACGGAAATGCTCTTCGACGGCAGGATCGAAAATCTCGGCTCGGATTTCGTTTACGAATACGATTACGACAGATTTTTCGTTGATTCGCTCGCGTTTCACACCGACACCTTCGTCCCAAAGTGGGCGGCTCGCTTCACGCCTCAGCCCTGGATGCTTGATTACGACGAAAAGGTCTACGCGCTGACCTGCCCGAGCGGAAGAATAACCTCGTCCGCGCATCGCGGCGACGTTGTTAACTATCCCGAAAACTCGCTCGAGGCGATACTCAGCGCCATAATGCTCGGCGCGGACGCGGTCGAGATCGACATCCGCCTGACAAAGGACAACGTAATGGTGCTGATGCACGACGATACCCTTCTGCGCACCACCGATTGGCAGAAGAAAAAGGGCAAAAACGGTCTCCCGAAATCCCCGAGGATCGAGGATTGGACCTACGAGCAGCTTCGCGAGCTCCGTCTTCTCTACGACGGCAAGCCCACGGAGTCGCTGATCCCAACGCTTTACGAGGCGGCTATCCTCTTTAGCGACCGCGCACAGATCCATTTCGACTGCAAGGTATCGGATAAGATCGACCGCGACACGGATATCTACCCCCTCGCAGAGGCAACGGGCTCAAAATCCTCATTCTTCTACAGCTTCGGCTACGATATGATGCGCAAATGGCAGAGATATGACAGCGAGGACGCCGAGTTCAGGGACTTCATCAAAAAGATTACCGTCTACCTCGCGCAGAGCAGTCATTCGCTCCGCAAGTCAAAATTCGACCGGCTTGCAAAATACGGGGATGAGCCGGCAGGCTGGAAGGCCACCTATAACGACGGCTATAAAACCGTCTACACCGATAATATCGAACTGTTTTGCCGCTACTCCGCGACAAAGCAGGAACCGATACCTCTACCATGATATATAACTACAACAAAAAGCTGGTCGGTACGGCACAGGCACTCAGGAAAAGAATGACACCCGAGGAAAAACATCTTTGGTATGATTTTCTGAAAAGATTGCCCATCACGGTCAACAGACAAAAGAACATCGGAGATTACATCGTCGATTTTTATATCGCAAGTGCAAGAATCGTTATCGAGCTTGACGGAAGTTATCATAACCTCCCGTCAAACAAGGCTGCAGATGCCGAAAGGGATGCTGAACTTGAAAAACTGTATATAAAAGTTTTGAGATACAGAAATATTGATCTCAATAAAAACTTTAATGCAGTATGCAATGATATTCTCAAGCATCTCGGCTTGACAATAAATGATCTAAAACCCAAAAAATAGTTTTGTACGCTTGTCCTTTGTGCAATACAGACTTCGTTCTCCTCATCCGTCAGCCTTCGGCTGCCACCTTCCCCGCTGGGGAAGGCATAGTTCGCCTTACGGCGAACTGTCGGTTCTGCCTCGTCGGCTTACGCCTCCGTTTTTCTGCGAAAAACCGTCAGACCCGATGCTAACTGCGAACATCTGCTATAGTGATATAGATGTACAGAAAGGCAAAAATACGAGTAACCGTATCATTTGACCTATAACTCCAGCAGTCCGCCGAGGGACACTGCTTACGATGTTACATTAAAAGTCTGATGTGTTGCACATTATGAATGTCCGCTTTCTACAGCTAAGCCTCCAAACGATACTTAGAAATATGAAGCGAGACTCTAAATAAGCCTTCCCCAGCGGGGAAGGGGGACCGGCGTACGCCGGTGGATGAGGAGGACATTATATCGACCACTAAAAAACAGAAAAGCTGATTTCACCTGATAGGCATAAGATTCACTTCCGACAGAAAAGTCAGGTTATCAATCCAAAGGAGGCACAAAATGAGAGCAAACAGAAGAATAAAACGAGAACTTGATAATTACCGTTTGAAATATGATTTGTACGAAAAAGCTTTGTGCACTCAAAAGGAAAGCCAAGAGTACGAAGACCTTTTGAAACAAGGTAAAAGATTGCCGGAAGATGTGCGCACCAATAACGATTGGAGTAATGTAAACAATTCCGAGTTTTTCAGACTTGTGCGTCCGGATATAACCCAAGAGGATATTATGGAATACTTGATGTACAAAAAGCTGGATATGTTAAAAACGATCAAGAATTGTATAGTATTTTTCACGGTTCTGATGATTATCGGCATAATTCTTTTCGTTCTTGCATTAAATTAAATCTAAAAACCAAAATTTAAACAAATAAAACCAAATACATTATTTTGGAGGAAAAAAACAATGGCAGACAAATCTATGGCAGGACTTAACACCTTTGAGGCTCAGGTTGAGACCAAGGTTGACACCGCAAAGAAGCTCCGTATCGGTATCATCGGATGCGGATGGATCGCAGACTCTCACATGAACGCTTACAAGAACCAGCCCGACGTTGAGATCGTTGCAGGCGCAGATCTCGTTCCCGGCAAGGCTGCAAAGTTCTTTGCAAAGCACGGCATCGAGGGCGCAAAGTCCGATTACGCTTCCCACAAGGAAATGCTCGACGACGAGAGCCTCGCTCTCGACGCAGTTTCTATCTGCACCTACAACCGTCAGCACGCAGAGCCCGCTATCTACGCACTCAAAAAGGGCGTAAACGTACTCCTCGAGAAGCCCTTCACCGTAACCCTCGACGAGGCTGTTGAGGTTATGAAGGCTGAAAAGGAGAGCGGCAAGGTTCTCTCCATCGGCTTCCAGCCCAGACTTGACGCTAATATGCAGATGATCAAGAAGATCTGCCAGTCGGGCGAGCTCGGCGAGATCTACTACATCCAGACCGGTGGCGGACGCCGCCGCGGTATTCCGACTCCCTTCGGAACCACCTTCATCGAGGACAAGACCGCAGGTCTCGGCGCTCTCGGTGATATCGGATGCTACTCCCTTGACATGGTTCTCAACGCAATCGGCTATCCCAAGCCCCTCACCGTTTCGGGCTACAAGTCCAACTTCTTCGGCACCTGCCCCACTTACTCGGGCTACCGCGCTGACAAGAGAGAGGAATACTCCAAGCTCTTCGGCGTTGACGATTTCGCAGCAGCATTCGTTCGTCTCGAGGGCGGTATCATCCTCGACTTCCGTATTGCTTGGGCAATGAACATGGACACCCCCGGTGACACCATCATCCTCGGTACCAAGGGCGGTCTCCGCATTCCTTCCACCGAGTGCTGGAACGGCTCGGTTGGCGGCCCCATGAAGATCTATCACGAGGTTTGCGGTCAGCAGGTTGAGACCGAGATCCCGATCATCAAGATGAAGGAAGGCCTCTTCGATCTCAAGATCCGTACCTTCCTCGATGCAGTTAAGAACGGCACTCCCGCTCCCGTTCCCTCCTCCCAGATCCTCTACAACCAGGCGATCATCGACGGTATCGCGAAGTCCGCAGAGTGCGGCCGCGAGGTTGAGATCGTTATCCCCGAGATCTGATGCCGAATCTTACACTTAATTTCCGCCCCGATACCCTCGGGGCGGGAACTCCCGTTAATATCTATCTTCCCGATGCCATAGTCGACGATATGCCCGTGCTCTACCTGCTTCACGGTATGCACGGCGACCATACCTCGTGGATAAACGGCTCCGCGATTGGAAGATACGCGCGTGCGCGCGGAATGGCGGTCGTTATGCCCGCCGTCGGCAACAGCTTTTATGCAAATCAGAAGCACGGCTGCCGCTACTTCGATTACGTGGCACACGAGCTTCCCGAATATATCGGCAAGCTCCTTCCTTTTATCACCAAAAAGCGCGAAAAGACCTTCATCGCGGGTCTTTCGATGGGCGGCTACGGCGCGATCAAGATCGCTCTTCGCAACCCCGACCGTTTCTGCGCAGCGGCAGGTCTTTCGGGATGCCTCAATCTGAAATTTGGCGGCAAATCCGAAGACGAAGGCTGGAAGAACCTCTGCATCTGCAACTGGGGCGAGGACTATGCAACCTCATTCCCCGGCTCGGAGGAAGATCTTCTCCACCTCGTTGACACCTTCCCCGCAGACAAGGAAAAGCCGAGGCTCTATATCGCCTGCGGCACAGAGGATTTCCTTTACAAGCAGAATATCGCCTTCAAAGACCACCTCGTCGGCAAGGGCTTCGACTACACCTACGAGGAAGGACCGGGCGCGCACACCTGGGATTTCTGGGATAGGTGGATAGTGCCGGCAATCAAGTTTTTCTTTGCGGAAAACAAGTAATATAAATATTAAATCAGTAGGGGACTGCCGCGCTTGCGCATCTCGACAGTCCCTTTACTGCACACCGATTTATCGGGAACAAAGGATAGAACCCACAATAATACTATATCCGTAGGGACCGACGTCCTCGGCGGTCCGTGGGCATTAAATTATATATGTGTCTAAAAACAGGAAACTGTATTTCAATTATATTGATTTATTGCACAGCAATAATACCATTGGGCTCGGACCGCCGAGGACGTCGGTCCCTACAGATACAATTTAGTTATTAACTCCTATACTTTGACAATTCTAATCTTTTGCGCTGTTCGGGATGTCGAGCCGCCGTCCCTTACAGGATCGTAATATAATTTGATAAAATTATTGTAAAACATCCTTCATCAAGAAAGGAACAAAACAATGTCAGACAAGTCAATGGCAGGTCTTAACACCTTTACTGCGGTAGAGGAAAAGACTGTTGATACATCAAAAAAGGTCCGCATCGGCTTTATCGGCACGGGCGGAATCGCTAATTCGCATATGAAGGCATATCTCGGCAGACCCGACGTCGAGATCGTTGCCGGATGCGACATCGTCCCCGGCAAGGCGGCAAAGTTCTTTGCGGCTTATGAGCTCGAGGGCGTAAAGACCGACTATAAGGATCACGAGGAAATGCTCGCGGACGAGAGCCTCAAGCTCGATGCCGTTTCGATCTGTACCTATAACCGTCAGCACGCTAACTGCACCATCGCAGCTCTGCGCGCGGGACTTCACGTTCTCCTCGAAAAGCCCTTCACCGTCACCCTCGACGAGGCTATCGAGGTAATGAAGGTCGAAAAGGAGACCGGCAAGATCCTCTCGATCGGCTTCCAGCCGAGATTTGACCCCAATATGCAGATGATCAAGAAGATCTGCGAGTCGGGCGAGCTCGGTAAGATCTATTACATCCAGACCGGTGGCGGACGCCGCCGCGGAATCCCCGCAAAGGGCAATAAGGATACCTTTATCCGCGACGACACAGCCGGAATCGGCGCGCTCGGCGATATCGGATGCTACTCGATCGATATGATCATGAACGCGATCGGCCACCCCAAGCCCCTCACGGCAACTGGTATGATCTCGAACCGCTTCGGTAAAGATCCGAATTACAGCGGTTATTCCCCCGAAACTGCAAAGGAATATTCCGAAAAATTCGGCGTTGACGATTTCGCGGGCGGATTTATCCGTCTTGAAGGCGATATCATCCTCGACTTCCGCATCTCGTGGGCAATGAACCTCGACACGCCCGGCGATACCATCATCCTCGGCACCGAGGGCGGACTCCGCATCCCCTCGACCGAGTGCTGGAACGGCACCGTCGGCGGCGAGATGACGATCTATAAAGAGGTCGAAGGTCTGCAGACCGAGCTGAAGGTCCCGATAATCAACGCAAAGACCGACCGAATCGCACAAAAGATCGGCTCCTTCGTCGAGGCAGTCAAAAACGGCGGCACAGCACCCGTTCCCACCAGCCAGATCATCCTCAACCAGGCGATCATCGACGGACTCGCAAGATCCGCAGAGCTTGGACGAGAGGTTGAAATCAAAATCCCCGAAATTTAATAAATCGAAATCCCCGGCTTTATCGAGTCGGGGATTTTGAAGTGCAGAGGGCAGAGGGCAGAGGGCAGAGGGCAGAGGTATGGAGAATTTCCTCACCTGCGGCTCGGAAATTTTCATTTAAATTAAAAAGACAGAGAGTTTGATCAAACTTTTCAAAGTTTGCGGTTTCTTAAGGCAGAGCCTTAAGCCGACCTCCGCAGACATATTTGCCTACGGCAAAAGTCGACTCTGTCTTGTCGGCTCCCGCCTCCATTTTCCTTCGGAAAACCGCCAGAGCCGCGCGAAAAACTCTCCGTGCTTCAAAATGGCGGCGCCCCGCCGACATTTTGGAAGGAGTAAATCCTCCCGCAAGCGGGAGGATTTTGCTCCTTCCCCCCACATTACACCGAAATTTTCGTTATTTCAAAGAAATTACTCAAAAAGGCTTGACATTCGCGTCAGTTTATGCTATAATATTTTGGTACGTAGGGGTATAGCTCAGTTGGTAGAGTACTGGTCTCCAAAACCATGGGTCGTGGGTTCGAGTCCTTCTGCCCCTGCCATAAATAAAGCAACGAGCCAATAGGCTCGGTGCTTTATTTATTGTTGTGTGCATATTGACGATGAACCCCTTATTGTTTCGCAAAGCGAAACAATAATAGAGCTCGCGCTACCACAGCACAAAACTCACCATCCCAATTATGCGCGAGCTTCGGGTTCAGAGTCCTTCTGCCCCTGCCAAAAAATTCCGAGAACAATGTTCTCGGAATTTTTTTATCCAAGCCGCAGGCTTGGCATATCATCACGCGTCAGCGTGTATATCATCGCCGAAGGCGTATATCATCACGCGAAGCGTGTATTTCCTGCGGCTTGATGATATACAACACTTCGTGTTGATGATATGCAATTCCTTCGGAATTGATGATATACACGCCTTCGGCGTGATTGGGACGCGGGATCACCAAATCTTCTTGCAATCCCCACGATTTTATGATATAATGAAAGCAGAAAAGCATCAACACGGCGAAGGAGAGCGTAATATGAGCAGCAAACAAAATTTGAGTCACGACTGGTTTATTTACACAGAAGACGAAAATAAGCGTTTATACGTTTCAAGAAACAAGCCGAATCCAAGCGGAGCTTTTTCTCCATGCAATATGTCACCCGATGACGTTGATTATGAAATGAGCAAAGGAAAAAGCAGAAAATTTCTTGAAATTTGCGGAATGGAGCAGAAAAGCTTTGAATATTTTATCGAAAACTACGGCAAAGAGTACGAATTTTTAAGCTTTTTCAAATGCCAATTGATATCCGATTTTTCTCCTCTCGAAAAGCTGAAGAACCTTCAAGGTGTCAGTATTTATTGGAATATCCGCAACAGCACCCTTTGGGATATGTCACAAAACCCTAAGCTTGAATACCTATGGCTTGATTCAACAAAGAAAATTGCTTATAATCCGATTGCATTGCAAAATGCAAAAAGATTGAAACAGATCGTGTTTATCGGAGATATGGATACGCACTACCCGATGAGCAGTCTGGAATGGATGCGGGGAATGGATTCTTTGGAAAGAGTGTACTTCCGCAATATCAAGCTCGAAAACAGAGATTCAAGCGTTTTGGATAGTGTGCCGAGTCTCAGAAGATTCGATTTTCCCGCAGGAATGTTTACCACGGAGGAAATTGCATATATGTGTGCCAAATATCCTCACATTGAAGGCAATTCAATGGGAGCATACAATACGGAAGATGCAATACTGAATGACGTCAGAGTTTGCGGATACAGAAAGCCAGGGCTTGATCTGCCAAAAGGACAGGCAAGACTTGATAAATATATAAAGGAATTTGACGCTTTAGTAGAGAAATACAAAGCGGAATTGAAAAACAATAAATAGCTTCGTTTGCCGACGTAGTCGGAAAAGCTTTTTATTATATTCCCTTGCGCTACCCGAATTTTTATGATATAATAAATAAAAAAAATGAGGTGAAAATATGCTGTACAGCTTATACACCATGGTTTCGATTCCCGAGGCGAAAACCGAAAATGCATTTGAATCGCCTGTTATTTTAGGCGTTTTTGATTCCAAGGAAGCCGCAAAGAACGCTTGGAAAAAGCGAGGCGCGGAATTCAAGGACATAAAATCAAAGACCGTACACACTTACAGCGAAACATTTTCGACCGGGCGGGATTCTTTGCCTCAGTTTATCTATATGTGGGCAACTTATACCGTATACGCTTTCTCTGAATTTGATGATCCCGAATTCAACTTCACACCTTACGCGAGCGGTTATTTTGAAACCCAAGACGAATATCTTGAAAAGAAAAAATGGGTGAAAGAACAAAATCCCACTCCTTGGAAGGAAGTTTGCGAGAAAAGCGACTTCAAATTTTACGCTTCCAATGAGGATATTTCCGAAAAAGTTGAAATCAATCGCTTAGTAAGAATCCCCGTCGCGCTTACCGAGAAAAATTTATAAATATTCACATCACATTCGGTTGCCCTTCCCTCTCCAAACGGTTGATTGACACGCGCGCGATATTGTGCTATAATAAATCAAACTCAAATTCACAACGGAGAACAATATGAACTCAAACGAATTCGATATTTTGTCACTTCAATTCCGCTGTTACGAGCCGCTCGGCGCGGATATATTGCGTGAGCACCCGATAAATCCCTCGGCGCAGGGCAACGTTTATAACACGCCGACCGTTACTGTCTACGAAGCCGCAAGCGCGGCGGATGCGGTTTACAAGCTCTGCCGCACCTATGAAAAGATAATAAACGAGGCGCAGAGCGTGTGCCTCTATATCACGCACCGCACCGAAAAGGCGCGCGAGCTCGTGCTCACGAACGAGCTTCTGCAATTTTTGGCTGAAAGAAAGATCGCTTTGGGGGTGGACTGATGGTATTTTACGTTTATATCCGTCTAAAAAACACGCCTGCGGCAAAGCTTCCCGCACCACTGCGCAAATTGGTCAGCTCCAATCTCCTCGAAAGCACTCGCCTTTCCCTCTCGGTGTGCGGTGCTGACGAGATCGAGGACTGCATCGACGCGAAAGCGAAGCTATGGAAGGACTTTGGCTCCGACCTCGGCAGCGCGGAGCTTATCGTTCATCAGATCAGAACTTCAAACGGCGGATTTGACCTCTCGCCCGCAACCGTCGCCGCGCTTGCGGAGGCAAAGTTGACGCTTTGCTTGACGCACAGCGTAATTAATCTTAAATAAGGAAAACACCCTCGCATACCGCGAGGGTGTTTTATTTATGCCAACATATCAATCAGATCACGCAGCGCGGTTTCGAACTTTGCGCCGTACCAGTGGTCGGGGTCGCCCTGGGTGTTGATGATGCACTTTACGGTATAGTCCGCCGCGATCTTTGCCGCTTCGAAGATGTCCTTGTCGTTCATCAGCGCGCCCGTGAAGGCGGAGGCGTAGATGTCGCCCGTGCCGTGTGCGCCCTTGCCGATCTTATCGTGCTCGTAGTGGCTCATTTTGCCGTCCGTGTATACCGCTACGCCCGTCTTGCCCTCGCGGTAGCCGACTCCGGTCATTACCACGGTCTTCGCGCCGAGCGCGCAGAGCTTTTCGCAAAGCTCGGTGACGTATGCCTCGTCGTAGCTCTCGCGGTATTCGCTTCCGGTGAGGAACGCCGCCTCGGTGATGTTCGGGATCAGAATGTCAGCCGAGCCGCAGAGGGGCTTCATCGCCTCGACGTAGTCCATATCGAAGATCGAATAGAGCTTGCCGTTATCCGCCATTGCGGGGTCAACGATGCGGACGCAATCGTCGGTTCCCATCGTCGAGAGGATGCTCTGAACGTATCCGATCTGCTTGATGCTGCCGAGATAACCGGTATAGATCGCGCGGAACTTGATATTTTCCTTCTGCCAATGCGCCTGAATCGCGGGCATATCGTCGGTGAGGTCACGGAAGGTGAATCCGCTGAAGCCGCCCGTGTGGGTGGAGAGCACGGCGGAGGGGAGGATGCAGGTTTCAAGTCCGCAAGCGGAGAGGATGGGGAGCGCAACGGTCAGCGAGCACTGACCAACACAGGATATATCTTGAATTGTCAGAATTTTTTTGTAAGCCATTTTTCAATTTCTCCTTGAAATTTTACTGGATTTATTATATAATATTTCTGATGATATTAAAATGGTCAGAAACGGAGAAAATTATATAACCAGATGAAATACAAGGTTGACAAAAGCATACGCCCCGCCTATCTGCAGATCTACCGGCAGATCAAGGACGACATCATAAACGGCAACTACGCCTACTCATCGAAGCTCCCCTCCAAGCGTCTGCTTGCCGACGAGACCGAAACGAGCACCGTGACGGTCGAGCACGCCTACGCTCTGCTTTGCGACGAGGGCTACGTCGAATCGCGGGAGCGGAGCGGATTTTTCGTGATCTTCCGAGGCTCGGACGGCTTTGCCCTGCCACCCACGTCGGAGCTCCGCACCGTCGCAAATCACTCTCATTCGAGCCCCGATTTTCCTTTTTCGGTGCTCGCAAGAACGATGCGCAACGTCATCAGCGAGCTCGGCGACGCGATCCTTGAAAAGTCGCAGAACAAGGGCTGCCCCGAGCTTCGCCTTGCTATCAAGCACTATCTTTCAAGAAACCGAGGCATCAACGTCGACCTTGAGCAGATCGTCATCGGCTCGGGCGCGGAGTATCTTTACGGCCTGATCATCGAGCTCCTCGGTCGGAGCAGAACCTACGGCATCGAGTACCCGTCCTACAAGAAAATCGAGCAGGTCTACCGCGCCTCGGAGGTGGCTTACGATCCTCTGCCCCTCTCCGCCGACGGCATCGACAGTGCCGCCCTCGCAGGAACTTCTGCAAGCGTGCTCCATACCACGCCCTACCGAAGCTTTCCCTCGGGCGTTTCGGCGTCCGCGAGCAAGCGGCACGAGTACATCCGCTGGTCAAATGCGGGCGAGCGATACATTATCGAGGACGATTTTGAATCCGAATTTTCGGTCTCCACCAAGCCCGAGGACACCCTTTTCGCGCTCTCGTCGGGGGGGAACGTGATCTATCTCAACACCTTTTCAAAAACGATCTCCCCCTCTCTGCGACTCGGTTATATGGTTCTGCCCCAAAAGCTCGTCGCAGAATTTGACGCTCGGCTCGGGTTTTATTCCTGCACCGTACCCACCTTCGAGCAGCACGTCGTGGCGCGGCTGCTCGCGAACGGCGATTTTGAGCGGCATATCAACAAGGTGCGCCGCGATAAGCGCAAGGAGCTTGCGGGCGGTATCAAATGATGACGGCTGCCGCCCGCTTTTTTCCTCATTCCGATTGACAACCGCGGGCGCGTATGATATAATTAACTAACGCAATATTTCAAACGAGGAACTCTGATGTCAACCTTTTCAGCAACTCTGAGTCCGATGCTGACGCTCTTCTTCTGCATCGCGATCGGATTTATATTCAGCAAATGCAAGATCCTCCCCGAGGGTTCGGGCAAGGTCATGGCAAAGCTTGAAACCTGGATCTTCTGCCCCGCGCTCAATTTTACCACAATGGCGTATTTTTGCACCGTCGATTCGATCGGTGAGCATCTTATCAATATAATTCTCTCATCCCTCGGCGTTCTGCTCGCCGTCGGTATATCCATTTTCCTCTCGCCCTTTTTCGTCAAGGAAAAGGGACCCGAGCGCGGAGTTTATAACTATGCTCTGGCTTTCGCAAACAGCGGATATATGGGCGACCCGATCGTTCTCGCGATGTTCGGCGACGTGGCACTTGCATATTACAAGCTTTTCTGCCTTCCCATTCAGCTTATGATCTACTCGTGGGGCATCAGCGTTATGACGCCCGTTTCCCAAAACAAGGGCGGCGCCTGGAAAAGACTTATAAATGCGCCGACCGTTGCGATGCTCCTCGGTATGGCGGTGGGACTGAGCGGCGCGGGCAAATATATTCCCGTCTTTCTGACCAATTCGCTCGACACTCTAAAGGTCTGTATGGGACCCGTGGCGATGCTTCTCGCGGGCGTGACGATCGCCAAATACGATTTTCTCTCTATGCTCAAAAACAAAAAGGTTTACATAGCAACCGCGCTGCGGCTCACTCTGCTGCCCGCGATAATCGTTTCCTTTATATTTCTGCTCAAAACGATCGCGAGTGCGGCGTTCGACCTCAATATCGGCAACGACGTGCTCTTTCTGACATTTTTCGCGACCGCTCCCGCGCTCGGGCTCAACACCGTCATCTTCCCCGAGGCTTTCGGCGGCAATCCCGAAACCGGCGCGAGTATGGCAATGATCTCGCACACCCTCTGCGTCATCTCGATCCCCCTGATCTACGCCCTTATGGTAACGCTTTTCGGCGTTCCGTTTCAATAAAATATGAAAAGAGGTACTCCCCATGAAAAAATTCAGAAACCCCGTGTCTCCCTTTGACGCACCCGATCCTTTTATGACCTACGACCCCAAGACGGGTTATTACTACGCTCTTTTCACCCGCGGCTCGAAGCTTGAGCTCTTCCGCAGCCGCCACGCGGGCTCGATCGTCACCGACGGCGACTCGCGCATTCTCTACACCCCGAACGGCGAACGCGACGGTATCTGGGGCGACATCTGGGCTCCCGAAATGCATCGCGGCTCGAACGGCAAGTGGTACGTTTACACAAGCGGACGCATCAAGCCCGAGCCGAGCCAGAAGCGTCTCTTCATTATGGAAGGCCCTGCAGACGATCCCTTTGAGGGCGAATGGATATTCCGCGGCAAGCCCTCGCCCGATATTTTCTCGATCGACCCCACCGTTTACACCGCGCCCGACGGAGTGCAGTATCTCTGCTCCTCCCGCGTTGATCCGCAGTACGGTCAGGTTCTCGATATCTGCGACCTTGTAAATCCCTACACCTACGGCAACAATTGGGCAACCATTGCCCGCGCCGAGCTCGATTGGGAGCTTGTTCCGCCCTACGTTGGCAGAAGCGCGATCGTTGAGGGTGCTTTCTTCCTTGAGCGCGAGGGCAGACTCTTCATCATCTACTCTGCAAACGGCTGTTGGTCGGACCACTACTGCCTCGGCGTGCTTGAGCACATGGGCGGTTCTCTCACCGATGCGGCTAACTGGAAGAAGCATCCCGAGCCCCTCTTCGTTTACGGAAACGGACTTTACGGTCCCGGTCACGCATCCTTCTTCCGCGCCCCCGACGGCAAGGAGGTATGGTGCGCATACCACGGTATGAAGGAGCACAACGAAAAGGTCACTCCGGCGCACCGCTTCTTCAACATCCAGCGCGTTGACTTTGACGAGACCGGCTACCCCGTTATGGGACTTCCCACGGGATACGAGGTCGAGCTCGATCCGCCCGCGGGAGAGGAAGACTGACCGTTTGATGAATTCCGGCACAACTCTGACCACCTGGTATGAGGATCTCAGATCGCCCGAGGGGCTTGTCGTAAACGAGGCTTATGCCGACAGAACGGCACTCAACTCTGTTGCGATCATAACCGGACAATCCTGGCAAAGTCTTGTTCGCTTGCTCGTTGAGCAGGCGCATTTCAGATGCAATCTTCCGACATACAAGACCTGCATCACCGATATGATGCGCGCAAGCGGCTTCAAGCCGATCCCCCCTTACAGATCGGCGCTCGAAACGGTTGCCAAGCTCAATTTTGAATTATATCGGGAAAAATCCTATATCGTGCATCTCCGCTGCGGCGGCTACTACGCGTTAGTTCCCGGAAAAGAAAAGACAACTTACGTTCTCAAGGGATGTAAGATCTCGACGCAGGAGCGCGATTGGAGAGCCGTGGACGAGCTTTGGGAATATTTCCCCGATACCGACAACAGAACGGGAATCAGCCGAAAGCCTACGCGAAAGGGCTCAAAAAAGGACTCCCTCGAGCTCGATAAGAAAAACGAGAATCCCGAGGGACGCCTGATCGGAGATTGCGCGGTTCGCGCGCTTGCAACCCTCCTTGAATGCTCCTGGCACGACGCCGTTGACATCCTTGCGCAGACCTCGGACTATACCGACCCCTGCATAAACTCCCGAACCAATATCAATAAAACGCTGAAGCGCTTGGGCTTTGTGCATTATTCGGGCATCAGAATCGGCAATCGCTACGCAAGTGGAAAAGAATTCTGCAAGATATTAAGCGATAAATACCGCAAAGGCGAGAGAATCTACGCGCAGGTCGGCAAGCGCCATTGCGCCGCCGTAGTACCAACCGAAACCGACGGCTACAAGATCCGCGACACCTGGGACAGCACCGAGCGCGAGATAATCGAATACTGCGTCCTGCATAAAAATACTTAAAATACAAAATATCCGCCCGAATTTCGGGCGGATATCGTTTTACAGCTGCTTTTTATTGAATATCGGAATGCTCAAGGCGATCAATGCGACGGTGATGACGGCGGTAATGGCGGCGCAGGCGGTGAATTCGCCCGCCTCCATCGCGCCGACGAGGATGTTCATACCGTTCATCAGCGTTGTGGGCATATATTCCGTCAGCTTCGGAATGAGGCTCGCGAGGTAGAAGGCGAGGACCACGCCGCCCGTCAGGCATAGAATGCCTCCGTAGCCTTTTGCAATTACCGAGAAAAAGACGGTCAGCGCGACGGTGAATACTCCGAAGAGCCACCAATTGAGCACGGCGGGCAGAAGGTCGATCGCGATCGAATTATCCCAGAAATAGGCGTTGTAGGCGTATGTTACGCCGAAGCAGAGGAAATATCCCGCGCTCCAGACGGTCAGGAGCACCGCCGCCTTTGCGAGGATGACCTTGTATCGCGCAAGTCCGCGCGTGAGCATCAGCACGAGCGTGCCCGATTCGTATTCCTTGGTGAAAATCCCGCCCGTCATCAGAACGAACGCGATGAGTGCCATCGGGATATTCTTAAAAAACTGCGTCCAGGAGGTCAGCGCGTCGACGGTGACTTCGGTGACGGTCATTCCGCTCTGCGCAAGCTCCTCGGAGAGCATTTCCATCATCCACGGCGTCAGCTTTGCAATTGCGGGATTCATGACGCCGAACGCGAAAAAGAGGATGCCGAGGATGGTCAGCTTTCCGCTTCGCGCGAATTCAAGCAGTTCCTTTTTGAAAAATGCAAAAAACGATCTCATTTTCCCGCCACCTCCACGAAAAGCGATTCGAGCGACGCGCCCTCGCGCTCGATCTTTGAGAACGGAATGCGATTTTTGCCGATAAAATCGAGGACTTCAAATATCTTATCCTCGCCGCCCTCAAAAACGATCGAGCCGTCGGGTTCGGCTTTGGCATCGGGAAAAGCCTTGGCGATCATTTCAGCTCCTTCGAGAACTTCGATCCTGAAGCTTTCGGCGCGTTTGATGCCTTTGAGCTCGTCGATCGAGCCCTGCATCGCGATCCTGCCGCCCTCGAGAAGCGCGGCATCGGTGCAAATGCGCTCGACGTCGGAGAGGATGTGCGTCGAAAAGAGCACGGTCGTGCGCTCCCTGACCGAGAGGAGGATATCAAGTATCTCCTTTCTGCCGATCGGGTCGAGTGCGGAGGTCGGCTCGTCGCAGATCAGCAGTTTGGGCTGACCGAGAAGCGCCTGCGCGATGCCGAGTCTTTGCTTCATTCCGCGCGAAAATCCGCGGATTCGGTGCTTTTCCGAGCCAAGACCGACGAGTTCGAGAAGTTCCCCGCTCCGCGATTCGATATCTGCGCGGGACATATTCATCGTCTCGCCACAAAGACGGAGATACTCGCGCGGAGTCATAAACGAGTAAAATTCGGGCACGTCGGGCAGGTATCCGATGTGGCGGTTGGTCGGTGTCTGACCGTATGATACCCTCTCGCCTGCAACGAATATCTCGCCGCCATCGGGTTTGAGCAGTCCGAGGACCGCCTTCATCGTCGTTGTCTTGCCCGCGCCGTTTCGTCCGACGAATCCAAAAATACTTCCCTCGGGCACGGTAAGATCAAGTCCGCGGAGCACTTCCTTATCGCCGAATTTCTTTTCGAGGCCGCGTACTGTCAGAATGTCCATCAAGCGTCCTCTTTGCCGAGCACGAAGTAAAGTATCGGTCCGATGAAATTGACCAGAATGCTGACGACCAGCCAAAGCGCGCGGCTGCCGCGCTTGTAATTTTTGTGTGTAAGAATGTGAATCACCGCATAAGCCATAAGCCCGTACTGCGCAAGCGCAAGCGGGATGAGGAAGGGTAATATTTCCATAATTTCGTTCATTTCAGTTATCTCCTTTATGTTTTGTCTTTATTATAACACATTACGCTGCGTTATCAGCAAGAGGAAAAGCGAAAAAAGTTGTGTTTTTTTTATAAAATTCAAAAACATCTTGACAAAACAGAAAAAACATTGTATAATAATAACGTAGGAGCACCGATACGGTTGCTTCCCTCAAATGGTTAAAAAGATAACCGTCTTCTGTGGAAAGTCAGGCGGGTATCTTTTTTTATTATAGATTTCAATTACAAGACTGATAATTGCAACGACAAGAGTGCAAAAAAGGAAAAGTGCTTCCCAAGTAATGTACATTGTCATCACCTCCCTCTTATGAGGAAGGCAAAAAAGATTAAGACTTCCTCAAAAATCGAGGAAGCAACCGCACCGATATGGTACTCCTACGGGCTTTCGCCGATAATATTATAACACAACAGATATTTTTTGTCAACACAACAATTGATAAACCGAAATATCTCTCCAAATAAAAACCCGACAGCCATCGCTGTCGGGTTTTATGTATAAGAATTACTTCTTTACAACGTTGGTAATGTGGGTGTTTACGCCCTCGTACCAGTAAAGGAAGCCGTCGATATCAACGGTGTCGCCTGCCTGAAGCTCGCCAACTGCCTTGTAAACAGCGGTGTCGGGATCGGTGAGGTAACGCTCTACGCAGAAGGAGTACTCTGCGCCGTCCTTGGATACGGTTACGTAGATATCGTCGCCGGGCTCGCCGTTCTTGTACTCAACGGAAACAACGGTAAGACCCTTGAAGGTAACGAACTTGTTCTGGTGCTTGATGAGCTCATCCTTGCCGAGGAGTGCGGTAACATCGGTAGCCTCTGCAACCCATGCCTCGCTCTCAACGAACTCGAACTTAGCGTCCATGATCTCAACTTCGCCTGCCCACTCGCCCTTGGTGCCGGTAACCTTGATCTTGGTGCCCTTGGTCAGCTTAGCTGCATCCTCTTCGGAGCAAGCCATCTCGTAGCAGAAGTATGCGCCGTTGGGATCCTGAAGGTAAGCGGTGATCTTGTTGTCCCACCAGGACTGGGTAGCCTGAACGTATGCCTCGATAACTACCTCAGCATCCATAGCTGCTGCTTCGTATTCAGCGTAGGTCATAACGCCCTCGGACTTCTTAGCGGGGTCGAACTCGTTCTTGTTACAAGCTGCGAGGGAGACTACCATGCAAAGAAGCATAAGTACTGCAATAATCTTTTTCATTTTGTTTTCTCCTTTGGAAAATTTTAATAAAGATTTTACATCTATCATTATACACCTAATTCGGGAAAATGTCAAGTATTTCCCTGATTTTTTCTCTTTTTCAGCGTTTGTACCAAGACGTAGATGCCGATAAACACCCACGCTGCAGCAATTAGCGAAAGAAGCATTACAGACGTGGACGGAAGAGGTCCGAGCTCCGCTCGCTCGCCGCTGCCCGCGCCGATGCCGTCGAGCCTGTAGAGCGAGATCATTTCGCCATAGAGGGAATCAATATACGCATCGTCAACCGTCTTTCCTCTGCGCGTTGCCTTTGTGACCTCCTCGATAAGCTGTCCCGCCGCGTTTCGGAGGGATGCCGAGCCGTTGAAAACGGGAGTGACGAAGGTCTTTTCTGTATAATCAAGCGTCAGCTTGGTCGCTTTGAGCTTGATATCGTAGTACATATCGCCGTCCTCGCCCTCGCGCGAAAGATAATCGAGGTATTCGGGCGAATTCTGCGCCTTGCTCGTTACGGGAACGTATCCCTCGGTCTGCGCGTATGAGATCTGAACGTCATTGGTCAGAAGATACTGCGCAAAGAGCCACGAAGCAAGCACCTCGCCATGATCGGGCTTGTTGAAGATGCAGACCGACGGGCCCTGAGAGATCATAGTGGGATTCTCGGTGTCGAACTGCGGAACGGTCATAACTGCCGTTTCAAACTTGACGAGTCTGTCCTCCGCGATGTCGATCAAAGGAGCATCCGATCCCATCCAGGTCGCGCCCGCTGTGGAGTCGATCGCGAAGATGCACTGTCCCGCGTTGAGGAAGTTTGCGGGATAGGAAGAAATTTTGAAGGTGGAAAACTCGCCGTTTGCCGTGTGATCGGCAAGGTCAAGGAGGAATCCCCTTGCGGTATCGTTGAAAAGTCCGATCTCGCCCTCGGCGGTCGAATAATCCGCGCCCTGCTGGTGAAGGATCTGGATCATCATATTGTCGGTAGATTTGTAGATACAGGGCAGAAGTGTCGGCTGACCGTTGACGATGAAGTTTCCGTCAGCGTCCTTCTCGACAGCCTTTTCACATACTTCCCAGATGAAATCCCAGGTCAGAACCTCGGGAAGCGTGAAGCCGAGCTTTTCCACAAAAGTCTTGTTGACGTAGCAAGCCTCGGTAGAGCGCAGGAAGGGGAGCGCGTAATGCTCATCACCGATCATGCCCTCGTCGAGGTATTTTTCGATAATTTCATCCTTCTTCGGCGATTCGAAGCGCACTTCGCTGCCGCCGAGACCGAATCTTTCGTCATCCATCAGCTCGTCAAGCGGAACAACAGTGTTGTCGCCCGTCAGATAGGTGGCGATGTGGTCGGGATAGGTGATGCAGACGTTCGGCGTGGTGCCCGTCGCGATATTCGTGATAACGTCGCTGTAAATTCTGCCGTAGTCGGTGTAAAGTCGGAGAGTGACCTTGACGTTCGGGTAGAGTGCCTCAAAATCGGCAACAGCCTTCTTGTAGATCGCAACCTGAGTCAGGTTGGTATCGTTCTTTGCCCAGAACGTGATCTCATACTGCTTCGAGGTGTCGAATTCCTCGGGAATCTCAAAAAGCTCCTGTCTTTTTGAGCCGTGACAGCCCGAAAGGCAAGCAAGGCAGAGGACGAGCGCGATGAACGCACAAATGAATCTCTTCATCCCTTTGTACCTCCTCTCGCAACGCCCGCCATGATCTTATTGCGGAAGATGAGGAACAGAACGATCAGCGGGAGCGAGATAACAACGACAGCCGCCATCATCGCGGGGATGTTTTCGCGTCCGAAGCCGTTCTCGCGGATCTCCTGAATGCCGTTTGAAACAAGATAATATGCGGGATTGTCGGTGATCAGTCGCGGCCAGACGTAGGAGTTCCAGCACTCGATGACTTTAAGTATCGTCACGGTGACGACCGTGGGACGGCAGATGGGAACGAGAACCTTCATCAGATACTTGAAATCGGTCGTTCCGTCAACCTTTGCGGCAAGATAAAGCTCGTTCGGCACCTGCTCGAAGTTTTCCTTCAAGAGATAAATGTAGAAAACAGACGCCGCCGACGGAAGAATGAGTCCCCCGAAGGTATTTCGCATTTCGAGATTCGTGACCGTGGTGAAATTCGTGATAACGACAAGCTCGGTCGGGATCATCATAAGCGCGAGGAAGGAAAGGAAGAGCAGATTTTTGCCCTTGAATTCAAGTCTTGCGAATGCGTACGCCGAGGGGATCGCGATAACGAGCATCAGCGCGGTGGTTGCTACGGTGAAAATTACGGTGTTGAGGAAGTATTTTGCGAGCGGAACTGCGGAAAACGCGGAAGCGTAGTTCTCAAACGTAGGCGAGAGCGTGAAGAATTTCGGTATAAACTCGGCGTTATACGAGCCGTAGCTCTTGATCGAGGTCAGAAGCATCCAATAAAAGGGGAAAAGCACGACGAGCGCCCAGAAGACGAGCATCGCGTAGACCGCAGTTTTGAGCAGCTTCTTGCCGAAAGTTTTTTCTTTCATTTTTCTCCCCCTCTCAATAATGAACGTGCTTCTTGCTGATGAGCAGATTGATGCACGTTATGGTCAGAACGATGACAAAGAGAACAATCGCCGCGGCGGAGGCATAGGACGGGAAGCCGCCGCCCGTGCCGTAGAGCATATCGTAAACGTAGCCGACGATGGTATTCATCTTCGCGGTGTTGAGGTCGGTGCCAAAGAGGGCAACGGCGTCGCTATACGCCTTGAACGCGCCGATAAAGCCCGTGATGATAAGGTAAAAGACCGTGGGCGAGATCATCGGGAGCGTGATCTTCGTGAACATTCGCCACCTTGTCGTACCGTCAACTCGCGCGGCATCGTAATAATTCTGATTGACCGATGCAAGCGCGCTCGTCAGTATCAGGATCTTAAACGGCATTACGATCCATACGGTGTAGATGCAGAGGACGAGCATCTTCGCCCAATACGGTCCGTCGATGAAGTCAACGGACTGACCACCGAAGAGGTTGATCAGCAGATTTACCATACCGTCGGTGTACGCCGTTTTCTTGAAAAGGATCATAAAAACAAGTCCGACGGCGAGGGTGTTGGTGACGTAGGGGAGAAAATATACCGTCTGGAATAGCTTGCGCAGCTTTTCGATCGACGCAAGCGCGACGGATATGAGAAGCGACAGCCCCGTCGATACAGGTACGGTGATGATAACGAGAATAAAGGTATTCTTCACCGCCTGCAGGAAATAGGGGTCGCGCAGTATGTACTGATAGTTATAAATTCCCGTGCCGAAAAAGGTCTGCGATGCCGAGTTGTAGCCCTCCTCGAAGGAGTAGATAAACACGTCGACGAGCGGATAGACCATAAATACGCCGAGGAAAAGAATGGCGGGTAAGAGATACAGCCACGCCTTCAGGTTATTGTTTTTCATAACCTAACCTCCCAAAATTATAATTAGATGCGTTTTTTGGACGGCTTTGCCGCCCAAAAAACACCTTCAAAACGAGCAAAGCAAGTTCGCGCGCCGAGGGGAGCTGCCAAAATCCTCGATTTTGGCAAGCGGCGATAAGCGCGCGGGATCAATTGTAAAACGCAGTTTTACAATTGGATAAAAATACATAATAAGTATACCACATTTTTCCGTCGATGTAAAGATAAAAAAGAAAAAAACGCCGACACAACCGTCATTTCGGTGTGTCGGCGTATATTTTCAGCTTATCTTTTTATCTTTCGAGCTGGGAATAGGTTACTCCCGCGATCTTGATAAAGCCCTCGCCCTCGGAGAAGGTGTAAGTACCGTCTTCGAAAACTCCGGTCTCTTCGTCAAAATCAAGAGTAATTTCCATCGAGCCGTCTGCGTTTTCTACGATCTCATAAGTACCCGTTACCGCATCGGAGGTTACCTTACCGAGGAAGGTGATCTTATTCGTAGCCTCGAACTTGCTTCCCTTGAAGGTATAAATTACGTTCATACCCTGACCGAGAAAAGTCGCATCCGATTGGTAGGATCCCGCAAGCTTCTTACCGCAGGAGGCGAAGATGCAGGTCATCATAAGCATAGCAAGCATAACTGCCGCGAGCTTAAAGGTCGTCTTTTTCATTTCAGAATCTCCTTAGAAGTTGATAACTGTATCATAGCATATTTTTGGGAGTTTGTCAAGTACTTTTTGCGACGGTGAGCAAAAAATGCAGAATGAAGAATGCAGAATGCAGAATGAAGGAAGATTTTCTCGCTTTGCTCGAAAATCGGATTGTGCGATAATTTAATTTGGTGTTGATAACCCTTTATTGAAAGGGATAATGCAATGCCGAAGATAAAAAACTCGGATATGATGCTTTGCTTCATCATATCCGAGTTTATATATTTATTCATTACGTTTTCGCAGAGCACAAAATCTTATCAGCACAGCACAAAATTATAGATCTGTAATTTTCGCTCCGCGAAAATTTACCTTAACTCTGCACTCTGCACTCTGCATTCTGCACTTTACATCTGCAAAGCATTTAATCTCTATGCTCACAATACAGACATCTGTACTTTCCGTCCACGCCCTTGCGGAAGAGGTGGGGAAGCTCCTGCTCCGTTGTGACGATACAGCCCTTGTTGTCGCAGACGAGGTCTGTGCGATACTCGCCCGTCTCCTCGGGAGCGTCGCAATCCTTTTCTGCAAGCAGCTTGAGAATGAGCGCCATTCTCATATATTTTGCGTTAAGTACCTGCTCGAAATAGCACGCGCGGGGATCCTTATCGACCGCGGTCGAGATCTCGTTTACGCGGGGCAGCGGATGGAGAACGATGAGATCGCTCTTTGCGAGATCCATCTTTGCCATATCGAGTATGTAGCTGTCCTTGAGGCGGAGATATTCCTCCTCGCTTGCGAAACGCTCGTGCTGGATTCTTGTCATATAGAGAACGTCGAGCTCGCCGATGACCTCGGTCATAGACTCGGTCTCGTAATATTCCATACCGTTCGCCTTGATAGTCTCGTTCTTGACGTACTCGGGCAGCTTCAGCTCCTTCGGGGAGATCAGCACGATCTTGATGCCCGTGTAGCGCGAGAGCGCCTGAATGAGCGAGTGAACCGTTCTGCCGTACTTGAGGTCGCCGCAGAAGCCGACGGTCAGACCGTCGAACTTGCCCTTGTGGCGATGGATGGTGCAGAGGTCGGCAAGGGTCTGGGTCGGGTGGCTGTGCGAGCCGTCGCCCGCGTTGATAACGGGGATCGAAGCATTCTTCGATGCAACGTAAGCCGAGCCCGCGAGGGGATGGCGCATTGCGATAATATCGGCATAGCAGGAAACGACGCGCGCGGTGTCCGCAACGCTCTCGCCCTTCGAGGACGAGGAGTTTCCGCCCGCCTCAAAGCCGAGCACGTTTCCGCCGAGCTCGATCATTGCCGCCTCAAAGGAAAGACGGGTTCTGGTGGACGGCTCGAAGAAGAGGGTAGCGATCTTCTTGCCGTGGCAAGCGGTCGCGTACTTCGCGGGATTGGCGATAATATCGTCGGCGGTGGCAAGAAGTGCGCCGACTTCCTCTACGCTGAGGTCAAAAATATCAATCAGACTTCTCATTTTGCACCGTTAACCTTAAGATAATTCTTAATACGCTCTACGTTTTCTGCGTTCTTCTCGTCAGCCTCGAGGTACTCGATGATGTCGTAAACGTCAACGATCGAGTATACGGGGAAGCCGAACTGCTCCTCGATCTCCTGCATTGCGCCCTTTTCACCCTGACCCTTTTCCTTGCGGTCGACCATGATGAAGGTAGCGGCAACCTTTACGCCCTCGAGGTGGGAGAGGATCTCCATACTCTCGCGGATCGCGGTGCCCGCGGTGATAACGTCCTCGATGATAACGATCTCCTCGCCGGGCTGGGGAACGTAACCTACGAATACACCGCCCTCGCCGTGGTCCTTGACTTCCTTACGGTTGAAGAAGAAGGGCACGTTGAGGTCGTTCTTCGAGAGCGCAACTGCGGCGGAAACCGAGAGAGAGATGCCCTTGTACGCGGGGCCGTAAAGAACTGCCTTCTTTGCGCCGAGCTTCTCGAAATATGCCTTTGCATAGAACTCGCCGAGCTTAGCGATATCGTCGCCGGTCTTGATCATACCTGCGTTGATGAAATAGGGGATCTTGCGTCCGCTCTTAGCGGTGAAATCGCCGAACTTGAGAACGCCGGCGGACTCGAGGAACTGAATAAATTCTATCTTGTAAGCTTCCATGGTTAGTATAATTTCTCCTTCTGTATTTTGTTGGGCATAACAGTGCAGAGTGCAGAATGCAGAGTGCAGAGTTATGGTAATTTTTCGCCGGGGGCGAAAAATAATTTTATTATAATTCGTTTTGGTTTTTATCTTTTGAATTGCAAATTGCAACTAAAAGGGATATTATTTCGTTAATGTCGGAATGCAGGCTTGAAAATTCCTTGTTATTTATATAGTCGGTTGCATATAAAAGACGAATCCAATATTCCGTTTCACTTGCTTCTTTCAATGCTATCGCTATCTTTGCATAAAAATCAGGTTTGGTCTGCCCTCTTTGAGCTTCGCTTATGTTTGCACCAATGCTTGTACCGCTTCTCACCAGTTGTTTTGATAAAATAAACTCTTTTTTCTCCTCACGAAGATACCGACAGAGTTTTACAATTCTGACAGCAAAATCAAAGCTTTTATCTTTAACAATTGATTTTCCCATATCCATCCTCTATGCAACTTTATTTAATGAAAATTTCCGAGCAAAGCGAGGAAATTCACCTTAACTCTGCACTCTGCATTCTGCACTCTGCACTACTTCGTCAGTCGCAGAACTCCGCAACACATCTACGATATGCCGCAACGGGATCCTCTGCCGCGGTGATGGGGCGTCCTACTACGATGTAGTCCGATCCGATCTCCTTCGCAGCTGCGGGGGTCATAACTCTCTTCTGGTCGCCGATGTCGCCGTCTGCGAAACGAACGCCGGGGGTTACGGTTACGAAATCACGGCCGCAGGTGTCGTGTACCTTGCCTGCCTCGAGGGGAGAGCAAACAACGCCGTCGAGACCCGATCTCTTTGCAACCGATGCGTAGTGCATAACGACCTTATCGATCGGCTCATTGATGAGAAGGTCTTCCTTCATGGTCTCCTCGTCGGTGGAGGTGAGCTGGGTTACTGCGATAAGGATGGGGCGGGTGCCGTCCTCGCGGGTCAGACCCTCGATTGCGGCTTCCATCATTCTGCCCGTACCTGCCGCGTGGAGGTTGGTCATATCAACGTCGAGGCGGGAGAGTACTGCCATCGACTTCTTTACCGTGTTGGGGATATCGTGGAGCTTGAGGTCAAGGAAGATCTTGTGGCCGCGGCGCTTGATCTCGCGGACGATCTCGGGACCCTCGGCATAGTAAAGCTCCATACCGATCTTTACGAAGGGCTTTCTTTCCTCGCCCTCGAACTTCTGGAGGAAGGAAAACACCTTTTCCTTCGAGTCAAAATCACAAGCAATGATTACGTCTTTTCCCATTTTTATATCTCCTTAAAAATTATTTTTTACGAGTTATGACGCTTTTGGCGTTTTAATTAATCTTCTAACATTATTTTGTTAATAGATATTATTTGTGTTTCTCCATTTTTATAGATAACTTTATATTCAATTATTTGAGTATTTTCCACCCATTGACCTTCCACATACATTTTGTCGTAACCCAATCGAGAGATTTCCGATATATCATCCAATGTATAGGGCGTACTGACATACGACTTGCTAATTATTTCTTCGATAGCTTCGATTTCTTTTTCTGTTAGACCAAATAAAGATTTTGCAATTGTTGTTTCGTGTAGTTGCTGGGTTGCTTCATCTATTGGCTCATTTACCACGGTGGTATCATTGAAGAATATATTGGGCACGGTACTTTCATCGATTGATGTTGATAAAGCAACCGTCGCATCATCTTCAAAGTCCATATACAAGAACAAACATCCTGTAAGATTTGCGCATAACAACAATATCATCATTGGGGCAACAATAATTTTCATTGCCTTTTTCATTTCTTTTTTCCTTTATTAATCATAAATTAAAAAGCAGGTAGAAAGTGGGGAATCCGCAGATAAAAACTTGAGCCCTGTCCATCATACAGTACAAACGGCGATCTCCTCATCCGTCAGCCTTCGGCTGCCACCTTCCCCGCTGGGGAAGGCTTATTAGGCAACTGCGAACATTGATTATAGAGGTGAAGTTTTATAAAAATAACTTAAACCTCAACCTAACATTTCAACCGCATTTAATATTTGCACTAAACATTATTTAGACAAGCAAAGCGTGACTCTCAATAAGCCTTCCCCAGCGGGGAAGGGGGACCACGGCCGTGGTGGAGGAGGAGATCGGAGTCTGTACTGCACGAACGACAAGCGTGAAATTTTAGTTAACTTGTGAAAAAACTTCCGTTCATTCACTTTATTGCTGTAATATCATTGAGCGCGGGGGTGACAGAGCGCAATACTTCCCTACAGTCGGGAAGTATTGACTCTGTCCAAAAATCCGAAGCGGAGCTTCGTATTTTTGAAGCACGGTAGCGAGAGCTGGAGCTCTCGCATTAAATCGAGACTCCGTCTCGAGCTCTGCTAAAGAAACTTTTCGAGAAAAGTTTCTTTAGAATCTTCAAAAGCTTTTCAGTTGCTGTTGTCTTTTATTTAACCGCGCCGATGATGTCGGAGAGGTTCTCGATGCCGTATTTCGCCATCACGCGGGGGAGGTCTGCGATAATATCGCGGCAGGCGTAGGGGTTGACGAGGTTAGCCGCGCCGACTTCGACCGCGGTCGCGCCCGCGAGCATCATCTCGACTACGTCCTCTGCGGACGAAACACCGCCCATGCCGACAACGGGGATATTCACCGCGTTTGCAACCTGATAAACCATTCTCACGGCAACGGGGAAGATCGCGGGACCCGAGAATCCGCCCATCTTGTTGGCGATGACGGGGCGCTTGGTGCGAAGGTCGATTCGCATACCGAGGAGGGTGTTGATAAGGCTGATGCCGTCCGCGCCCGCCTCCTCGCAAGCCTTTGCGATCGAAACGATATCGGTCACGTTGGGCGAGAGCTTGATGATGATGGGCTTATTTGTCACCTTGCGAACAGCGCGGGTGACCTCTGCCGCCGCCTCGGGGTTGGTTCCGAAGGACATTCCTCCGCCGTGTACGTTCGGACAGCTTACGTTTACCTCAAACCAGCCGATCTCTTCGACCGAGTTGAGCTTTTCTACGGTATAGGCATAGTCCTCGACCGAAAATCCGCTGACGTTTGCCATAACCTTCTTATTAAATACCCTAAAGAGCTTCGGAAGCTCCTCGGAAATTACCTTTTCAACGCCGGGGTTCTGCAGACCGACGGCATTGATCATTCCGTTCGGGCACTCGGCGATACGGGGAGTGGGGTTGCCGAAGCGGCTGTCCTTTGTCGTTCCCTTAAACGAGAAAGTACCGAGGCAGTTGATATCGTAAAGTTCGGCGAATTCATAGCCAAAGCCGAATGTTCCGCTTGCGGGGATGACGGGATTGTCAAGCTCGATGCCGCAAAGATTTACGTTCATTTTTCCCACAGTATTTCCTCCTTCTCAAGGATCGGGCCGTCCTTGCAGATTCTCTTGTAGCCCGTAACGGTCTTGCAGGAGCATCCCATGCAAGCGCCGAAGCCGCATCCCATGCGCTCCTCAAAACTGTACTGACCCGAGCACTCGGTCGCTCTGTAAAGAGCCTTGAGCATCGGTTCGGGACCGCAGGTGCAGATATAATCGTAATCAAGTGTTTCGAGGGCGTTAGTTACGAATCCCTTGATGCCGACGCTGCCGTCAACGGTTGTAACGGTGACGTTCAGACCGAGCGCCTCAAAGAACTCGACGCCAAAAATCTCGCTTTCGGTGTTGAAGCCGACGATGATCTCGGGCTTCTTGCCTGCCGCGATGAGTCGCTTTGCGAGGTAATACATAGGGGGAACGCCCACGCCGCCGCCAATGAGGACGGGCTTTTCGCCGACCTTTTCGAGGTCGTAGCCGTTGCCGAGACCTGTAAGTATATCAAGCTCGGTGCCGACGGGGAGGGTGGTCATCTGCTCGGTGCCCTTGCCGACGACCTTGTAGATGATGGAAAGCAGACCCGCCTCGCAGTCAAAGACCGAGATCGGACGGCGCAGATAGAGCCCGTCGAGCTGAATATTCACGAACTGACCCGCCGCGGTGATATCCGAGGTGTCACCCTCAAGACGCATCAGCCACACAAGGTCGGTCAGCGCGCGGTTTTCTTTTATGGTGAAAATACTTTGTTTCATTACGTTTTCCTTTATTTTCTGTTTAATTTTATTACAATGGTACGCGTTCGCACTTGGTTTAGTCAATGGAAAGTATTTCGTGCGGTTACCGTTTGGAAGATTTTCGCCTGACTCAATCCATCTGCACTACATCAAACCAAGTGAGTCCGAGCTTTTCGAGTATTTCGCAAGTCACCGAATAGAACGACTTATTTATTCTTCTGTTGGAAAATCTCATAACTTCAATTCCCCAAGAATTCAATACCTCGTCCCTCTCGGCGTCCGCTTTAGCATTTTCAACGCTTTCGTGCTGTGAGCCGTCGATTTCTATCACAAGCTTTGCCTGCGGGATATAAAAATCCACTATATAATTCTCTATCGGATGCTGCCTTTTCACCGCCATCGGTAATTTCTTCAGAAAATCATACCACAGATGCTTTTCTTCATCCGTCATATTATTTCTTAATACCCGCGACAGCTGTGTGTTCTTTTTATTGTAAGGTATCATCTTATCGAATAGGCAATACCCCGCCGACGCGGGATATTGCCATAACAATTTTATTTTTACGAATCAATAGTCGAAATGGTAAGCGTGGTCTCCTCAAGTACGTCAAGAAGAACTCTTACGGTGTCGAGGGAGGTCATGATGGTGACGTTATTCTCGGTTGCGTAGCGGCGGATGAGTGCGCCGTCGTTTGCCGAGCCGACCGAGTCGATATCACGGGTGTTGATAACGTACGCGATGTGTCCCTGCGAGAGTGCGCGCGCGATCTCGTCGGTATCCTCCTCGAGCTTCTTCATAACGTGGGTGCGGATGCCGTTATCCTTGAGGAACTTTGCGGTTCCCGAGGTTGCCTCGATATTGAAGCCGAGGTTGTAGAAGCGGCGGATGAGAGGAAGCGCCTCATCCTTATCCTTATCCGCGATGGTTGCGAATACGGTGCCGTAATTCTGAAGCTTCATACCCGATGCCTGAAGTGCCTTGTAGAGTGCGCGGTAGAACTTGTCATCATAGCCGATAGCTTCACCCGTCGACTTCATCTCGGGAGAGAGATATGCGTCGAGTCCGCGGAGCTTGTTGAAGGAGAATACGGGCACCTTAACGTACCAGCGCTTCTTCTCCTCGGGGTAGATGTCGAAGATACCCTGCTCCTTGAGGCTCTTGCCGAGGATTACCTCGGTCGCGATGTCCGCAAGGCTATAGCCGGTTGCCTTCGAGAGGAAGGGAACGGTACGCGAGGAACGGGGGTTAACCTCGATGATATATACGTCATCGTGCTCGTCGACGATGAACTGGATATTGTAAAGACCTACGATGCCGATGCCGAGACCGAGCTTCTTTGCATACTGAAGAATAGTTCCCTTGACCTTATCGGAAATCGAGAAGGGGGGATATACGCTGATCGAGTCTCCCGAGTGGACGCCGGTACGCTCAACGAGCTCCATGATGCCGGGAACGAATACGTTTCTGCCGTCGCAGATAGCGTCGACCTCGACCTCCTTACCGCTGATATACTTGTCAACAAGAACGGGCTTGTCCTCGTCGATCTCAACCGCGGTCTTGAGGTAGCTGCGGAGCTGCTCCTCGTTGCCGACGATCTGCATTGCGCGTCCGCCGAGAACGAAGCTGGGACGGACGAGTACGGGGTAACCGATCTCTGCCGCTGCAGCGATACCGTCCTCGATCTTGGTAACTGCCTTACCCTTTGCGCGGGGGATGTTGAGCTCGTTAAGAAGGTTTTCGAACGCGTTTCTGTCCTCGGCGCGGTCGATTGCGGCGCAATCGGTACCGATGATCTTGACGCCGAGGTCGTGGAGAGGCTGTGCAAGGTTGATCGCGGTCTGTCCGCCGAGGGATGCGATAACGCCCTCGGGACGCTCAAACTCGATGATGTTCATAACGTCCTCGGGAGTGAGGGGCACGAAATAGAGCTTGTCCGCAGTTGTATAGTCGGTCGAAACGGTTTCGGGGTTGTTGTTGATGATGATAGCCTCGTAGCCCGCCTTCTTGATGGTCATTACGGCGTGAACGGTGGAGTAGTCGAACTCTACGCCCTGACCGATTCTGATGGGACCCGCGCCGAGAACGACGATCTTCTTCTTATCGGTGAGGATCGAGGTGTTCTCGCCGGTGTAGGACGAGTAGAAGTAGGGGATATACGCGCCGGTGTGGCAGGTATCGACCATACGGAATACGGGGAAGAGATTCTTCTCCTTACGGAACTTGAATACGTCAAGCTCGGTGCACTTCCACATTCTTGCGACGTACTTATCCGAAAAGCCCATCTTCTTTGCGGCGGTGAGGGTTTCGAGCTCGAAGGGATGAGCCTTGAGGGTTTCCTCCATATCGACGATATTCTTGATCGCCTCGAGGAAGAAGGGAGTGATCTGGGTGATCTCGTGAACACGCTCGACGGTGATGCCGCGTGCGAGCAGCTCTGCGATCGCGAAGATGTTGTCGTCGCGGAAGGTGGAGATATATTCAAGGATCTCGTCGTTCGACATGTTATCGAACTTCGCGTGATAAACGTGGTAAACGCCGACCTCGAGCGAGCGCATGCCCTTGAGGAGGCACTCTTCAAGGTTCGAACCGATGCCCATGACCTCGCCGGTCGCCTTCATCTGAGTGCCGAGCTGGTTGGACGCGGTGGTGAACTTATCGAAGGGGAAGCGGGGGAGCTTCGCAATGACGTAGTCAAGCTCGGGCTCGAATGCCGCGTTGGTGTTTGCGTTCTGAATTTCCTCAAGCGACATACCGACCGCGATCTTTGCGGTAACGCGCGCGATGGGGTAACCCGAAGCCTTGGATGCGAGTGCCGAAGAACGGGAAACGCGGGGGTTGACCTCGATGAGGTAGTATTCGCTCGAGTGGGGGTTGAGCGCGAACTGTACGTTACAGCCGCCCTCGATCTTGAGCTCCTTGATCAGCTTGATAGCCGAGTCGTTGAGCATCTTCTTATCGTGATCCGAGAGGGTCATAATGGGAGCGACAACGAGGGAGTCGCCGGTATGAACGCCGACGGGGTCGATGTTTTCCATACCGCAGATGGTGATTGCGTGGTCGTTCGAGTCACGCATAACCTCGAACTCGATCTCCTTGTAGCCCTTAACGCTCTTCTCGATAAGAACCTGATGTACGGGAGAAAGACGGAATGCGTTGGTGCCGACCTCGATCAGCTCTTCTTCGCTGTAAGCGAATCCCCCGCCGGTGCCGCCGAGGGTGAACGCGGGACGGAGAACAACGGGGTAGCCGATGCGCTTTGCCGCTTCCTTTGCCTGTTCAAGATCGTAGGTGATCTCGGAGGGGATTACGGGCTCGCCGATCGACTGGCAAAGCTCCTTGAAGAGCTCGCGGTCCTCTGCACGCTCGATAGATTCGCTCGAGGTGCCGAGAAGCTCAACGCGGCACTCCTTGAGGATGCCCTTCTGCTCAAGCTGCATGGCAAGGTTAAGTCCCGTCTGTCCGCCGATACCGGGGAGGATAGCATCGGGACGCTCGTAGCGAAGGATCTTTGCGATATATTCAAGTGTGAGGGGCTCCATGTAGACCTTGTCCGCGATGGTGGTGTCGGTCATGATGGTCGCGGGGTTGGAGTTTACGAGAACTACCTCATAGCCCTCCTCCTTGAGCGCCAGACACGCCTGCGTGCCCGCGTAGTCAAACTCCGCCGCCTGACCGATTACGATAGGTCCGGAACCGATGATGAGAATCTTCTTCAAGTCTGTTCTTTTTGCCATTTTCTTTCTCCTGTATTTTAATCATAAATTATAATCAACTTCTGTTTTGGATATGCTTCAAAATATCCTTGCAAACGCTTTCAAAATAATCGTTTATCTGACGATTTTTATATCTTAAAACCATAATACCGAGATCGGCGAGGTAAGCATCTCTTTCTCTGTCGGCTTCGGCATTCTGCGGACGCAGATGCTGTCTGCCGTCAAGCTCGATGACTATCTTGGCTTCGGCAATATAAAAATCAACAACATATTTGTCTATAACCTTTTGCCTATGCACAGTTATCGGGAGTTTTTTGAAAAAATCGTACCAAAGATGTTTCTCTTCGGGAGTCATATTTTTTCTTAAAACCTTTGAAATCGGCGTCAGCTTGTGGTTTTTTGTGCTATTATACATCTTTCTGTTTTATGTTGGTTGCAAACGGCGCCACCCCTCATCCGTCAGCCCCAAGGGCTGACACCTTCTCCCAAGATCCGGGAGAAGGCTGATTGGAAAGTGCTAACCACTTGTTTGTACAGCGAATATTGTTTAATGCTGTAATTCAGTTGGTCAAATAGGAATATTTTATTAAAACGTGACTGCGAACAAAGCGTACTTGATTTCACATCACAGAAATCACGTGATAATATAAGCTTTATTGGGAATTAAATAGATAATAATGCTCTAATCAATCGTTCAATGCTCAACAAGAACGAAATTACACTTATTATAATGCATAAGGTTTTATAATCTTTTAGCGCACCTTTTTTGTGATAATACATTTTTACCGTGTTTATTCCGTATTTGGAGTTCGGAGGCTTCAGCGCATACTTATATTGAAAAGTAAACAAAATTGAAATAATAAGGCCCGCTGCAGTATGATCAAATTCTTGAACATCCTCAACAACGAACGCCAAAACCAAAGACACAGATGCCAAGGCAAATAGTGCTACCAAAATAGCAATAAAAATATAATTTCTTTTCATAACCTGCTATGTTGTTTAATGATCGTTGTATTTTTTAGCGCAAATTCTACCGAGATTGCTTAATTTTTTTAATAAAAATATTCCTATTTGACCAACAAAGGGTTATCATCCAAACGACGTTCGCACTTGCCCGTCGAGTCTGACGTTTTTTCGCAGAAAAACGGAGGCGTTTAGCCGACGAGGCAGAATCGACTGTTCGCCGTAGGCGAACTATGCCTTCTCCCGGACCTTGGGAGAAGGTGTCAGCCCTTGGGGCTGACGGATGAGGGGTGGCGCCGAGTGCATCTATGTTCGCACTCACTTTTTAATTCAATCGGGAAATTTTCGCCTTGGCGAAAATTCACCTTCAACTAGTAACCAGCAACTAGCAACTAATTACTTTTCTTCCCAAACAACCCGTCCGTCGCAAACCGTCAGGAGGTTCTTTCCGAGCAGCTTCTCGCCGAGGATGGGGGTTGCTTTGCCTTGGGATTGGATGAAGCTTTCGTCAACCGTAACTTCAGCCGAGAGATCCCAGATCGAGAACGACTTGCCCATGGGCAGGCCGAAACGCTTGCGGGGGTTGGTGGAAAGGCAATCTATAAGCTTTTCAAAGGGGATGATGCCCGTTTTAACGAGCTTTGTATACATCCAGGGGAATGCAAAGTCGAGGCCGATGATGCCGAAGGGGCTGCCCGCAAGGCCGCGGCTCTTCTCTTCCGCCGAGTGGGGTGCGTGGTCGGTCGCGATCATTTCGAGAGTGCCGTCAAGAATGCCCTCGACGAGTGCTTCTCTGTCCGCCGCCGCGCGCAGGGGGGGATTCATCTTGAAGCGTCCCTCTTCGCAAAGGTCGCTGTCATCCATTATAAGGTAATGCGGTCCCGTCTCGCCCGAAACGTCGAGGCCGCTCTTTTTTGCCTGACGGAGAAGCTCAACGCTCTCCTTTGCCGAAATGTGGCAGATGTGATAGGAGCATCCCGTTTTTGCGACAAGCTCGAGGTCGCGCGCGATCTGCGCGTACTCGCTCTCGGAGCAGATGCCTCGGTGTCCGTGTGCCTTGGCATACTCGCCGTCGTGGATATAGCCGCCGCGAAGGAGGGAGTTGACCTCACAGTGCGCCACGATCATTTTGCCGAGCGACTTGGCGGTTTTCATCGCCTCTTCCATCATCGCGTCGCTCTGAACGCCGCGTCCGTCGTCCGAAAATCCCGCGACGAAGGGTGCCATTCCGCCGAGATCGGCAAGCTTCTCGCCCATCTCGCCCACGGTAATCGCGCCGTAAGGAAGGACCTCGATCGAGGCGTCCTTTTTAATTATATCAAGCTGTAAACCGAGATTTTCCACGCTGTCGGGAACGGGATTGAGGTTCGGCATGGTGCAGACGGTGGTATAACCGCCGTGCGCTGCCGCAAGCGAGCCGCTCTTTACCGTTTCTTTATACGAAAAACCCGGCTCACGGAAATGCACATGCACATCGAGGAAGCCGGGAATAGCAACAATATCGCCCTTATCGGAAAATCCGGAAACAGCAACACAGCCGTCGACCAGAGAAGGATCAACGGAACTCATGAATTTAACCTTATCGAAATACTTCATCAGTCTGCCTCCATAAGAATCAATTGTAAAACTTCGTTTTACAATTGAGATACGCGCGCTTATCGCCGCTTGCCAAAATCTGCGATTTTGACAGCTCCCCTCGGCGCGCGGGCTCGCCCTGCTCGCCTGAAAGGTGTTTTTTCGTCGGCAAAGCCACCGAAAAAACGGATTTTATCATATCTCTTTGAATTTTACAATCGACTACTATTTACTATCATAATATTATATATTATTTTTCGCCTTTAGTCAAGAGGAAAATCAAAGTTTTTTGCGAGTTTTGACGAATTGTCACATTCACCATAGAAAGGGCAAAAAAAGTGCAAAATTTCTCTGTCGAAAATCACGATTTATTTGTGATTTTTCTTGACTTTATCCCTATATTATAGTATAATTTAATATATATTTTTTATTTTTACAGTGAGGTAAAAAATGAAGTACAAAGTCGGTATTGTTATGGGAAGCGACAGCGATCTTCCCGTTATCGAAAAAGCTACGAATACCCTCAGTGCGCTCGGAATCGAATTCGAAGTGCACGTTTATTCCGCGCACCG
>JAZRGT010000091.1:0-2260 GCA_045644325.1 Eubacteriales bacterium | reverse complement strand
TTAAGCTTTCCGTTCTTCAGCGCCGTAAGCGTTTCAGCGCGATAGATGTTGCTACCGTCAAGGCTGATGATTCGCATATTTCCGTATGCTTTTTTCTTTTCTGTTGCCATCGTTATCCCTCCTTTCTTTTGATACTTTATTTTACCATATTTTGCGACTTTTTTCAATAGATTTGGTCTGGACAAAATTTGTCCAGACCACTTTTTGATAGATTTTTCTTTCCCCACCATATACCCGAAGATACGAAATGAACGGTATATCACGAAAAGCCTTGATTTTTCTACGTTTTCGCACGATATGTTTATCGGCAGAAAAACAAAAACTGTAAATATCACCGTCAATTTCGTAATTCTGTGCAAGCATTTCACGCAAAAGGAGGTCTGTCCTATATTTTGGGACAGACCTCCTTTGAAAGAGGATTTTCTCGCCGAGCCTTTTCTTTGATTACTGCGATGCAATTTTTGATGTTTGATATTCTGTTATATTGTCGGAAACGTTTTATTCTTCAACGATTCCAGCATAATGGTCGCACTGCTTGCATTGGTTGCAAGCGGAATTTTCTGAACATCACAAAGGCGGAGCAAAGCCGACACGTCAGGCTCGTGAGGCTGTGCCGTCAACGGATCGCGCAAAAAGATAATCAATCCAAGCTCACCGTTTGCGAGCATAGCACCGATCTGTTGGTCTCCTCCGAGGGGTCCACTTTTCATTCTATGTATTGGAAGAGCTGTTTCTCCCATAATAAGAGTTCCGGTGGTGCCGGTTGCATAGAGCTCATACTCTGCAAGAACATCTTTATATTTCTTGGCGAGTTCAATAATTTCTTCTTTCTTTTTGTCATGTGCGATTAATGCAATTTTCATATCTTATGCCTCCTTTTTTTTACGCAAGTGCATACTTGCTTGAATAATATGTGTAAAGTTCCTCGTAGCCTTCGCCCTTCTTCATTTCTCTTACAGACTCATGAAGGTTCATATTGTTATGTGCTGTATCAATCACGCAAGCGGCAATGTTGGAGCAGTGATCCGCTACTCTTTCAAGATCAGTGAGAATATCTGACCATACGAAACCTGCTTCAACCGTACAAGTTCCATCCTTCAGACGGAGAATATGCTGATTTCTTAAATGCTCCTTGAGGTCATCAATGACTTGTTCAAGCGGTTCTATTTTATACGCCGCCTCAATATCGTTATTAACAAACGCGGCTTTGGACAAGTCGATAATTTCTCGGCTCGCCGCACACATTGTTTCGATCTCCTGACGTGCGTTTGGAGAGAATTCAATTCCTTTTTCTGCAAGCTCTTCGGCGGCTTCGAGCAAGTTGACGCTATGGTCTGCAATTCTTTCGTAATCGCCAATGACCTTCAAAAGACGAGAAACTGTTGCACTGTCGTTATCTGTTATCTGATTGCGACTGAGCTTAATGAGATATGTTCCTAATATATCCTCATAATGGTCTGTTTTGTCTTCGAGTTCGCGGATGCGCTCTCCTGCTTTTGCATTCGGAGCAAATAGAATGTTAAGCCCCGTATCGAAGGACTCGATCGCATCGCTTGCCATTTCCAAAACTACGGTATTACAACGGTCAAGAGCGATCGCAGGGGTGATGAGCAATCTTTCGTCGAGCTCACTTTGCTCTTCCTTTTTCTTTGCATCGGGCACAAGCTTCAATGCAAGCTTTTCCAGTAGTGAGGACATCGGAAGTAAAAGCGCAGTACAAAGGATATTGAATATCGAGTGAGCCACAGCGATTCCAAGGTAGGAAGCCGAGGCATCAAGAATTGCGGGCTTCAAGATTGCAGAAAGTATGCTGAATACTGTGAGCCATACCACCGTACCGATGATATTAAAGGAAAGGTGAATGACTGCGGCGCGCTTTGCGTTTCTGTTAGCTCCGACCGAGGAGATCAGCGCGGTTACACAAGTACCGATGTTCTGACCCATAATAATCGGAATGGCTGCGTCGTAGGAGACCTGTCCTGTTACTGTCAATGCTTGTAGGATACCCACAGATGCGGAGCTCGACTGCAAAATTGCGGTAATGAGGAGTCCGACGAGAACACCGAGAATGGGATTCTTGAACATCAAGAACAGATTCTGGAATTCGGGAACGTTTGCAAGACCTGCAACAGCATCAGACATTGCATCCATACCGAACATCAGCGTTGCAAAACCGAGTAAGATCATTCCTGTATCCTTTTTCTTGCTGGCTTTGCCGAACATCAGAAGAGCCATTCCGACCAAAGCAAGAATAGGAGTA
>JAZRGT010000090.1:0-26182 GCA_045644325.1 Eubacteriales bacterium | reverse complement strand
GACAACCACAGCCGTCGCGGACTCCTTAAGATGGTTGGACGCAGAAGAAATCTCCTCAAGTATCTGATGAACAACGATATCGAGCGCTACCGTTCGATCATCGCAAGACTCGACATCAGAAAGTAATACGGATGGGGCAAGAAGGACGGTCGCGCTTGACGTGCCGCCCCTTGCCCCAAATGTATTTTTGAGGTAAGAGGGAAGAGGGAAAAGGTAAGAGGTAAGGTGAATTTTCTCACTTCGTTCGAAAATTATCATTTTAATTAAAAACTAACGTCCGCAAAGGATTAGCAGTTAACATCGCGCACAAGGCTGATTGCGCGTAATGTTAAGTGCTAAACCGTGAGCGGATGAATATAAATTTTTTTGGAGGTACAAAATTATGTACGAGATCAAAAGTTCCGCTAAGGTCTTTGACCAGCACAGAGTGTTCCATTACACCCTCGCAGGCCGTCCCCTTGTTGTTGAAACCGGCAAGCTTGCAGGCCTTGCAAACGGCGCGTGCCTTGTAAGATACGGTGAGACTTCCGTTCTTTGCACCGCGACCGCATCCGAGAAGCCCCGCGAGGGCATCGACTTCCTTCCCCTCTCGGTAGACCTTGAGGAGAGAATGTATTCCGCAGGTAAGATCCCCGGCGGTTACCTCAAGAGAGAAGGCAAGCCCAGCGAAAAGGCAGTTCTCACTTCCCGCGTTATCGACCGTCCCGTTCGTCCTCTTTTTCCCAAGGACCTTCGTAACGACGTAGCCCTCACCCTCACCGTTATGTCCGTTGACAACGACTGCGAGCCCGAGGTTGTTGCAATGATCGGCTCCTCGATCGCTCTTTCCATCTCCGATATCCCGTGGAACGGCCCGCTCGGCGGACTCCACATCGGTCTCGTTGACGGCAAGCTCGTAATTAACCCCACCGAGGCAGAGAGAAAGGTATCCGACCTTGAACTCACCGTTGCCGCTTCCCGCGAGAAGGTCGTTATGATCGAGGCAGGCGCAAACGAAGTTCCCGATGACGTTATGTACGACGCAATTATGCTTGCTCACGAGGAAATCAAGCGCTTCCTCGACTTCGTTGACGCTATCGTTGACGAGATCGGTAAGCCCAAGTTCGAGTATCCCTCCGGCGAGCTCGATCACGATATGTTCGACAAGATCTTCGCATTCTGCGAGAAGGATCTTATGTTCGCTCTTGACACCGACGACAAGAACGTCCGCGATGCAAGAATGGTTCCGATCACCGACGCTATTATCGAGAAGTTCTCCGAGGAGTATCCCGATCTCGGCGTTCAGATGCCCGAGCTCGTTTATAAGATGCAGAAGAAGGTTGTTCGCCGCTGGCTCCTCGAGGACGGCAAGCGGGTTGACGGCCGTGCAATGAACGAGATCAGACCTCTCGCAGCAGAGGTTGGTATGTTCCCCAGAGTTCACGGCTCGGGTATGTTCACCAGAGGTCAGACTCAGGTTATCACCTTCGCAACTCTCGGCACTCTCGCGGAGGTTCAGATGCTCGACGGTATCGACAACGAGACCGAGAAGAGATATATGCACCACTACAATATGCCCGGCCTCTCTACCGGTGAGGCTAAGCCCTCCCGTACTCCCGGCCGCCGCGAGATCGGTCACGGTGCGCTCGCTGAGCGTTCGCTCGTTCCCGTTCTCCCCTCTCCCGAGGAGTTCCCCTACGCTATCCGTCTCGTTTCCGAGGTAGTTTCCTCCAACGGCTCGACCTCTCAGGCATCCGTTTGCGGTTCCACCCTCGCACTTATGGACGCAGGCGTTCCGATCAAGGCTCCCGTTGCAGGTATCTCCTGCGGTCTTATCACCGAGGGTGAGCGTTGGATGACCATGATCGACATTCAGGGCGTTGAGGACTTCTACGGCGATATGGACTTCAAGGTAGCAGGTACTCACAAGGGTATCACCTCCATCCAGATGGACCTCAAGATCGACGGTCTTACCCCCGCGATCATCAAGGAAGCTCTCGAGTCCACTCACGCAGGCCGTGACTACATCATCGAGGAGGTAATTCTCAAGGCTATCGAAGCACCCCGTGCAGAGGTCAACGAGTACGCTCCCAAGATGATGACTGTTAAGATCGATCCCGATAAGATCCGCGAAGTTATCGGTAAGGGTGGTTCCGTAATCCAGAAGATCACCGCTGATACCGGCGCAAAGATCGACATCGAGGACGACGGCACCGTATATATCGCAGCTGTTAACCGCGCATCCGCTGATGCGGCTAAGGCTATCATCGACGCTATCTGCTTCGAGCCCGAGGTAGGTTCCGTTTACCCCGCAACCGTAGTTAAGATTCTTGCAAGCAAGGATAAGCCCAATGAGGACGTTGGATGCTTCGTTGAGTACGCTCCCGGCAAGGAAGCTATGGTTCACATCTCCAAGATCTGTGAGCGCAGAATCAACAAGGTTGAGGATGCGGGCATCAAGGTTGGAGACGCTGTAAAGGTTAAGTACATCGGCCTCGACAAGAAGGGCAGAATGGACTTCTCCATCAGAGACGCTAAATAATTCAATCCATCCCTAACCCAAATTAATATTCACTTCGAGAGAAGGGGAATGAGTCTTTGCAATCGATAAATGAAAATTTTCGGGAGCACCCCGGGACCGCACCCCTTCTCTCCGTCTATATCAGGCAATTTCTCTGAAAGGAGACCGCAATGAACAACGGAAAGAAATCAGATACCCAAAAGTACAATTATGCGCACAGAAAGAACAGAGGAAGACACGGCGGACCGAGCAAGATGGTGTTCATCATTCTTCTCTCGCTTCTCATCCTTGCGCTTATCGCCGCAATCGCCTTTGTAGTTGTCGATCTCATCGGTACGATGGGAGACACCACTACCGATCCCACCTCCGAGGGTACAAACGAGCCTTCGATCGACGGTGAGCATTCGCTTTCCCACGCCATCGACGGAAATTCCGAAAGCTATATGCTCTCCTTTGCAAATCAGAGCGCGGGCTCCTATTTCAGCTGTGAGTTTGATGCCGTAGCTGACGTCGGAGAGGTCATCGTGGCGTCTACAAATCCCGATTATTATATCCGCGGCTGTGAGGTACAGCTTCTTTCGGGCGGTGATTGGATAACGATCGGCATATTCGGTTCCGCTGCTGCGGAAAAGACATACACCGTCGGCTCTGTTACCCTTAACGCCACCGCGGTCAGAATTCTGCTGACCTCGGATCACGATTCGCTTTGGGCACTCAACGAGCTGAAAGTCACCGATAAGAACGGCAATCCCGTTCATCTTCGCGCTCCTTTTTCGGGAACCAACGGCAACGATGCGCCCGTCGATACCACCACTCCTCCCTCTGCTGATACGACCGAGCAGAAGGTCGAGGTTACCGAGCCTCCTGTGACCGAGCCTCCCGCGCTTGGCTACACCACCATAGAGATAAGCAATTCCAACCTCTATACCGGCTCGCTCATTCTCGTAAACGCGCAGTATGCATATCATTTCCCTTCCTCCGAGGCAAGTCTGCTTACCGTATATAACGAGTACGTTGCCAACAACTACCGCTGCAACTACTTCGACGATACCTCAATGCAGCTTGATGCTACCGCAACCCGCAATATCCTTGCGCTTGCAAACGCGCTTTATACCGAAACGGGTCTTAACTGGCTCAAGATGGGAACAGGATACCGCAGCTACGAGGTTCAGCAGGGCCTTGCGGACAGATATCCCACCTCCGCCGCGCTTCCCGGATACAGCGAGCATCATACCGGTCTCGGCGTTGACCTTCAGATCTGGGATAGAGAAAAGGGCGTGACCTATAATTTCGACGAGCCCAATCAGAATTGTCAGACGATCTACTCCTGGATCTCGGCAAATGCATATAAGTACGGCTACGTCCGCCGCTTTGCTCCCGATAAGGATAACGTCACCTATATCACCACCGACCGCTGGCATTACAGATACGTCGGCGCGCCCCACGCGTATTATATGACTGCTAACAACCTCTGCCTTGAGGAATACCTCGCTTGGCTCGAGACCTGCACCTATGAGGGCAATCATCTCTTTATAAACGGCGTTGACGGCAAGAATTACGAGGTCTACTTCGTTGCCGCAGAGGATGGAACGTCCACAACACTCCCCGTTCCCACCGATCCCACCGCATACACCGTTTCGGGTAACAATTACAGCGGATTTATCGTCACCGTTACCCTTAACTAACGCAAACCACCTTTATTCAAATGAAATTTAAAGCCTTAATTCCGTCCGCCGTCAGATGTGTCGCATTGCTTGCTTTATTGTCGGCTTTGCTCGGCACGCTGTCGGGGTGCGGGTTTATAATCATCAATACTCCGTCGGAGGATCCGTCGGATGCGACTACGGCACCACCCGTTACGCAAGCTCCCGAGACCACGGCAGATGAGCCGAGCGTGACCGAGCCTCCCTCCGAAGAAACCACGGAGTCGCCGGAGACCGCCCGCCCGATCGATCCGATCGTTTTCCCCGATCGCTCGAGCGAGGCGCAGGAAAGGCTTGATGCGCTTGAGGATCCCGTCGGCGTTTCAAGCTTTGACCTTATAATTGCCTCCTCGGGAGATACCGCGGGCATCATCTTTTGTGATGAGGAATTTCCGCTCTACGCCGCGCGCTCAAAGCGCAACTCGATGCTTTACGAAAAGTTTGAAGTGGATATCAAAACGATCTATGAAAGCGTTGACAGCGATAAGCTGTACGAGGATCTCTTGCTCGCGCTTAAGGCGGGAGCAGATGCGGAGATCTATCTTGATCTGATCGTTATTCCCGCAAACCAAGTCGGAAGATTTCTTTCCAAGGGGCTTATCAAGGATATGAGATCTCTGCCGTTTTACGATCTGAACAGCGGCTCGGACAGCGGCGACATAGGAACTTCGCGCTACGCCGATCTTGGCGCGGGCACAGATGCTCCCGAATATCTTTACGCCCTCTATTTCAACCGCACGATGCTCGGAAAGGACGGCACGGCAAAGCTTTACGCCGCCGCTGAGACAGGCACCCTTACCTGGGAAAGCATCGCCGTGATAGCAAAGGAGATACCTTCGCGCGTCTCGGATATCGGCATTCAGAATGACGCAAACATCCTCGGCGCCGTCGCCGCAAAGCTGTCCGGCGTTGACTATATCAAAAAGGACGCATCGGGAGTTCCCAAGCTTGAGGTTTCGGATGGCGATCTGCTGAAGATCGATTCTCTTATCGAAAGCGTGGCAAAATTAACGCTGTATCAGCCCACCGAGGGCGCGGCACCTGCGGCAGACCGTTTCAAGAGCGGCGAGCTTGTGTTCTATCTCGGCACTTTGTCGGATATTTGCGATTTTTATGATGAAAAGACCGAATGGGGACTTCTGCCCCTTCCGTCCGAGCAAAATCTCGGAGCGATCAGAGATGACCGTCCCGCAATATGCCTGCCCGTCACCTGCACACGCTTTGAGCAGACCAGCATCTGGCTCAGCGGATTCAATGCCGCTTCGGGCGAATGGATAAGAGACGACCTTCTTCGCATATCGATTGAAAAATATCTTCGCGATAACTCCTCCTGCCTTTCTATGGCAAAAATACTTGAACAAAAAGCAGAAATCGGATTCGAACGTGTGTTTGCGGGCTATTATGACGGCCTTGCGGCTGCAACCTACGAGGGGGCGGTCGAAGCAGCGTTCGGAAATATCAGATATTCCGATACTTACGCAAATAAACTTTCCGCGATCAATAAAAAGCTTGCAAAAATTCCGTGATGCTTAACGGAATAATATAAAATATTAAGCGTTGAAAGGAACAAAGCTATGACTAAAAGAATCCTATCGCTCGTCCTTACCATGCTGATGCTGCTTCCCATGATAGTTTCTTGTGCAGAAACACAGGATGTCGAGGAAACTACCGCTCCGACAGTATCGACGGAAGCGCCCGGTGAAGTGGTTGACACCACTCCCGTCGATACCGAGCTCCACAGCGCAACCCTCCCCGAAGGTCTTAACTTCGGCGGCGAGACCGTGACCTTCATCAGCCGTGACAACACCTTCGTCGATGACGAGATCTCTGTCGACGATCAGAACGGCGCGATGGTAAACGATGCCATCTACAAAAGAAACGAAAAGGTAATGCAGAATCTTGGCGTTAAGATCGAAAACATCAAGCTCCCCGGCGATGCCTACGTTGTTTCGACCGAGTTCCGCAACGCCGCTAACAACGGCGAGGCGTACTTTGACGTTATCGCAAACAGTACTTATTCTACGATCTTGTATACCGGTGAGAATGTTTTCCTTGATCTTACCGAGTGTGAATATCTTGACCTCGACGCCATTTATTGGTCGCAGGGCTACAATGAGAGCGCGTCGATAGGCGATTCGCAGTATCTGGCAACGGGTGCTCTTTCGCTTTCGCTTTACCGCTTGATGTTCATCACCTTCTACAATAAGAATCTGCTTGAGTCCGCTCAGTACGAAAGCCTTTATGAAGTTGTCGACGATGGAAGATGGACACTTGACTATCAGATCCAGCTTTCGAAGGATCTCTTTAAGGATGCCGACGGCTCGGGTACCGTTTCCGAGGGCGACACCGTAGGCTTCGCATCCTCCACTCTCAGCTACATCGACCCCTATTGGTCGAGCTGCGATATGACCATCCTCGGCAAGGATGACGAGAATCTTCTCACTTTAAGCCTTGACGTTGAGAAGATGAGCAACGTCGTCGATAAGCTGATCGTGCTTTTCCACGAATCCAACGCGTGGTTTGACGATTCTTCGGGAGATGACGGCAAGCAGACCGCTATGTCCTCTCTCTTTGCAACGGGTAACGTCGGTACAGTAACTCTTCGTCTCGGCTCGGTTGAGACCGAACAGTTCATCACGATGCAGGACGAATACGGCATCATTCCCATGCCGAAGTATGATGAAAATCAGGATAAATACTATACCTTCCTCCACGACCAGTTCACCTCCTTCGGTATTACCTCCGTTCTTGCGAGAGATCCCGAAAGAGTGCAGATGGTTGGTGCAGTTCTTGAGGCGATGGCTCTCGAGAGCTACAAGAGCGTAGTTCCCACCTACTACGAGGTTGCTCTCAAGGGCAGATATCTCGAGGATAGCGATTCCTGGAGAATGCTCGATATGATCTACGAGAACGTAAAGGTCGATGCGGGCGTGCTTTACACCAAGAATATCGAATCGGTACATCAGAGTCCCAGAGATATGATAAAGAACGGCAGAAATACCGTGGCTTCGATGATGAAGAAAATCACGGTAAGAGTCGAAAGAGTTCTGCTCCCTAAGCTTCTTGAGGACCTTCTCGCGCTTGAAAAATAATTGAATCGTATCACTTCCGCCGCTCTAATACAGAGCGGCGGAAATTTTGTTACATTTTAGTAAAATACTGATAGTATTGGTATAATATAATATAAGATGGAGAATTCAATTGTAAAACTTCGTTTTACAATTGATGCGCGCTTATCTCCGCCCGTCAAAATCAAGATTTTGACTGCTCCCCTCGGCGCGCGGACTCGCTCTGCTCGTCTAAAAAGCAGATTTTAATAATTATTACTGATTTAAAATGGTCCGATAGAGAAATAATAAAGGAGACTGCGCTGTGAAAAGAACCGTAACGGCATCCGAGGACGGAATTACCCTTCTCACCCTGCTCAAGGGCAGAGAAAAGCTTTCCTCCCGTACAATTAAATCGCTGAAATTCCGCGAGGGTGGCATTAAGGTTAACGGTGAGGAGGTCACGGTGCGCCGCGTTCTTCGCGCGGGCGACATAGTTGAGCTCGCCGTTGAGGACAGAGCCGCAGACGCGTCCGAGACCGTAATTCCGCGTAAGCTCCCGATCAAAATGCTCTACCGCGACGCGCACGTCACCGTCTGCAATAAGCCGCCTCATATGCCGACACACCCATCGCACGGGCATCTCGACGATACTCTTGCCAATGCGCTCGCGTTTCTTGCCTCGGTCAAGGGTGAGCCCTTCGTTTTCCGTCCCGTCAACCGCCTTGACAGCGATACCAGCGGCATCGTGCTGACGGCGAACGACCGTATCTCTGCGGGCAGACTTTTTACAAAAATGAAGAACGGCGAGATAAAAAAGACCTATATCGCCGTCGTTTGCGGTAAGCCCGAGCCGATGAAGGGCATCGTTGACGCGCCCATCGCGCGCGCTGACGAGGGCATACTTATGCGAACCGTGTGTGAGGAGGGAAGAGCAGCTCGGACGGAGTATAATACCGTAGCGGTTTCAAATGACGGCAAGCACTCTCTCGTGGTTCTCCGACCGCTCACAGGCAGAACGCATCAGATCCGTGTGCATATGGCGTATATTGGCTGTCCCCTCGTCGGAGATTTTCTCTACGGTGAGAGAAGCGAGCTGATCGACCGCCACGCGCTTCACGCCGCAAGAATGACGTTCTCCCACCCCGCCGACGGCAGAAGTATCACGGTAAGCGCCCCCCTACCCGACGATTTCACGGCGCTTTGCGAAAAACTTATATGGAGCTCAGATGATGAATAATAACGAAAATATAAATACTACCGAAGAGGTAAAAGAAGTGAATGAAAGCAAGAAGGCGCGTGAGTGGCACGGGATTCCCGTTTTTTCATGGGTTCTTTTTGCCATCGCGGCGTTCGCGCTTGTCGTAATGCTTGTATATATTCTCTCTGAGGGATTTGCGAATTTCTATAACCGATATCCCGCGGCTTTCCTTCGCGGTGTGTTTGCGTTCATCACGATGATCCTTCCTTGTTCGCTGGGAGAAGCACTTATTCTTTTTGCGCCGATCCTTTTTGTTTTTATAGTTATATACGCGGATAAGTACTATACGAAAAACTGGCTCGACGTCGGTCGCTTTCTCGTTATCATTCTCTCGGTAGCGTCTCTCTTTTTTACCACCTTTGCGCTGAATTTCGGTGCGGGATATCACACGAGCAGTGTCGATAAGCTGCTTGAGCTCGACCGCCGCGAGGTCAGCGCTGAGGAGCTGCGCGAGACCGCCGAATATCTCGTTGATGAGATCAATAAATACGCCCATTCCCTCGGTGCCCGCAAGGACGGCTCGACAGTTATGCCCTACGGCTACGATACGCTGAGTCTGAAGCTGCTTCGGGCATACGATAAGGTCTCGGACGAGTACAGCTTCATTTCACGCTTTCCCTCAAGGATAAAGCCCGTAATGCTCTCCGAGCCCTGGACTTATACGCATATTTCGGGCGTTTACACCTATTTCACGGGCGAGTCGAATATCAATACGAATTTCCCTGATTATACCCTCCCCTATACCGCGGCTCACGAAATGGCGCATCAGCGCGGAATTGCCCGCGAGGATGAGGCGAATTTTGTTGCTTTTCTGGTATGCACGGCATCGGATGACGAATATATTCGTTACAGCGGCTATCTTAATCTCTATGAATACGTCGCAAACGCGCTGTATTCGGCGGATAAGACCGCCTATACCGAGGTCCGCTCCAAGCTCTCCCCCGTCGCGCGTAAGGAAATGTCCGCTTACAGCGCATTCTTTGCCAAATACCGCGATAACGTCGCCGCTAACGTCACCGAAAGCGTCAATAACGCCTATCTGACGATTCAGGGCACACCCGGTACTAAAAGCTACGGAATGGTAGTGGATCTCGCTGTTGCGTATATCGTCGGAAAATAAAAGATTTTTTGAAAATTTTTAATAATTATTCTTCCTTTTTTCTCGTTTGTATGATATAATATATTATGTATGATTATATAACTTTTTGGAGTTTTGATATATGAAGAAAATAGTTGTGCGCGGCGGCAAGTCGCTGTACGGAAACGTAAATATAAGCGGTATGAAGAACGCCGCTCTTCCGATAATTTTTGCGAGCATTCTCGTCGGTGAGCGATGCGTCGTTGAAAATCTTCCTCCCGTAAGCGACGTTGAGCTGTCGCTTGAGATTCTTGAAAAGATGGGTGCGACCGTCGAAAGACTCGGCAACAACGCCGTTGCGATCGATACGAAGAATTTTCAGAACGGTACTTCACCGAAGGAGCTCGTTTCGAGGCTTCGCGGCTCGACCTACCTCCTCGGCGCAGAGCTCGGACGCTTCGGCGAGGCTTGCGTAGGCTCTTCGGGCGGTTGTGATTTCGGCTCGAGACCGATCGATCAGCATATCAAAGGCTTCGTCGCTCTCGGTGCGAAATACCAGAACGACGATACATATAATATATTAAAGGCAGAACACGGCGGACTTTACGGCGCGTCGGTATATCTCGACATCGCCTCCGTCGGCGCAACGATCAACGTAATGCTCGCCGCTACCCTTGCAAACGGCAAGACCACCATCGACAATGCGGCACGCGAGCCCCACATCGTCGACGTGGCGAACTTCCTCAATATGTGCGGCGCACGAATCACGGGCGCGGGCACGTCGGTGATCAAGATTCAGGGTGTGCCCGAGCTTCACGGCTGTAACTATACCATTCTCCCCGATATGATCGAGGCGGGAACGTATATGGCGGCTGCAGCGGCAGCGGGCGGAAGAGTGGGCATTCGCGGCGTCATCCCGAAGCACGTTGAGACCGTAACTGCCAAGCTTCTTGAAATGAACGCAGACGTTGAAATGTATGAGGATATTATCACTGTTTCACGTTACGGCGCGCTCGGCGCAACGAATGTAAAGACCTATTTCTACCCCGGTTTCCCCACGGATATGCATCCTCAGTTTTCGGCGCTTCTCGCAACCGCAAACGGAACCTCCGTCGTGACCGAAAGCGTATGGGAAAAAAGATTTCAGTACGTTGAAGAGCTCTGTAAGATGGGAGCGGACATTACCGTTGACGGCAACCGCGCGACTATATATGGCGTTCCCGTGCTAAGCGGCGCAGAAGTCACCGCCACCGACCTTCGCGCGGGCGCGGCACTCATCATCGCGGGACTGACCGCAGAGGGCGAGACCGTGATATACGGCGTCGAAAAGATCGAGCGCGGCTACGACGATATCGTAGGAAAGCTCCGTGCACTCGGTGCGGATATTGAGCTTATTGAAGAATAAAAAGAAAAACGGCTTTTTCAGCCGTTTTTCTTTTTATTTGAGGTTAAGCTGTGAACGAGTGTAACAGCCGTCACCGCCTCCGCGATCGCGCGTGCGGCGAGGTTCAGCGAAACTGCAAGTGGTGCAGTTGTATTATTTATGATGATCACTATCCCGCAGATCAGAAACACGGCGCAAGCCGCAAGTGCGGTGCAGTTCCAGCCCCTCGAGAGCGCGTGCGACCAAAGCAGATTGAGCAGCAGCGCGGCAAAAAGCAGGATGCAGATGGGCAGCGACATCGCGAAATAGTCGAAAACGAGGTAAATTCCTCCCGTAAATCCGCCGAGCATCGGAGCGTAAGCGGGATCGGCTACGGTTCGCGCGATTACGAAAAGGTGATATACCGCAATAGCAGAACCGAGCGAGGCGGGGATGACCGTCAGCCAAAAGGCGATCCGCGGATGCTTTTTAGGCATTATTTAAGCTCCAGCGCCCACTTGATTGCGAGGTCTATCCAACCCTCGCAGTGGGGAACGATGCTGTCGGGGTTCTGCGACCAGGTGATCTCGTTGCAGAGCGCGAGACCGTGCTTTCCCTCGGGGTAGATGTGAAGCTCAAAGGGAACCTTATGCTCGGTGAGTGCGGAGGCATAGAGTAGAGCGTTCTCCACGGGAACGGTCTTGTCGGTGAAGGTGTGCCAGATGAAGGCGGGCGAGGTGGTCTCGTCAACGTGAAGCTCAAGCGAGAATTCGGCAATAGCCTCGTCGGTCAGCGGATCGCATCCCGAAACGTTCTTGATCGAGCCCTTGTGTGCCTTGTCGCCGCCCGAAATTACGGGGTAGGAGAGAATGGTGCCGGTCGGGCGGTTGATGCCCTCGGGAGCTTCGCCCGATTCGATGCCGAGTGCCTCGCGGACGGGCTTGATGTTCCAGAGAGTGCCCGCGCTTGCGGCAAGGTGTCCGCCCGCGGAGAAGCCGCCGATGAAGACGTAATTCGGATCGGTATTGTATTTTTCAGCGTTCTCGCGGACGTACTTGATCGCCATACCCGCCTCGATCAGGGGCGCGTAGCTATGCGCGTTCGGCTTGATGCTGTAACGGAGCAGAAATACGTTGAAGCCCGCGGAGAGGAACTTGAAGACGATCGGTTCAGCCTCGCGGTCGGAGAGGAAATGGTATCCTCCGCCGGGACAGACGACAACGGCGCGGCGGGGCGAGAGCTTGAGCTCTGCGGTGCTTGTGATGCAATAGGAAGTAAGTGTAGCCTCGGGATGCTTGTCCCAGAGAGCAATTGTTTCGTGAATCATATCGGAGACCTCCGTGTTTATATAATATGTGTTTTTGCCGATTTTGAAAGTCGGTTCTTTTAATATAATCCGTTTTTTCGGTGGCTCTGCCTCCGAAAAAACACCTTTTTGACGAGCGGCGCGAGTCCGCGCGCCGAGGGGAGTGAGTCAAAATCAAAGATTTTGGCTCACGGCGATAAGCGCGCGTGAATCACTTGTAAAACGCAGTTTTACAAGTGGATCTCAGTATGTAATAATTGTACCACTTTTCCGCGCCGTCTGCAAGGGGATATGCGAAAATTTTCAATATTCACTTGACTTTTTCCGTGAAAAATTGTAAAATGATAGGGTCTGGAGGATTTTGAAATGAAAAAAAGAATATTTACATTCCTTATTTGTATAATGCTGCTTCTCTCATCCTGCTCGGGTGACGTTCTCGATCCGATAATCACGAACGCGCCCGAAGAATTTCCGACGTCCGAGCTGACCGAGGCACCGAGCGCGGTTTCTCTGTCGGGATATAAGGTAATTCGCTCTGAAAAGGCATCGCAGACGATAGTTTCGGCTTCGATTGAGTTTAAAAAGGCGATCGAAGCGGTTGCGGGCGATATAACTATCGGCGATGACTGGTACAATAAAAACGCCGGAGAGCTTCCCACCGAAGCTCTCGAAATACTCGTCGGTGATACCAACCGCCCCGAGAGCGCGGAACTGAAAAAGAACCTTCTTCAGAATGATTACGCGGTCAGATATTTCCCCGAAAGCGGACGCATAGCAATCGTTGGCGGAAGTGACGAGGCGACCCTGAAGGCGATCTCCTATTTTCTTGAATTTTGCCTGAAGGACGGCGAGATCGAGAGCACGCTTTCCTTCCTCTCGGCGGGGCAGTACACCGTCACCGAATGCATCCTTGAAGGTTCTTCGATCGGAGAATATTCGCTCGTCATACCCAATAACGCCGATGACGACGAAAAGTACGCGGCTGAACTCATCGCAAACACGGTTGCCGAGAAAACGGGAATTGGACTTGAAACCGTGAAAGCTTCATCTGCGGACGGCAAGAAGATCCTCATCGGTACCGCCGCGAATAAAACTCTTGCAAATCGCGAATATGCTCTCGGAACCGAGGGCGGAAATATCATTCTCTGCGGCGAGGGCGGACTTGTCGTGAAGGCGGCGAGAGAAATGCTCGGTCTGCTTTTCCCAAAGGGTGAGGCGAAGGTCTTGCTGACCCTCGGCGGTGTCAAGACGGTTAAGTTCGAAAGCGCAACCTACCCCGCGCTCACCGATTTCGGCACAAAGCCCATCGCGCTTGCCGATCAGCTTAACGCGAGCCTTGCCGTTTACGATCTTTCCTCGGGCGAGCCCGTGCTCAAATATGAATTCAAGCCGCAGACGTCCAAGGGCTTCTCGCTCAAGGGCTATGGCAACCGCATCGACGAAGCGCGCCTGCGTTACAGCGAAAAGTGGGGTACATATATAATGCTCTTCACCTCGTCGTCGGGTTACGTCGGCGTCGCGGGATACCCCTCCGAGGAATGCCTCTGGCAGGCTGAGCTCGGCGGTACCTCTCCTCACTCGATCGAGTATCTTCCGAACGGTATGATCGCCGTCGCGTCATCGGGCGGAGGCGCGATCGAAAAGGGATTCATCCGTCTTTATTCTGCGGAAAAGAAGAACGACCTTAAATACGCCGAAAAGCAGCTCACCAGCGCACACGCCGTCCTCTGGGACGAAACGCGCGAGGTGCTGTGGGCGATGGGAAACACCGCCATCGTTGCCTACGAGGTCGGATCGGATCCGTCCTCACCCTCGCTGACCAAGATCGCGTCCTACGGCTGTAACGATATGAAGGGCGGCCACGACCTCTCCGCTATCGTCGGCAACGACGATCAGGTCTGGGTCGGCGGCAGTATCGTCAGAATTTTTGATAAGACCACGGGTAAGCTGATCGATAATTATACGGGCGCTTCACAGATCAATTCGAGCGGTGTCAAGTGCATCTGCTCATTCCCCGACGGAGACGCCGCGCTGACGGTTGCGACCAAGGTCTACGCCGACCATAACACCGACCGCTTCAAGCTTTTCTCCTTTGGCGACAACAAGGTGACCGCCAAGACTCACGTGTTTGAAGGCAGAGCCTTCTACAAGGCGAGAGCATTTTTTGCGGATTATAATTGAGGTTTAAAATGAATATTCAAGGCTTTAACAAACTGACTCTTCTCGATTATCCGGGACTCACCGCCTGCACCGTTTTCACGGGCGGATGCGACCTTCGCTGTCCTTTTTGCCACAATTCCCCCCTCGTTCTCGACCCGAGAGGAACGGAAGGCTACACGGTAGAGGAAGTACTTAACCATCTGAAAAAACGTAAGGGGATACTCGACGGCATCGCTGTCAGCGGCGGCGAGCCGCTTCTCCAACCCGATCTTGAGGATTTTCTCCGCAAGATCCGCGATATCGGTGACTATAAGATCAAGCTTGACACTAACGGCACCCATCCCGAGCGTCTCGCGAAGATCATTTCCGAGGGGCTTTGTGACAAGGTTGCGATGGATATCAAAAATTCCCCCGAAAAATACGCGCAGACGGTCGGCGTGAAGAACTTTGACGTTGAGCTCATACGCGCCTCGCTCTCCTTTATTATGCTTTCGGGCATCGACTACGAGCTTCGCACCACCCTCGTACGCGAGCTCCACGATGCCGATTCGATGCGCGGAATCGCCGAATTCATCCGCGGCGCGAAGGCGTATTATCTCCAGAATTTCGTCGATTCGGGCGCCGTTCTCTACGGCGGTCTCCACGGATTCGACAGACGTGAAATCGAAGCTTTTGCCGATATCGTAAGAGATTCGGTCGCTCTCGTCGAGATACGCGGCGTGGATTAAGCAGTATTGGTGAAAGTAACCAAAAAAACAGAATATTAACTATATATTGTGCCGATTTTTTAGAATCGGCACAATATCTTGTTATAGGGTATTGACAAATACCCCAAGATATAGTATAATATAACTCGCCAGCGCACAAACACACTATATATAGATTTTAGAATTTGAAAGGAACACAAGAATGTATCAGGTTGTTAAAAGAAACGGTAAAACCGTAGATTTTGATATCTCCAAGATCTCCAAGGCGATAACGCTTGCATTCGAGGCATGCGACAAAAAATACAATCCCGACGTGATAGACCTTATCGCTCTCCGCGTCACCTCTCACTTTGAGCCGAAGGTAAACGGCGAAAAGATTGCTGTCGAGGATATTCAGGACAGCGTCGAGGCTGTTCTTGCTCAGGCGGGCTACGAGGATGTTGCAAAGGCATACATCCTCTACCGCCGTCAGCGCGAGAAGCTTCGTAATATGAAGACCACCATCCTTGACTATAAGGCTCTCGTTGACTCCTACGTCAAGAGCACCGACTGGAGAGTTAAGGAAAACTCGACAGTTACCTACTCCGTAGGCGGACTTATCCTCTCGAACTCCGGTGCGATCACCGCTAACTATTGGCTCTCCGAGATCTACGACGATGAGATCGCTCAGGCTCACCAGAACGCGGATCTCCACCTCCACGACCTCTCGATGCTCACCGGCTACTGTGCAGGTTGGTCCCTCCGTCAGCTTATCGAGGACGGACTTGGAGGCATCACCGGTAAGATCTCTTCTGCTCCCGCAAAGCACCTTGCTACCCTCTGCAACCAGATGGTAAACTTCCTTGGTATCATGCAGAACGAGTGGGCGGGCGCGCAGGCGTTCTCCTCCTTCGACACATACCTCGCTCCCTTTGTAAAGACCGATAACCTTACCTACGATCAGGTCAAGAAGTGCATCGAGTCCTTCGTTTACGGCGTAAACACCCGCTCCCGTTGGGGTACTCAGGCGCCCTTCTCGAACATCACTCTCGACTGGGTATGCCCTCCCGATATGATCGACAAGCCTGCGATCGTCGGCGGCAAGGAGCAGGACTTCACCTACGGTGACTGTAAGGCTGAGATGGATATGGTCAACAAGGCGTCCATCGAGATTATGATCGAGGGCGACGTCAACGGCAGAGGCTTCCAGTATCCTATTCCTACCTACTCCATCACCCGCGATTTCGACTGGTCGGATACCGAAAATAACCGCCTCCTCTTCGAGATGACCTCGAAGTACGGCATTCCCTATTTCTCGAACTATATCAACAGCGACATGGAGCCGAGCGACGTTCGTTCGATGTGCTGCCGTCTGCGTCTTGACCTCCGCGAGCTTCGCAAGAAGTCGGGCGGTTACTTCGGAAGCGGCGAGAGCACGGGTTCCGTCGGTGTTGTTACCATCAATATGCCCCGTCTCGGCTACACCGCAGAGAACGAGGAGGACTTCTACCGTAAGCTCGACAGACTTATGGACGTTGCGGCACGTTCGCTCAAGATCAAGCGTGACGTTATCACCAAGCTTCTCAACGAGGGCCTCTATCCCTACACAAAGCGTTACCTCGGCACCTTCAATAACCACTTCTCCACCATCGGTCTTGTCGGTATGAACGAGTGCTGTCTCAACGCCGGCTGGATCAAGAAGGATCTCACCGATAAGAAGGCACAGAAGTTCACTCAGGACGTTCTCAACCACATGCGCGAGAGACTTTCCGACTATCAGGAAATGTACGGCGACCTCTACAACCTCGAGGCAACTCCCGCCGAGTCCACCTCCTTCCGTCTTGCAAAGCACGATAAGAAGAGATACCCCGACATCATCACCGCTTCTCAGGGCGAAACTCCCTACTATACCAACTCCAGCCACCTTCCCGTAAGCTATACCGACGACGTCTTTGCCGCCCTCGATATTCAGGACGAGCTCCAGACTCTCTATACTTCGGGTACGGTATTCCATACTTTCCTTGGTGAAAAGCTTCCCGATTGGAAGGCTGCAGCTTCCCTCATCCGCAAGATCGCGGAGAACTATAAGCTCCCCTACTACACCCTTTCTCCCACCTACTCGGTCTGCTCCGAGCACGGATATATCGCGGGCGAGCACTTCTCCTGCCCCAAGTGCGGCAAGGTTACCGAGGTTTACAGCCGTATCACCGGCTACTACCGCCCCGTTCAGAACTGGAACGACGGTAAGTCGCAGGAGTACAGAGAAAGAGTCGAGTACGATCCCGAGCAGTCGATGCTCAACTTCGACGAGCGCGGCCACGGCAATATCCGCAAGGGCAGCGTAGAGTCCGCCGCTTCGGACGCTGTTTACGAGGACGGACGCGTAGTTCTCTTCGCAACCAAGACCTGCCCCAAGTGCAAGATCGCGGCTTCTCTCCTTGAAAAGGCGGGAATCGAGTTCGAAAAGGTCTACTATGAGGACGACCCCGACTTCGCGAAGAAGTACGGCACCCGTCAGGCTCCCACTCTGCTTTATATCGTAGGCGAGGACTTCACCGCGTTTGCCGATATCGCGGGTGTTAAGGAGTTCATCAAGACTACTGCTAACGCTTAAATTAACATAAAGATCGGCTGCCGAGGCAGCCGATCTTCATTAAGAGGAAAATTATGAAAGATATTATTATAATCGGAGCGGGTCCCGCGGGACTTACCGCGGCGATCTACGCAGTCCGCGCGGGCAAAAGCGTAACCGTTATTGAAAAGTCTACATTCGGCGGACAGATGACCTTCTCACCTAAGATCGAAAACTACCCCGGTTTTTCAGAGATCTCGGGCAACGAGCTTGCAGATAAGATGGTCGAGCAGGCACTTGGACTCGGCGCGGAGATCGAATGCGCAGAGGTTACGGCGATCAGCTTCAACGAGGAAGAAAAATATTATACACTCTCGACTCCCGACGGAGATTTTGAGGCAAAGAGCGTGATAATCGCGGTCGGCTCGCACCACCGCCGTCTTGGCCTTGAGGGCGAGGAGGAGCTTGTCGGACACGGTATCTCCTTCTGTGCCGTTTGCGACGGCGCGTTCTACACGGGCGGAGAGGTAGCGGTTATTGGTGGCGGAAACAGCGCGGCTGTTGAAGCACTTTTGCTCGCAAAGGTCGTAAAGAAGTTGACCATCGTGCAGAATCTCCCCGACCTGACCTGCGAGGCAAGTACCGCGGCAGAGCTCAAATCAATGGAAAACGTAGAAATAATCTATAACACCGTCGTTGAGGAATACCTTTCCGAGGGCGGCGAGCTTGACGGCCTTATCGTGAAAAACACCGAAACCGGCGATCTTACCAAGATGAAGGTTGACGGAATCTTCCTTGCCGTCGGTATGGCTCCCGCGACCGAGATCTTCAAGGACATCGCACCCATCGATCCCTATGGCTACCTCATCGCAAGCGATGACGGCGATATGGGATGCGCGGGAGTTTTCGCGGCAGGCGATTGCCGTAAAAAGTCTATCCGCCAGATCTCAACCGCAACCTCCGACGGCGCATGCGCGGCACTTGCGGCTTGCAAGTACGTGGATTCGCTATAATAAAATATAATGTTCTCGTAAGCGCTAAATTGTCATAATGATAAAACAAGCCCGGCAGATTTTTATGGTCTGTCGGGCTTGTTTTAAAAAAGAATTAAATGTTTTTTTCGATTTCATCCGTAGGAGCATAAGTGATTTGCCAATCGAGATACGAAGCTAAAACACCGCATTTTGTGCAACGACTGCCAATATATACCCACTTTACGTCTCCGTTTTCTCTGCGTACAAATCCCACTTTTACATTGTGTTTTTTGGAGATCTTACAAACAGCGCATCTTCGCAGTTTAGGTTTAACGTCTTCCCAAATTTCTTGGCAATCCAACAATATTTTCTTTTCTCCGCACTTGGGGCATTTGACCTGAATTGCTTCCTCATTACAATCAATATGTAATTCCAAAGCATCGCTTCCGCATGAATGACATATCACAGGCTTTATATCTATGTCGGGAATTTCGGTGTACTCCCTCAAATATTCATCAATATCATCAGCACAGTCACCGTGCCAATATTTTCTTGACTTATCAATCATTTAGAACCACTTATCAATAACTTCAGCTTCAGCTTTAGCAAGCTTTGCAAGGCATTCGGAATTCTGGAGGAATGCCGAATCCTCGGGGTTGGTGTGGAAGCCGTGCTCGATGAGGAATGCGCGTTTGCATCCGGATGCGGCGGCGGAGCGGAGAACGCCGTAGTAGTCGACCGATTCGTTATCGGGGTAGCGGCGAGTTTTAATGCCGCGGTCTTCGGTCTGCATCGTGCGGACGACAGCATCGGTCAGATCACGCGCGATCGGGGCGTTGCCCTCGCAGTCGGAAACAGAATAGAAGGTCTCCGCACCTCGGATCTTGGCATAACGCTCCTCACCCGGATTCCCGCCCGGTGCGTTCGAGTGGATCGAAAGAAACATTACCGCGCCGAGATTGCCCGCCATCGAGCCTCGCTCGACAAGTCCCATATCATCCTCAACACGCTCGCGCGTCATTCTTACGTCGAATCCGATTGCCTCAAGCTCTGCTTTAAGGCAGGATGCGAGAATGAAATTTTGCGTGCCCTCGTAAAAACCGTCGCGAGTGGTGTGCTTATTGCCAAACTGCCCGTGTCCGGGATCAAGTACTATAATTCCACGATTTTTATTCATCATTTTTACCTCTTAATCTGTATTTTTGCCCGCGCCGAGCTTAGTGATTGCCTCGGAAAGCGCGGGATATTCTTCGAGAGTGGGGGATTGAGTCAAAATTGCATTGGCATCCTCGGTCGCGTGCGCAAGGATCGATGCATCGCCGCAAAGATCGGCAAATTTAAACTTCAGACCGCCGCTTTGCCTGATCTCGTTTGAATTTGAAGCGAGAAAATCACCGGGACCTCGCGCCGCAAGGTCTGCTTCGGCAATAGAAAATCCGTCGTAATTGTCCTTCATAACGGTAAGTCGCTTGCGCGCAGTTTCGGAGGGATCGTCTGAAACAAGAATACAATATGATTTTCTCTTGCCTCGTCCGACTCGACCTCGAAGCTGATGAAGCTGGGAGAGTCCGAATCGCTCGGCGTTTTCGACTATCATAAGCGAGGCGTTCGGTACGTTGACACCGACCTCGATTACGGTAGTGGAAACGAGCACGTTTATATCTCCGCACTCAAATGATGTCATAATTGCATCCTTTTGCTCGCTCTTCAGCTTGCCGTGCAAGAATGCGACCGTTAATTCGGGGAGCGCTTCGCTTAATTCATCTGCATATTTGATCGCCGCCTTAAGGGGCGGTTTTTTAGTGAAACCCGCGTCGCCTATATCGTAAAGTGAAACCTCGCAGCTGTCGTGGTTCTCGGATTCCTCTATCGAGGGGCAGACGACGTAGACCTGACCGCCCTCGGTAACGGTTTTTCTTATAAAAGCGATCAATCGCTCGCGGTAATTTTCATCGACTACGAAGGTATCAACCCTCTGCCTGCCGGGAGGCATCTCGTCGATTCGCGAAATATCGGTGTCGCCGTACATCACAAGCGCGAGTGAACGTGGTATGGGTGTCGCCGACATCGAAAGAAGATGAACTCCTTCGGATTTTTCGGTCAGCGCGGCACGCTGGTTGACTCCGAAACGATGCTGCTCGTCGGTGACAACGAGTGACAGTGCCGAAAACTGTACCCCTTCGGACAAGAGCGCGTGTGTGCCGATTACTATCGGAATGCGAGCATCGGGATGCTCCGCCGAAAGTGCCGCGTATATTCTGCGCTTTTCTTTGGCAGGTGTCGCGCCGATAAGAAGCTCGCATTTGATGCCGAGCTTGCCAAAAAGCTCGGAAAGATCCTCGTAATGCTGACGCGCGAGTATTTCGGTAGGCGCCATCAAAGCCGCTTGCCGTCCGCTGAGTACTGCTATCAGCATTGCCGCCGCGGCGACGATAGTCTTACCGCATCCGACGTCACCTATCAGCATTCGGCGCATCGGAGTCTCGTTCTTCAGATCATTTGCGATCTCCTTTACTGCTTTCTTTTGTGCGTTCGTCAGCTCATACGGCAGAGCAGAGAGGAGAGGCGAGATGTTTTGCTTTGTCAGCGGAGTAGCGCCGCTCGAACGTTTTTTCTTCCCTTGCATCGACATTGAGAGTGAGAAAAGGAAGAATTCATCGTAAATAAGCCTGCGCTTTGCCGCCGCAAGCGCTGTGTAGCTTTCGGGGTTATGGATATTTCTTATAGCGTAAGGCATCGTACACAGACTGCGCTTTCGCCTGATCTCGTCGGGGACGACGTCGGGCAGAGAGGTGCAGAGGTGCATTGCTTCTGAAACGTGTACGAAGAGATTTTTCTGTGTCAAGCCTTCGGAAAGGGGATAGACGGCGCTGAAATCGGGAAGCGCACCCTCCGCGTAAGGCTCGTAAGCCGGCGAGGAAAGCTTATATTTCATTCCTCCTCGAACGGGAGTTGCCTCGACAACGCCGAAAAAGCGCCACTCGGATCCTACCGTGAAGATCTGGCGCAAGAAGGGCATATTAAAGAACGCGATCTCCGCGCTTCCGCTTTCGTCGAAGGCGCGGAATTTGATAATTGTGAGTCCTCCGCGCAATTTCGCCACCTGCGGAGTTGTTGCCACGGTCAGAACTACGGCAGACTTGCCGCCATCTGTGCGTGCTTCGGATAACAGACGGATATCGCCTCTGTTTTCGTATGCGCGCGGAACATGCAAAAGCAGATCCTCGAGTGTTTCGATGCCTGCTTTTGCATAAGATGCCGCCTTTGCGGGTCCGACACCGCTTAGAACGGTGACGGGAGAGGAAAGCGTGACCGCTCCCGTTTTTTTGATTTTAGGCATAATTATTCACCGTAATTTGCATCAAAGGCCTTCTTGATCTCGTTGTAGGAAAAGCCTTGGCGCAACAGATAATCAATGCATTTTTTTCTGACGTCGAGATCGCTCGGTATGCCGCCGTATTTCTTTATTATTGCACGGTGGCATATCGGGACGAAATCAATATCGGCGAGATATTCCCTAACCTCTGCGAGCGAGTCATCTCCGTAGCCTCTGCCGCGCAGATAGGATAGGATACGCCGCGCGCCGACGTTTTTTGCGATCTGTAATTCGCAAAGTCTCAGCGCATCGTTCGATTCGGATAATCCTGATTCGTCTATAAGTATCTCAACCGCCTCGTCGGCACATTCGGGTGAGATTCCCTTGCCGATCAGCTTCATTTTGAGCGCAGACCGCGAGTTTGCCCCGTAGCCGAGTATCCTTCTGCCCGATTTTACGCCTCTACAGATGCCGTCAAGCTTTTTTAACACCTCAATTGCACCGTCAGGATACTCGCCCTTTGCAAATTCATATTCGCGCTGATGCGCCGCGAGGATATAGAAGCTTTCCGCCTTCGCCGTATCCTCGCGCTTAACGTCAATTCGGTATGCTCCGCCTCCATCCGAGGCTCGGAGCGTGGTTATTTTAATCATTCAAGATCGCCGAGAAGGTCGATATCGAGATCGTCATCGTCAAGCTCGAAATCGCCTCCGTCTTCGTCCGAAAGCTTGTCTGCGAGTGAACGGATCTTTGCCTCAATCTCTGCAAAGAGTGCGGGATCCGCCTCGATGGTCTTTCTCGCGTTTTCACGTCCCTGACCGATTCTCTCGCCATTGTAGGAGAACCAAGAGCCGCTCTTCTGAATGACCTCGAGCGTTACGCCCATATCAACGATCTCGCTCGCACGCGAAATGCCCTTTCCGTAAAGAATGTCGAATTCCGCACTCTTAAAGGGAGGCGCGACCTTGTTCTTAACGACCTTACACTTTACGCGGTTGCCGTAGATATCGTTGCCGTTCTTGAGCTGCTCCGACTTGCGAACGTCGATTCTGACAGACGCGTAGAACTTGAGTGCTCGTCCGCCCGTGGTGACCTCGGGGTTGCCGTACATAACTCCGACCTTTTCGCGGAGCTGGTTGATGAAGATTACAAGGCAGTTGGACTTCGAGATAGCCGCAGAAAGCTTACGCATTGCCTGCGACATAAGTCTTGCCTGAACGCCGACCTGCGACGAACCCATATCGCCCTCGAGCTCCTGACGGGGAACGAGAGCCGCAACAGAGTCAATAACGACGATATCAACCGCGCCCGAACGAACGAGCGACTCGGTGATCTCAAGCGCATCCTCGCCGCAATCGGGCTGAGAAACGAGAAGATTGTCAATGTCAACTCCGAGAGCCTTGGCGTAAACGGGATCGAGCGCATGTTCTGCGTCGATAAAGGCAGCTTCGCCGCCCGTCTTCTGTACCTCGGCTACAACGTGAAGCGCGACGGTGGTTTTACCCGAAGATTCCGGACCGTAGATCTCAACGATTCGTCCCTTGGGGAGTCCGCCGATTCCGAGCGCCATATCAAGCGAGATTGAGCCGGTGTGTACCGCCTGAACCTCCATATGCGCATTTTCGCCGAGACGCATTACCGCCCCCGCGCCGAAATCGCGCTCGATCTGCGAGATAGCTGTCTGCAGAGCCTTCTTTTTTGCGTCGCCGTCCGCGGGCATTGTCGCCGCATTTTTCTTAGTTGCCATTTTTATTTACCTCTTATAAAACGAAATTTGGAATTATTTTATTATATTATACATCCAAAGAAGCCTTTTGTCAAGTACTTTTTAAAAGAAAAATTCCGAAAACGGAAAAAATAAGGTATTCGCACCACTCAGGATGATGCGAATACCAAAATAATTCCAAAAGCGGAATGATTGATAAGTAAAAACTGCTTATAGCAACTCGATTTTTCGTTTTCAGGAAATCAGCTTTTCCGCGCGTTCGATAATCAGCTCGCGTGCCTTTTCGATAGTGTTTGCAGAAACTGTGCATCCCGCCGCCTTGACGTGACCGCCGCCTCCGAAGTATGCACAAAGCGCGGAGACGTCTGCGTTCGAATTGGAACGTGCTGAAATGCGGAAAAGGTCGCGTGCCTCCTCGCGGATCGAGAAAGCGATCTCAACACCCGCCACCGATCTTGCAATGTCGATCAGAGCGTCAAGATCCTCGCTTGCGAGGTTGTGCGCCGAGATCTGTTCAAGCGATATCGAGCAAACCGCGATCTTTCCTCCGCCCGCGAAGGTGAGAAGGTCGAGTGCCGCTTTTTCTGCGGCAAGTCTGCCGGGGGTCTTGGTTTCGAAAAGCAGACGGTCGATATCGGCGTGCGAGGGGATGAGAGCGATGAGCTGTGCCGCAGTGCGGTGAGTTGCGGGGGTTACGTTCGAATAACGGAAGCAGCCCGTGTCCGAGCTGATCGCCGCGTAGATAGCCGGAGCGACGCCCTCGGGGATCGAGTCGAGGTATCCCATTCGGAGCCATTCGCGAGCGATGCGCCATACGATCTCACCCGTAGCAGATGCATCCGCAGAGAGATATCGGTCGCAAAACGCGGTCGAGCGCGCGTGGTGGTCGAAGGAAAGTGCGATGTCGTACTTGCCCTCAAGGCATCCGAGCTGTGTGGATGCCGCGATGTCAAGCGCGACCGCAGTTACGCTCCCGGGCAGAAACTCTGCGGGGATCTTGTCGAGCGTTATGTTGCCGTCCTGTCGTGCAGTCTCCGCGATGAAACGCAGACGTGCGGGGAGCGGATCGGCACAAACGACGTGCGCGCGACAACCGACTGCCTCAAGAAGTACGGCTGTTGCATACGCCGAGCCGATACAGTCGCCGTCGGGACGTGCGTGAACGAGAAGCGCAAGCTTGCCGCGCCTGGAAAGCTCGTAGAGGTTACGGCAAGCGGCCTTGAAGGTCAGATTGCGCATTACTCGTCACCTTCTTCGCTATTTTTGTCGGTGGTGATGCCGAGCCTTGCGGCTCTTTCTGCGCTGTCGGTTTCAACCTTGTGGAGGAGGGAGGAGATGTGTGCTCCGTTCGCACCCGAACGGTCGAGGACGAAAGTCAGCTCGGGAGTCTGACGGAGATCAACTGCGCGCGCGAGTGCGCGGCGAATGTAGCCGTTGCTTGACTTGAGTCCCTCGGCAACCTTTTTTTCCTTTTCGGCGTTGCCGTCCGCGCCGAGGAGGGAGTAGTAGATCTTTGCGAATTTGAGGTCGGGCGTAACGTCCGCACCCGTGATGCTGATAAAGGCGGAGCTGACTCTGGGGTCCTTGACCTCTCGAAGAATTTCCGAGAGTGCCTTGCGGACCTCATCGTTGATCCTGCCGCGTCTGTAATTTGCCATGATTTTTCCTTCTATATAAAACTAATTTTAAAAACTAATAAGAGAGCATATTATTACTATTATAATATAACATAAATTAAGGAAAAAGTCAAGGGAAAATTATGAAATATTGCGCGTACAGTTGTGAATAGACGAAAAAGCCCCGCGCGGCAGTATAAAAATAAATGGGGAATTTTTATAAGATTTTACAAAAAAGATGTAGACAACGACGAGAATTCGTGGTATAATATTAAGGTACGAAAATTTAATAAAAAACGAGGTGTGGCGCAATTGGTAGCGCGCGTGCTTTGGGAGCACGATGCTGCAGGTTCGAGTCCTGTCACTTCGACCACATGAAAATAATCCGAACATTCTCTTCCTTGGAGAAGCGTTCGGATTATTTGTTTTATTTGAGTATCCCAACTTTAATAGTAAGAAATGAAAATAGCCACCGATAAGAAAAATTGTCGGTGGCTTTTCTAATGCACGATAGAGTATTTGGTAACAGTAATTATTTTCACTTAAACGCCGGAGCGTGGGTCTCGCCCGTTGCAAAAGCGTTGGGTCCGGGATCGGACATAGAAAAATACATTTTTGCTGCCTTGGTCGTGCCGAAGTCGCGGTTAGAGCCGGTCTGTTGTACCTTATTGAAGGCATCGCGGAACATCTGATTGTGGGCTTCTTCACGGTTGAGGAGAAAATCAATGGTCTCTCTGACCTTTTTGTCCTCAATCTGGCGGTAGAGATACTCATAAACCACCTTGGCTCTCTGCTCGGACGCGATATTGGAGAGCAGGTCTGCGCACAGGTCGCCCGTGACGGTGACGTAATCTCCCGTCCATGAATATCCCGA
>JAZRGT010000089.1:0-57309 GCA_045644325.1 Eubacteriales bacterium | reverse complement strand
CGCGGAACTCGCGGCAGATACATTTGGTATCCTCACTCTGCTCGCGGCGGCAGGGGCAGTAGCCGCCCCTCTGTTTAAGCCCCTCGCGGACGATCTTTACCATCTCTGCGTCGGGATTAAGCTGAATCTTTGCGGGCATTACTTCTTGAATCTCTTTCCGGTCTCGTTGAGGTAGGTGCACATTGCGAGGGTCCAGTCGGTCTGAATGATATCGTAACCGCGGTCTGCAAGCCAGCCCCAACCGTATTCGGGAGAGACAGTGAAGGAGGAATCGTCGGAATGTCCTGCTGCAAGCTGTGCCTTGTAGTTATAAATGATAGCGTTCGCCCAGACGAGCTTGTTGTCTGCGTGGAGCTTGTCGATGAAAGCGGTAGAGCCAACGCCCTCGTTTTCATCGGTGAATACGACCTCACAGCCAACGTAGTTGATGTTACGGCGCATCATTTCCTCGTGGATACCGTCATCCTTTCTTACGATGGGAAGATAGTAAACCTCGGGAGCGTACTCCTCAACGATATCAAGGATCTCGGTCTTGGGAGAGGACTTAACAACGATCTGATCGAGCATTCCGTGCGCGCGGATAGCATCCGAGATTTCACGGGGATGATCCCAGAACTTGTCGATGTTTATGTAGCAACGACCCTTGAAGGTGTTGAGAACTTCCTCAAAGGTGCAAAGACCGAACTGAGTGTAGTCGCGGTCGTAGTTAACGTAACGAAGCTTGCGGATCTCCTCGTCGGTGAGCTGAGGAAGGGATACCTTGCCCTCGGTGCCGAGGTAGTTGAGATGGCGGTACTCCATCTTGGGGTGGAGGATCCAGAGAGTGCCGTCAGCCGACTTGTTGAGGTCGACCTCGATCATATCCGCGCCGTGGCGAACTGCGATCTCGTAAGCAGCCATAGTGTTGCAGGGGATGTTACCTCCGCACTCGCCGCGGTGTGCGGCAACGATAATGCGCTCGGAAGCGTCTTTCATAAGATTGAATGCCATTTTAATTTCTCCTTTTAGTCAGGAATTTTGTTATGACTATATTGTATCACAAAATCCTCCGCTTGTCACCACTTTTTTGAAAAAAACTTATCAACCGAATAAAAAAGAATGGATTTTGTACGGTCGCGCAGGGCAGACGTTCACGTAAACGCGCCGATCGGGGAAAAAGAAAAAGCCCTTGAGCCTTAAAAGCTTGACAAAATCAGCTTTTTATGATAAAATTACCTTGTTATATTTTTTCAGGAGGATCGATATGAAATTCAATTTTAAGCTTATTGCGCTTTTACTTGCGCTGATGCTCGCGTTCGCCGCATTCGTCGGATGCACTCCCGATGAAACTCCCGACGAGACCACCGCCGCGATCATCGAGGAAACAAATGCACCCGAAACCGAGCCCGCGGCTCCAACGGAATTCACTCTCGTTTCGGGAGGTGCTTCAAACGTGCGCATAGTCCGTCCCTCCGATCTCAAGACCGACGATATGCCCGTCAAGGCGGCTATCGAGATCAGAAAGGTCATCAATAACGTCACCGACGCCAATCCCGAGCTCGTTGATGACTGGATCAAGGACGGCGCAACCCACGACAGCTCCACCCTCGAGATCCTTTTCGGCGCGACCAATTATCCCGAAAGCGAAGAGGTATTAAAAAGCCTTTCCTACGGTGAATACGCCATCAAAGCGGTCGGAAACAAGATCGTAGTATTCTCCTATACCGACGCGGGATACACCAAGGCGATAAACTCGCTGATCTCGATCATCCACGCCTCTGTAACAGACGAGGCTGACGGCACAAAGACTCTCTCGATTCCCGTCGAGGAGCTGAATATCGTCAAGCAGAGCGACGCTATGACCGCAAGCCTGCCCGCATTTGACGGCGGTAAGTTCTCATCCGTCACAGATATGGGCGACGGATGCTACGGCGTTATCATCAAGGATACCAACGTCGAGCTTTACTCCGCTTACCTCACCAAGCTTGCGGGAGCAGGCTATCAGACTTATTCGACAAACGAGATCGTCGGAAATAAGTTTGCCGTTCTCTATTCCGATAAATACACCGTTAACACCTCTTATTACGGCAGTAACAAGGAAGTCCGCGTGATCATCGAGCCCTTCGGCGAGCATACGCTACCCACAAAGAAGAGCGATGCCGCGCCCGTTACCACCTCGCAGATCTCTATGATCGGTGTTGAGGGAATTTACAGCGGCGAGTATCAGCAGAACGGTATGTGCATCATCTACCGCCTCTCGGACGGCAGCTTCGTCATCGTTGACGGCGGTCACCACGGAAATTCGGGCATCTACGCCAACAACATCATCAAGGCACTCCGCGAGCAGTCGAAGGACTACGCCAAGACCGACAAGGACATCACCATCGCGGCGTGGATCATCTCGCACCCCCACACCGACCACTTCGGAACTCTGATGAACGAATACAAGCAGTTCACAAAGTTCAATTTCGAGCGCATTATGGTCAACTTCTGGCCCGAAGCGGCGTTTACTACCGCACAGAACAAGACCGCAAGCTTTGCAACGGGTAAATACGTAAACTACAACAAGACCGTAAGCGTTGCGCGCGAGATGGGAGTTGACTACGTCACGCCCCACATCGGTCAGGTATGGTGGTTCGGCGACACCGCATTCGAGATCCTCTACACCCTCGACGCGTACCTTCCCACAGTTGCAAACGCATTCAACACCTCCTCGATCGTCTTCCGTTCGATAACCACCGATGCGTCGGGCAAATCGACCACCGCGATCATCACGGGCGACGCAACGGGACACGCATTCAATATCTGTAATCAGATTTATAAGACCGAGCTCGCTTGCGATATCCTCCAGGTCGCGCACCACGGCGGCGGCACGGGCGGAGCAAACAGCGGAACGCAGTCGGCATACTCGCTTATGAAGCCCTCTGTCATCCTCTGGCCCGTCGGACAGAATCACTACCCCGTCGTTGCCGCGAATACATACAACCACGTCCTCTTCGAGGGCAAGAACCCCAACTACGCCGAGCTCTACGTAGCCGGCTGGCAGGGCAATACGGTAACTCTTCCCCTTCCCTACACTATCGGTACGGCAATCACCAATAATATCGTTGAGCCGTAATTACAGCGAATAACAACATCAAACATCAAGAATCGGAGGTAAATATGAAAAGGCTGTTTTTATTATTTTTGTGTATATTCACCGTCTTATCTTGCATTTCTTGCAACAACAGCACCGCGGATGAAACCGCGGAGCATACCGCTGAACAAACACACCACGAAACTCCCGAGACTACTCAGTTTATCCCCGACACCGCACAAAAAACAGATGACGAACCCCTCGACGCTGCTCAGTTTATCCTCGATTGGGAAAAATCGATAGAGGACTATCTCGATCAAAAAAGGAAGGAGTACCCCGACAAACTGTTTTTTAACGAACCGGATGACGAGCCATTTGTCGTCTGCTATTACACATTGAAAAAGAAAAATATCGCAGATTCCCTCATAGCAAAACACAATATGAAAAATCTCTTCCCTCATGCTGTTATCAATCCGCTGAGCTCCATCAAAATGATAATGCTCAAGTTTGCTATGGAGGATTTTACGCAAGGACTCTACGATAAAATGGAAGAGATCAAAAACGCAGATCCTTTGATAGAGAAGCTGAGCGTGGGAGTAGAGGGCGGCTTTAACCTCGCTTATATCCCGAATATCGAATATCATTGCAAGGATGCCGCGACAATAGAATACACCGTGCTCTCGCCCATCCTCGTTTCCCAGGACAGCACAGATCTTATATTCAGATCAAAGGAAGAATACGATCGGTATATTGACCGGATGAAGAGCAGTTATAACACCGATTATCACTTGGAATTGCTTGAAAAACAAAGAGATCTCTATGACAACGCCTTCTTTGCCGAGAATGCACTGATCGTCACAAGGATAATCACACGCGGCTCAGGATCAATAAAACTGAGCGTCAATAACGTATATACCTCGGGAGATAAGGCTTACGTTGTTGTAAAAACAGTAGAGCCCGGAGGCGGCGGAACTGCAGATATGAAATACCAAAGTTTTTCAATAAGCGTCAAACAGAGCGACATTGCAAATATCAACGAGCTGATAACACTTGATTAACTGACAAAAAACTCGGGATTTGAAGAAGACTGATCTTCTTTAAATCCCGAGTTTTTTGTTATTAATCGAGAAAATCCGCGCAAAATTTTTGCGCGGATTTTTACCTTTACTTTGCCGTAGGCAAATTATCACTCTCGCGAAGCGAGATTATCACTCTGCCGAAGGCAGATTATCACTCGAGCGAAGCGAGATCAATATTCCTTTCGCCCATCGAACGCACACGCCAGAGTATGCGCATCCGCGAACTCCAACTCTCCGCCGACGGGAATACCGTTCGCGATTCTCGTGACCTTGATGCCCGCGGGCTTCAGAAGACGCGAAATATACATCGCTGTCGCCTCGCCCTCGGTAGTCGGGTTGGTGGCTATGATGACCTCTTTTATGTCCTCGGATGCCACACGCTCGATAAGCTCGCGGAGCTTGATATCGTCGGGCGTGATATTCTGCATCGGCGAGAGCATTCCGTGAAGCACATGATAAACGCCGTTATACTCGCGCACCTTCTCGATCGCCATCAGCGATTTCGTGTCCGCAACGACACACACGGTGGTGCGGTCGCGCGAGAGGTCGGAGCAGATCGGGCAGACCTCGAGGTCGGTCAGATTCTGACAAACGGGGCAGCAATGGATGTTGCGCTTGGCTTCAAGTATCGCCTCGGCAAATCTCTCTGCCTCCGCCTCGGTCATATCAACGACCGAAAAGGCAAGACGCATTGCCGTGCGCTTGCCGACACCGCCGAGCTTGCCGAACTGTTCGGCAAGAAGCTCGAGCGACTTTATACTTTCGGACATGATCAGAACGCTCCGTCGGGAATGCCGAATTTAGCGGCAAGTGCCGACATCTCTGCTGCGGATGCATCCTGAACTCTCTGAATACCCTCGTTGACAGCCGCAACGATGATATCCTCAAGCATTTCGGGATCGTCGGGATCGATGATCTCGGGCTTGATCTTGATCTCGGTTACGCGCAGAGTGCCGTCGATCTTGAGAGTGATCATACCGCCGCCTGCCGCAACGTCGTATTCGCGGGATTCAAGATCAGCCGCGAGAGCCTCTCTCTCCTCCTGGAACTTCTGTACCTGGCGCATCATAGCGTCCATATTCTGGGGTCCGCCCCCAACTCCCTTGGGAAGTCTGACTTTCATTGTTTATTTACCTTCCTTAATTATAATATGTCGTTAGTTATTGCCTTCGGCAAGCTCGTTGAGCTCATCGGCAAGTATTTTGGCATCGCTCGGAGCCTCGCCCTTCTTGACGAGCTCAAAGATGATGCTCTTTTCATCTATCGGTCTGTCAAGTGCGGACGATGCCGCCATACAGAACGCGCGGAATTTATCGGGCAGGGAAAGCATCGTTTTGGTCAGCGACTGCGAGTAACAGATGATTATTCTTCCCTCCTCGTCGAGGTATGCGTTTTCGGTCTGGAGAAGCGCCGAGATCATCGGCGCGGTCGATTCGTAGGCTTCAAGGATCTCCGCCCATTGACGGATCGGTCTGAGCGTGCGCGACTTTGCCGCAGGCGCGGCGGGAGCGGGAGACGGTGCGGAAACCGGCTTCGTCTCTTCCCTCTTTACGGGCGCAGGTGCGGGGGTAGGCTTAGGCGCCGCCTTTGGCGCGCTTTTCTTGACGGGCTTGGCATCCTCGGGAACGTAGGGGACGAAATCGTCGTCCGCGGGCGGAATGTCGTATTCGTCAAAGGGAGGCGGCTCGCCGAAATCGTCGAATACGGGAGCATCTTTCTGAGGCTCGGGAGTCGGTGCGGGTGCAGGCGCGGGTGCGGCGGGAATTCCCATCGCGATCTTCGCCTCGAGTGCCGCAATTCTCGCAAGAAGTGCCTCGGGGGTCGCTCCGAGCTTTTCGTCCGAGAGGCGGATGAGCGCGAGCTCGGCAACCGTTCTGCGCGATGCGCCGGGGCGCTGCATTGCGGAATACGCATCGTCAAGCAGACGGCAATGATATGAAAGCAGCTCGCGAGTGAATGCCGCCGAATCTGCGGCAAGCCGCTCGCTTTCGCTGTCGGTAAGGTCGAGGTATTTCGATGCGGACGCGCGCGCGGTCTTCATAACGAGCATATCGCGGTAATACTCGATAAGCTCCTGCCAGAAAACACCGAGATCGGACGCCGAGGCATCGATCTCCGCGATGATCTCAAAGAGTCGGGCGCAGTTCTTCTGCGTAATGGCGCGAACGGTCTCGCTCATCGCCTCGCGGCCGCGAACACCGATCGTTTCGCTGACGGTCGCAGCTGTAACCTCGCGTCCCGCGGCGGCGCAAAGCTCGAAAAGGCTGGTCGCGTCGCGCATTCCTCCCGTTGCAAGTCGCGCAAGCATCAGCGCGGCATCGTCGGTGAGGGTGATATTTTCTTCTTTAGCTATATATTTAAGTCTCGAAACGAGGACGGGTGTGGCAATTCTTCTGAAATCGAACCGCTGACAGCGCGAGATGACAGTTGCGGGAAGCTTTTGCATCTCGGTGGTCGCGAGGATGAAAACAACGTGCTCGGGCGGCTCTTCAAGAGTTTTGAGGAGAGCATTGAACGCCGAGGTGGTCAGCATGTGAACCTCGTCGATGATGTAAACGCGCTTTTTTACGTTCGAGGGGCTGTAAACTACTTCGTCGAGGATGTTGCGGATATCGTCGACCTTGTTGTTCGACGCCGCGTCCATCTCGAGAACGTCTGTCGTCGTACCGTCGAGAATCGCACGGCAGGACGGGCACTCGCCGCAAGGATTACCGTTTCGCGGACTTTCGCAGTTCACCGCACGCGAAAGTATCTTCGCGCAGGTCGTCTTACCCGTTCCGCGCGAACCGCAGAAAAGATACGCATGGCAAAAAAGACCGCGCTCGGTCTCGTATTTTAAAATATCGGTAATATGCTCCTGACCACAGACCGAATCGAAGTCCACCGGTCGCCATTTTCTATATAGAGCTTGATGCATACGCTTATCCTTTCATAAGTGCAGAATGCAGAGTGCAGAGTGCAGAGTGCAGAGTGCAGAGTTATGGAAGATTTCCTCACTTCGTTCGGAAATCATTTTATTAAAAATACTTTTCGAGCGCAGCGAGAAAAGTTTCCTTCACTCTTAACTCTGCACTCTTAACTCTTAACTTCTTATTTTGCAGCCGATTTTCAAAGAAAATTGGCTGCAAAATAAGACCATACACCCCTGAATCGAACTTCACTTTTGCGCGTTAGTCCCTTTCTCTGCTCGGGGCAGGCGACCTCGCGGCACATCGAGCTGACCGCTTAATGCTGCTTGGTTCCCCACCTGACATGGTTCACAGCGCACGATTGCGCAAGACCCACCCTTCAACACAGAAAAAGAGTCGCAGACCGCATCGGATCCGCCCTCAAAAGGGGAATGAACCCCCGCTATAGCGGATTTCGGGTACAGGACACCGCTAACTCCCCGGCTGGTATGGCCTTATTTCACAGCCAACGCCGTAAAATAATCAATTTACCTTACTATTATATCAAATTTCATTCAAAAATGCAATAGGTTATAAAGATTTTAACGAAAAGTTTATAAACGGATCCCGACTTTGCTAAAAAACTATCGCAAAAGGCACCGACAGCACCCCGAGGGATGCTGTCGGTGATCTTTTAGTTTTCTTTCTTAAAGAGATAGAGCCATGCGCGGCGCCACAGAGTTACCTTTCTGCGGTACGCGGTCACGCGGAGTCTGTAATAGAGCTTTGCCATCGAGGGCATATCACGGACGGGTGCACCGTTACCGAACTCCTCGGCGGCGATCGCCTCGAATATTCTGATAGCTTCAGCCTCGCGGATGGGATGGCGAGGTGCTTCAAATTCGCTCAGTCCCTCCTCAGGAGCTGCAACGCAAAGCTCGCGCTCACATTCGGATGCGATTCGGCTTGCAAATTCTGCGCTGAATTCTCCGTCTGCGGGGATGAATCCGCATTCGCGGAGCATATTCATTATCATCTCGCCGACAAATCTGACGTCCTCGCGATCGGGGATGATTCCCTGCTCTTCGTCTGCTTTAAAGACAGCCTCGAGGCGTCGTTCGCGCACCTCTGCACGCTTATTTGCGCGCTTGATGACGATCGCGAAGAATATGATAACGATTGCGGCGAAAGCAAGCACCGAAGCCGCTATGATCGAGATCTTGATGATGAGCTGACGGATCTCCTCACGTCTCTGCTCCTCGAGCATCTGCTGGATCTCATATTCGGTGAGTCCCTCGTAAGGATCTTCTTCCTCCTCGGGCTCGTCGGTGGAGTCACTCGGACGGGTAGTACCCGTAGAGGGGCGGGAGGAAACGTACATAGCATCATAGTACTCGGGAGTTGCCTCGTACTGTACCCAGCCTATTCCGTCGTACCATACCTCGACCCAAGCGTGTGCGTTCGAGTCGCGGACGGAGGTCTTATAACGGCTGACGGCGTCATCACCTCTGTGGTTATAGAAGCCTGTCGCGATATAACCCTCAACGTATCTCGCGGGGATGCCCGCTTCACGGAGAAGGAGTGCGAGGGAGGATGCGAATTGCACGCAGTAGCCTTCCTTGGTCTTGGTGAGGAAGGTCTCAACGCCGTCGAGCGTATTTTCCTCTCCGAGGACCTGGGGATAGAGGGTGTACTTGTATCTCTCATCCTGGCAGAGATAGTTGACAATCTCCATCACGAGCTCGTGACGCTGAATGTAAACGTTTCTGTCGGTTACGAGCGAGGTGAGAGTGTAGGTATCCTTGTTCTTGTTGTACTTATAAACCGATTGCTCAGCCGCAAGCGAGAAGTCTGCGGGAACGGGCTCCTGATAATTCTCCTTCACAACGGCTTCGCTGACGATCTGATCATAGAGATCGCTGATGATCTTCGAACCCGACTTCTTCGTATAGGTTTCGTATACGAAGGGGGTGTACTTGTCAAGGAGCTCGCCCTGACGGCGGAACTGCCACTGTGCTGTTGCGTCCATATACTCAAAGTAGAGAACTGCCTTGATGAGCTTCGGCGCGTAGTATTCGATCACCTCGCCGTATTCGTCGAGCTCAAGCGGTACGTCGATCATTTCGCGGCTTACCTCGCCGTCGGGCGCGATGGTGTATATCGCGGTGCCCTTGGGCTGTACAACGCTTATGACCTTGGTGCCGTCCTCTGCGATCGACAGAACGGTGTATTCAAACACGCTGCCGTCGTGGAGAGTCAGCGAGAACGTGCCAAGTCGCTCGTCCTCGGTGTTGACAAGAACCTTGTTTTTACCGTTGTTGATTGCAAGACGGGTCTGGTTGAACTCGGTTATGAGGGTGGCAAGATTGTAGTGGAAGGAATCGCTGCGCATATTGGTTATCATCGAAACGGCAGCATAGCCCTCCGTTCCGTTCTGCGCGGCGCGATAGCTTGTGTAAAGACCGTCGAAGAAGTTTGCGTAGCTGATCTGGCTTGCTTCGGAAGAACCGTACTTGCGCAGGAAGTTGGTCGCGTTGCCCGTCGAGCTTACTCCGCTCGGCGAGTATGCGCGAATATGGAATGAGGGCATATAGAGGATATTATCGTCAAATTCCTCGGTACGCTTCATATTGACCTGCGCGATGGTGTAGCCGTATTTATCAAGACGTTTGATGCTTTCGGTGACGTCGCGATCGGGCGCGAAGTAGCCGTCGTCGGTCATTATCTTGAAGAAGTTGTAGTAAATGGATTCGCTTGAGTCGTCGTTGATCGCATAGAGCGAGCGGTAACGCTCAAGGAGATCACTGTTCGGCTTTGCAGTCATCCACAAGCCGTCCTCATAGTCGGTTCCGATCCAACCGCGGAGATAGATGTTCGAGGTGTAGTTCGACTCGACGTCCATAAGGATCTCGTGGGTGTAGTATCGGGGAGTTGCCATCGTGTTGTGGGGCGAGAAATTGTTCGCATCGCCCTCAAAGGCAAGAATATCGAGCGCGGGATCGTCGCCCATAAGGTATGCGGTGACGTATTCGCGGTAGTATTCAAGCTTTTCGTCGATGGCGGGGATCGTTTCAAAGCTGCCCTTGGTCGCAAGTGCGGGGAGGGCGACTACGATCAGAGCGAGAGCAAGCATTCCCGCACCCGCAAAACCGCCGATAGCGGCGCGGCGTGTAAGGATGTTATCGTGGTATGCGCGAACCTTGGCGTAAGCGGCACGGTCCTCGCGGCGCTCTGCCTTTTTCTGCGCCTTTGCTTCTGCCTTTGCCTTCTTAGCCGCTCTCTTTTCTGCGGGAGTGAGGTGGACCTTTTCCTTTTTCGGCTTCTCTGCAGAGTCTGCGAAATATTCGCTGATCTCCTGATCGACCGTGATCTTTTTGCCACGCTTGCGAGCCTTGCGCTCGGCTTTCGCAGCAAGCTTGCGCTCCTTGGCAGATGCCTTGAGCTCTGCCTTTTTCAGCAGTCGCTCGGGAAGCGCGGGAGCACCGGTCTCACCGAAGATGTTGCCGGTTTCATCGGTCTCGTCGGGCTTCGGGGGGACGATAAAGATGCGATCGTAAACGTACATAACGATGATCGAGCTGAAGCCCATAATGATGAACGCGAGTGCCCAGTTCGAGCGGGAAAGGTTATATACGAAGAGGAATACCATAATTCCGCCCGAATAGATCGCGGGCAGGATTATACGCGCGCGCTTGATGAAGGCGGGGACGAATACCGCCGCTGTGATAAGCGCGAAGAGCATAACTGCCGTTCTGACGAGCTCGGTGGGCGTTCCCATTGTCTGCGACACGGAGACCTGCTTGAGATCCATCGCGTAGAAGCCCATAAATTTCATATGTCCGAGCGCGCCGTTATAAACGGTCAGCGCGAGCTCGTAAAGGTACTGTACGGGGTTGGGGAGCGTTGAAACAACTGCAATTACGCATATCGCGGGGATTGATACGAGCGCGCCGTATTTCCACAGTGCCATCAGGGCAAACAGTGCAACGAATACTGCCGACCACAGCGCGACGTAGCCGAAATCTGCGCCTGCGGCAACGCCCGCGTACTCCCGGACGTCCTTTGACGCAAGGTATTCGGGAGTCATATCAAATCCGAAAGCCTCGGTGACGAACATTGTCAAGCCCGCGACGGCGATAAAGAGCACGAATACACGGAGGATCATACCGAATATAACGTGCTTGTTTGACGAATCCGAGCAGTCGGGCGGACAGATTATCGGACGCTTTGCGGCGGGAAGGATGGCAGCACGGCGCTCGTGCTCCTTCTTAAGTCGCTTGAGCTCCTTCTTTTCAAACTTTTTACGCTTTTTAGCCGCCTTTTTTGCGGCTTTTTTCTCTGCGAGAGTAACGTCGGTCTTCGCGGAGGTCTGTTCTTTTTTCTTTTCTTCTGTCATAACAATACCTCCTTAAATATTTCCGAGTCCAACGCTGCCGCCGACCTCTTCCTCGCCGTCCTTGAGGGCGCTTTCGGAAGAAATGATCGTTCTTTCATCGAGCTTGCCGTCGATGAGCTTTATGCCTCGTGCATCGAACTGCTCGCGGCACTGGTCAATGAATGCGCGGCGAAGCTCGGGATAGAGATAACGCTCCTCGGCGGAATAGGCGATGACCTCGGTGATTCGGGGGATCTCGGCAACGTCGTCAATGATGTTATCGTCGAGGACGGGGAGAACTACCATAACCTTTGCATCCTGCGTGTCACCGACGGTTGCGGCGAGGCGGGATATCTTTTTATCCGAGGGGACGGTGGGTGCGGACGAGAAGAGTCTGTAAACTACGTCGAAGTCGTCCATTGAATGAATATCGTAGCAGAACGCTCCCATCTCGGAGCGGGTATCGTACCACATAAGGGTAACGTCGCGTCCCGAACGGAGCTCGCGGAGAATTACCGCGATGGTGAGCTCGACTGCGCCGTCCGCACAATACTCGTTCATATCCTCGTAAGCCTCGTCATTGATAAGGGCGTGGATGTCGGGCTTTGCTTCTTCAACCTCGGACTTTTTCTTTTTCTTCTTCTTGGATTTCTTTGTCTTTGCTTCTTCGGTGGGAGCTTCCTCTGCGGCGGTCTCCTCAACGGGAGCTTCCTCGGCGGGAGCTTCCGCCTCCTCGGCTTTTTCAACCTCGGGGGCAGCCTCTGCCGTCTCATCCTTTACCTCAAAGGGATTGACGAAGGGCTTGTCGGGCGCGTACTCGGGGAAGTGAGCCGACATATCGCAGAAGATATAGGAAACGTCGGCAGAACCGGTGTTGTAATCGTTGACGATGAATTCCTCGGATTTCGAGGAAAGCTTCCAATGTATGCTCTTGAGCGAGTCGCCGGGCTGATAGTCACGGATATCCGAGACCTCGAGCTTGTCGAATGCATAGGGCGCCTTGACGGTACGCTGTGCGGAATCGGATACCGAGAACGCGTCGCCCGCGTCGAGGGTGAGCTTACGGGGAAGAACGTAAACGGTGGTAAAGGTGTTGATTGGGGAACGAACGCGGAAGATGCGGAAGAAATCGTAAACGTAGAAGGACGTTACACCGATCTCGTAGGTTCCGCGGAATCGGAATTGCACCGTTCCCTTAACGGTGTAGTTCGACATGGGGGGCATGCCGATGCGCACACAGCGTTCGGTTGTGCGGACACTGCTGCGGCGGGGGAGCTTGATATAGGCGTCAATGAAGGGATAGGGCAGAAAAGCCTCATTGATAAGTCGGAATTCATACGAAAACGGCTTGTTTTTCTCGGTAACGGTCGTGTCGGAGAGCATATAGATCTTCAGCGAGTTTCTTGCGATAAGCGCGTAGATCATAGATGCCCAGGGCGCGATCGAAACGAATCCGAAGAGGATCGCGGACGCGGGCGCGCGAAGAGCCTGCGTAAATATCAGGCTGGCGATCCAAATTCCGCACCAGATCCAGAATCGGAAAGTGAAGGATATCGGAAAGCGGTCTTTTTCGTGTGTATTCTCAACCTGCTTTGCCTTTTTGTTCTTGTTTTTAGACATTTTGGGCAAAGGTAGGGGTGATTATTTTCTCTTTCCCTTGTAGGGAACGGGGGTGGTACGGAGGATCTCGCCGAGGATCTCGTCGGGCGAGGTACCCTTGAGCTTCGCATCCTGACGGAGCATAAGTCTGTGTCCGATAGCGGGACGGAAAACTGCCGCGATATCGTCGGGGAGAACGTAATCTCTGCCGCGGACGAATGCGTAAGCCTGTGCAAGACGCATAAGAGCGACGGATGCACGGGGAGATGCGCCGAGTGCGAGCGCGGAGTGGCGGCGGGTAGCGCCGATAAGCATTACTATGTAGCGGTAAATTTCCTCATCAATGGTAATGGTGGAAACGCCTGCGCGGAGCTCGCGGAGCTCGTCACGGGTGATGACGGCGTTGACCTGATCGAGCGGGTTCTTGCCGCGGCGCGCGAGAAGGATGTTGAGCTCTTCCTCGGGAGAGGGGTAACCCATACGGATCTTGAGCGCAAAACGGTCGAGCTGTGCCTCGGGCAGGGGATATGTTCCGACGTAACCCGTGGGGTTCTGGGTTGCGATAACGGTGAAGGGATCGGGAACAGCATAGGTCGTGCCGTCAACGGTGACCTTGGATTCTTCCATTGCCTCGAGAAGCGCGGACTGAGTCTTCGGGGAGGCACGGTTGATTTCGTCTGCAAGGAGAAGGTTACACATAACGAGACCCTGACGGAACTCGAATTCCTCGGTACGGCGGTTATAGATATTGAAGCCGGTGATGTCGGATGCCATAATGTCGGGGGTGAACTGTGCGCGCTTGAAGTCAAGACCGGTTACCTTTGCAAGGGTAGCGGCGAGGGTGGTCTTACCCGTTCCGGGAACGTCCTCGATGAGGATGTGGGAGCCCGAGAGCATCGCGGTAAGCAGAAGCACGATCTCGGAGCGCTTGCCGACTATGACCTTTTCGATCTCGGTCATAATAGCCTGCACCTTTGCGTGGTTCTCCTTAACGTCGAAGGCGGGAGCGGTGACTTCGGTAGTCATCTCGGTTACTTTTTCAGAGTTCATTTTTGTGTTCCTTTCTCTGTATTGGAATAAAATAGTTTCAAGATACGGGAAAAAGAGTCATTTCCACGCATTTTTTGCGGCAAATGACCTCAAAATATACCTTTTCGAGTCTATTATACCACAAATTTGTGCGAAATGCAATATCTTTTTGAATTGAGTGCAATATTTTTTAGCAAAATGGCAATAGCGGCGGGTGTTTTTATTGACAAATGAGATTTGAAATGGTATTATAATAATGGAAAGTAAATTTTTTACGTTTCGACGCGACCGATCGGGTGCATTTTGCGATATATAGGGTGAAAGGAGGTCTTGCCTATGAACGACAAAAGGATAATTGAGCTTTTCTTCGCGCGCGACGAAGAAGCTATAAAGGAAACGGAAAAGAAATACGGCAAGCTCTGCCGCTATATAGCGCAGAATTTCCTCGCCTCGCGCGAGGATGCGGAGGAATGCGTCAACGATACTTGGCTCGCACTCTGGAATTCGATACCGCCCGACGAGCCCGAGCCCTTGTCGGCGTACATATCTGCGCGCGCCAAGAATATCGCGATCAGCAAGTCGCGGGCAAACAACGCGTGGAAGCGCGGAGGCAACGTGCAGACCGTCAGCGACGAGATACTCTCACTGCTCTCCGACGGTCAGACGCTATCCGAATATTACGAATCGCGCCTTGCGGGCAAGGTAATAAACGGTTTTCTTGAAAAGCTGAACAAAAGCGAGCGAAAAGTCTTCGTCCTGCGCTATTGGTACCGCGCGAGCGACAAGAGCATAATGGAGGAAACGGGATTTTCGCAGAGCAAGATCAAATCAATGCTCGCCCGCCTGCGTGCGCGGCTGGCAAAAGAGCTCGAAAAGGAGGGGATCATAGTATGAACGGCAATTTCAAGGATTTAAGGCTGATCGAAGCCTTCGATTATATCGACCCGAAATATATCGCCGAGGTCGGCGAGAGTTTGAAATTGAGGTCGGTACAGGATAAGGAATACGTCAAGCCTACGTTCGGTAAGCAAGTAAAACAGATCGCACTTTTAGTGGGGTGTCTGCTCTTGCTTTCCTGTGCTTTCCCGGTCTTTAACTACGTTTTGGAGGTCGTCAATTCAATGGCGGCAGGCTGGGGAAGCGAAGCAGAGACATCAGGAATTATTGAAACTACTAATGGTATGTACGACGAGTATGTTCTCACAGAGGAAGACCTTGCGCAGATTAATGAGGCCTATTTTCAATATCGAATTGCAGATTTCATAGATGATGGCTTTGAGTTATCGGATGAAGATATCGAGCAAATGAGAAACGACAAGTATTGGCAATACGCAATTACTGTGGAAGAAGCAATGCGCCGAAATGAATTTGATAGATTTTATTTTGGAAAATTCGGAGATTGTTTTATATTTGGTATAGCACCCAATCCCGGTTGGGGATTCAATTTTCCAATATACGATCTTGGTGAATATAGAATAGGTATCAATGGTAATATTTGCGTTGCATATGAATATGAATGGATGCCCCTCTCCGAAGTCTATGAACGGGGACTCCTTTCGGATGAAGACGTAGCGAAGCTATATGAAGTATATTGCAATTATTATAAAGGAGATTGGGCAAAATCTTGATACTTTCACATCATATCCGACAGCATATAATCGTCCGAATGTAATTACAGTTGGGGCTAGTGATGAATATGATAATATTTGGCAAGAAAGAAACAGTGACAATGAACTAAAAAAATCTAACACTGGAAAGAATTCCGTACATTTGTTTGCTCCGGGCAAAAGAATATTATCAACGTATCCTACTGATATTTGTGATGAAAATGGTCAAGTAGATAATGCTACTACCGAAGTTGCTTATGGTTATCACGTGGATTCAGGCACATCTTTTGCTGCTCCTTTTGTAACCGGTGTGGCAGCACTGATGCTTTCTATCAACCCAAATTTGACAACAGCCCAGTTGAAAGATATTATCATACGAAGCGTAGATATTGCTCCTTTGTTACAGAATTCTTGTGTGTCAGGTGGAAGGCTTAATGCATATAAAGCTGTTTGGATTGCATCGATTCTTCGTTTTGATTACAGATATACCTATAATTCATTGGATGCTTATACGCACGGAGTGATATGTGATACTTGCGAATGTTCTTGCCGTAATGACGATTATTCTTGCGGAAGCGGTTGTGATTTTGGTTGCGACCCGTGCGAGGAGTGCCATCTTTATTATACCGAACTACATTATTGGACTTATTGGATAATTCAAGGAAATGTGTTATATCACACCGCAAGATGCAGGGATTGTGGATATAGTAAAATGACAGCACATAACTGGGTATCATCGGGTTCTGTTTATGTTTGCACACTTTGTGGGATGACATCAACTTACGCCCCTGTAATTACCGCTGTTCTCCCTCCTGTCAACGATGAAGAACTAACTGAATAACCTTTCTTGCCCCTCGGCGCTCCGCGCCGAGGGACAGTTTTTTATTAAAATTTACAAACAAAGATTGATTTTTTTCGTCTTTTATGCTACTATATAAGAAATTATCTTTTCGCGAGGAAATCACGATGAAAAAATCAATTATTCTTCTCTCGCTTCTGCTTGCCGTGCTGATGATCCTCTCATCCTGCGACGGCGGTGAAAGCGACGTTACCACTACCCCGGAGGTAGTCGAAACCACCACTCCCGACGCGCCTCCCGTTGCCATCACCTCAGGCGGCACGACCGAATATAAGCTCATCCGCTCCGAGAAGGCTTCGAGCACCGTAACCGATGCCTTCGTCCGTCTGCGAAACGTTTTCAGCGACAAATACGGCGCAAAGATCGATGTCAGCGACGACTTCATTATGCCGAACAAGGAGGCGCATCCTTACGAGATCGCCGTAGGCACGGTAAACCGCGAGGAATCCGCGCAGGCTCTCGAGGGTGTTGGCTACAACGATGCCGTTATCGCCTTTATCGGCAACCGCCTTATGATCACGGGACACAGCGACGAGGCTGTCGTCCGCGCCGTTGATCTCTTTATCGAAAAATACCTCACCGAGGGCGAGCTTACCGTAAACTCTACTCTCCGCGTGGTCGAGAAGGCTGCATACGCGAAGCCCGGCGTGACCGTCGGCGGCGTTCCGCTGACCGATTACGTCATCGTTTACGGCTCAAGCTACAAGGACGCTGCCGCTGAGGTCGCCAACAGACTCGGCGTTCTGACCGGTGCCGTTATTCGCACACAGACCGAAAAGGAAGAGCCCGCCGCACACGAGATCGCGATCGGCGCCGCTTCGCGCTTTGCTTCAAAGATCTCCGCCGAGCGCATCGACGATTTCTATATTTCCGAAGGCGGAGACGGAGCGCACCTCTACATCAGCGCAAACAATAAAACCGCGGTCGAAATGGCTTGCGCGCGTCTTTGCAAGATGATCGCGGACGGCGATAAGACCGAATACGCGATCTCCGATCTCACCCTCCACTACGAGCTCCCCGCATCGCGCGATTACGTAAACGATATCGAATCCCTTCCTCTCCATTGGGAGCTTGCGTTCCAGACTCCCGAATGGATGCTTGATTACGATGAAAAATATGCCGCATCAATGGATCCCGCAGGCAGACTTATGTCCTGCGCACACCGCGGAGATATGGTATACTATCCCGAAAACTCGATCGAGGGCATTATCAGCTCGGTTATGATGGGCTGCGATATGGTCGAGATCGACCCCCGACTCACCAAGGACGGCGTTTTCATCCTTCTTCACGATGCAACCCTCACCCGTACCACCAACTTTGAGGAGATGGCGGGCAAAAACGGTCTTCCCAAGTCCGCAAACGTCGCGGATTGGACCTACGAGCAGCTCATGCAGCTCAATCTTAAAACGGGCACGGGCGGCGCAAGCGCAAAGCTGACCCCCTACAAGATCCCCACTCTCGACGAGGCTTTCAATGTCTGCGCAAACCGCATCTTCATCCGTCTTGACGTAAAGGGTCCGACCGACGATACTCCCTTCTGGAACTTCGAAAAGGACATCTGGCCTCTTATGCAGAAGTATGAGAGCTATTCCAACGTCATCTACACCTGGCACAGCTGGTTCAAGGCGAGCAGCTACAGCCTGACCGACACCTACCGCGCCAAGGCGCAGGAGCTTTCGGGCAAGCCCGGCATCGTCTTCATGGGTGACGCAAACACCCTTGCCGCAAACAACAAGGTCATCAAGGGTCACGATTTCAACCCCGGAATCCGCCTTTTCGTCAACTTCGGTGATATTGATTACAAGACCTACCTCAGCCAGAACAAGACCAAGCTCGATTCCTACAAGGGCAAGCTCCGAACCTACGCCGACGTTCATAACGGCAATAACGAGTCGCACGAATTCTACGGTCTGCTCTACGAAGCAGGCATCAATTACCACCTTGTAAACAAGGCACTTTCGCTCTGTCAGTACATCGCCGCGAATTTTGAGGCTACGGAATATACTAAATAAAGGAACATAACTATGAAAAGACTTACTTCTCTCATCATCGCACTCATTATGCTCGCAGGTGCTCTTGCATCCTGCAACACCGTTGAACCCGCAGAAACCACTGCGGAAGAGGTGCTCACCACCGCTCCCGCAACCGATGCAGAAACACAGCCCGAGACCGAGCCCGATACCACCGTCAGAATCGGTGAAACACCTCTTTCCGAGTACACCGTTGTTTACGGTGAGGGCTACGAGGCAACCGCCAAAGAGCTTGCGGCAAGACTTGGCACTATCTGCGGCTCTACCATTGCCGTTAAGAGCGAATCCGAAGCGGCAACCGACTACGAGATCGCAGTTTTCGCCCGCGGCGCATCCGCCGACGGCCTCGGAATGGACGATTTCAAGATCGTTCAAAGCGGCACCTCGCTCACCGTCGCAGGCGGAAGCACTTACGCTACCGACACAGCTTGCGCAAGACTTGCCAAGCTCTTCACTCCCGACAAGTATAAGTATGAGTATTCCGACGTAGCGATCTCCTACACCCTCCCCGACCGTCAGGAATACATAAACGATTTTTCGAAGCTCGCACTTCATTGGGAATTTTATCACGAAACTCCCGAATGGATGCTCGATTTTGACGAGAAATACGCGGCATACAATACCCCGGACGGCAGACTTATGTCCTGCTTGCACCGCGGCGAGATGGTCTACTATCCCGAAAACTCCGCAGAGGGACTTATCAGTGCGATAATGCTCGGTGCTGATATGGTCGAGATCGACCCCCGCGTGACCAAGGACGGTGTTTTCGTTCTCCTTCACGACTCCACCCTCACCAGAACCACCGACTTCGCCGAGAAGGCGGGCAAGAACGGTCTTCCCGAATCCCCCTACCTTTCCGACTGGACCTACGATCAGCTTCAGCAGCTCAACCTCAAGATGGGCACGGGCGGCGACGGCGCGGCTGTAACTCCCTACAAGATCCCCACCCTTGACGAGGCTATCAAGATCTGCGCGAACCGCACCTTCATCCGTCTTGACACCAAGGAGGATGCAAACGGCATAATCTTCTGGGAATTCGACCGCGATATCTGGCCGCTTCTTGAAAAATACGAGGCTTACACCACCGTTATCGCGACCTGGCACTCCGCGTTCGTCAGCAGCGGATACGCATTCACCCGCGAGCTCCGCGAAAGAACCACCGCTCTCTGCGGCAGACCGATGCTCAACTTTATGAAGAACGAGGCAAAGGCTGACCTTCTCGCTCGCTCTATCAAGAGCTACGACCTCTCTTATATGATGCGTCTGACCTGCAACTTCTCGGAATTCAGCTACAAGACGTTCCTCGAGGAAAACAAGACGAGATTCGAGGGCTTCAAGGGCAAGATCAGAATCTACGCCGACGTTCACAACACCAATCCCGCCTACCCCGAAAACTGCGAATCCACCGCCTTCTACGGTGAGCTCTACGACGTGGGAATCAACATTCAGCTCGTTAACAAGGGCTTTATGATGTGCAAATATATCGCAGAGAATTTCTCGGCGACTGAATATACTAAATAAAACACATTAATAACACACGGAACACCGATAATTAGGGGTTCCGTGTATTATTATATGTAAAAAAGATTGATTTTCAACCCCATCTGTGCTATAATTAACTCATATATAAATTACGGAGGAATATGCCGTGAAGAAATGGAATTTTTACACAACTAATGAAATAAAGCCCGAGGGATGGCTTCGCCGTCAGCTGCTGATTCAGGCGGAGTCACTTGCGGGTAATCTTGATAAGGTCTGGCGCGACGTTCGCGACAGCGCGTGGATCGGCGGCGACGCCGAGGGTTGGGAGCGCGTGCCATACTGGCTCGACGGCTTCATCCCGCTTGCATATCTGCTTGAGGACGAGGACAAGATCGCCCGCGCGAAGAAGTACATTGATGCGATCCTTTCCTATCAGAAGGAAAGCGGATGGATCTGCCCCTGCGCCGAGGAGAATATCCCCACCTATGATTCCTGGGCGGTTCAGCTCATATCAAAGGTTCTCGTCGTATACTATGAATGCTCGCGCGACGAGCGCATCCCCGAGGTGCTCTACCGCGTGATGAAAAACTATAACGATCTGCTCGCCTCGGGCACGATCTCGCTCTTCAAGTGGGGCAAGGCGCGTTGGTTCGAGGCGTTTATCGCAATAGACTTCCTCAAAAAGCGTTATAACGAGGAATGGCTTTCCGATCTTGCCCGCATCTTAAAGGAGCAAGGCACGGATTATCCGAGCCTGACGCACCTTTGGAAGCGTCCGCTTGACAAATGGACATTCGAAACACACATCGTCAACCTCGCTATGATGCTCAAATACGAGGCTGTCAGCTACTCACTTCTTGGCGAGGAATACTCCGACTTCGCGGAGAAGCTCTCCGAATTTCTCCGCACCTACAACGGTACGCCCGTCGGACTTTTCACGGGCGACGAATGCCTTTCGGGTCTCTCGCCGATTCAGGGCACGGAACTCTGCGCCGTTGCCGAGCAGATGTACTCCTACGAGCATCTTTTCGCCGCAACCGGTGACTTCAAGTGGGCGGAACGCCTCGAGGTCCTCGCATTCAACGCCCTCCCCGCAACCATCAGCGACGATATGTGGACGCATCAGTACGATCAGCAGAGCAACCAGATCGCCTGCATCCGCTTCCCCGGCAAGCCCATCTTCGGCACGAACAAGCGCGAGGCGCATCTTTTCGGACTCGAGCCCGAATACGGCTGCTGCACCGCAAACTTCGGTCAGGCTTGGCCGAAATTCGCCCTCTCGGCGTTTATGCACGCGGAAGACGAGGTCATTTCGGTCGTTCCCGTACCGTCCTCTGTCAAAACCGACGCTTATTCCGTCGAGCTGAAAACGAATTATCCCTTCGAAAACTCTTTTGAATATACACTCGAGGCGAAGGAAGACTTCAAGCTTCTCGTCCGCATCCCCTCCTTCGCTAAGGATCTCAAGGTAAACGGCAACGCCGCCTATGGCTCTATGCTCGTCCTCCCTATCAAAGCGGGTGAAAAGAAGACCGTTAACATCGAATTTACCGCAAATCCCGAATTTTTCAACCGTCCGCATAATCTCGCAAGTGTCCGCTGCGGCTCGCTCGTTTTCTCGCTCCCCATCAAGTACGAAAAGAAGATGTACGAATATGAGAGAAACGGCGTTGAGCGCAAGTTCCCCTACTGCGACTACGAATACATCCCGAAGTCGGATTGGAACTACGCATTCTCCTCGCTTGAATTGAAGCTCAATCAAAAATCCCTCTCCGATATTCCCTTCTCCTCCGAGCATCCGCCCGTAACGCTGACGGCAAAGATGAAGCAGATCCCGTGGGGACTTGCCGAACGCCACGAAAACGTCTGCGCAAAAGTTCCCGAATCGCGCACGCCCATCTCGGATGAAGAAGAAATTGAGCTCTACCCCTACGGCTGTGCAAAGCTCCGTATGACCGAAATGCCGATAATATGAAAAGATTTATTTTAATACTTGCGCTTCTGCCCCTCATCCTTCTCTCCTGCTCCCCCGCGGAAATTCCGGCAGAAACCACGTCCCCCGAAACCACCATCCCCGCCGAAACCACCGAAGCGATCCCCGAGGTGCTTTCGATCTCGATCGCGGGTGCAGACATTTCGGAATACACCATAATACACAACGGATCTAACGCCTCAATAGATTGTGCCTACGCGCTGAAAACAGCGATCAGCGAAGCCGTCGGATGCCGTCTTCCCGTAAAAAATCATAAAGCAAAGGCAGGCGAGCGCGAGATCCTCGTCGGCAAGACGAACCGCGACGAAAGTGCCGAGGTCAGGGGAGCATTCTCCCGCCCGAACGTGTACTACGAAGTCCGCGTTATCGGCGAAAAGCTCGTCGTTATGGGCGAGGGCAGAGCCACTCTTGAAAAGCTCACCGAGGAGCTGACCGCATACCTCTCCTCCCTCGCGCCCGCGCCGACCGCGCTTGAAGGCACCGTCATCAGCGGCGACATTCTCGACACTGTCAATAAGAACAAAAACAGTATGTGGGAGCGCGCCGAGGGCACCGATCTCCGCGTATTCCATTGGAATATGGCTGCGCCCTATCTCGATCCCAACGTCACAACGCCTCCCGTCGTTTATACCGACAACGTAACGCGCGGAGAGGATATCGCGGATATGATACTGCAATTCCTGCCCGATATCATCACGACCAACGAGTTTTACGCCAGCCACAACGGCAACACCGTCTTTTTCGATGCCGTTATGGGTGAGCTCGGCGAATACTACGTCTGCCTCGATTCACCCTACGATAAGGGCAAGCCCGAGGCGGGTGCGGATGCGATCAGCGGCAAGACGATCAATTCCAACATCATCTACCGCAAGGATATCGGTCTTGAAGTCGTCTCGTCCGCTTGGCGTTATTCGACTCAGAAGACTAACACCTCGTCAAAAAATCCAATGGGATTTATCTACTACCACGGTTCGCATACGGCGGTATTCTCCTATAAGGGACAAAATTTCATCCTCTCGACCGCGCACTATGCCGACAGCCGTTCGTCAAGCCAATGGGCGAAGGAGCAGCTCGCCGCCATCGCGGATGCGCAGTCTGCGTTTTCATCCCCGCTCCCTGTTATTCTCACGGGCGACCTGTATACCGGACGCACGCAATCCTCTCCTGACAGCGCGTATAAGTACCTCGTTGCAAACGGCTACGTCGACTCTCAGCAAAGCGCACCGCTCAACGGAAATCAGAATAAATCCCACGGCACCTTCCATAAGATCGGAACAAGGGAGACCAACCGTATTTCCGAAGACTTCGTATGGTGCAAAGGCGAGCTTCAGCCACTCGCGTTCAAGGTAGTCGTCAACAAGATAAGCGACGATGCGAGCGACCACTACCCCGTTATGGCGGATCTTAAGTTCAATTAACAGAAAGAAAAATAATGGACACTAAAAAACCGCTCTTTTCAAGGAGCGATCTCATTAAAATCGCGCTTCCGCTGATAATTCAGCAGATCCTCGCCGTAACGATCGGTATGGTCGACACGCTGATGGTGGCGAAGGCGGGTGAAGCCGCAGTTTCGGGCGTTTCGCTCGTCAACTCGCTCGACACGATGCTCGTCATCGCGTTCGGCGCGCTCGTTTCGGGCGGCTCGGTCGTCGTAGCGCAGTTTCTCGGACAGAAGAACCGCGAGGGCGCACTCTCCGCGGCAAAGCAGCTCACCTACGCCACAACTGCAGTTGCGCTCTTTATCTCGATCGCCGTCATAATCCTCGAGGACTTCCTTATGGGACTCCTTTTCGGCGACGTTGAACCCGACGTTATGCGTGCGGCAAAGGATTACTTCGTCTTCGTCGCGCTCTCCTTCCCCTTCCTCGCGATCAACAACGCGGGTGGTGCGCTCTACCGCGTTATGGGCAACTCGACGATGTCGATGCTCATCTCGCTCGGTATGAATATCATCAACGTCTGCGGAAATGCTATTCTTATCTACGGCTACGGCATGGGCGCGATGGGCGCGGCAATTTCGACTCTCATATCGCGTATAATCGGTACAATTATCACGCTCTACCTCTTGCGCAACCGCAAAAACACGGTCTACGTCGACCGATACCTCGACTATCGCCCCGATTTTCCGATCATCAAGGAAATTCTCCGCATCGGCGTGCCGAACGGAATCGAGAGCAGTATGTTCCAGTTCGGTAAGCTGATAACGCAAAGCCTCATTTCCTCAATGGGTACTGCCGCCATCGCGGCAAACGCCGTCGCCGCAACGCTCGCGAACTATCAGTATATGCCGGGAACGGCGTTCTCGAACACGATGGTAACCGTCGTCGGACGCTGCGTCGGCGCGGAGGAAAAGGAGCAGGCGAAGCGTTACTCAAAAATACTTATCAGCGCAACCTACATCTGCCTTTGGGCGGTCGTCATCCTGACCTTCTTTATCGCAAAGCCCGTCATCGGATTCTACGAGCTTTCCGCCGAGGGTGCGGATATCGCTTATCAGCTCATCATCTACCACGCAATCTGCGCGGCGGTCATCTGGCCCGCGGCATTCACGCTTCCCTCCGCCTTCCGCGCGGCAAGCGACGTAAAATTTCCGCTCGTCATTTCGATGATCTCGATGTGGACCTTCCGCGTCGGACTTTGCTATATCTTCTCGCTTGATGCCGTTGAGATCTTCGGTCTCACCATCGCGGGCTTCGGTATGGGTCCGCTCGGCGTTTGGGTCGCGATGACCGTCGACTGGGTATTCAGAACCGTCCTCTTCGCTTGGCGCTATTTCAGCGGCAGGTGGCTGGGCGTTTATAAAACGATCGGTAAACGAACATAAGAAAGGAGACCAATATGTCAGAAGAAATTATTCATACACCCGAAAATGATATCGCTACCGTTTTTTCCGAGGAAAAAGAGGCGAAATTAAAAGGTATGCGCCGCGCTTACTCGCGTTGCGGATGGGCGCTTTTCGGCGTATCGCTGTTTACCTTTCTGCTCTCGCTTGCGCTCGGAGCATTTCTCAAAGGCGCCGACGAGGCAGTAAAAGAAATATACAACAAATACCTTCTTTACTTCAACGAGATCCTGATCGCGCTCTCAATTGCGGTGGGGCTTTGCACTCTTATCGGCACCAAAAAAAGCACGCCCACGGGCGAGCGCATCAGCGGCGGCAAATTTATCAAGCTTATGTGCATCTGCTTTGCCATCGGATGGGTAGGCAATCTGATCGGCACGGTAATACTCCTCGTATGGAACATATTCACGGGAAATCAGGTTGAAAATCAGCTTGTTGGCGTCATCATCAACACCGCTCCGTTTCAGATGTTCATATGCACAGGCATTCTCGCGCCAATCCTCGAGGAATTCTTCTTCCGTAAGGTGCTCATCGACCGCACGCATAAATACGGCGAGCTGACGGCTATCCTCATCTCTGCCGCATTCTTCGGACTGTTCCATCAGAATTTCAGCCAGTTCTTCTACGCCTTCGGACTCGGAATCATATTCGGCTACGTTTACTGCAAAACGGGAAGCTACCTCACCGTAACGCTGATGCATATGGTATTCAACACGGTAATGGGCGTTATTCCCGGCTTGATGTTGCCTAGGGTTCTTGAATTTCTTGAGAAGATCAATGAGATCGCATCGGGTGAGCTCGGGGAAATTACCGCCGAGCAGATCGACGCAATCATCCCGATGCTCACCGAATACGGTCTGCCGCTTGCGCTCTATATGCTCTACGCGTTTATAATAGGCGCGATCAATATCTCGGGCGGAATAATTCTGCTCTTGAGCTTCAAGAAATCGAAGATCGAAAACAACTGCCCCGAGCTTACCGCCCCCGAAAAACGCCGCACGTCAATGCTCAACGTCGGCACCATCGCCTCCGCCGTACTCCTCATCGCACTCACGGTTGCTACCTTGTTTATGTAACTCAACCCTAAACTAAAAAATGACAGAGAACGAAATAGTTCTCTGTCATTTTTAGTTAGTATTTACTTAATCACTTCGTCGTCAATTACGACCGTAATGAATCTTTCTCCGACATAGTATCTGCCGTATAACAGCACCTCGTCTTCGTCGACGTAGAAAAATTCGCTGTTGACGTGGAAATACATCAGCGCGACGTTATCGTGATTGGAAAAGGCTTGCACAAATTTGCCGTTTTCATCAAGCTCGGAAAGACTGCAGACCGAGTAAATGCTCGCTGTAAAGTCGCCGTTTTCATCCCGATATCTTCCGCCGAGATACAAATTTCCGTCGTCCTCTGCAATAAACGTCAGCTCGTTTCTCTTGCCGTCCACACGGAACCAAAACATATCGACGATCTCGATATTGTCGTAGTGCTCGTCAAGCACTCGAAGCGTGATCTTCTCGTCCACCTCGCGAATCCAACTGCGGATAGAGTTCGGAAGCGCAATAGCCAAAATCACGGCTATGAATATCAGCAAGAGCCTTCTGCCCTTTTTGAATTTTTTGTCTTCTTCAATGAATTTTTTAACCGTCGCTTCGGCGTCAACCTGATCGCCCGCGCTCTGCGCTACCGCTTCGGAGTAGCTTATTCCGCTGTCGATCGCCTCGACCGCGCGGCGCGAAAGCATACCAAAAACGGTATTTTCAGCCGACACGGAAAGCGAGGAAAAGATCGTCCTCGCAGATCGAGCATCTCCCTTTTTCAGCGCAGCACGCGCCTCGTTGAAGGAAGTCACGAGCGGATATAAAGTTCCCTTGAGATTCGGATTTATCGGACGGACGAAGGCATCGTAGTCGCCCGCAAGAAACTTTTCGTATTTTCCGATGATCTTTTCCGTATCCCGAATACGTGCGCCGCGCTTCGGAAGCTTGAATTCGCGGAAACGTCGGCACACGGAAGCCAATCCTTCATCGTCGCCAAGACAATAATAATACTGCGCAAGAAAAGCAAGTGTCGAATACCTGTATTTTTCCGATATCGAACTGTTGCTATAAACGGCTTCGCCGATCGCTATTGCGCCGCGAACGTTTCCGACGTAAAATTCACTTTCCATAATATGAAAGATGTTTTTCGCGCCGATTCCCGACGTTGTGATGACCTCGCGGTAGAGGGGGGCATCAAGATCGTCAAGCATGATTCCCATAATGTGCTTACGGACAAGAGACCGAACTCTTTTTCGGTAAACCAACGTCACGATCACAGCCGCGGGTATTACAAGCGGGAACAGACCTATGAAATTGAGAATTGCGGATATAACAAGATAAAGAAAGAATGCAATAAAACAAGTGACCTGAACTTGCGATTTGTATTTTTTATAAACCTGTACGGCTTTATCCATATATTAACCTCCAAAAACTATTCTGTCGGCTATCTCCTGCAATATTTCCGCTTCTTGGACTCCGTTTTCTCCGAGCAAGGTTGCGGATTTGCCGTAGATCGTTGCAAAATGCACGCAGACGGCAAGATACGCACCCGCCTCGCTCGTGTGGGCGTTATCGTCGCCCCAGAGGCGAATGTCGGTGTTCTCGATCGCGTACTCAAACGCGCGGTTGACGTATGCGCAGACCGCGCCCTCGCGCTCGGCTATTTCGGTGAAAAAACGGTCAAACTCACGGCATTGCTCGATCGGTAAGCGTCCGAAAGCTTCGTAACCGTATGGCGGACGAACGTAAAAATATACCTTCGCGCCGCTCTCGCGTGCCGCTTTGCAGAGAATTTCGGATGCCGCAACCGACGCGGCACGCTTTTCGTCATTCTCGACGCAGTTGCCGTTATCCTGAAGCACGACAAGGTCGTAGCCCTTTTCGATCTCGGCAAGTGCGCGGCTTCCCGCCTCGGCGTGCTGCGAGAGACGCCAACCGCCCTTGACGATGCGAACCGATTCCGTCGGAAATCCCGCCTCACTCGCAAGCCTTGCAAGCGTTTCGGGGATATCGTGAACGTAGGTCGCGCTGTTGCCTATGAAAAGTATTCTCATTCCTCGTAAACTCCGTAGGATTCAAGGACTACTCTGCCGAGATCGTAAAGATAACGCTCGAAGGCATCCTTGAGTGCAAGCGGTGCTCCCGCGAGGCGGGTTTCGCGCTCGTATTTACGGCGCTTTGCCGCGGGAGTGAAGAATCCGCCTACCTCAAAGGTGAAGTATCCGTCGTATCCGATGTCAAGCAGACCGTTCATTACGGCGTCAAGATTCATCGTTCCGAGGAAGGGGACGAGGTGGGTATCCGACTCCTGCATATTGTCCTGAATATGAAGCGCGCGAACGTGGCTGCCGAGCAGACGAAGCTCCTCGTCCTGCGGCATTTCCTGCATATTCGCGTGTCCCGCGTCCCATACGGCATGGAAAAGCGGATGGTCGACGACCTCGATCTGACGGAGCAGATCGGTCGCGTTGTCGATCCAATAAAGTCCCTCGTGGTGCATCTTGTTGAAGTTTTCGACGAGGATATTGACGCCCCACTTTTCCGCCTCGCGAAGAATGGGCATAAAGAAGAGCTTATTCTGCGCGAAGGTCTCCTCGGGAGTCAGACCGGGAATGTATCCCGAATGAACAACGAGATTGGGAATCCCCCAAGCTCCGCACGCTTCAACGCAACGGATAGTGTCGGCAATAAACACGCCGCCGTCATCGACGAGGGGCTTGCCCATCGGCGAATGAGCCTGAACGAGCTTGATGCCGATCTTCTCCGCCGCCTCAGCGACCTCGCCGAAATAATGCTTATAATTTTCCGAAAAAGCTCCCGTGCGCTCACGGTATTCGGCACCGAAATTGTAGTCCGCATACTTGAATCCCGCCGCACGAATGTGCTCGAGCGACTTGATCTGTGAATGTGTGTAGCCGTAAAAATCGCCTGTGGTAGTTGCAAGTTTCATAATGTACCTCCAAGGAGTTTTTGTTTGTTTTATTATATCATTTTTCCGCTTTGAATGCAATAGAAAACGAAAAATCGGTCAGCTCAAATCGAAAATTGAGCTGACCTGAATATTTTACCAAAGATCCTTTTCCGCAATCTCGGAGAAATCGCCTTCGACGAATCCCGCCTCGCGAAGCCAAATTTCGACATTTTCGCGTGCGTCGGGGTAGTTCTTGTGTGAATCCGAGCCGTAGGTCACGGGGATGCCCATTTCGAACATTTCGCGCAGATACTGTGCGTACTGACGGCGGAATTTATCGGTTGCCTTGGGGGTGAGGAAGAAGTGCGAGTTGCACTCGACGTATTTGCCGTTGCGCTTAAGCTCGTTTGCGATATCAAGCTTCATCGAGCGCGGAATGACGTCGAAATCCTCGTACCAGATGCCCTTTCCGTTATACCAAGGATGACCGAGGATGGTGACTCTCTCGTCAGCGGCGAGGAACATCTGCTGACGGTACCACTCCTTGATGCAGGCATCAAGATCGGGATCAAGCTTTTTCGCGTTCGGGGAATCAACTCTCCAATGCGACGCGCCGATGGCGTAGCGCACACCGAGCTTTACGAGCTCTTCCTTACTGCAAGCAAGCTCTATATCGTAAGGCTTGTCGCTCACGGGAGGCTCGTAACCTTCACGCGTACCGGTGAGTGCGATATGATCGAACTCGGGCTTCTCGATGGGTGTCAGCTCAACGCCGAGTATCATAAAGGGATACTTTTTCTGCATCTCCCGGACTCCCGCGACGGAAGCGTGAAGGTCGCCTATAAATTTTGTATCGTTAAAGTTTGCGTGGTCGGTAATGCCAATGCGGCAAAGCCCCTGCGCCGTCGCTCTCTGTGCGATCAGCTCAAGCGGATTCTCCGCGTCGTATGAATATTCGCTGTGAATATGCCAGTCTGATTTAATGATCATTATTGTGTACCGCCTTTCGACTTATTATATTTCTTTTGATGTTTTTTCTCAAATTTATCTAACCATTTGAAAGCTTTGATGAATTGCCTGTTGATTTCATTACAGATCTCAAGCGCAGTTTCATCATTGAACTTTTTCACGAGTTTATATCGCTTAGGCGGAACAAACTCGGGAGCTTTCTTTTCGCTTACAGTATGATAAATTTTCCCGAGACACATTACGTACTCTGAATATAAATCATGGTAATAAAACTCACCGTCATACATCCCCTTCAAGAAATAGCGCTTATCTGTATTCCAAACATTCAGTTGATCTGCCGTTAAGCCATCCCAAGTCCAATAATTCTTTTTTTCGCAATTAGGAAAAGCAGCAGACACTGCAACGCCGAAGGCCCCGCCCCATTTATTTGTTTGAAAGGTGATAAGTTCAATACAATCGTCAAGCTCTCTTCTAAAATGCGGCCATTTACCCGTAAAACCCTTTTCATAAAGCCCCGGAAAAACGTACTTGCGCAGGTATGATTTCATTATTTCGTTGTTGGTCATTCGCGCACCGCCTTTCGGTGTTATATAAACATTATATCATAAAAATATAAGGATTTCAACGTTTTATGCGAATTCTATCATTTCAAGAAGCCGTAATCAGCTGCGCAACGCTTCAGTCCGTCCTCGACGCTGCTGAATATCACGCCGCCTTTTCTCGCCTTATCGCAATTCATCCACAAATTGTGCCTCGGAGGCTGATCCTCGACGGTTAAGCTTTTGCCGATAGCCGACAGAAATCCCTCGGTTATCTCATACATAGACTTCGCCGTTTCGCTTCCGAAGTTATACGAACCGCCCGGCAGACGGATGACGCTCGGCATATTCTCGGCAACCTCTTTGACGTAAGTGATTCCTCTGTACTGCCGTGAGCTGAAGCAAACCGATCCCTCGGCGTTGATGATATTCATAAAATAATTGGATTTTTTCAAATAATAATCGTACATCCACTCCGCGCGGAGCATAACGGCATCGGGATCGATTCCAAGCACGCGCTCCTCCATTTCGAGCTTATGCTCGGCATAAAGATTGCCCGGCTTCACACGGTCTTCAAAGTAAGGTCCGTCATCATCCATTCCGCTGTAAACCTGGTCCGAGCTGAAGCATACGAGCTTTATGCCCTTCGACGCGCGCGCCAAAAGGATGGGAATCTGCACGTTTGCAATATATGATGCCTCGGGATCCTTCTGACAGGCAGAGATATCCGAAATTGCGGCGGTGTGCACGATCGTATCTGCACCGCTTTCGGCAACTATACGCTTGATATCGTCCTCGGACGACCCGCGCAAAGAGGGGCACGCAACAACGTCACGGCATATCTGCATGATCTTACTTCCGACAAACCCGCTCGAGCCCGTAACAAGTATCATAATCCGTCTCCTTATTTGCCCATAACCTCTGCCGCTCTCTTCAGCATATCGCGGATCGGGAGATTGTAAGGACAGCGGGTTTCGCAAACGCCGCACTCGATGCAGTCGGATGCCGTTTTCGGCATACTTGAATAGCGGCTGAGTGCCCAATCCTTGAGATCGTAGCGGCTGTAATATCCCTCAAAGAGGAAAACGCCCGAGATATTGATTCCCGCGGTGCAAGGCTGACAGTAATTGCATCTGCGGCAGAAATTTGTACCGAGAGATTCCTTGATATCTGCAATCTTTTTCTGTTCCTCTGCATTCAGCGGTGACGTATTTGACGTTGCCGATACGTTCTGCGCGATCTCGGCAGCATCTGCCATTCCGGGTATGACCACGGTAACCGCGGGATTGCTCACGATAAATCTGATCGCAATCTCGGCATCCTCGATCGCGCCGCCCGCGAGGGGCTTCATACAGATAAATCCGATATTCTTTTCGGCACAGAGCGCGATCAGCTCCTCGCCCTGAGTTTCAACGATGTTGTAGGGGAACATAATAGTTTCCACCCACGGAAGCTCAAGTGCATTTTTGAAAAGCTCGACCGAATGGAGCGTGATTCCGATATGCCCGATCTTGCCCGCCGCCTTTGCCTCAAGAAGTGCCTCAAGCGCACCGCCCTCAGCCATTACTTTCTCAAGGTCGGCTGCACCGGGATTGTGCACCTGATAAAGGTCGATGTAATTCGTGCGAAGTTTATTAAGGCTTATATCAATATCCTTCGCCATCGCCTCCTTCGTGCGCGCCATACTCTTTGTAGTGAGAACGAAACGGTCGCGCACGCCCTCGAGCGCATAGCCGAGGTATTCCTCGCTGACGGTATATCCGCGCGCGGTGTCGATGAAGTTGACTCCCTCGTTTATCAGCCCGCCAATCAGCTTCTTTGTGCCCTCGGCATCAATTTTCTGGATCGGTATGCCGCCAAAGCCGAGGCGCGATATTTTAAGTCCTGTTTTTCCTAAAATTTTGTATTCCATCTTATAACTCCCGAATTATTCGTTTATGAAAACCGTATATTCATTGTTCTTCAATATTCTGACAAGATCGTCGTTGCAAGCGATGCGCTCCCTCGTCGCAATTCCCGCTCGGCCCGCCGTACCGATCTTGTGTCCGTCCGAGCCCGCGATGCAGGAAATTCCCCGCTCTTCCGCAAAAATGCGTGCGCTTTCGTTCCACTCGGGCTCGTTGCCCGCATTGTATACCTCGATTCCGTCGAGCAGGTCGAGGCAATCAAGAGGAAACGGATTGCTGATATAATCTCTGGCGCGGCAGGGGTGCGCCTGATAGACGAGTCCTCCCGCCGCGTGAACGACCTCGGCGTATTTTTCCGCCGATGCCCTCTTAAGCTCGGGGTGCGACTCTATAAGCTCGGGAGTTATACCGTAAAGCAGTATCTCCTGTCCGTGTCCAACGTTCTCCTCAAGTCCGAAAAGCAGATCAAATCCAACCGTCTTGGCATATTCGAGACCGTAGAGATAGTCCTGACGGTAAGCATCAACGAACTCCGCCCAGGGAAGCGCCCTATCGATTCGGTTGTCACCCGCGTAAAAATGGTTGGTGACCACCATTCCGCTGTACCCCTTCGCGATCAGATCGTCAATATGCTCACGGATATCCTTACCGCCCCCGCTGCAAGGGCAGGTGTGAACGTGCATTTCGTATTTATATATGTAGTCATTCATATCGTTTTACCTCACTTTACGGTATGATTATACCACAATTTTGCTTCCGAGTCAATGCTTTTCAATCTTATATTGTCCTCGATGGCTCGGGAATTGATTTTTATTTTAAATAGATTTTAATCGCGAGCCTGTAGGGGACGGCGCCCTCCCGCTTGGGGGAGGGTTGGGTGGGTATTCAGCCGAAGGCGCGGTAAAAGACAAGGGACTGCCTTGTCAAGCAGTCCCTTTGAGGATAAATTTAATTATGCGCCAAGGAAGTATCTTCCGTAAGCATCGGCAGCCTTCATAGCCGCAACGACCTTCTCCGCGGTGACCTCGAAAGGCATGTTGTGAATGGTCTCGCCCTCGACGGTTGCCGCCTTTGCTACTGCGAGAAGCTTTTCATCGGTAACCTCGGTAACGCCGAGCTCGCCGAGAGTTACGGGGAGTCCTACCTCAACACAGAAGCTTACGATCTCGTCAAGCTCCTCGGTGGGTACGTTTTCAAGCATAAGCTGAGTGAGAACACCGAAAGCAACCTTCTCGCCGTGGTACATATGATGGCACTCGGGAAGAACGGTAAGACCGTTGTGGATAGCGTGAGCTGCCGCAAGTCCGCCCGACTCAAAACCGATACCCGAAAGGAGGGTGTTAGCCTCGATAACCTTCTCGACAGCCTCGGTGCAAGCGCCCGCCTCGAGAGCAAGCTTCGCCTTTACGCCCTCCTCGAGAAGGGTGTTGAGGCAGAGCTCTGCGAGAGCCATAGCCGCGCAGGTAACTTTACCGCCCGCGCAGGTGCCCGCATCCTTCGCCTTGGTCGCTCTTGCCTCGTAGTAGGTTGCAAGCGCGTCGCCGATGCCCGAAACAGTAAGACGGGCGGGGGAAGCCGCGATAATGGAGGTGTCCATAAGAACCATATTGGGGTTTGCGGGAAGCCAATGATATTCCTCGAAAACGCCCTCGTCGGTGTAAATTACCGAAAGAGCCGAGCAGGGTGCATCGGTGGATGCGATGGTGGGGCAGATAATAACGGGAGTCTTGCAAGCGTGCGCAACCGCCTTGGAGGTGTCAAGAATCTTACCGCCGCCGATACCGATAACCATATCACAGCCGTTTGCCTTCATAACCTCGATGAGTCTGTTGATCTCGTTCCAAGAGCACTCGCCATTGAAGTAGTCATAAACCGCACCGACCTCGCCTGCGCCGAAGCTTGCCTCGAGAGTTGCGCCGATTCTCTTGTATCCCGAAGCGGTGATAACCACGAGAGCCTTTTTGCCGTATGCCTTAGCGTAATCGGCGATCTTGCCCATTTCGCCCGCGCCCTGAACATATTTGTTAGGGCAAATAAGAATTTTTGCCATTTTGATTTCTCCTTATTGATTTTTAGATTTACTACGTTAATTATATAACAGATAGTGCCGATTGTCAAGATATTTATCACTTTGCGATCAAAATCTCTTGCTCGCCCTCGGCAAGCGCATAGTCGTTGCCAAACACGCGCAGGATAGCAGAGGAACCGCGGGGGATCGTGACGGTGAATCTCACGCAGCTCTCTTCCCTTTCGTAAGCAACCGCGACCTTGCCGTTCGGCGTTTCCATACTTCCCGACATTCTTCCGAATTTCGAGATCGCAACGGGGCTTATGATCATTTCCTCATATCCCGCCGACTCCTTCGTCTGCTTTATACCGAGAAGATATTCAAAGAAGTACGCCACAGGAGCACCGAACATAGGATGGCAATGCGAGCGGCTTCGGTTGCTGTCCCAATATTCGTGGAAGGTGGTTGCACCGTTCTGCCGCCAATGCTCGTAGCCCTGAGTGCCGTTGTTTGTGAGGATATCCACCGCAAGCTCGGCGTCGCCGTGCTCAAACATCGTGCGGATAAGCACGTCGGTGGCAAAAATGCCCGTATCAAAATATCCGAGCTTCTTGTAGTAGGTCAGCATATTGGTATAGGTAGCCGAGTCACCGAGTCCGAGATCGACCGCAAAGGAATTCGCGCCCTGAACGTTCATAACGAAATTTCCGTCAAAGGTATTGAAATACGCGGCGCGGATAGCTCGCTTTCTCGTTGCGATCTTCTCGTCGTATTCCGCAACGTCGCTCTCCTTGCCGATTATCATAGCGATCTCGCGCATCGTTTCAAGCGATTTCACCATAAAATAGGTATTGACGTAGGGCGCGGGAATGATGACCTGCTGATTATGCGAGGTGATATCCCTATCGGGATAAAGTATGTTCGGACCGCACCAATCGCCAAGACACCACTCGCCCGCCTTGTCGCTCGTGACAAGTCCAAACTCGGAATGAGCCTCAAGATAGTCGATGTAGCGGCGCATATTGCCGTAATATTTGCGGAGCACGCCCTCGTCACCGTAGTGCTTATAGAGCTGATAGGGCACCTCAACGATGGCGCATCCCCACCCGCCGGGACCGCCGCCGCTCCTGATATACGGCGCGGTATACTGAATATGACCGCTCAGCGTATCCTGACAGTCGCCAATATCGCAGAGCCATTTTTCGTAAAAGCTTCTCGCATCGAGCACCGAAAGCGCGGCGTGGCAGGTAAGCTGACCGTCTCCGGTGTATCCGCGCCTTTCAAGATGCGGGCAATCCGACGGGTGCCCCGTGTGCATATTGCAAAGCATCGTGTGGATGAAGGTATTATACGTCCAATTCAGCGTATCGTTGTCGCACTCAAAGGTCGACGACGGATTGACGTCCGCATATACCACCTTCACGCACGTCGGCACAGCCTCGCCCTCAACCTCAAAATATCTGAAGCAGAACCAGGTGAAATCGGGCTGAACGGCGCGATCAGAGCCATCCGATACCACCGAAAAGCTTTGGTTGTGGATATGCCTCGGATCAAGACCTCCCTCCGCAAGCAGATCCTCCCCAAGGCGCACCGTGACCGTCTCACCCTGCTTCGCACGCAGCTCAAGCACGGGATAGCCCGTGGTGTTCTCACCGCAATCGTAAATGACTCCCCGCTCGCTCCTTCCGACAATCTTCACGGGCAGCTCGCAGATAAGCTTGTCTGCGGGGCAATCGGTAGATAAATAATCGGTATCAAGCCCCTCGGTCAGCGTTGCGTAAGCCCAGTCGCTGTCGTCAACCTCCCTGCCGAACAGCTCGGTCGATGCGGAATAATCGTGATTCTCATATTTTGTGAAATCATATCCCGAAACGTAGCTCTCCGAAATTCGGCAGTTTTCATCCGAAACAAAACACTTCTCCGCGCCGTCCTCGCCCTCTGCAACGATGCAATAGATCGCCTTCGGAAGCCCGAAAACGCGCGAGCGGTGCGTGTACCAACCGCCACCGAAGTGGATCGCGATGACATTCTCACCGTGGGTGGTAAAGGGAGTTATATCAAAGCTCGGAACGTACACTCTGTGTCCCGCAAGCACCTCGTCCTTAGGATCAGCGGAAGCCTCAAAATCAGATGAAAGCGGCAAAAATGTATCGGGATTAATACACTTACCGTTGATATAGCACTTAAAGAAGCCAAGGCCAAGCACGTTCAGAGTCACTCTTCTGACTGAACAAAGGTCAAATCGGCCGCGAATAACCGAAAAACTCTTCGGAGTCCTGTCAGCCAACCCCACCCAAGCCGCATTTTTGAAAAAATAAGATCTGTTCATTTATTCTCTCCCGCCTTTTGTGTCGTTATGATAATTATAGCATAATTGATATCTTTTTTCAATCGGAATTGGGTAAAAAGTCGGTTTTATACCCGATGCAAAATACAAAAGGAGTGAACCGAGTCACTCCTTTTTAAAGATATTAACCGAAATCGTTTGTATGGTGCAAAACGCGATCGCGTATTATCAGCCAAAATATCGGATCATACAAATATTGATCTTCCGCTTGTTTTGATCAGATTCTCATCGAGCTCATCGCCATCAAGCACGGGATTACCGTTGATCCATACTCTTCGTATGCCGAAGGATTTTTTCTGATCCGGAATTGCGGTTTTCAATTCTTCCTCGGAAAAGACGGTAAGATCTGCATAATATCCCGGACGGATATAACCGCGCTCGCGAAGATTGAATCTCCGCGCCGTCGCGCCCGTCATACGTTCAACCGTCCGCTCCATCGAGTCACCGCGACCAAGCAGAGCATCCTGCAGGAATTTCGGGAAACAATCGTATATTGCAGGATTCTGAACGCCGCGATCCTCAACCCAGGCATCCGTCATATACAAGCAGTTAGGATTTTTCTCAAAATCGCTGATAATCTCTGCGGTCGTATACGGCCCCATATTGACACGTCCTTGGAAATTGCTCTTTTCGCAAAGCATAAGGTATGCCTCAAGATCGCTCATGCCCTCTTCCTTGGCAATTTGATGAACGGTCTTTCCTTCGTATTTCTCATACCCCTCGCCGATGTACGCTATTTCGATATCCTTAAATCCAAATCCGAGAAGCAGGCTTGAAGCGAACACAAGTATGCTGAGCTTGGCGCGCACCAAAGGCTTTTTCCTCTCCGCGGGTGTCATTGCTTGATACCACGCGGGTAAAATAACGGTGATAACCGATACTCCAAGCGTTTCATCGTAGATATCAAACATCATATCGACGCCCTGCTTGCGCAGCTTGTCGACTATTGCGAGAAATTCATCCTTATCCTTGAAGGAACGCCTTCCAACAAAGATCGCGTGAGAATAGTGAAGCTTTGTCTTGGTTGATCTGACCACTTCTGCCAGCTCGTCCAATGCACGGAGCAAATGTGACCGTCCCAAGAGCTCGGGGTACGACATTGATACCGCAGAGCTTGCTCTGGGATGCACGGTTAAAGGCCGATCGTATTTTTCGCAGAGCTGCGCGATCTTTTTCAATTCATCGGTATCGGCGTACAGACCGGGATCATACATAAGACCAAGCGATATGCCCGCCGCCCCTTGCTTGAGGGCTTTCTCCAGAATATCAAGCATCTCTTTTTCTTCTTTTTCCGTAAGCTTACGGTTTGCGCTGCCCGAAACGCTTGCGCGGGCAGTACAATGACCTGCCAATACGGCAAGATTACAAGGCATATTCCCGTCCGTCGCATCCAAAAAGTCCTTTACACTACCCTTTGCCTCGGCATCTTTATAAAAAAACAATCCGCCGCCGATCTTATCCTTATGTGCCGTATCATCGGAAAATCCCGTTGCGGCAAGTCCGCAGTTGCCCGACACAAAGGTCGTAATCCCTTGCTTGATAAAAGGCTCAAAGTATTTCTTATGATCCTTGCGCAGAGCAAACCAATCGTTATGCGAGTGGGCATCGATGAAGCCGGGGGCGAGAGAAAGCCCATTGATATCCACTACCTCAAAATCAGTTTCAGCCGCAATGGATTCCGCAACCCGGAGAATTCGATCACCTTCAATAAGTACGTCTCCAAAAAAAGCGGGCGCGCCGCTGCCATCATAGATTTTCGCGTTTTTAATCAGTGTTTTATTGTCACAAAACAACGTTTTTTCCATTATTGGTTCTCCCTTTTATCATGTAATGGCTGATAAAAGCTCCTTGTACGAAAAAGCACTCTTGCCAAAAGCGATAATTTATTATACCATATTGGCAACAATTAAACAATATGTTTTTGTAAATTCTATTTTTTACGATTGAATTTGCAAATGTACAAAATCCGCCGCTTCTGTCTAACCGAGGCAGAGGACGGCGGATTTGTCGGTTATAAAAGGAAAACTCCATAGCCAAGATTGTAGCTTATAAATGGGACTTGTAACCACGCATTTGCGCGCTTTATTGGGTGTGATAATTCTATTCGGCGGTTGCGCGCAAATTGTTGTCATTCGCGGGGCGAATGACAAGGTGGTTTAAAGTCTTCTTCGTAAGCAAAAAGAACAAGGTGATCTGCGATCACCTTGTTCTTTTTTGTGTAAGGACAGCATATTTAATACATTGGGCAAGCGAAATTCAAAATTGTGCATTTATTCCCTTAAAATACGGGCGAAATTAAGGGAAATATGCCCTTTTTAAGGGAATAAAATTATATTTTCAAAATACCCCTTGACTTTTTTGCCTTTTAGAGTGATATATACAAGCACTCGGAGGTGAGCGTATGAACAAAGAACAAGGACGGGCGGAGCGTGACTACCGCCTGGTAAAAGCCGTTTTTATGACGTTGCGCGACAAAGGAATCATCACGGATGAGGAGCTTTCGTCACTCAAAAAGGAGTGCGTCCGCAGGCTCAAGCCGATGGTGGGAGAATTGGAGGTGAACAGCATTGCCGAAGAGAAAGGTTACACAGGTTGAATTTGCTCCCCGACTTGGGGACTTCGGTCGAGCTCCTACAGCAAAGCTGCGAGTCGCAGCCTATGCTCGTGTGTCCACCGAAAAAGAGGAACAGGAGCACAGCCTGGAAGCGCAGACCGATTACTTTGAAACCTATATCAAGGAAAACCCACGATGGGAATTCGTAGGACTTTATGTGGATGACGGCATCTCCGGTCTTTCCTATCATAATCGTGACGGGTTCAATCGTATGGTCGCAGATGCCATTGACGGCAAAATCGACCTCATTATCACCAAGTCCCTCTCGCGCTTTGCCCGTAATACCGTTGACGCTCTTATGACCATCCGAAAGTTGAAATCCGAGGGCGTTGGGGTCTTCTTTCAGAAGGAGGATATCAATACTCTCGACTCCAAGGGCGAATTTATGCTGACTCTTATGAGCTCCTTTGCCGAGGAAGAGAGCCGATCCATTTCGGATAATGTCACCTGGGGCAAGCGAAAACAATTTGCCGACGGCTTTTATACCGTTCCGTTTGCACACTTTCTCGGTTATGACCGTGGCATCGAAAAAGGAGAATTTATTATCAATGAAGCTGAAGCCCGTGTGGTTCGGTTCATATATATGCTGGCATTTGAGTATTACGCACCCAGCCATATTGCTCAACTCTTGACGGATATGCATATACCCTCTCCCGGCAGCAAGGATACTTGGTATAACAAAACCATAATAAGCATACTGGGGAATGAAAAATATAAAGGTGATGCACATCTGCAAAAGAAGTTCACGGTAGATTTTCGCACCAAAAAACGCAAAGTCAACGAGGGTGAGCTTCCGCAGTATTATGTAACAGGCGGTCATGAATCCATCATCACCCCCGAGACCTGGGATGCCGTTCAGCAAATTTCTCTCCCCGAGGGGCAAAGGCTTACAAGAAGATATCCTATGTCGGGCAAGCTTGTATGTGGTGAGTGCGGAGGTCGGTACGGAATGATACTGTGGCACTCCACTACCTACCGCAATTACGTGTGGGAGTGCCTTCCCAAGAAGCAAGGCAAATCAAAATGCCATTGCACCCATATTTACGCCGAAGAAATGAAGTCCGCTATCGCCATAGCCTTACAACGCTTGTATGAGAAGCATAGGAAAATTAAGGGGCTGTGTACGGAGTTGCTCTCTTCCGTTCCGTTAAATGACCGAGAGGGTGCATTAACGGCATTAGCGGATATAAAACCACAGAATATCGTCTTTGAGAACTCCGCCGTTAATGTTCTGATTACGAAAGCGGTGGTTACAACGGATGCACATATCGTATTTTACTTTGTTGACGGTAGCACATATAAATATCGCATCTGTGGAAACACACCCCTGGGGCAAACGAATATGAACATACGGAAAGAATACCACCAGAGGATCGCAGAGCTTTATGCTCAAGGAGTGCCGCAATCTAAAATTGCCGAAACGCTGGGGATACCAATAAACACCGTGCGCAGTTATATCAAACGGTCGCTCAAATAATACCGAATACGACAAAAGGCAACAAGCATCGAACTTGCTGCCTTTTATTGTTGTAAGGGTTAGTCCTGCGGACAAGCGGGCTTGCTCAAAACATCAAGCATCATCTGCGCTCCCAGCCGAAACGCATACACGAATATCGCCTCCTCGGCAAGACTCGCATACTCGCTCCAACAATCATCGAACCGCTCAAATATGTCCTTTTGCTCATCCGTCATCGACTTCAATAGGTCATCGTGATGCCGAGCCATATACTCCATCAACTGCTTCATCTCCGGCGTGTTGTTTCGGCTGTCCTCCTGGGGACTCACGTTCCCGTGCCACAACTCTTCAAGTGTACCTTTCATATGCGCACCTCCTTGTAGTTGGAGATGTTACCATACAAAAGGTAGATATTCAAGGGGGGGCTAGAATTGTTATCAGTTTGTTATCAATCATTTATTTCCAAGTGCCAAAATACCTTATTTCTTTCGTCTGCTGTTCTTTCGTTCCAGCCATATGAACAACATGATGATCCATCAATTCTGAAGGCTGACCAAGATGACATTTTTTATATTTTTTGCCAGAGCCACAGGGACAAGGGGCATTTCGACCAATTTTTATATATTCGGGTTTCTTTTCCTTTCTTGTTTCAATGTAAAATGAATCATACGGGGATTTAACATAAGTCATAAGCCAATCCAGCATACCATAATCATACTCTTTGTCGGGAATTGTTATGTAAGCGTATTTATCAAACGGATCCGTTACAATTGCCATTGCTTTGAATTCCATGTCTGTAACTTTTCGGAGACATAGTTCGCCCATATAAACTTTACCAGGTTTATGTCCGCAACGTTTTCTAAACGATACTGGTGCTCCGCAAATTGAACATTCTTCGCTCTTAATTATGTTTTCTCGGCTTAAAAAATGGAGATACGGAAATAATTTTTGATATTCTTTTATTATTTGACCAATAAAAACCAAATGGAATTTATCATTTTGGGCATCTATAGAATAGTTTTCTTCTAAAAAACCTATTTCCATATCTATAGTGTCGAATTTATTCCATGCGTCTTCATACTTCTTGTTTTTCAAATATTCAAAGGCGCACAAAAACCCGTGTTGAATGATATAAATTTGTCGCAAGCACCATAAATAATTGGCACTATCTTCGTTTCTTTCCGCAATAGCCGCCAAACGCTCATTATCGATTTGCTCTTTTACGGACAAATCCATAGATGTCCGTTTAACACTCAAATACTTTTCAATGTCTTGGATTTCCATATTGATTATTCTTTTTTGAACAAATTTTCGGCTGCAGCGGTCAAGGCTTCTTTTACTCCGGAAACGGGTCCCTTATATGTAATTTTTTTGCTCTTTTTCGTCCTTTTATCTTCGACAATCATATTAACTTCTGCCGTGGTTTCATCATCTTTACGATGATATTTCTTTATTAAATCATAAATGAATGCAGAGACAAGACCTGTTGCTATCGGCAAAACAACCAATTCTACAATTATAGTAGCTACGGTAATAGCTGCCGAATGAAGTTCGATTTTTTGAAAATCTTCATCTGATATTGCAATATCGGATATAATGTCATCTGGATGGTTGTCCTGCACATATTCATAAAATTCTCTTGTTGTTTCAGGAAACAGCAAGATTTCCTCTCCACGGAAATTTTCCTCTGGAATTATAAGAAAATTCGCCTTTTTTATATCTTCGATATAGTCTGCGGGAATATATTTCTTGCTATATATGACATCGAAAGAGATATCTGTGTCCGCGATTTCTAGCGATGTGTTTTTGATTTCATGTTTCATAACAATCTCCTTTATATTAAGTATTTGTACGAATAAACGGATTTGCCAGAGATTTTTTCGCTTTCAAAAATTTCATATCCGTCTTCGGTTAACAGTTTGTTGATGTCCTCCAACACAGCTTGCCAATCTGTTTTTTCGATGCGCACTAGAGGATGAAACATATGCGACAAAAACTTGAGAAGAATTTCATCGTTACATTTCATTAAGTTAAGCCTAGCGTCACTAAACGCCCAATCATACCCGTAATCATCATTATTGATTGTATGACGGGTCAATTCGTATCTAAACCCTTTTTCATATTGAGACGGAATATTCTCCAAGCCAAAAATATCATCTATGAATTGAAGAATACCCTTTCTTCCGTAATAATAGAAAACCCTCTCTGGCTGTTGGAATGACGGAGATTCACGATACACATAACCCTCTAGTTCATCATTATTCCGCTCAATCAAATAATCAAAAATACCCTGTCGGGTTATTTCTGTTATTTTGTTTTGGAAGATATGATGAGGGAGTGTTGCCCCTGTCGGTTTAGGCATGAGAAGTGTTAGCAACTCGTTGCAATCGTGATATCGATCTTCTATGCTATTAGATAAACACTTCATAATGATACTGGCTTCCAACTCGGTTGCGTTGCCCGATTTAAGCAAAACATTTTTTATATCTCCGCCCGCAGGTGAATGCCCTACTAGAAGGTAGTACCATATTGCCCCCACGGAGTAAATGTCGCTACGAACATCTCTCAACTTAGGATTTTCAGACAGTTCGGGAGCGGTATAAACACCGCTAACTACTTTTTCACCTGTTTTTGTGAGTTTAGTATGCCCTTCTACTTCTAGAAAAGCACTAACTCCAAAATCAATAATCTTAAATTTGCCGTCAGCGGTCACCATAAAATTAGTCGGTTTTAAATCTCGGTGAACGACCCCCAATGAATGAGCATATTTTAATCCTTGAAGCAAAGCTATTATTGGTTTTAAGGATCTCTTAAAAGATACGGTACCGTTTTTGTCTATGTATTCCTGCATATTATCACCGTCAACATACTCCATACGGATATATGGTTGCCCATTATATCTTCCAATGTCATAAACGCGAACGATATTTTCGTGGTTTAAGGCAAAAAGTATCTTTGCTTCTCTAAAGAATCGTTTTTCTCCTTCAATATTTTCTTCGTCTGAAACGAATATTGGGTCAAATAGTTTTACTGCAAAGTCCATATCAAGTAATTTGTGATGATATCTATGGATGCATCCAAAGCCACCACGTTTATAATCGGAACTCAACTCATCGGGTAAAATATTGAGAGTAAAACTATCCGTTCCAGTTTCAACAGAAAAAATATACTCAAATATTGGCGCTGTCTGCTCATCAATAAAATTACGGCGATCTGCGTAATGCTTAAATTTTGCTTGCATTGCTCGTCGAAAATCAGCAGAAGTTCTATTGACTTGTATAATGGGAGGTATTAATTTCGCAACTTTTTGATCGCTCATAAGAAGCTTTAAGTCTGCCATATAGTCATTGTTGTTATAATCTCCATCGGTTGCAACCGCTAACAATCCTTGCTTAAATCGTTCTGCAACGACGTGTAATTGCGCAATGTCCATGTTTACCTCCTATCAAAAATACTATAAATTACGTTTTCCTTTTAATAACAAAAAATCCTTGTTGCTATTCTCGGGGCGAATACGAGCCAATATCCGGTCACATACCTCAGGGGACCAGTATATCGTCAAGAATTTTCGTGCCCGTGTAATTGCCGTATAAAAAATATTATGTGTGATTTTATCTTCCGTTTCATCGGCTATCACGATTTTGACGGAATCGAATTCAAGTCCCTGTGACTTGTGAATAGAAACCGCATATGCGATTTGGAACGGCACAACGTGGTAATTTGTTGTTTCTTCATTATCGCTAGAATAGGGTTTTCTCCTATTTACATTAAAAGCGATGGTTGATTTTTTATTACCGGATGCCAGTAAAGATAACCCATCTTCTAGAAACACATCAGCATCGGTAAGTTCCACATCTACTTCAACAACGAAATATACGGTTTCGCCATGGTCTTCTATATCTATAATTTTGCCTTTGAGGTTATTATACAGACACGAAAAACGCTCCGAATCATTGAAAAGAATAGGATCCCCCTTCTTGAATTGCCAAACGCCAATTGCAACAGCTGGAGAGGGATTGCTTAACTGCAACAACTTGTTTATATTATTTAAACCGTACAAGCCATTATAGTTTAAGCACAAAATAATCTCATCATCTGCTTTGCGCTCAAAAATATCCTCGTCTATTGGATGAGAATAGTCACTACGAACCATTCTCTCTAATGCGACGTTCACATCCTGCATATTCCGCACTTCATCCCATAATTTTCTCAAGTATGTGTCGGTACTTCTATATGGAGTAGTAAGTTCGTGGCAGCATTCCTTCGGCATTACATTTTTTACAATAGAAAACCAGTTGCCAAACCCTATCGCTTCAATTTGGTATGTATCACCCATTAATACCAGGGCGGCATTACCCAATCTCTCCAATATATTTATCATCTCTTGATTTTGCACCGTACTGCACTCATCCACAACGATCAAATCGTATTCGGAGAACTCATATCGTGCATTTTTTGTAAACTGGTCGATTGTCACAAACTCATCCTCGTCGTTCTTGAACACAACTTTTCTACGGAGGTTCTCGACCGCCGGATGCGTTTTGGCAAGAAAAATACGTTTTTTATCAAGCAGAAGATGACTTATATGATTTACCAAAGTTGTTTTTCCCGTTCCGGCGGCACCGTAAACAAAGTGAACGCGAGAAAGCAAAAACATATTTACAAGGATTTTCTTTTTGATTGGGTCATCCAACCGAATGCCCTCGGGTAATGCCTCCAATTCTTCTACTGCGAGTTCCGAAAATGCACTTGAGACAGCTGAAAAAGGCTCTGATGCTAGGTCTTTGAGTACCTCGATAATTTTGTATATTCCTTCTTCGTGCTCGTTTATAAAGAGATGATTCTTATAAACACCTATTTCGGATGCAGGTCTAAACCCCGAATACAAGCTGTTATTAAATTCTTCAACCAGCGCAAGCACTTCTTCTTGTGTACCGAAACTAGCCAATTCTTCTACAGGCGTAAACAAAACATGATTACTATAGGTGTTATTGTCAATATATCGCTTTAGCAATTCCGCTTTGTGTTTTGACGCATCGATGCACTGATACAAATCGTATAAGCTTGTAATATGTTTGCGCGGATAAAAGGCATACGGCTGCTTATCAAAGGGCATACATTTAGATGACATATTGTAATCCGCATATGTCTTCGGCAGATATACCGTAGGACGCTGGTCTTTTAACACCGTATTGTTCATACGGAAGAGCAAATATCTTATGATGTTGACTCCCGGCATATTGCGCTGGGAAATATCACGGCATTTATTCAAGACCGTTATTATAGATGATCTACTACCTTGATTTGCCGAAAGCATCTCGGACTCAAATGTCCTATACTCGTCTTGAGGGAGGTCAATAATATCTACAAGTGACCAATGCGTACGCGTAATATACTCCATCAGGAATCTATAGTCATTATTACCTCTGCGCGTCTCAATGGACATATTGATCAAATCAGAAAAATTATTGATTTCACAGGGTCTAATCGAGACAGACCAATCCACAATAACTTTTATCGGATACGAAGTACCAAAAACAGCGATACGGGTATCCACAAAACTTAATGAAACCGAATAATTGCTGAATATATCATGATGGGTAAATGCGGTAATCCGCTGAAACTTATTCGCTTTATTGGTTACCGGTTCCAGCGTTACTTCATAGTAAATATCGTTGTTAACATAAAACGGCTTGATCTTATCGATATAATAATTATCTGATTCAGTACGAGGAGTTCCGACGCTTATAGCATCAATGCTTTTCGCAACTTTGGCATAGTACTCTCGTGTTTGTTCATCGGTGTCATCAATGAAGCATCCGACGTTTTTCAAAATGACCATACCGTATGCGTCAAAGACAGCCTTCTTCAACTGCAAAAGATACTTATAGTATTTTAGCAGTAACCGCTCCGAGCCATCTTCTGAAGGGGTAAAATGGGACACGGATGCTCTCAAAAACTTGTCAAAATTAGAAATGAAACGATATTTACCGTTCATCTTGCTTGCAACCTTATTAACATCCATAGGTTGACTTGGGTTCAGATTACTCCACAGCTTGTCCGCAATATGGTCATTTAGGTTGCGAACGGCATTCAGTATCCTTTGAGCTGTCTCCCCTCGATTTTCTTTAGTCATTGCAGCGAAGGCTTTGTCGATGGCATCGCTAGCCTTCATTATTTCTTTGTCAGTTAAGGCGTCCATTAGCAAAGCCTCCTTTCAGTTTAATTAAATACTTTTTTGATGTTTTCCGCTATCCTTCGTATTACCGGTACCACAACACTGTTTCCGCATTGCTTGTATGCGCTTGCCATAGGGATTTTTGGAAATCGATAACCATTTGGGAATCCTTGTAATGCAAGACATTCATACGGCGTTATTTTACGTATTCCGTAGTCATCTAAAATAATGGGAATGCTATCAGGATAACTTCCCATATTTGCCAATAGTGTCGGACACACCCTATATGCTTTGTACGCCTTTAATGATTCATAATATTTGTATATTTGAGACTTGTTTGAAACCAAATTTACCAAGAAATCATAATCAGGATCGTCGGACTTGAGATAGTACGAATTGTCGTGTTTTACGTTTCTTTTCAAAATATCATTCAGGAACACGGTTCGTTTGATTTGCTCGGGGAACTCAAACTTCTCACATTTTTGATAATCAAGGAAAGCTACTATAAAAATTCGTGACCGATGCTGCGGGACATTGCCGTATTCCATAGCATCCATAACACGATACTTAAAAGTGTAACCGAACGGCACAAGGGTGTTATATACGGTCAAAAAAGTCTTTCCGTCGTCGTGCTGTAATAAGTTTGCTACATTTTCAAGGAAGATGACCGGGGGACGCTTGTCCTTAACTATACGTGCAATCTCAAAAAACAAGTTCCCACGGGGGTCATCAAAGCCCTTTTGCCTTCCAGCAGAAGAAAACGATTGACAGGGGAAACCTGCAACAAGCACATCAAAGTCTGGGATGTCCTCCGTTTTTACATTTTTGATGTTTTGTTCCGACAGGTATGTATCACCAAAATTATGGCGGTATGTTTTGGCGGCATCGCGGTCGAACTCGTTAGCCCATACTATTTCAAATCCTGCTTGTTGGAATCCCAAATCGATGCCGCCGATTCCACTAAAAAGACTACATGCTTTCATCACTCATAAAAAATGTTGGATAACATCTTCGACAACAACAATTTGGTTTGCTCCGTATCTTCCTCAAAAACAAACGGAATGCGAATTATATATACATCGATATAATGCCTCTCACCGTCAACGATGATATATCCCTTAAGCAAAACTTTCGGGGGTTGCTCCAGATCCTCAAAGCGATACACCGGATATAACAGATATCCTTCTTTCAACCCTCTTCTATGCGCGTATTCTCGAATTTGTCTCAAATCGTCGATGGATACTTGCCTTTGGATGGCTGCTGCCGATTCTTTGGAGTTTTCTATACGGTCCACCTGCTTATACTTGGTATCAAGCACAAAACACTTACCGTGTTCCATCTGAACATATATATCATTTCTCAAAGTGAACGCCGAACCATACGATGTGTCGTTGATGATAATGTCTTCGATGAGAGAGGTGTCGCTGGCTTGGAGGGTAACGTTGGCTTTTTCTTGTAGTATGCTCTGCAAAAATCCGCCAACGAATCCTTCAAACAATACTTCCGTGGGGAATAAGAAGCAAAACGCCTCCGTATCATCAACAGCATAGGTAGAGGTTTGGTTAAGCAAAAACATTTTGCTCATACTTAACACGATACGGTAACGCTGATGAAATCTAGTCAACCGTACAGAATCGCAATCATGAGGCGCGCATCGAACATCTGACACCTCATTTAATTTCATCAAAATATGCCGTAGCATTTTTTTATTAGCGGTGTTAGTAGTATCGTTAAGGAGTTTTTTGCAAACAAACTTAATTATACGGTTTAGAGAGTTATCAAATTCAAAGGTGGAAAAAGTGCATTGAAATAAATGTTGCTTATCTGTACGGTATTTATTCGTAAAATAATCACGATAATCTACCTTACCCTTGATAGTTGAGCAATCTTCTGTACGATCTTCATACTGGTAGAAAAGCCCCCTATCCAATGCACTCTTTACATACCTAACATAAAGAGTTATAAACAATTCTTTTAAGTCTTCAGCATCATCGAGCTCACTGGTAATGTTGATATACGGATAATCTATCTTCGTACAATACTCAACCCACTGAACAATATTCTTCAAAAGATGCTTTTCGTCTAAATTTGACTTATCATTCTCATCCCTAAAAGATTGAAACATCTTTGGAAAGATATTTAAGCGTTGTCCCTTAAAAACGATTGTGCCAATATAATTGTTTGGTTTTACGCCTTTTTGCCCAATGAAGCTCAAAAACTGCTGACGCGAAGATATTTGTTTATCATCATAAAATGCAAATCTCTGTTCCCAGTTGCGTTGCAAAAAATCTGCTAACTCGTCAAGCGCCGTTTGACTCTGCCACTCAACCGGGAGTTCCGCATTAAGTATGGGTTTTTCTTCAAAGACGTTAAGTGTCATAGTTAATCAGCCTTTTTGACAATTTTTATTCTGCCCATTGTACCTTTTTGAATTTCGTACGGCAGATCACCAATCGCACATTTAACCTGCTTTTCTACAGCTTTTCTATTATCATAGAAATACTCATACAAAAGAGGAATAATGCTTTGATTCATAATGTCCGCAAATGAATCGAGCGTCGCGCCCATAAAGTATGCGTGACCTACAAGAAGATCGGTGCTTTCTAGCTCCTGCTCAAGAGACTTGTTCAGTCTTTCAAGTACTCCCCGTAACGCATCGTCTTCAATAAGACTCAATTCGGGTGTTACTTCCACAAAAGCAAATCTTCTGCGCAATGCCGTATCTATAAGAGAAATGGACTTATCCGCCGTATTCATTGTTCCAATGATATACAAGTTGTTCGGAACGGCAAAAAAGTCACCTGACGGAAGCGTTACAGACATTTCGTTTAATTCGCCCCAACGCTTATCCTCTTCGATCAATGTAATAAGTTCACCAAGAACTTTGGAGATGTTGGCTCGGTTGATTTCATCGATAATAATAACGTAATTATTGTCAAAATCTTTAGCGGCACGATCGGAAATCGTTTTGAACACACCGTCAACGGGTTTCAACTCCATATTACCTTTTACAGTAACCGGTCTTAAGCCTTGAATAAAGTCCTCATAGCCATAACTTTGATGGAATGTGGTAAATGTTATAAATCCTTCTTCGACTTTCTGTTTATACGCTGACATCGTTGCTTTGCGGTCCCATTCTTCAGAATACGACGGATCCGCAATTTTCAAAGCATAATTAACGGTGCTATATGTTTTACCGGTACCAGGTGCACCGTATAAAATAATATTTAATTTGATTTTTTTATCGGGTCTTTCGGTGCGAGAGGGGTACATATCATCCATCGTTTTTATGATATCTGATCCATCTTCGGCAGAAACATTATCTTCTTCAATGGGTTGGTACTCTGCATCATCCAAAGAACGAAGAATATGGTACAAATATACATTTTTAATTCCTAGTTTTTTTGCAAAAAGGGAAAATTGTCCGCATTGTATCGTATAAGTACTTCCGGGAATAATGCAAGCCACACGGAATATCTTAGATACCCACTCAAAAGTGAAAACATTCATAAAGATTTCTGGATAAATCATATGCAAATATTTCCAAACCCAGTTGCGATTATATAATATGTCACCCAAAATATCTTTTATTATTTGTTGTAAAGATGTGAAACTTTGTTGATCGTCTATTTCCGCGTTTGCGACCATATTGTCCAATTTTTCAAATAACGCAACGAATTTATCTCTGTATTCGGTAGCAATATCGATTGCCTCGCTCTTGGACACGATTCTAATTTTGGAAGCACTTGTGCCATATTTCCATTCGCCGTCTTTCTCGTACAAAGTGTAGATGGTTCTCCAACCTGTAATACCGCCGAAATACTGGAATTTTTTCACATGCTCTAAACAATACACTAGGCTATTGTCTTCTTTCTTTCCGAACAACGTGGTCAAAACATCTATGCCGTTCAAACTTTTGATAGCTTCTTTACCAAAGCGCGCCTGAAATTCAGCATACAAAGGTTCTACATCAACATAATCAAAAGACTTATCTTCCCAGCATTTCTTAATAGCCTCTTCAATGTCAGTATCGGTATTTGCCGCATTGTCATTGAAATCTTGGTGATCTCTAGAGATATCCTCATTGGGAAAGGCTGCTTTAATATTATCGTAAACAGAAAGGTGATTGCTTTCTAAAACGGCAGCAATTACCCAATTGCCGTTTTTACGAATAACAAGTGCGATGGCATCATAGTGACCAACCCCGGGTCCTATAAATTTTGTCGCAGGTGACAGTCCGCCTTGTAAATCATTAGAGTCGATTATTCCGAGTGCAAACTTAAAATGCTGTGTTAAAGGTTTTCCTTGAGCCAGTCTGTTCCACAAGTTACTTGCGCGCGAAGTTGCAGCGGTGATATAAATATCGTCTTCTTCAACTCCAACAATCTCGCTAACAATTTTTATAAGTTCATCAAACTTCTTCGTGCTTGTATTACTCAAGCCACCATTGAAACGAGTGCAAATGCTTTTAATTTCTTCATCAAAACGTCTTGCTACTTCAGTCATCGATTGTTCCTCCGAGTTTTATGATATATTTCTCTAGCGATTTTATAAATTCATCGGGGTAGTTAATTAATTCTGATCTCTTTGCTCGTTTATAAAATCCAGTAACGCCTTTAAGTGAAAGAGGTTTGCACGGATAATGTGAAAACTCCTTGAATGGTGGGGTTTCGACTATCACGGGCCAAGTAGACACTTCCATAGCATATCTTTTACCGTCATACCCCCAACAAGCTTTGGGCCATTTTTTTGTGCGAATGTGCTTGCCCATAACCTCTTGGCAAGGAGTTGCCGCTATGATTTGTTCCCCGACCCATCGGGACATATTAGCGCATACAGCATTTCCAACCTGCTTCCAACGATCGCCACGTTTAGCTCCGGAGCATTGATCCGTAATGGCAGTCCAGTCATGAGGGAAGCCTTGCAATGCTTCGGCATCCCTTATATCCGGTGTTCCAAAGAAATCGTCATTCGGGAACCAAATAGCGGGAGGAGACGGAATTCCTATCTTAGAGCCGATCTTTAAAGTGGGAACGCCATCGGGAGTCCAACCGATGCCACGTTCACCTTCCGTCCAGTAAAAACCATATGTACGTTCGGCATTCACATCCGAAATCAAATCGTCAACAGGAGGATTTTCAACATTCGAAGAAAATAAAACACTCCTAGCATCTCCGGTTCTAGATGCTACCATAATCATTCGTAAGCGACGCTGTGGAACTCCAAAAGCTCTCGCATCCAAAATACGATATGCCCAATGATATCCTAATGCTTCCAAGTTGGAAGTCAAATAATTTAATGCCGTTCCTTCTTTTAAACTTATTATGTATGAAACATTTTCAAAAATAACCCAGTTTGGTCTTTCGGATTCGTCCATGTCTTTAAGAAGTCTAAAAACGTGACTAACCAAACTCGATTGACTTCCTTCAATACCTTCCTTTAAACCTGCCTGACTCAAATTCTGACAAGGGAATCCTGCAGTTACAACATCAACTTTAGGAAGCTTTTTTAGTGTTGTAATGTCATCATGTAACGGCACACCCGGGAAATGTTCTCTCAAAACGGTTTGTGCTTTTTCATCAATTTCACACAAAAATGTAGTTTCCATGCCCGCCTGATGTAAGCCATATTCAATACCGCCTATTCCGGCAAATAGTCCTGCTACTTTAAGTTTGTTCATCAAAATTACTCCATATATCGTTTACGAGAAGTTGCAATGAAACTACAAATCCCGCTTTAGAAGGGACAGCATTACCAATGATCTGTTGCAATTCTCTTCGCTTTACATTATTAAATCTAAAAAAGTCGGGAAAAAATTGAACACGTGCAGCCTCGTGAGGGGTTAAAGTTCGTCTTTCCAAAGGATGGACGAATCGCCCTTGACCATTGGAGCCAAATCCTCCTGTGATAGTTGGAGATGGCTGATCCCAATGCATTCTTCCATACACAGCCTCATAACGATGAGGTTTGAGTCGATGACAATCCGGGCGTTCACTATTCGGCAACTCATATAAATTGTGGTCAAACAAATAATCTATTCTTCGTTGATTCGTAGCCGAAGAATTTGCAGAAGAGTTAAATACATCGCCCAGTACCGTTTTGCCTAGCAAATCATCACAAGCCCAAGAAATATTTCTTGTTTCGCTTTTGCTAGTGGACAAAATGTCAGATAGACTAGGTTGGAAAAGCTTTGAAGCTATCAAGAACATTCTCTTTCTCTTTTGAGCTACACCTATGAGACTCATATCTATAACGCCAAAATCGACTTTATAACCTATCTTTTTGAGATGTTCAACTGCGACCGACAACACATTGTGGGTATCGTGTGCTACTCCAGGAACATTTTCGATGATTACGGAATTAGGGCTCAATATTTCCACACATCGTACAGCTCTTAAATACAGCAAGTTTCTAGAGTCGGTTCTTCTTGTATGGTTGTTTAAGTCAGAATTTCCTTGACACGGGGGACCCGCAACAATGATATCTATCTTTCCTAGTTTTTGTGAAAATGTTTTTTCTTCAGCAGTGAACGGGGAGCCCAAGTCAGCATTTACTACCGTTTCAATCGGAGCTGAGTCGGCAATAACGGGAGAAAAATTATCTTTATAAACATTGAGTGCGCTTTCATTGATATCTGAAGCATAAACTGATTCAAACCCACAGCCAAGTGCACGGCACGCTTCTCTAATGCCGAGAGTTAATCCTCCGCACCCACAAAAAAGATCGACCATTCTAACCGTTTTTCTCGTCGAGCTGGGGAGAGGAAGTGAGTCTGACATTAGCCAAGCTTTGTCGAAGTTCTCCTCGTTTGGTTCGCTTAATGTTGCTAGCGGTATCAACACTTCTGATTCGGATACCGTACGATTATTGAATACAACGCGCCTTCTCATGGTGTTGTTTGTTGTTGAATAATTGTATGTAATCATGTTTACTTATACCCTGTATACTTAAATTGCACTTTTTCCGCTCTTAACCCACTCGTCAAGTTCAGAGCACTTGAATTTCCACAGCTTCCCGATTTTATGAGCGGGGATATCGGTTTTCTTTATCCAATTTCTAATGGTGTCCTTGGTGACTCCGAGGTGTTCGGCAGCTTCTTCGATTCCAATCCACTTTTCGGTAAAATTATCAGTCATTTTTAGGTCACTCCTATATGTATTTATAATTCGACAAAATATATTATATCACCAAAATCCCAAAAAATCAAGTGTTTCATATGAATTGATGGTAATATATCGAAATTTATCGTATTTCTTTGCGATATCCCCTTGACTTTTATGCCTTTTAGAGTGATATATGTAGTACCAAAAATAAAGGAGGAAGGCATATGAACTTCATAAGCAAAGAGACATTGCAGCGTATCCGTGAGGAGTACCCCGCCGGGGCGAGGGTGGAGCTGACGAAAATGAATGATCCATACCGTACTGACCTCGTTCCCGGTTGCAGGGGGACGGTTCGGTTCGTAGATGATATGGGCACCATACACGTGAGCTGGGACATCGGCTCAAGCCTAGGCGTTGTATACGGTGAGGACGCCTGTAAGGTCATACAAGACGAATAAAAAACACTAAAAGTTGCGGTCGGTGAGGGTCATTTACTAAACTTCTTCTTATACTGATTTTTTTATTCTATAGAAAAGTTTTGTATTTGACTATCAACGACCGCAACTTTTGTCTTTATTCGGTGCTGTCATATATACAATTTTATTGGCTGTAAACTTGAATAAGATATATGCTCTACCACTCCATGTTGCGGTCGATGAGGGTCGTTTACTAAACTTTTTCTTATAGTGATTTTTTTGCTCTATAGAAAAGTTCTGTAATTGACTATCAACGACCGCAACATGGCTTTATTTTTATGCAAAATTGTCTGGTTCGGCAGGAGTTTGACCATCATTATGATGGATATCTTAAATATGCGGCTCCCGTGTATAATCTTCAAGGGTGAGGTCGACGGAGGTCATTTACCAAACTTTTTCTTATACTGAATTTTTCGTTCTATAGGAAAGTTCTGTAATTGACTGTCGTTGACCTCACCCTGTTGATGCAGAAACGATTTTTATATTGTATGGCAACAGCGTTTATGGCATCCGATGCCATACCTGCTTTGCTTTCTCCAACCCACATTTAACTATTATGGTGCGGTCGGCGATGGTCATTTACTAAACTTTCTCTTATGATGATTTTTTTGCTCTATAGAGAATTTTTATATATGACTATCGTCGACCGCACCATTTGATTAAAAACAATTAAAATAATATCGGTAAAGTGATACGAATACAAGATTTTTATATACCATATGATGAAACATCGTAAAATCGGAACAAACAGAACAAACCGAACAACCGCTATATGATATAATTATAATGGGCATCCAAAACAAGTTGCCCATCACATAATTCAATACTTAGCCTATACGGATCCCTCCAGCTCCGTATGGGCTTTTTTATTGCCTGAAAGGAGGTGATTAAATGGAAAAGACAACAATCAGCGTACAAGAGTTGTCCTCACAGATGGGAATCAGCTTGCCCAAAGCCTATGAATTGGTGAAATCAAATGGTTTTCCCATAATTCGCATAGGCACAAGAATTCTCATTCCTGTTGATGCGTACAGAGAATGGCTGACTAAAACAGCATACAAAAGCCGAAAAGCATAAGAACCTAAATTGGTCGTAGAGACAGCCCCCAGGGGGATGTAAATCTCTACGAGCTTTTAATTGCACAGCGGGCTGGGGCTCTCACACAGAAAAATGCAAAAGTTTTGAGGGGAATAACCCCTTGACGGATTTTTTATCAAATTTATTTACCTACAAAGGAGAACAATTACTATGGAAAACACAAGAAACTATGACGAATGTCTGGCAAAGCTCTATGCTTTGAAAGAAGAAATGCTTGGCGCGAAGAAAAACCCTTCCGCAGAAGACCGCAAGGCTGAAGAATCGTATTCAAGAGCCTTCACCGATATGCTCCACACGGGATTGCAGCCGGTTGCACTTAATAAAGGTAATGACAGTACAGGCGGCTTTTTCGTGCCGAACACCTTCGAGAAGAAAATCGTACGCGGTCTGGCGGAAAAGAATCTGCTCCGCAAGCTCGGCACGGTCATGAAAACCAATAAAAGAATGAAAATCCCTACCGTTGTTGAAAACGGACAAGCCACTTGGATTCCCGAAGGCACGTCTGTGCCCGTTGCCGAAGCTAACTATGACGAAATATTGCTTGATGCGTACAAGCTTGCACACAAAATTATCGTGTCGGATGAAATGCTTGAGGACGCCGACTTCGATGTCGAGGACTATATTCAGCAGCTGTTTGTAGAGAGCATTTCTTCGGCAGAAGAAGCTGCTTTCTTCACTGGTGACGGAAACGGAAAGCCTGTCGGTCTTATTCGCCAGGCGAGTGTAGGCTGCATCAGCGAAAATGTCGGCAAGATCAACTATGACGATATCTTGAATCTCATTCACTCCGTAAAGGCACCCTATCGTAAAAATGCAGCTCTGATTATGTCACTTGATGCGTCAACGAAGCTTGCTTGCATTCCGCATTATCACGGAGATACAGTATGGGAGGTTCCTCTGACGGAAGATGTACACAAGAAGTTATTCGGCTACCCTGTGTACATATCCAACTATCTTGATCACGTTTATCCCGGCAACAAGCCCATCCTCTTCGGTGACTTCTCCTACTTTTGGATCGGAGAGCGTGGCAAGCGCAGCGTGAAGCGTCTTGTGGAGCGTTATGCCGACCACGGACAGGTGGCATACATCACCTCCGAGCGCATTGATGCAAAGCTCGTTCTGCCCGAAGCCGTCAAGTCGCTTGAAATCAAAGCCTAATCACTATTACAGGGGAGCAGCCCTTCTGGTTGCTCTCCCACCACACAGAAAGGATATACTTATATGAAACCGCAAGATAAAATTGCAATCGATAACCTTCGTTTGGAAGGCAAGTCCGCCGGGGACATCGCCCTCATCCTTCATCTCTCACCAAACACCGTGCGCTCTCATATCCGCCGTCATCCCGACCTCCCCGGCACTCGTCGTTGTATGACTTGCGGTGCATTCGTGGCGCAACCCACGGGAAGACGTGAGAAAAAATACTGCTCGGACAGGTGCCGTATGGCTTGGTGGAACTCTCACCAGGATGACGTTAACAGAAAAGCATATTACACCCTCGTTTGCGAGGAATGCGGAAAGGAGTTTGTGAGCTATGGAAATAACCGTCGCAAATACTGCTGCAGAGCGTGTTATCTTGAATCCCGTAAAGCAAGATCCGTATGACCCCACACAGCGTATCCTCTATCATACATCGATTTCTCTCGTCGAAAGGCTTGTAAAAAGAGGCGTTCTGACCGCCTCCGACTACAAGAAAGCCATTGACGTATTGAACAAAAAGTACGGCATATCTTCGGATAGTATTTTCGCAGAAATCGCTTGACTTTCAGGGCGTTTAGAGTGATATATATAGTACCTTATAAATGATACACGGAGGCTTTATGACAAG
>JAZRGT010000088.1:0-13636 GCA_045644325.1 Eubacteriales bacterium | reverse complement strand
GAGGACGTATTCTCCATCTCCGGCCGTGGTACTGTTGCTACCGGTCGTGTAGAGCGTGGTACTGTTAAGGTTTCCGACACCGTTGAGATCGTTGGTCTCACCGAGGAGAAGAGAAACTGCGTAGTTACCGGCGTTGAGATGTTCCACAAGCTTCTTCCCCAGGCAGAGGCTGGTGACAACATCGGTTGCCTCCTCCGTGGCGTAGCTAAGGACGAGATCGAGCGTGGACAGGTTCTCTGCAAGCCCGGATCCGTTAAGCCCCACACCAAGTTCAAGGGTCAGGTTTACGTTCTTACCGAGAAGGAAGGCGGCCGTAAGAAGCCCTTCGTAACCGGTTACAGACCTCAGTTCTACTTCAGAACTACCGACGTTACCGGTACCATCGAGCTTCCCGCTGACGTTGAGATGTGCCGTCCCGGCGACAACGTAACCTTCGGCGTTGAGCTCATCACTCCTATCGCATGCGAGCTCGGTCTCCGTTTCGCTATCCGTGAGGGTGGTAGAACCGTTGGTTCCGGTGTCGTATCCGAGATCGTTGAGTAATTATTAACCTAACTTAATAATTCGATTTATAAAAAGATCGGATGCACTCCGGTGCATCCGATCTTTGCATAGAATAAAATAATAATATCTTTGGGGACGGTGAAATTCCGTACCGACGGTATAGTCCGTGAACATTATGCGAAGCATAGTGCCGACAGGGTGAAATTCCCTGACCGACAGTAAAGTCTGGATGGGAGAAGATATCTTTGCCATTGTGCTATCATACCTTCTCTCCATTTAATTAATGGAGGATTTTTTTATGCAGAAAAAAGACAGATTCGGCATACGCAAAATGGTTCTGATCGCTCTTTTTGCAGCGATGTCATATGCCGTAACAGCAATTTTCAGAATCAACGTCAGTTTTCTTACCTTTGATGCTAAAGATGCAATCGTTTGTATTGCCGCAATGATCATCGGTCCCGGCGCAGGAGCTGTGATCTCGCTGCTCGTTCCTCTTATCGAGCAGATCACCGTTGGTGACACGGGCTTTTGGGGAATGCTTATGGATATAATTTCAACTATGACTTTTTCGGTCGTGGCAGGATATATCTATTCCAAGCGCAGAAATATTTCGGGAGTCGCTCTTTCGCTTTCATCCACTGTGGTTGCTACCGTAACAGTAATGATGCTTTCCAATCTCGTGATCACCCCGATATATACGAACTCCACTGTAGAAGAGGTAATTGCGTTCATTCCTACCTTGCTTTTGCCCTTCAACCTTACTAAAACTGTACTTAACGCAGGCATTGTACTTGCTCTTTATAAACCGCTGATAACAACTCTCCGCGCGGCAAAGCTTTTGCCGAAGCCCGAAAACTCGGATGGCTCGAAAAAGTCGATATGGAGTATCCGCTCGCTTATTTTCATCCTTATCGCGATCGTTCTTATTTCCGTGTCGATTATCTATATGATATTCGGTCTCGGCGGACACTTCGAATTCAGCTGACATTTAAACAGGCTCAACCTCAGGTTGAGTCTGTTTTGTTTACAAGATAATATTGACTTTTGCCGCGCCTTGATGTATAATAATAACATCAATCTAAGGAATCAGAAAAATGAAAAAGAATTTTATACTTAAAGCAATACTTTGGGTGGTACAAGGTTTCATAGTCGGACTCGGCGCGATCCTCCCCGGAGTCAGCGGCGGAACGCTTTGTTACGCCTTCGGAATTTATGACCAGATACTCGAGGTTCTTTCGAATCCATTCAAGGGTATCAGAAAGCATTTCAAGATGCTCGTCTTCGTTGGTATAGGCGGTGTCCTCGGCTTTGTCGGATTTGCGGGCATAACTGAAAAGCTCCTGCAATGGAATGAAGATGTCGTACTTTGCGTTTTTGTCGGACTTATTGCAGGAACGCTTCCCGAGCTGTGGCGCGAGGCGGGAAAAGAGAAGAGAAATAAATTCTCGATTCTGTCTCTTGTTATCAGCTTTATCGCGATCTCCGCGGTATTTTACCTCTTCAAGAGCGTTCTCGAACTTACAATCGAGCCGAATTTCGTCGGATGGCTCATCTGCGGACTCCTTTGGGGACTCAGCTTCATCGTTCCCGGCTTCAGCTCGTCGACACTTTTGCTTTTCTTTGGTATCTACGAGCAGATGTCTCACGGCATTTCTCATCTTGATTTCGGAGTACTTATTCCTCTCGGATGTGCAATGCTTGCAACTCTTCTGCTTTTCTCAAAGCTGATGAAGTTCGTTTTTGATAAGCATCATTCGATCGTGTCGCACGCGGTAATGGGCTTTGTAGTGGCTACAACGCTGATGATTCTCCCTTCATTTAACACTACCGTCGGCAATATCTGTATCTATCTCGTATGTATCGTTTGCGGCGCGGCGGCGTCCTTCTGTTTCAATATCCTTTGTGAAAAGATAAGATCAAAGGCGGATGCGGAATAAATTTCGCGAAAACTATTGACAATCATTGTCGAATATGATATAATATATTGCTAAATAATTCAGAATACACGTTTCTTATCAAGAGCAACCGAGGGACAGGCCCTGTGACGTTGCAGCAACCTACTGTAAAGCAAGGTGCTAATTCCTGACAGATGAGTTTTTGAGGTCTCGTCTGCGCGAGGCCTCTTTTTTGAGAAAGGAAAAGAAAAATGGAAAAGAACCGCAGACTTTTTACATCCGAATCGGTTACCGAAGGACATCCCGATAAGATCTGTGATATGATCTCTGATGCTGTCCTTGACAATCTTCTCGCGCAGGATCCTATGTCCCGCGTAGCTTGCGAGGTATGCTGCACCACCGGTCTCATCGTCGTAATGGGTGAGGTTACCACCAACGGTTACGCTGATCTTCAGACCATCGCTCGTGAGACCGTCCGCAAGATCGGCTACGACCGCGCAAAGTACGGCTTCGACTGCGACAGCTGTGCAGTTATCTCTTCGCTCCACGGCCAGTCCCCCGACATCGCACTTGGCGTTGATAAGGCTCTCGAGGCAAAGAACGGTGAGATCGCCGATCAGTACGACACCGGCGCGGGCGACCAGGGACTTATGTTCGGCTACGCTTGCAACGAGACCCCCGAGCTTATGCCCCTTCCTATTTCGCTTGCACATAAGATGGCAAAGAAGCTTACCGAGGTTCGTAAGAACGGCACTCTCGCATACCTCCGTCCCGACGGAAAGACTCAGGTCACCGTTGAGTACGAGGACGATAAGCCCGTTCGCGTTGATACCGTAGTAGTATCCTCCCAGCACGATGCTGCCGTAACTCTTGAGCAGATCCGTGCGGATGTTCTCGAATATGTAATTAAGCCCACCGTTCCCGCTGAGCTTTTTGATGAAAATACCAAGATCTACGTCAACCCCACCGGACGCTTCGTTATCGGCGGTCCTATGGGCGACTCGGGACTTACCGGACGTAAAATCATCGTTGATACCTACGGCGGATACGCACGCCACGGCGGCGGCGCTTTCTCGGGTAAGGACCCGACAAAGGTTGACCGTTCCGCTTGCTATGCAGCAAGATACCTTGCAAAGAACGTCGTGGCCGCAGGTCTTGCAGAGCGTTGCGAGATCCAGGTTGCTTACGCGATCGGCGTAGCGCGTCCCGTTTCCGTTCTTGTTGATACATTCGGAACTGCAAAGGTTGATGAGGAAAAGATTGCAGATGCACTTAACCGTCACTTCGACCTCCGTCCCGCGGCTATCATTGAGCGTTTCGGTCTCCGCCGTCCCATCTACTCCCAGCTTGCCGCTTACGGTCATATGGGAAGAGAAGATCTCGATGCTCCTTGGGAGCGCCGCGACCTTGCTGAAATTCTCAAGGCAGAGCTTCTTTAATAGTAACAATATACCGCACCCGGAATATACTGCTTTCAGGAGGGTGCGGTATGTTGGTTTTGGATATAATCGTTTCGGGCTTTGCGGCGTTTGGAGTTTTTTGTGCGGCAAAATTTTTGGCTGACGGATTTATAACTCCGCCTGCGGCACGTCCGAGACCGTCCGTGCGGCTCACGGGCAAAGAAACGCCTCGCGAGATCGTGGAGCTTTGCGAAAATGCTAAAAAGGCAATTATCTGCAATCGCGGCGAGGTCGTTCTGATCTTGCCCGAGAGGGATGATCGTTCGGAAGAGCTCGAAGCGCTCGGGCTTCACGATGTAAAAATAGTTTATGAAAAATGAAAGGAAAGGCAAATGAACGATAATAACGGATACGGCGCGGGCGGCTTTGATGCTTTGGTTGACAGCCTTTCCCTTGGGGGCGGTCGAAAAAACGAAGCTCCTGCCGCGCCGCAAAATCAGATCCGAGGTACGATTGAGGGCATACTCTACCGTAATGAGGACAATGGCTACATAGTGGCAACGGTCATCACAGACGGGGATGAGCTCGTTAATATTGTTGGTATCTTACCCGGAGTTGAAGAGGGTGACCGCATCACCGCAATCGGAAAATGGGAGAATAATGCGCGATACGGAAAGCAGTACCGCGTTCTTGATTATATCACCGAGCTTCCGACCGAAACCGAGGATCTTGAACGCTATCTTGCATCGGGCGCGATAAAGGGCATCCGTGCCAAGACGGCACGAAAGATAGTCGAAGAATTTGGTGCGGATACGGTTGACGTTATCGAAAATCACCCCGATTGGCTCGCCCGCCTTCCGGGTATCACTCCGAAGCGCGCGCTTGAAATTTCAGAGGAATTCAAGTCAAAGAACGATATCCGTGCGACTGTAACCTTTTTCCGTGAGTATTTCGGTCCCGCAACCACGATGAAGATATATAACTGCTTCGGAAAGCATTCGGTCAGTATTGCAAAGGATAATCCCTATAGACTTTGTGAAGAGGTGCGCGGTATTGGATTTGATAAAGCCGATGCGATGGCACAAAAGCTTGGTCTTGCCAAAGATTCTCAGGAGAGGATCGGTGCGGGGATCGTGTATATTTTGACCTTCAATGCCGCACAGAACGGACATACCTGTCTGCCTCGCCCCAAGCTTGTCGAAGCTGCGGCGTCACTTCTCGGAGTGTCCGCAGAAGCTGTTTCCGCAGAGGTTGACAAGCTCATAATCAAGGGAAGGCTCTTTTCTGAAACGGTCGGTGTCGATACTTATATATATGAATCTCAACAGTATAAAAACGAGCGCTATATAGCAGAAAAGCTCTGGCGCCTCAAATGCGGTTCCGCTCCTCTTGATTTCAAGGATATCGAGGCTTTCGTTCGCAAGGAGGAGGCACAGAACCGAATAGAGTACGCCGACGAGCAGAAAAAGGCGATCTTCAATGCTATGACAAGCGGCGTTCTTGTTCTCACGGGAGGTCCCGGAACGGGTAAGACTACCGTAGTTACCGCGATAATCAATATTTTTGAGTGTCTCGGACTTGAAGTCGCGCTCGCCGCACCCACCGGTCGCGCGGCTAAGCGAATGACAGAGGCAACGGGAAGAGAAGCCAAAACGGTACACAGACTTCTCGAGGTCGATTTCGGTGACGGCGACGCCTCCTCAAAACGCGACGACAGCGCACCGCTTGTTTTTCGCCGCGGAGAGAATAATTACCTCGATGAAGATGCAATAATCATAGACGAGGCATCTATGCTGGATACTGCGCTCACTGCATCGCTTCTCAAGGCGATAAGACCGGGTGCGCGTATTGTCGTCATCGGAGATGCAGATCAGCTTCCTTCGGTAGGCGCGGGAAACGTGCTTTGCGATATCCTTGAATCGGGATCCTTACCGTCGGTCAAGCTTTCAAAGATATTCAGACAAGCGGAGGAATCTTTGATCGTTACTAACGCACACGCGATCAACCGCGGAGAGATGCCCCGACTCGACGTGAAGGATAAGGATTTCTTCTTTATGCCCCGCACAACCGACGAGCAGATCGCCGCGACTGTTGCGAGCCTTTGCGCTGAGCGTTTGCCCCGCGCGTATGGCGACCCCGAGGGCATACAGGTTATTTCCCCAACAAGGCGAGGAAATTCGGGCACGGAAAAGCTTAATTCGGTTCTTCAAGCCGCGATCAATCCCGCAGGGCGCGGGAAGAAGGAATATAAATTCCGTGACGTTGTTTTCCGCACGGGCGATCGGGTTATGCAGGTGCGCAACAACTACGAGCTCGAATGGACACGCTTCGGTAAGGTCGGAATGGGCATTTTTAACGGAGATATCGGAAAGATCAAGGATATAAATACCGTTGAAAAGTTTCTTGAGATAGATTTCGACGGCAGAGAGGTGTTCTACGAATTTACCGATCTTGAGGATCTTGAACCCGCGTATTGCGTGACGGTGCATAAGAGTCAGGGAAGTGAATACCCCACGGTGGTTATTCCCCTCGGAAGCGTTCCTCCTATGCTGTGCACAAGAAACCTGATCTATACTGCGGTCACCCGCGCACAGAAAAGGGTTATCCTTGTCGGCTTTGAGTCGACTGTCGAGGCTATGGTCGGCGGAATGCGATCCGCTTTAAGATATACGGGACTTTCAAGAAGACTTGCAGAGGTAGCGAAAAAATGAAGATGTACCCATTGACACGCGCCTCCCTTTGGCTGCGCTGTTTGATATCGGGTGAAAAATGCATCGCTTGCGGTGAAATGAACACTCGCGGCGAGTCGCTTCTTTGCCCGGCTTGCGAGAATGCACTGAAAAGATCACATCTTTTGATATGTCCGGAATGCTCTGCATTTGCGCGGGACTGCCTTTGTCCGTCGAGGATAATGCGCGAAAATCGGGTTGAATTTCTCATTAAATACGCTTTTTACGATGCGTCTAAATCCGATGAGGCTCTGAACCTCATTATCCGCAGACTTAAACGAATTCCCGACCATTTGGCTTTTGCATATTTTGCGGCTGTGCTGTCGCGACCTCTTGCATCACTTGCCGAGGCTCGTGGATTTACAGAAGAGGACACTGTGGTGACATATATTCCTCGAAGCAAGAATATGATATTGCGCGACGGATACGATCAGGCAAGACTTTTTGCTAAAGCCGTCGGCAGACGCTCGGGTTATCCTGTTTTGCCGCTTTTGGTCAGATTGAAGCACGGAAAGCAGCAAAAATATCTGAACATTGACGAGCGAATAGAAAACGTCAAGGGAATGTTCATCCCGTCTCGGAAGTTCTCTGTCAAGGGAAAGAACGTAATAATCGTTGATGATCTCGTCACAACGGGAGCAACGGTAAGCGAAGCGGCGCGTGTTTTTTACGATGCAGGCGCGCGTGAGGTTGTCTGCCTTTGTATTGCAAAATCTGAGCTCAGATACGGTAAAAATATGACAGTTGATATATAGCAAAAGGACGTGCCCCGCGCACGCCCTTTTCGCATTTTTGTAAAAATAACTTATATGAAGAAAATGAAAGAAATATATAAGATTTTTTTGAAAACAGTTGCATTTTATCGTTAAATATTGTATAATTATAATGTATTATTATAAAATGGCGGCAATATGCCGTGGAGTAAATAAATGAATAAATTAACGTTAAGAAAGGATATAGGAATCGATCTCGGAACAGCGAGCTGTCTTGTCTACGTCAAGGGCAAGGGTATCGTTCTTTCCGAGCCTTCTGTCGTGGCTGTCGACGTCGAAACCGATGAGGTTATCGAAATAGGCAGAGAAGCGCAGACTATGATCGGACGAACCCCGAAAAACATCAAAACCATCCGTCCTCTGCGAGACGGAGTTATCAGCCATTATGACAGAACACTTGATATGCTGCAGTATTTTCTTCGTAAATCCTGCGGTCCTTTGATCATTCCTCCGAGAGTGGTTATCTGCGTTCCCTCCGGAATCACGGAGGTTGAGGAGCGTGCGGTTGAGGATGCTGTAAGAAATGCGGGTGCCCGCTCGGCGTATCTCATCGAGGAGCCCGTTGCCGCCGCTATCGGCGCAGGAATTGATATTTCCGCCCCGAACGGAAATATGATAGTAGATATCGGAGGCGGAACTACAGATATTGCCGTTATCTCCCTTGACGGCGTTGTCGTTTCCGAGTCCATAAAGGTAGCCGGCGATAAATTCGATGAGGCGATAATCAGATACGTGCGTAACAAATATAATATACTGATCGGAGAAAGAACGGCTGAGGCGATCAAGATCCGAATCGGAACTGTATTCAAGCCCACTCGCGTTGAGCAGATGGAGGTCAAGGGAAGAAGTGTTTCTACGGGACTTCCTCAAAACGTGGTGCTTAGTAATTTTGAAATGCTTGAAGCCTTGTTCGTTCCGATTACCGCTATAGTGGATGCAATATGCAGTGTGATCGAGCGCACACCGCCCGAGCTTGTGGCAGATATTATCAAATACGGCATAGTAATGACCGGAGGCGGTTCACTTTTGCGCGGATTTGACAATCTGATCACAGATCTCACGGGAATTCATACTTACGTGGCAAAGGATGCGATATCTTGCGTTGCTATAGGAACCGGAAAGGCTCTCGACCATATTAACATTCTGAATGAGGGCTCGCTCTCGTTCGGTAAAGCTCAAAAACGCAATAATCGCTGAATAATGGAGAAAATAAATGGATAACAGAAATAATTACAAGAACGGTCGCCGCCCCATTAAGCGCGAGGGCGATGCGGTACGCGAGGTTGCCGAGGGTATCGTATACGGCAGAAATCAGGTTCGCGAGCTTCTTAAAAGCGAACGCGCAGTTGATAAGATATATCTTCGCAAGGGGGACCGAGAGGGCTCGGTGCTCCAGATAATCGCTATGGCGTCCGAAAAGGGAATACCGATCGTGGACGTTGAGCGCGAAAAACTTGATCAGCTTTGCGGTGGCGGAAACCATCAGGGCGTTGCGGCAATGGCGGCAGAAAAGGAATACTGCGAGATCGCGGATATTCTCAAGATCGCCGAGGAAAGAGGAGAAAAGCCCTTTATCGTGATTCTTGACGGTGTTGAAGATCCTTACAATCTAGGTGCGGTTGTCCGTTGCGCCGAATGTGCGGGTGCACACGGCGTAATAATTCCCAAAAGACGCGCCGCGGGACTTACGCCCGCCGCGGCAAAATCATCCGCAGGAGCGCTTGAGCACATGGCAGTAGCAAAGGTGGTAAACATCGCTGCAGCTATAGATGAGCTTCAGGCTGCGGGTGTGTGGGTATACGCTGCAGAGGCAGACGGCGATGACCTTTACGGTGTCGATATGGATCGCGCCGCTGCTTTCGTGTTCGGAAGCGAGGGCAGAGGAGTATCGAGACTCGTGTGTGAAAAGAGCGATTATAAGGTCTCGATCCCAATGTACGGTAAGGTTAACTCCATGAACGTTTCTACTGCCGCAGCCGTGGTGCTTACCGAGGCTGCAAGACAGAGACATTCGGTAAAATAAAGGTGGAAAAAAGTATGGCAGAAGAGAAAAAGAAGAACGCTTTGTTTGGCAAGCTTCTGAAGAAAAAGCTTTCTGACGATAAAATTGTCGAGTCCGAGGAACAATTCCCCGACGATAATGATCCGGAGCTGAACGAGGACGTTGAAAATAACGAAGCTGAAGACAATTCCACGCCTGAATGGTTATCAGACGTTATGACCGAAAGCACCGAGGAGCCTGAGGAGGATTTTTCGGAGACTCTTGCAGAGCTTTTCGGAAATAATAATGATGAGGAGAACGTGGAAAATGCAGATTTTGACGTTCCCGGATTAGAGGAGCTTGCCGAAGGTATGGCGAGCTATGATCCGTACGATACCGAAATCGGCGAAGACGGTGTCGATAATGCAAACGAAGAGAAACTGCAGGATTCCGGATTGGCTGATGAGGTCGATTATGCCGCAGACGGTAGCGAAACGGTTGAAGAAGATGTTATTGATGACGCTCCCGATGCTATCGATGGCGAACTGCCTATAATCGATAATTATGATGAGGAAGAAGCGGACGAGCTCTCGGAGGAGACTCAATCCTCGACTTCTATTGACGAGGATACCGCCAACCTTCTTGCCGCGCTTGGCTATTCGGATGCCAATCAGGCACCAAAGGCAAAGCCCGCGGTCAAGGAAAATACGAGTAAGAATTCGTCAGATCTCACGCTTGCCTTCGGCTATGAGGGCAAGGAATATACCGCACGCTCCCAAACTGCGGCTATAAAGGCAAAGTATGCTCAGGATAAAATGAAAGTGATCGTCAGACTTGGAGCGACGGCTTTGTTTGCAATCCTTCTCTGCGTTTACGATCTGTTTGGAAATAAATTTGGCGGAGCACTTGATCCCACAGTATATCCCGTTGTAAACATTATGATCTCGTTACAGCTTTTGCTGATAGCTGCGGCTTTTTCTGTAAAGAGGCTGATTGTCGGGGTCAATGAGCTCTTGAAGGGAAATCTTACTATCCATTCGATGAGTGTAATTGCCGTATTGATTTCCGTTATTTACGATATCGTATTGGCTATCACAACGCCCGAGGTATTTACGCTGTGTAATTTCCCTGCGGCAATTTGTTTGCTTTTATGCGCACTACACGACTTTTTCACGGTCCAGCGCGAGATATCTGTCTTTGACAGACTTTCTTCGTGGCAAAGCCTTGTGACACTTGAGCGCGTTGACTCCGCTGTGCTTTCTGCTGAGCTCGGAGAGGTTGACGGTGTTGATACCGTTGGACAGGCTTTCCGTATTCGTAAGGGCAATTTCTCGGAAAACTATTTTAAGCAAGTAAACCGTCGTCATCCCGTGTCAAAGATGCTTGCGTTCTTTGTAACGCCCTCTTTGGCTATCGCGTTGATCATGTTCTTTGTCTCGCTCGCGTTCGATAAAACCTTCGCTCAGGCTGTCAATGCTTTTGCGGGTGTAGCCCTCTTCAGCCTTCCTGCGTTTATGTTTGTTTCGATGAGCTATCCGTTCTACAAGCTGATCACCAAGAATCTCAGTTCGGATGCAGTGATCCTGAACGAGTCTGCTGTGAATGAGAACCGAAGAGTGGATACCGTTGTTTTTGAAGAGGCAGATCTCTTTGACGAAACCTCTCTGACGATCAACCGCATTTCGGTCTGTGATAAGAATCAGATGCACGATGTCTTTGATATTATGTGCGCGGTTTCTGCAATGTATAATAAGATCGGCGGCAGAATTGCCGGTGCTTTCAGGGCATCCACCGCAGACGGCGATACTCCAGAGGACGTTACGATTCTTGGAGTTGATGACGGAGGCTTTGAGGGTATGGCTGACGGCAGACTTTATAGCGTAGGCTCTGACGCTTATCTTGCTTCCAAGGGAATTGCGGTTACAAGATATTACGATGACAAATATATCGTTTCCAATCCCGGTGGAGTGGTGCTTCATATTGCAGTTGATGGAGTTGAGGTATTTAAGCTTTACCTTACTTATAATATTTCGAGAAACACTCTTGCGCTCATCAATGATTTTGCTGACTTGAAGACGAGAATCGTTTTGAGAACTATTGATCCGAACGTTAATCTTGAACTGATATTGAGAATACTTTCAAGCTCGTTTGACGGTAATCTCACTTTGATCCGCAAGCCCTTCAGCGCAGGCAGCACAGAGGCGGACGGTAATGACGAGGCGTTGATAGACGGCGGAATTATCATTAACGGCGACGTACCCGAGGCGGTGCTTGACACCGTCCACGCTTGCAGATTCTTCAGCGCATTTACGAAATTTAATTTTGCGGCAGGTATCGTTGTATTTGCTATCGGCGCATTGCTGGCGTTTGTACTTGGTATTATTGGGGCGATCGTTAATATGTCCTCGATATACGTCTTCATTTTCCAGCTGCTTTCGATACTGCCATGCATATTCTTCTCAAGCGTTTACTTAAATAAATAAGGAATAAAAAATGTACGATTCATCACTTTTGCGTTCGGTTCAGAAGCCCGGAAGATATTCGGGCGGAGAATACGGACAGATCATTAAAGATAAGGAAAAGATCAAGGCGCGCTTTGCCTTCTGTTTTCCCGATTCCTATGAGATAGGAATGTCAAACCTCGGTATGAGAATTCTTTACGGAGTTCTCAACCAAAGCGAAGACGTCTGGTGCGAGCGCGTGTTTGCACCGTGGCAGGATATGACCGCCAAGCTGCGCGAGAAGAATATTCTTCTGACAGCACACGAAAGCGGCGACAACGTCCGCGACTTCGATTTTCTCGGTTTCACTCTCCAGTACGAGATGTGCTATACCAATATCCTCAACGTACTTGAGCTTTCGGGCATTCCGCTCCTCGCATCGGAGAGAGGGGAAGAGTTCCCCATCGTCATCGGCGGTGGACCTTGCGCGGTCAACCCCGAGCCCATCGCGGACTTCTTCGACCTTTTCAATATCGGAGAGGGCGAGGAAATGCTTCCCGAGATCGTTGCTCTCTACGTCAAGATGAAGGAAGCCGGCGCAAGCAAGCGTGAATTCCTTCTTGAAGCCGCACGCACAATTTCAGGCGTTTACGTTCCGTCACTTTATGATGTTGAGTATAATGAGTACGGTACTGTAAAGTCTTATAAACCCAACGCCGAGGGAGTTCCCGCAAGCGTCAAGAAGCGCATTGTCGAGAACCTTGACACGATGTATTTCCCCGAGGCGGTCGTTATGCCCTACCTCGAAACTGTTCAGGACAGAATTATGCTCGAGGTCTTCCGCGGATGTATTCGTGGATGCCGTTTCTGTCAGGCGGGAATGATCTACCGCCCCGTCCGCGAAAAATCCCCCGAGACCCTGCTCCGTCAGGCAAAATGCATTTATGAAGCTACGGGTTATGAGGAGATCTCGCTCACATCGCTTTCAATTTCCGACTATACAAAGCTCCCCGAGCTTACCGACGGTCTTATCGAGTGGACGAACGAGAAGAAGGTAAACCTCTCTCTTCCCTCGCTCCGAATCGACTCCTTCACCAAGGAGCTGATGGAAAAGGTCGCATCGGTTCGCGCGTCCTCGATCACATTCGCTCCCGAAGCGGGTACGCAGAGAATGCGTGACGTTATCAACAAGAACGTCACAGAGGAAGACCTTATGCGCTCGGCTTCGATCGCGTTCGGATCGGGTAAGGAGCAGGTCAAGCTCTACTTTATGAACGGACTTCCCACAGAGACCGATGAGGACGTTGAGGGAATTGCGAAGCTTGCGAAGGCTACCGTCGAGCAGTTCTACGCAACCCCCGATCACAGCCGCCGTGCGCCCACGGTAACCGTCAGCGTTTCCTGCTTCGTTCCGAAGCCCTTCACTCCTTTCCAGTGGGAAGCACAGGATACCGTTGACGAGCTTGTCCGCAAGCAGCAGTATCTTCGCACTTGCATCACCGACAGAAAGATCAAGTACCACCACCACGATGCCCGCGTTTCGCACATTGAGGCAGTGCTTGCTCTCGGCGACAGAAGACTCGCAAAGGCTCTCCTGCTCGCACACGAGCGCGGATTCGGCTTTGATGCGTGGGATGAATGTTTCTCCGCCGAGGCTTGGATGCAGGTATTTGCCGATTCGGGCATTGATACTGCGTTTTATGCTAACCGCCGCCGCGCGGACGATGAAGTTCTCCCGTGGGATATCATCGACGTCGGTGTAACAAAGGAATTCCTTCTTCGCGAAAAGAAGAAGGCTTACGAAGAAAAGACCACGCCCTCTTGCCGCGAGCAGTGCTCGGGCTGCGGCGCAAACTGTCTGGGAGGTAAGGATACATGCTGTCCGAATTCAAAAAAATAAGCGAATATCCGAC
>JAZRGT010000087.1:0-16800 GCA_045644325.1 Eubacteriales bacterium | reverse complement strand
ACCAGCAGGCGCACGTCCTAAGGCGGCTATCCTTAATATGATCGACAGGCAATGATTATGGAGCATATTTACGACCTGATAATAATAGGCGGTGGTCCTGCGGGATACACCGCCGCGCTGTATGCTGCAAGAGGTGGACTTGACACTCTTGTTATAGAACGAATGTCAGCCGGAGGGCAGATGGCACTAACGGATGTTATCGACAATTATCCCGGATTTGACGAGGGGGTGGATGGGTTCACGCTGGGGATGAAGATGCAAGCGGGCGCAGAGCGCTTTGGTGCCGTCACCGAATACGCCGAGGTGACGGGCGTGGAATTGGACGGTAAGGTGAAGCGGATCTCCACTGCGTCGGGAGAATTTTCGGCACGCACAGTGGTGATCGCCACGGGCGCCAATCCTAGAGAACTGGGGCTTTCGGGAGAAGAATCTATGGTCGGGCGGGGTTTGCACTATTGCGCCCACTGTGACGGAAGATTTTATAAAAACAAGGTGGTTGCCGTTGTCGGCGGCGGTAATTCCGCGCTTGAAGATGCGCTTTATCTCTCGCGGCTTGCTTCGAAAGTCTATCTCATCCACCGTCGCGACTCCTTCCGCGCGTCGAAGATATACGTCGATGCCCTATCGAAGTCCACTAATATCGAATTCCTCGCGAACAGTTCGGTCGCGGAGCTCATCGCGGACGAAAGAGTGACGGGCATCCGTCTTGCGGACGGCAGAGAACTCGAAATAAACGGTCTTTTCGTCAGCATCGGTCGCAAACCTGCGTCAGAGATCTTTCGCGGACAACTTGAACTCGACGAGGGCGGTTACATCGTCGCAGACGAATCGACGAGGACGGGCATCGCGGGCGTTTACGCGGTCGGCGACGTCAGAACGAAGCCTCTCCGTCAGGTCGTAACGGCTGTCGGCGACGGCGCGGTCGCGGTTCATTTCGCCGAAGAATATCTTTCGGGAATGTGATTAAATCACAGAAACCCGCGGAAAAATATGATATAATATAGTCACAACAAAACAAAACACCCTTTGGAGGATTTAAATAATGAAAAACAACGTAAAATTTTTTGTATGTGAGCACTGCGGAAACGTAGTTGAAAAGGTAGAGGATCACGGTGTACCCGTAATGTGTTGCGGCAAGAAGATGGCGGAGCTCGTCCCCGGCGTAGTCGAGGCAAGCCACGAAAAGCACATCCCCGTTGCAAAGGTCGAGGGCAATCTCGTTAAGGTTGCGGTCGGATCGGTCGAGCATCCGATGGCAGAGGAGCACAGCATCCTTTGGGTTGCGCTTGAGAGCGACAAGGGACTCTACCGCAAGCACCTCGAGGTAGGCGCGGCGCCCGAAGCAGTCTTCGCACTCGCCGACGAAAAGCCCGTCGCGGTATACGCATACTGCAATCTCCACGGACTCTGGAAGCAGGAGCTTTGATTGAGGTAATAAGTAAGAATAAGTAAGGTGAATTTCCGCCCCTCGGGGGCGGAAATTTTCCTTTTTATTATATTTCGCGCTTGATTCAGCTATGCTCGGAGTTTCTATCCCCACGCCTCCTACCGCAAGCGTAGGGATTCCGCTTTTGCTTCGCACAAGGCGGCTTTGATATTCTTACTCCTCTGTCTTGACAATCATATTTCGGTATGTTAAAATAAGTATGTATATTGCACAAATCCGTGCCCGAGCGTTTGTGCAGGCTGACGAAATTTTTGAAAATATATTTAAAATCGTTACGATCGGGGAAAAAATGCAACTTATTGATAAGGGACGGTAATCGAAAGGAGGAGCGGTCTTGAAGGACGAGAAAATTATAGAGCTGTTCAATAATCGCGACGAGTGTGCGATCGCCGAGGTGCAGAAGAAATACGGCGATGCTTGTCACTCGGTATCAATTCCATATCTTCCGAGCCCCGAGGACAGGGAGGAGTGCATCAACGACGCGCTCCTTGCTCTTTGGAATTCGATTCCGCCCGAGCATCCGCGAAGCCTTTTCGGATATCTTACGGGCATCGTCCGAAATCTCGCTAAAAGCCGTGTCCGCGCCCGTGCGGCGCAAAAGCGGGGCGGAGAGGTGCAGACGGTCGGCGAGGAGTTCCTCGATATGATCGATGACGGAAGTGACCTTGCGGAGGAATTCGAAGCGCGCCGCGCGGGTGAGCTGATCAATGCATTCCTTGCGACCTGCAAGGAGACCGAACGCAGCCTTTTCGTGATGCGCTTCTTTATGAACGAAAGCTATCCGAGATTATGTGAGCTGACGGGCTTTTCCGAGGGCAAGATAAAAATGATACTTTCGCGAATGCGAAAAAGACTGAAGGAAGAATTGAGGAAGGAGGGATTTATCGTATGAGCAAAAAAAGAGACGAAAGGCTCCTTGATGCGCTCGATTATATCGACGAGGCATTTATCGGGGAAACGGAGAAATATTACACAAAAAAGCCGAAATCGGCAGATAACAAATGGGCTCGCAGAAATAAATGGCTTGCTGTGTCGGTTGCGGCTGCGGCTTGTGCGTTGCTTTTGATGCTTGCGATACCCAAAACGAAGACCATAATCAATCAGAACGACATCTTCCATATCTTCGGCTCTCCCGACGGAAGCGGTCTTTCCGAAATAACGGTAGAGCGCGACGGAAGCACGGGCCTGCTTTACGAAGTCAACGAGGATGGGGAGAGTGCATCCTTCATCGGCTACGGCGACTGCACCGACGATATTGTTTATATAGCGTCGAGCTATATGGACCTGCCCGTTGTTGCAATGTATAACAGGGAGTTTGAAAACACCTCATTCGTTCCATACAATCAGACGGGTCTCGGACACATCAAGCGTGTAGTGATCCCCGATTCGGTCAAATACGTTGACGGCATCTGCTTCCAATGGTGCCCGAATCTCGAGAGTGTTTACTACGGTGCGAGCGTCGAATATATCGGTGCGTTCTCTTTTTCCACGGGCTTCGGAATGAAGTTCTCGGAGGTTGAGGTGTCGCCGAAGAATCCCAATTATTCGAGCAAGGGCAACTGCATCGTCGATCTCAGGACGAACGCCCTCATCCTCGGAACCTATAAGACGAAAATCCCCGATGACGGAAGCGTCAAGTTCATCGGCAAATGCGCATTCGGACCCGCAAGACGCCGCCTCTACTCGATCGTAATTCCCGAGGGGGTTAAGATCATTGACACGCGGGCTTTCCAGGGGTGTGAAAAGCTTGAAAGCGTAATTCTCCCCGACAGTCTTGCGGTCATTGAATCGAATGCATTCAAAGGTTGCGCAAATCTGAAAAAGCTTGAGATAGGAACGAAGCTGAGAGCCATATTTTTGCCGATTCTTACCGTAACTCAGAATACAGAAGTATACTACAAGGGCACGGTCGCGCAGTGGAAGGCGGTTATCAAGCCCTATCGCAGCTTTGTTGTCTACACGGTCGTTGACGGAGAAAAGAAAAAGATATACAGCGCCGCGGATGACATAGCAATCAACACCTTTATCGTTAACTGCACCGATGGCACCGTACTTTCAAACGAGGGAACAACCGGCTCGTATGATTGGGGGTCTTTCTCCGAATATAGGAAATACGCAGAATCGCAGCCATCTGACGATAGATACCGGTTCTACGGTCCCGACGGTCTCTTGTCGGAGATCAATCCGTCGGAGGAGGACGGGGAATAAAGAACGATCAGCTTCAATTCAAACGTTCAGAGCAAGAATCGAGGTAAAAGATGAAAAATAAACACAGAGGCTTTACGATAGTTGAGCTTGTTATCGTGATCGCGGTCGTTGCCGTCCTTGCGGCGGTGCTGATACCGACCTTCTCGAGTATTATCAAGAAATCAAATATATCAAAAGACACGCAGGTCGTGCGCAATATGAACATCATTCTGACGTCGGAGAGTGCCGCATCCGCACCTGCAAACAGCATTATACTGAAAGATCTTCTCAAATCAAACGGAATAACCGATTTCAATCCGCAGACGAAATTTCACTCGTTCTTTTGGATCGAGGATAAAAACGTGATCGTTCTTGCGGACGAGGGCGACACACCCGTTTACCCCGAGGAATATCGCACAGAAGGTTATAACCCGCTTACTTGGTACGCCTTGGACGTTGCCGCGACGGTGGATTTGCCGCAGAGGTCCGACGACGCTGATGCGGACTCGCGTGAGCCTCAGGACTTTACCGTAACCGTCACTCAATCGGGCTCGTCCCTGTATATTCCGTTTGAAAATATCCCCACGGTGGCAACAGGATATGAGGCATTCAGCTGTGAGATATCTCTTCCTCAGCAATTCAGGGAAGCACCGCTGAAAGGTTATTATTTGATCCAAAAGGTTACCGCGATAATGAAAAACGGAGCAACCGAGCATAAGATAGAGGTTCGTTCGGAAACTGCTCAGGAATTTGGGTCGGAATCGAGTTTTACTTTCGATGTTGATGAAATCGCTCGGCTTGAGATCCCATACGTGACCGGTAATATTGAAATCAACATCGACATAGCGGAGTTTTACGTCGTTAAGGCTACTTTCAAGCCTTTTGAGGGCGATAGTAATACGAGAGAAAAACTGGTGACCGTCCACTGTATGAAGAAATATCCCGAATTTTCATGGAACAGTGATATGGTGAAAATTCGATTGGATCCGAAATACAAGGTCAAATCCGCTATGGCTTACCGTAACGGAGAATGTCTGGGCGAATTCTATGATGCGGAGGACGATTGCATAAGACACGACTTTGGATCGACCTCGGCAATATTCGATTTCGAGCTCATTATTGAGATCGAGCCGAGAATCTATACCGTCGACGTTGTCATAAGGAATTCAAAGGATAAGTTCTTGGAGCAACAGATTAAAGTACAAGGCGATTCCTTGACGATCGACTTTGACGATTATGAAATTTGGGGCTCGAACGTCCAAGGTATATTAAATAACATATTCGATGTCGAGGATAGAAACGATATACCGAGATGGAAGTATGACGAGGAAACCAATGAAGTTACCGTTTATAACATCAAATCCGATTTCAAGTGGACGTGTTTTGTAGATTAATATAACTTATATTCCGACTTTTCGGTAAAACGAAACTAAATTGAAAGGGGCAGACACATTTAACACAGAAGTTATTTGAGTCTGCCCTTGTTTGATTTGTACGAAAGCAAGGTAAAAAATGAAAAATAAACACAGAGGATTTACAATAGTTGAGCTTGTTATCGTGATCGCGGTCATCGCGGTGATTGCGGCGGTGGCGATAACGACCTTTTCGGCAATAGTCAAGCGCGCGAATATCTCTACGGACACTCAGACCGTGCGTAATATGAATGTCTTTCTGACATCGGAGAGTGCCGAATCCGCGCCGCTGAGCCAAGATGAAGTTAAGCAGCTGCTTAAAGAAAACGGTATCAGCGATTTAAGCGCGAAGACGAAGTTCTATAATTATTTCTGGATCAAGAATAAAAACGTGATCATCCTTGCGGACGAGGGTGACCGCCCTGTTTATCCCGAGGAATATCTCGATGAAACTCGCGAGTCGGATTGGTACGTTCTTGACGCATCATATTCAATAGATCTTCCCGATCGTCAGAAGCCCGATGACGGAAGAGAGTACCGTACCTTTACCGTAACCGTCACCCAATCGGGATCGTCCGTGATCATTCCGTTTGAAGGTATTCCCACGTATGCGACAGAGTACCGCGATTTTGAGGTCCGCATAACGATCCCCTTGGAATATCAAGTAGAAAAGCGGTACGCTATACAAAAGGTTACTGCAATAATGCACGACGGCGATAAGATGTACAAGAGAGACGTCGTTTCGAACAACTTGGCCTTTGCCTATAATGAAACTGCCGTGCTCCGAATTCCCGACGTGACGGGAAATATCGAAATAAACATCGACGTAGTGGAGTATTGCTTTGTTGACATTAAGCTTCTTCCGGCGGAAGATTACTACATAAGGGGAATGAGTTTCAGAAAAGGCACCAGCTTTGGTCTTCAACTGACGTCATTCCTTGAGCAGGGAAATAAGATCCTCTCCGTAGAAGCATATCGTGACGGCGTTTTTCTGTGCAAGCTTGATTATAGAGAAGATAATAAAATTATAGGTATTCGAAAAGAATTAACGACCGACGACTTTGAGATGAGATTAGTGATTGAGCCGCCGGCGCAGACACCGGAGCCTACACCGGAACCGACGGAGTAAACGAAAGCAAGGTAAAAATGAAAAAGAAACACAGAGGATTTACAATAGTTGAGCTTGTGATCGTCATCGCCGTTATAGCGATCCTTGCGGCGGTTATGATACCGACTTTTTCATCCATAATCAAGCGCGCGAATATCTCTGCGGATATGCAGATAGCGCGGAATATGAATGTCATTCTGACATCGGAGAGTGCCGCCTCCGCGCCGCAGTTCCTTACCGCGGTCAAGGAGCTTTTGGGTAAGAACGGCATCGCTGATCTTACTCCGCAGACGAAGTTTTATACATTCTTCTGGCTTGAGGGCGAAAACGTGATAATCCTCGCCGACGAGAGCGACTCCCCCGTTTATCCCGAGGAATACGGCGAGCGGCGGCGTTCGTCAGCTTGGCACGCTCTTGACACGCTCGAATCCTGGGAGCTCCCACAGCGTCCCGATAATGACGAGGGGCGTGAGCACCAAAGCTTTACCGTTACCGTCAATCAAACGGGCTCGTCGGTTGTCATCCCGTTTGAAATCCCGGGGGTGGCGAGGGATGACGTTCCGTTTGAGGTCGACGTTTTGATTCCCGAGGCGTTCAGAACCGATCCGCAGACCTATACGATACAAAAGGTCACCGTGATAATGCACGACGGCGGTGCAGAGCATAAGATCGAGCTCATCTCAAGAAAGGCGCAAGGCGGAACGCTGAATCCCTTCGAGCTCGATGAGCCCGCCGAGATCAGGATTCCGTACGTTACGGGAAATATCGAAATAAACGTCGACGTGAACGAATACAGCGTTATCACCTTCAAGGGCATGGGCTTGCGTGGAAAAACGGTGCATTTGCAGTCTTTTAATAAGAGATACAACTACGTTATAGATTGTGTCAGCTACAGCGAAGCTTTCACTCTGCAGTATGGCGATCGGATCGAATCCGCAATAGCCGTTATGCCGGACGGAACTCTTATTGGTGACCTTTATGATAAGGACTCAAACTATATAGTGCTGACAAAGGAGAAAATTGCAAGCGATTTCGTGATCTACATTAATTCGGAGCCCGATTAAGTACATTATTTTGCCTTCGGTGAACTGTCAATTCGCCGAAGGCATTTTATCCTTCCCTCTGATCGGAACGCCCGCCGCGCGGAATGAGGTCAAGGCGAACACTCAAAGCAGTTTTTGCACCCAAATCACTTGACTGCCGAAAGAAAAAATGGTATAATAATCGGAGAACCGATCAGAAACGCTATCTGCGATCGACGTTGGTCTGACCGCTTGGGAGGAAAAATGAGTATTTCGCTTAAAAACGTATCCTACAGCTATAAAGGAAAATATCAGACCGTCCGCGCGGTCAACGATGTGTCGTACGAGTTCGAGCCGGGGAAGTGCTATGCCATCGTCGGCAAATCGGGCTCGGGCAAGACCACGCTTCTCTCGCTGATGGCGGGGCTCGACCTGCCGACGGAGGGTGCGGTCATCGTCGACGGCAAGACGACCAAGGAGTGGAACCGCAACCGTATGCGCCGCGAAGCCGTCAGCGTTATCTATCAGAATTATAATCTTTTTCCGCTTCTGACCGTTCAGGAGAATATTACCTATCCCCTCGACCTCAGGAAAACGCCGAAAAAGGAGGCAGTAGAGCTTGCGCTCAGAATGCGCGAGCGCGTTGAGCTCTCGGAAAACTACGATAATCGTCTGCCCGCGCACCTTTCGGGCGGCGAACAGCAAAGAGTGGCGATCGCGCGCACCCTCGCGCAGGGCTGCAAGATCATCCTCGCCGACGAGCCGACGGGCAACCTCGACTCCGCGAACACCAATAATATCGTTGAGATCCTCTGCTCCCTCGCCCACGACGACGGATGCACGGTCATCATAGTAACCCACGACCCCGCAGTCGCCGAAAAAGCCGACGTAGTCCTCAGAATGAAGGACGGCGCGTGGATATAATTTAAAAGGAGCTGATTTGTCGGATCAGCTCCTTTTCAGCGTGATGATTTCGCAGTGCTCCCGGTGCCGGGCGAGGGAGCACATTGACATTCTCCCTCAATTACGCAAAAATAAAGCCGTCATCCTGCACAAATTTCGCCCTCCGAATTTGTGCAGACCGACAAAATCAAAAAACTTTTCGCGCGCGGTGTAACCTTCCCGCGAAAACCGCTTCTTGTTTAGTGAAAGGACAATCGAAAGGAGCGCTCAGATGAAAGATGAAAAAATAATCGAATTGTTCTTTGCGCGAAACGAGCAGGCTCTTGCGGAAGTCGAGAAAAAATACGGCGCGCTGTGCCACTACATTGCGCTGAGTATTCTGACACTTCGTGAGGATGCGGAGGAGTGCGTCAGTGACGTCCTCCTCGCACTCTGGAATGCCGTTCCGCCCGAGAAACCGAAGGATCTCCGAGCCTATATCTGCAAGATGGTGCGAAACCGTGCCCGCGAGATATCGAGGAATGAAAACGCCTGGAAGCGCGGCGGAAGAACCGCCGTTGTGGGCGAGGAATTTCTCTCACTCGTTGAGGACGGCAGCGACCTCGCATCGGGTTATGAAGCGCGCCGCGCGGGCGAGATCATAAGCCGTGTGCTTGCAAAGGTCGGAAGAACGAACAAGGATATCTTTATTTTACGCTACTGGATGGGCTTGAGCCTTGCGGAGATCTCCGCGCAGACCGGTTTCGGTGAGAGCAAGATAAAGGTATCGTTACACAGAACGCGGAACAAAATTGCCGCGGAGCTTAAAAAGGAGGGTATTACAGTATGAGCCTTGATTTCAATCAGAAAAAGCAGCTTCTTGAGTCGATCGACTATATCGACGACGCGATGCTGTCGGATACTTTGTCACGTGTCAATACCGACACGGCGGTGGCGGGACGTGCGCCCGCGCGCAGAACAAGACCTATGTATTGGCTGAAGCAGACCGCCGCCCTGGTCGCTTGCACGCTTCTTCTCAGCGCGATCATTCCGATCGTGTCCTACGTATCGAGAACGCCGGGCACGCTCGGCGGAACCTCACCCTCTGCGGGCATTGTCGGTGAAACGACCGCGCCGCAGACCGAGAATCAATACGTTATAGAGGAAACCGATCCGGAAGATACCGAATTCGTTCCCGATGAACACGGCACGCCGGGACTCCTCTATGTGATCAATGAAGACGGTATGAGTGCTTCCTTTGTAGGATACGGTGATTCTACCGATGAGAAGGTATACGTTGCATCGGTATACGAGGGACTGCCGGTTACACAGATGGTATATGTTGAAAGAGATGTTGCTAACTTCAACGATCAAAATAGTGGTGCGGACAATATATACGTCAAGCACATAATCATTTCGGATACGGTAGAATACGTTGAATCCGAGGCTCTCAATATGTGCACAAATCTTGAAAGCGTGCATTTTGGTGCAAGCGTAAGTGAGATCAAAGGCAGTATTTATTATAACCGTGACCGCGGACGCAATTTCTCAAGTATCACCGTTTCGCCAGAGAATCAGTATTACACCGAAAAGGGCAACTGTCTTATCAGGATCAAGGATAAGGTGCTCCTCTGCGGCTTTGCCGACAGCATCATTCCCGATGACGGAAGCGTTGAGATCATTGGAACGGTTGCTTTCTTCAACAAGCCCGGTTTGACAAAAGTTGTTGTCCCCGAGGGCGTTATCAGAATTATGAATACTGCTTTCGGAGAAAATGAAGAGTTGGTGAGCGTGTCGCTTCCCTCAACCATTAAGACGATATTCGTATCATTTTGCGATCTTCCCGCGCTGACCGAATTCAAGTTTGCCGGTACAGTAAAGCAGTGGACGAATATGAGCAAGAATTGGGCTGACTGGATAAGTAACACCTCGCTGACTCAGGTAACCTGCGCCGACGGAGTTGTTGAGTTAGAGTTTGATTCACGTGGAAATCTTGTAAAATAAATAGATTTCAATAAAAAAGCCGCGCGCCTGCGGGCGCGCGGGGTGAAGGAGCGAAATCCTCCCGCGAGGGGAGGATTTACTCCTTCCAAACGGTCGGCGTGGCGCCGCCCGTTTGAAGCGCAGGGGAGTGTTTCGACCGCTGCGGACGGCGACTTAAGGCTTAGTGCGGCTCTGGCGGTTTTCCGAAGGAAAATGGAGGCGTAAGCCGACAAGACAGAGTCGCAGCTTGCCGCAGGCAAGCATACTTTTCTGAAAAAAGTTCCTTAAGAAACCTCAAAAACTTTCCCACTGCTGTTGACTTTTATTTTGATTAAGTCGAAAAAATCCCGCGCAATTTGCGCGGGATTTTACCTTTAACTAGCAACTAATAACTAATAATTTATTTCTGATCCTGAAGCTTCTTTGCCGCTTCTTCACGCGCACTGGTCTTGCCCTCTGCCTGGATGTCGCCTGCCTTGGTGAGTGCGATCTTGGTGAGTGCGGGACCTACGAGCTCGTAGATAAGTACTGCAAAGAGGGTGATCGACTGCGCAAGAACGCCGATGTCACCGCCGAAGGTGAGTGCCTGTGCTGCCATACCGAGTGCAACGCCCGCCTGCGGGAAGAGGGTGATGCCGAGGTATTTTACGATCTTTTCGTCACAGCCCGAGATCTTTGCGCTCCAGAATGCACCGAAGTACTTACCGAGGCAACGGAATGCGATGTACGCTACGCCGATAACGACGAATACCCAGTTGGTGAAAACGCCGAGGTTGAGCTCTGCGCCGCTGATAACGAAGAAGAGGATGAGGAGGGGAGCGGTCCATCTGTCTGCTCTCTCCATAAGCTCCTCGGAGAAGTCACAGATGTTGCAGAATACGGTTCCGAGCATCATGCAAGCGAGAAGGCTGGAGAACGCGATGTGGAAGTGACCTACCTCAAACTTGAGCGAGGAGATCGCAACGGTCAGCATTACGAAGGTGACCGAAACTGCCATACGCTTGGAGCGGGAATGGAAGAATCTCTCCATAAAGGAGAAGAGCCAGCCCATAACTGCGCCGAGGATGAGGGAAAGAACTACCTCGATAAGGGGATTGACGATCATGGAGATGGGGTCGATGGTGCCGGTGTTGATAGCACCTGCAACGCCGAAGGAGATCGCGAAGATGACAAGTCCGACAGCGTCATCAAGTGCAACGACGGGAAGGAGAATGTCGGTTACGGGACCCTTCGCCTTGTACTGACGAACGACCATAAGGGTTGCCGCGGGAGCGGTTGCGGTTGCAACTGCGCCGAGGATGATAGCTGCGGGGAGGGGAAGGCATCCTTCGGGAAGGATGAAGGAAAGGGCGATAAGACCTGCGTCAACTACGATGGTGGTGACGATCGCCTGACCGATACCGACTATGGTTGCCTGCTTACCGATCTTCTTGAGCGACTCAAGGCGGAACTCGTTACCGATGGCAAACGCGATGAAGCCGAGGGCGAGGTCGCAAAGGATCTTGTACTTTTCGGGGGAGTTTGCCTCGTGGTCAAAGCCGATTCCGAACTGACCGAGGAGGTAGGGACCGATGAGAACGCCCGCAACGAGATATGCGGTTACTGCGGGGAGTCCGACCTTCTTCGCTACACGCGAGAGGAGAAGACCCGAGAAGAGTGCGATAGAAAGCGTGAGAAAAATGGTGGATGTCATTTCTTGATATCTTCTTTCTTTATGATTTTGATTTTCACAAGTCCATATTATATCATAAATAGGAGGGATAATCAAGACTTTTGGCGCTTTTTGTAAGAAAATATGCTACAATCTTTTGTGTGAAATTGGCGTTGGAAGTTGGGTATTTTGACATAAGGAGAAGAGAAAAGGGCAGAGGGCAGAGGGAAGAGGGAAGAGGGAAGAGGGAAGAGGTTCGGAAGTTTTTCTCGCTTCGCTCGAAAAACTATCTGCGATAATTTAATTGGTCTTTGATGATCCTTTGAACGATTTATGCCTTGATAGGTAAATATAAAAACTCTCGGGATTTAATGCTTCAAAAAATCCCGAGAGTTTTCTTTATTTGTTGATTAAAGGGTAAATAAACGGAGCCGTATCAAATCCGAACGAAATTATTGTGCAGATTAATTTCCGAGCAAAGCGAGGAAATTTTCCATACCTCTGCCCTCTGCCCTCTGCCCTTACTTGATTTCCACTGTTCTTGCTTCTTCCTTTTTCGGCTGAAGCTTGGGGAGATTGAGGGTGAGAACTCCGTCCTTGAACGTCGCGGTGATTGCTTCGGCGTCGATTCCCTCGAGGTCGAAGGTGCGGGAGAAGGAGCCGTAGGTGCGCTCGCGGCGGAGGTAGGAATCGGCGGTTTCCTCTTCGGTTTTGCGCTCGGCGCGGATGGTCAGATAGCCGTTTTTGATCTCGGCGGAAATGTCCTCGCGGGCGAATCCGGGCAGGTCGGCTTCGAGGATATATGCTCCGTCCGCCTCGCGGATATCGGTCTTCATAGCAGGAGTCCGCTGTCCGAAAAAGCGTTTTTCAAACTCCTCCATTTCTTTGAAAGGGTCGTAGGATGCAACGTAAAAATTGCTTCTAAAGGGTGTAAGTCCAAACATAACAGAATCCTCCTTTTAGGTTCTATGTGAAGTGTATTTTTTGAAAAATCAGAGTCTTTTCGCCCGCCTTCGGCGCCTTTTGGCGGGCTGTTTTCGACACTATAATGATACACCCGAAATGTGAACTATAGATGAGGAAACTATTTCTAAAAAGTAAATGTTAGCACTCTGCATAATAGAGTGCTAAAATAAAATCGAGCAAAACTGATAAAATCAAGCACAAAATTGGCAACGCGCGAGACGAGTGCTAATGATAATTCGCTTGGGGTGGAATGATAATCTGCTTCGCAGAATGATAATCGCGCGTTGCGCGAAGGATAATTTGCCCGCGGCAAAATGAAGGTGAATTCCCGCCGTCGACGGGAATTTTCGGGATCTTTATTATATTTCGCCCTTGATCTTCTTTGGGCGCGAAAGCTTTCGCAAGGTGCTGACTACCCACCCCACCCCCTCCCGCAAGCGGGAAGGGAATGAGAGTGCGCGGATTCGGCGGTTTGGTTTCCTTGCCATCACATATTTTTAAAGGCGATAATAATGCGCGAAGATTTGGTTTATTTGTTATTCCAAATTTCTTCGATATCAAACACTCCGTCGAATTCGACATCCTCGCATCCGACGGTGAGGTAGCGAAGACTGCTCAAAGTCCAAAACATAAAGTGAAATTCATAACCTTTGTCTGTACGGTAGATTTCATCGTACAGATATCTGCAATTGCTGGTGATATATCCTTCTTCATCTTGTTCTCGCATTATACGCAGACTTTTTTCGCGCTCAACGAAAAATGTATTTTTAAAGGTGATTTTTATGTAAGCCGGATAGTCTTCGTAACCGGTGTTTTCAACGTAAAGATGATAATTTCCGCCTATCTTGCGCGCCGCAACAACAAATGCGTCGTGAAAGTGAAAGCTATCGTTTATTTCATCCGGAATATCTTGGCTTTCAAGTATCTTTCTTCCTTCTGCAATACGCTGTTCTGATATCTTTATTTCTTCTTCAATTTCTTCTTTCAAACGAGCAAAGATGCTTTTGGGAATGTAACCGAGAGCAAGAAGCCTTGCGTCGACGGCATCGACGACCCACTTGGGAAAGAATTCTTTTGCATGCGGGATGCGCTTTTTTTCAAAGATTTTTCCGTATGCCGTTCTTGCGGCTTTTTCGTTAAAGACAGTGTTCCGGGACTCTGCGAACTTACACTCAATTTTCAAATGTTCGTCTAGTTGAGCTTGGTACAACCGTGCAATATCATCTTCGTAACAGTCCTTGTCGACAATGGACTTTTCGTATAAGATCATACTTCGCTGAACGGTATCGTACCACTCTTTAGTAAAGTATTTCATCGCTTTTCCTCCTGCCTGTTTATAGGTTAAGTATACCACAAAAACGCTGCAAAGTCAATCCGAAAATATGAGAAAAATTCCTATTTCATTTTTTGTCGTAAAAAGTCGGAAAATCTTTTGAGCAAATTGCAACTTTTCTATGTAATTACTTATATTAATTGTAGTTTAAGTTGCCGAATGTGTTTTATTTATATTGACAAGAAATTTCTTTTGTGCTATAATGTAAAATGTCGTAAAGTGTATTGCCGCCGTGCGGCGATACCAAGTCGAAATTTTCCGCTGTTCGACTTCCGATGAGTAAAATATTTACAAGGAGAACTTGCTATGGGAGCAAAAATCACCATCATCGGAGCCGGTAACGTCGGCTCAACAATCGCGTTTGCTCTTTCGGATGAGGATATTGCGTCCGAAATAGTCCTGATCGACATCAACAAGAATAAGGTAGAGGGCGAGGCAATGGATATTGCTCAGGGTACCTTCTTCCGCCAGCCTATCTCGATCATTGCGGGTGAATATGAGGACGCAAAGGGCTCGGATATCGTTGTCATCACCTCGGGTGTGGCGCGCAAGCCGGGTCAGACAAGAATCGATCTTGCTCAGATCAACCTTAATATTATGAAGAGCATTACCCCCGAGATCGTCAAGGTATGTCCCGATGCGCTTTACGTCATCGTAAGCAATCCGATGGATATTATGACCTACGCGTTCACCAAGTATTCGGGTCTTCCCGAAAATCAGATAATCGGTTCGGGAACTCTTCTCGATACCGCACGTCTGCGTTACGCGCTCTCCGAGCACTACGGTGTTTCCCAGCGAAGCATCCACGCTTACGTTTTCGGCGAGCACGGTGACACTTCCTTTGTTCCCTGGTCGAGAGCCTTCGTCTCCTGCGTACACATCGACGAGTACCACAGACTTATGTCGCAGAAGAACCCCGAGATCAAGCCTCTTGATAAGGAATATATGATCGACTACGTCCGCAACTCGGGCGGCGTCATCATCAAGAACAAGGGCGCGACCTTCTATGCGATCGCACAGACGGTCTGCCAGCTCTGCTCGATGCTCCTTGCATCCTCCGACTCGCTCCTTATGGTATCCTCTATGATGCACGGAGAGTACGGCATCGAGGACGTCTGCCTCTCCACTCTGACTCTCGTCGGACCTAACGGAATGAACGGTAAGGTCCCGATGGATCTGACCTATGAGGAGATCAGACAGCTCCACGCGAGCGCAGAATCGCTCAAGGCGGTTATCGCCAAGCTGGAATTTTAATTTTTGGAAATTATTTTTGAAAGGATAAAGATAATGAAGTACAGTTACTATCCCGGTTGTACTCTGAAGAACAAGGCAAAGGATCTCGACGCTTATGCAAGAGCTTCCGCGCAGGCACTTGGCTTCGAGCTTGAAGAGATCGAGAATTGGCAGTGCTGCGGCGGTGTTTACCCCCTCGGCAGTGACGAGATCGCAACCAAGCTCTCCTCCGTACGTGCTCTCGCAGAAGCAAAGGCAAAGGGTCAGGATCTCGTAACCCTCTGTTCCGCTTGCCATCACGTTATCAAGCGCGTCAATGACGATATGAAGAACGTTGATGACATCCGCTTCAGAGCAAACAACTACCTCAAGCTCGACACTCCCTATGCGGGTGAGACAAACGTCGTTCACTTCCTCGAGCTTCTTCGCGATACCATCGGCTTTGACGAGCTCAAGAAGCGCGTTGTTAAGCCCCTTACCGGCAAGAAGATCGGCGCTTACTACGGCTGTCTCCTTCTCCGTCCCTCGGGCATCCTCGCATTCGATGATCCCGAGAATCCCAAGATCATGGAGGACTTCATCCGCGCTCTCGGCGCAACTCCCGTGATCTACCCCTACCGCAACGAGTGCTGCGGCGGCTATATCTCCCTCAAGGAAAAGGATATGGCAAAGAATATGTGTGATAAGATCACCGAGAGCGCATCCGGCTTCGGCGCGGATATGCTCATCACGGCTTGTCCTCTCTGTATGTACAATCTCAACAAGAGTGCATCGAAGGACATTCCCGTATATTACTTCACCGAGCTCCTCGCAGAGGCTCTCGGACTTAAGGAGGAGGCATAAGCATGAGTCACGCAAAGAATCAGGCAGAACGCGTCCGCGAGATCAGCGGAGTAAATCCTCTTAAGTGTATGAAGTGCGGCAAGTGCTCGGCTACCTGCCCCGCATTCAACGAGATGGACATCAAGCCCCATCAGTTCGTTTCCTACGTTGCAAACAATAACGTTGAGGAGCTTGTCAAGAGCGAATCGCTCTGGAAGTGCCTTTCCTGCTTCGCTTGCGTTGAGCGTTGCCCCAGAGACGTTAAGCCCGGCAAGATCATTGACGCGGCTCGTCAGCTCGTAGTTCGCGAGCGCGGCGGCAATTACCTTACCGCAGACGAGATCCCCGAGCTTCTTGATGAAGAGATGCCTCAGCAGCTCCTCGTCAGCGCATACAGAAGATATAAGAGGTGAGCAGAATGCAGAGAATTGGTGTATTTGTCTGTCACTGCGGTAGTAACATCGCCGCAACGGTAGACGTTAAGAAAGTTGTCGAAGTGATCGCTTCCGAGCCCGGTGTAGTACACGCTGAAGATTATCAGTATATGTGCTCCGAGGCAGGTCAGGAAAAGATCGCCATCGCAGTAAAAGAGAAGAAGCTGACCGGTATCGTAGTTTGCTCCTGCTCTCCCCGTATGCACGAGGCTACCTTCAGAAAGGCAGCTGAGCGCGCAGGCATCAACCCCTACATGGTTGAGATCGCAAATATCCGTGAGCACGTTTCGTGGATCCACAAGGATATCACCGAGGCTACC
>JAZRGT010000086.1:0-37228 GCA_045644325.1 Eubacteriales bacterium | reverse complement strand
GTCATGATCGCGAAGACGGATATTTTCGTCCTTAAGGCCGATCGCAAGCAGCCACTGGTGGCAGAAATTGCGCCAATATGCGAACCACTCAAGATCCGTGCCGGGCTTGCAGAAGAACTCAAGCTCCATCTGCTCGAACTCACGAACGCGGAAGATGAAGTTACCGGGAGTGATCTCGTTACGGAAGGACTTACCAATCTGCGCGATACCGAAGGGCATCTTGCGTCTGGTGGTTCTCTGTACGTTTACGAAGTTGGTGAAAATACCCTGAGCGGTCTCGGGACGGAGGTAAACAGTGTTCTTTGCGTCCTCGGTTACACCCTGGAAGGTCTTGAACATAAGGTTAAACTGACGGATATCGGTGAAGTTATGCTTGCCGCAGGTGGGGCAAGGAATGTTGTGCTCTTCAACGAATTCCTTCATTTCTGCGTGAGTGAAAGCGTCGATGGGCTTGGGAAGCTCGAATGAGTTCTCTGCGCACCAATCCTCGATAAGCTTGTCAGCACGGAATCTTTCGTGGCACTCACGGCAGTCCATAAGGGGATCGGAGAAGCCTGCAAGGTGACCGGATGCTACCCAGGTCTGGGGGTTCATAAGAATAGCAGCGTCAAGGCCGACGTTGTACTTATTCTCCTGAACGAACTTCTTCCACCAAGCTTTCTTTACGTTGTTCTTGAGCTCAACGCCGAGAGGTCCGTAGTCCCAGGTGTTTGCAAGGCCGCCGTAGATCTCGGAGCCGGGGAAAATGAAGCCGCGGTTCTTACACAGAGCCACGATTTTGTCCATGGTTTTTGCTTTGTTGTCCATTTTTTTATCCTCTTTTTTTAATTATAAATTCTTTTATAATTTGCGAAGGTATCGCAGGTGCCCGGCTCGTCAACGACGGTCAGCTCCTCGTTTCCTAACAAGATAACTTTCGTTGTAACGTAGAGCTCTCGGTTATTGTATGCGTATTTGAAGATCAAGTCAATATTATTCTTGAATTTATCAAGATTAAAATCAGTATCGACAATTGCTTCAAGTTCGGCAAAAACATCGGGGGCGCGGTTATAGTTGGTTATACTGATAAAGGTAGTTATAAACTTTTTCAGAAGCTCCGCGGTCGTCTTTTCGCGCGAGCCGCCGTTATGATATTCATTAAACATCAATACGTCGAGCACGCCCTTGCCGTCAAGCCTTTGAATTCCTGACTTTAGATTGATATCTATTCCGCCCGCTTTATCGGTATATACCATATCGCAGGGGACGTTAAAATTGATGCCGCCGAGAGCATCTACGAGCGCGGGGAATTTTTCCATTGAAACAACGGCGTAATTATCGATCATAACGCCCGTCATAGCGTAGACCTTATTCAGAAGGGCTTCAAGCCCGTATCTGCCGTAGACCTCGGAAAGCTTGACGTATTTGCCGCTCATATCAACGTAAGCGTCGGTGGGAAATACGGTAAAGGTAAACTGCTCGCGTTCCTTATCAGCGCGGATAAGAACGAGCGCATCTGTTTCGATCAATCGGTAATCAACCGAATAAAAGCCGGAGCTGAAGATCAGGCTTCCGTCGTCAGCCACAATACCGTCACCGCTCCAAAATTCTTTATCGGAAACGACCGAACCGGGCTTGGGCTTTATATCGGTGGGAGGTGAAACAGCCGTGACCTCGTCCGATTTGATCCCGTAAAGTTGCTCAAGCATTGTGGGATCGTAATTAACGAATCTGGAGGGACGAAAATCTGTTCCGATCAGCAAAATATTAAAGGATTCGCCCTTGTCAGTAAGTTGAACGCCAATGGGATTGTCGGGGGAATCATCGGGCTCTGCCGTGGTCTCCTCCGAAGGTTGAGTTTCGACGCTGTCGCCGAGAAGGTTATTGAGAACCAAACCAACGAGCATATAGGCTATCAAGCCAAAGATTATTATCGCAATCAGAAACGTCAACACAAAGTTTTTAGTTGCGGAAAGCATTTCTTCTCCTCCTTTCGCAACTTATATTATACACGAATGTGCAGGGTGAAGCAAGGTACTAATTGTAACAATTATTCCACTCTCTCGCCGAGAATCTTGACGTAATGCTGATAGAATTCCTCGTATCTGCCCTCGTCGAGCGCTTCGCGGATCTTTTCCATAAGCTCGTTATAGAAATAGAGGTTATGAAGCACAGCAAGGCGCATACCGAGGCTTTCCTTTGCCTTGAAAAGATGTCTGATATAAGAACGGCTGTAGAGACGGCATGCAGGGCACTGACAATCCGGATCGATAGGTCTGTCATCCTTTGCAAATCGCTCGTTAAGAAGGTTGATCTTACCCTTCCAGGTAAAGAGATTGCCGTGGCGGGCGTTACGGCTGGGCATTACACAGTCAAAGAAATCAACGCCCCTGCGAACAGCCTCAATGATGTTGAGAGGGGTTCCGACGCCCATAAGGTATCTTACCTTATCCTTGGGCATATAGGGCTCGACTGCGTCGATGATGCGATACATATCCTCTGTAGCCTCGCCGACAGCAAGACCTCCGATCGCGTAGCCATCGAGATCAAGCTCAGCAATCTGCTTCATATTCTCAATTCTGAGATCCTCGTAGGTTCCGCCCTGATTGATACCGAAAAGAAGCTGATTCTTATTGATGGTTTCGGGAAGCGAATTCAGACGAGCCATTTCCTCCTTGCATCTGACAAGCCAGCGAACAGTTCTCTCTGCAGACTGCTTGACGTACTTATAGGGTGCGGGGTTTTCAACGCACTCGTCAAACGCCATAGCGATAGTAGAGCCGAGGTGCGACTGAATCTGCATACTCTCTTCGGGACCCATAAAGATGCGCTTGCCGTCGACGTGGGAGGCAAATTTTACGCCCTCCTCAGTGATCTTACGAAGCTGAGAGAGAGAAAATACGTGAAATCCGCCGCTATCGGTAAGGATGGGGCCTGACCAATTCATAAATTTGTGAAGTCCGCCCATTTCATAGATTAGCTTATCACCGGGACGGATGTGGAGGTGGTAGGTATTGGAAAGCTCTACCTGACAGCGAACCTCGCGAAGGTCCTCGGAGGAAATACCGCCCTTAACTGCAGCGCAGGTACCTACGTTCATAAACACGGGAGTCTGAATGTCACCGTGTACAGTGTGGAAGACGCCTCTGCGTGCGCGGCCTTCCTGTTTCAGAAGTTCATACATTTTAAGTCCTCTTAAACAAATGATCTATTGTATTTTTAGTAATTTCAATTGCTATCGGTCTGCCGTGCGGGCAGCATATAACATCGGGGTTCGCCTTAAGCTCACTGACGAGCCATTCGGCGTATCCCTCGGGATAAACGCGACCTGCCTTGATGGCAGCCTTGCAGGATGCCTGATAAAGTGCCTTTTCAAAGACGATATCTGCGGTCAACTCAACACCCGAGCCACGTTTTATCGAGTCGGCGAAGACCTCAATCATCGCCGCCGCTGCGTTGACGGTAACAGCTGTTGGGATTGCGGAAATATATACCGTGTTGCGAGCTGTGGTGAAGGCAAAACCTATTCCCTCAATACTCTCACGGTATTCCTCAAGAAGTGCGATCTCGTCGCTCATAAGCATCACCTCGACGGGCAGAGCCATAAGCTGCGAATCAGGCTTTCGGTCACACAGAGATCGCTTGAGTGATTCAAATATCAGCCTCTCGTGTGCCGCGTGCTTGTCTATAAGAAGCATCTTGCTTCCGCACTCAACGATTATGTAGGAATTGAACACCTCACCGACGAGTCTGTAAAATCCCGCCTCGGAGGGCGATGCCTCGCGCGCGATCTCACGCTCGGGCGTGGGAGGAGCTATCGGTTCATTTATAACTTTGGGAGCAATCGGTTCAGCACGCTCTTCGGCGAAATCGCGTTCGGGTTGAAGTGGCGTCTTGAACGCGGGGGCAGAGCGAAATATCGGAGGCGCCGTCGGCTCGACTTGTGGGGGAGCCGGCGCAGGCTCGGATACCACCAAGCGCTCGGTAATATCTATCTGCTTATACGGAGTCGGCTCGAGTGCTCTGTCAGCGACGGGAGCGAATGCTTGTGCGGGCGTTGGCTTAGTCGAGCTGACGAACGCGCTCCTTCTGCCCTCAAGACCATCGATTTGCGGTCTTTCAGTGTTTTCGGCAAGCGACGTGCGAACCGAATGGTATATCGCGTCAAAAACAGGTCTCTCGTTCGAGAATTTAACCTCGAGCTTGCTTGGATGTACGTTTACGTCAACCGTATTCGGCGCGATATCGATATAGATCACGCAGCCGGGGAATTTTTCGGGCGGGATATACGAGGTATACGCCTGCTCGATTGCCGCCATTGCGGTCTTGGTCTTGATATATCTTCCGTTAATGAAGAAATTCTGATAATTTCTGTTGGCACGCGGATAAGCGGGGGCGGTTATGAAGCCGGACACCTTAACGCCGTCTCGCTCACCGTCGATCTGAAGCATAGATGAGGCAAGATCCTTGCCGTAGACGCTTCGGATAGCCGATCGGCGGTTGCCGTCGCCACTCGTCTCAAGCTTAAGCACTCCGTCTGAAATGAGCTTGAATGCAATCTCGGGGTGCGAGAGCGCGATTTTTTCAAGCACCGTGCCGACCGCCATCGCCTCGGTGAGATCTCGCTTGAGAAATTTAAGTCTTGCCGGGACGTTTGCAAATAGATTTTCGACTATTATAGTCGTTCCGTCGGACGCACCGCGTTCGCTGACCGCGCCGACTCTGCCCGAATTTATCTCAATAAACGCGCCCATCTCACGGTCTCGGGTCTTTGAAATAATACGCACGTCGGCAACCGAGCAAATAGCGGCAAGCGCCTCGCCTCGGAAGCCGAGAGTCATAATAGCTGCCAGGTCATCGGCTTCGCGTATCTTGCTCGTTGCGTGACGGCGAACGGCTACGGGAAGATCCTCGGGTTCGATTCCCGAGCCGTTATCGGTCACGCGCATAAAAAGTACACCGCCGCGCTGTATCTCGACGGTTACTCTGTCCGCGCCCGCATCTATTGAATTTTCAACCAGCTCCTTGATCACCGAGGCAGGTCTGTCAACGACCTCACCCGCGGCAATGAGGTTGGCAACCTCAAAACTCAATACGTTAATCTTACCCATTTTTACCGTTCTGCTTACTTTAATTTCTTTTGTAGTTCGTTGAGAAGCGCCATCGCCTCGAAGGGCGACATATTGTTGAGATCAGCCGCACGGATATCGTCGATAACGCTGTCCTCAATGCAATCGTCGATGTTGAGTGCGATATCCTCGTCGATGACCACATCGTCCGCGTTCATAGCGCGAGCGCGTGCTTCAGTTTCTGCCAGGATCACCTTGGCACGGGCGATGACCTCGTTCGGAATACCCGCAAGCTTTGCAACCTCGATACCGTAGCTGTCATCAGTCCCACCCGGTACGATCTTTCGCAGAAAGACGATTCCGTCGCCGCGCTTTCTTGCGGCAATATTGTAGTTTACCACTCCGTCGAGCTCGTCCGCAAGCGCGGTCAGCTCGTGATAGTGCGTGGCAAAGAGAGTCTTGGCGCCAACCTTCTTGCTCTGCGTATATTCAACGATCGCGCGCGCGATGCTCATACCGTCAAAGGTTGAGGTGCCGCGTCCGACCTCGTCGTAAATGATAAGGCTGTTCTTTGTTGCCGAGCGGAGGATAGTTGCAACCTCGTTCATCTCAAGCATAAAGGTCGACTGACCCGATGCAAGGTCGTCGGATGCGCCGACACGGGTGAAAACCCTGTCAACCACACAAATATCTGCGCTCGACGCGGGAACGAACGATCCGATCTGCATCATAATGCTGATGATGGCGACCTGACGCATATAGGTGGATTTACCCGCCATATTCGGTCCCGTAATGATCATAACGCGCGAGTTTTTCATATCAAGATGAGTATCGTTGGGGACGAAATAGGAATCCTTGACGAAAAGCTCGACCACGGGGTGTCTGCCGTCACGAATCTCGATCATCTTGTTATCGTTGAGCGAGGGGCAGACGTAATTGTTCTTCGCGGCGACTGAGGCAAGCGAGCAATAAACGTCGAGCTTTGCCAGAGTCGAAGCGACCGACTGTATTCTCGGAGCAGCCGCAGCAACAAGCGCACGGATCTGCGAGAAAATGTCGTATTCGAGGGCGGCAAGTCTGTCGCCCGCACCGAGGACGGTGGATTCGATCTCCTTAAGCTCCTCGGTTATGTATCTCTCGCCGTTTGCGAGGGTCTGTTTTCTGATGTAATGCGCGGGCACCTGATCCATAAAGGACTTCGATACCTCTATATAATAGCCGAATACACGGTTATTTCCGATTTTAAGTGTCTTTATTCCCGTTGCTTCACGTTCCTTTTCGGCAATCTGCTCAAGCCATTGCTTGCCGCCGCCGAGAATCGAGCGAAGCTCGTCAACATCCTTATCGTAACCCTTCGCTATCATTCCGCCCTCTCGGACCGAGAAAGGAGGCTCGGGGTCGATAGCGCGGTCGATAAGAGTTGTGATATCCTCAAGTGGATCGAGCGCACTTCTGATCGATGCAAGTTCACCGTGCGAGGTTGTGGGCAACAGATCTCTGATCCTCGGAACTACCGAAAGCGTTGCAAGTATTGCGCGAAGATCTCGCGCGTTTGCGCTTCCGAAAACGACTCGCGCAACGAGGCGTTCAAGGTCGAGCACCGAGCTCATAAGATCCGAAATATCCTCGCGGAGCATATAATTTTCAAAAAGCTCTGTGACTGCATTCTGTCTGCGAAGAATCTCTGAGACGGAAAGGAGCGGATGCTCTATCCAAAGCTTGAGCATTCTCGCGCCCGCCGCGCTCTTTGTCTTGTCAAGAACCCACAAAAGCGAGCCCTTCTTTTCCTTGGTGCGCATGGTTTCAGTCAGCTCAAGATTGCGGCGCGTCGAATAGTCGATCTGCATATATCTGTTAGTTTCGTAGATATTCAGATCCTTGATATAAGACATATCCGATCGCTGCGTTTCTGCGATATAGGAAATTATCGCGCCAAGGGCGCAGATCAGTTCCCTTCTCTCGCGATCCTCCTCACGAAGAATACCTGCAAAATGTCGATCTGCGGCAATGCTCGCGGCAGTAGGCTCAAAATAATGAGCGCGTCTGTCCTCGATCATTGATCCGACCTTATGAGAAATAAAGTCAAACAGAACGGGTTGAGTCTTGATCGGTACGTTGATAAGGATCTCGCTCGGCTGATAGGTAGCAAGCTCGTTTTGTATCTCAGCGACGATGCTCTTGCCCGAAAAATCGGTAGCGTAGATCTGTCCCGTCGATATATCCGCGAAGCAAAGACCCGCGCCGCCCTCGGTAAGGTAGAGCGAGCAGAGGAAGTTGTTTGCTCCCTCGGTCAGCATCTGCGGTTCGATGACGGTTCCGGGAGTAATGATTCGGACCACGTCTCGTTTGACAAGTCCCTTTGCGGTAGCCGGATCTTCGACCTGCTCGCAGATCGCGACCTTATAGCCCTTGTCGATCAGCTTTGCGATGTATCCCTCCGCGCTATGGAAGGGTACTCCGCACATCGGCGCGCGCTCCGCTTCTCCGCAATCGCGTCCCGTCAGCGTTAATTCAAGCTCACGCGAGGCGGTGAGGGCATCGTCAAAGAACATCTCGTAAAAATCTCCGAGACGGTAAAACAAGAGGTAGCCCTCGTATTGATTTTTTATTTCAAAATATTGCTGCATCATAGGAGTCATAATGCAACACCTCTCATTTCTTAAGCGTTAATGTGAATTAGTGACAGCCGTGGCAGGTGGAGCAATCGTGAGTGCAAGCAGAGGGATCCTCGCCTGTGATCTGCTGCATCATTACGTTGTTGATCTGGGTGAGGAGCTCACGAACCTGATCCTGCTTTTCGCTGAACTCAACGAAGGTCTTGGATGCGGTGATCTCGCCGTAAAGTCCCTGAAGTCTGCTCTGAACGGTCTCGATAACGAATGCGTTCGGCTCGGGCTTTGTATTTTCCTCGGCGAGGAGCTGCTGCTGAACCGAATACTCGCGGATTTTATCCTGAAGTGCCTCGTCTGCAACGTAAGCAGCTTCTGCCTTTTCGTATGCCTTCATAAGTTCGCTTTCTTTAACTTCCTTGCCGATATTTGCGGCAAGCTCAAGAATCTGTGCTTTTTCCATTTTATATAATTCCTTTCAAATTTAAATCTTATTTAACTTCCTCGCCGTAAAGGGCGTAGGGGTGGGTCTTGGTTACCTTGACCTCAACGTAATCACCCTCCCGCGCCGTTTCGGACGCGAAAAGGAGTATCTTATTTCCTTCGGTTCTGCCCTCGAGCATACCCGCATTGTTCTTGCTCTGTCCTTGACAAATGACGCGATAGGTCTTGCAGAGACATTTTGCATTGAGCTCCTCCGCGATCTCGGTCTGAAGATCAAGCAGACGGCGCATTCTGTCTGCCTTTACGTCCTCGGGAACGACGTCCTCCATTCGCGCGGCGGGAGTACCGTTTCTCGGCGAATAGATGAAGGAGAAAACCATATCGTATTTAACGTAGGAAAGAAGCTCGAGCGTCTTTTCGAAATCCTCTTCGGTCTCCCCGGGGAAAGCAACGATAATATCCGTCGAAAGAGCCGCGTCCGGTAGCTTTTCCTTGATGTAATCAAGAATCTCGATGTACTTCTCTGCCGTATATCCTCGGTTCATTTTGCGAAGGATCTCGCTTGATCCCGATTGTAGCGGCAAGTGGAACTGACGCGCGATGCGCTCGTTCTTTGCCATAACGTCAACGAGCTTCTTCGTTGCGTCCTTCGGGTGGCTCGTCATAAAATGAAGCTTGTAGTCGCCTTCGATAGAAGCGAGACGGTCGAGCAGATCTGCGAAATCGCAGTTAAAATCACAGCCTCTGCCATATGAATTGACGTTCTGACCGAGGAGTGTTATATCCTTGTATCCCTCTGCGATAAGCTGACGCACCTCTGCCTCAATAGCATCGGGATGACGGCTTCGCTCGCGTCCGCGGACGTAGGGTACGATGCAGTAGGAGCAGAAATTGTTGCATCCGTACATAATGCTGACCCACGCGCGGTAATTACTTTCGCGTACTACGGGAATGTCCTCGACAACGGGAGGTCTGTCCTCGGGAATAACAAACGTTCTCTTTGCGCCCGAAAGACGTCTGTAAAGGAGCTCGGGGAGCATATAAAGATCGGATGTTCCGAAGGTGAAATCAACGTAGGGGTATTTATGCTTGATCTCGTCGGCACGGTGCTGTTGGGACGGCATACAGCCGCAGACTGCGATAACGAGCTCTTTTTTGTTGTTTTTGCAATGCTTGTACTGACCGATGAGGGAAAGCGCCTTCTTCTCCGCATGCTCACGGACGGCGCAAGTATTTACGACTATGAGATCCGCCTCATTCGGATCACTCGTGATAGTGTATCCCATTTCTACAGCCATGCCCGCGATTCTCTCGCTGTCCGCCTCGTTCTGCTGACAGCCAAAGGTCTGCACAAAGCATTTATAGCCCTTGCCGACGACGAGTGAATATACGGCATTTGCATACTGTGCGCGATCAGCTGGGGTGGGCTTTTCGGTTTTGATTCTGTTAGATTTATTCATAGCATAATTACTCGATTATATTTAATATTATATCACTTTATTATACTACAAAATCGTCATTATGTCAAGTGGAAATTTAATATTATAGAGTCGAAAACCAATTATGTGACAATCGGGCACGTATTAACAAAAACTTCATCCATTCCCATTCGAATTATGCTATAATTATTAAAAGTATGATGACTTCCGAAAGGAGATACAAATGAAATTTTCAATCAATTTTCCCGTCAGAATAATTTCGGGCAGAGGCTGTGTCAGAGCAAACACAAGCGAACTCACACTCGGAAAAAGAGCTTATATCGTAACCGGCTCCGCGGGAGCTGCGGCGAGCGGTGCTCTCGGTGATGTGACAGATGTACTTGCGGAACGCGGCGTAGCTTATGAGTCTTACAGCTCGGTTCCCGCAAATCCCCCTCTGCTTGATGCTTATAATGCAGGTATCAAGGCGAGAGAATTCGGCGCTGACTTCGTTATAGGAATCGGCGGGGGTTCCGCAATGGATGCCGCCAAGGCTGTTGCTGCTTTTGCGGCAAATCCCAGTATCGAACCCGAAGATATATTTGATAAAAGCAACCTGACGGAAGGCGCGCTTCCGATAGTTCTTGTTCCCACTACTGCGGGTACGGGCAGCGAGGCAAATCCCTATTCCGTTTTATCTCTCCCCGACGGCGAGAGAAAAAAGACTTACAATTCCCCCTACGCTTGGGCAAAGGTGGCTTTTCTTGACCCCAAGTATACCGAATCTGTGAATTATTCCGGCACGGTCAGCACTGCACTTGATGCATTTGCACACGCGCTTGAATCTTATCTTTCTCCGAAGGCTGATGCACTTTCTACGATGCTTGCAGAATATGCCGCCAAAAACATTTGGGACGTTTTGACACAGATGCCCGATGAGTTTACCGAGGAACACAGAGATATGCTCTGCTATGCCTCCTGCGCGGCGGGTGCGGCAATAAGCATTACGGGAACGGGTTTCCCTCACCCGCTCGGCTACAGCCTTACGATGCTTGCCGGCATTCCTCACGGACGTGCTTGCGCTGTTTTCCACGGCGATTATATCGAATACAATATGAAAACCGAGATCGGCGCACAGCGCTTGAACGATCTTGCAACAGCACTCGGAACAAAGCCGAAGCTTATGGCGGAGTTTCTTCCCGGTCTTGCTGATGTAGACATCAAACTCAGTGAAGAAGAAATCGTAAATTATGTTAATCTTATCAAGGGTGCAAAGAATTACACAAACAGCCCGTACGTTTTGAATGAAGAGGAAATGCTTGATATTTACAGACGGCACTTCGCTCGGAAAAGAGGTAGATAATGCTTGAACAGCTTAAAAAAGAAGTATACCGCGCCAATATGATGCTCGTTGAAAAAGGTCTTGTAATCAACACTTGGGGCAACGTCAGCGGCATTGACAGAGAAAAAGGACTTGTTGTCATCAAGCCCTCGGGAGTGGAGTATTCGGATCTTTCTCCCATTGATCTCCCTGTTCTCGATCTTGACGGAAACGTGATCGAGGGCAATTACAAGCCCTCCTCCGATACCGCGACTCACCTCGCACTTTACCGTGCGTTCCCCGAAATCGGAGGCATCACTCACACTCATTCACTCTACGCAACCTCGTTTGCGCAGGCAGGAAGAGGTATCAAGGCTTACGGAACGACACATGCGGACTATTTTCCCGGTATCATTCCCTGCTCAAGAAAGATGACCCCCGGCGAGATCGAAAGCGATTACGAGCTCAATACCGGTAACGTGATCATTGAAACCATTGCTCCTATCGGTGCTGACAAGATACACGCTTGCCTCGTTTATTCTCACGGACCGTTCTCTTGGGGCAAGGATGCCGTTGCTTCGGTCGACGCCGCAGTCGTTCTTGAAGTAGTTGCTCAGATGGCTTTCAACACCGAGATTCTGCAGACGGCAGTAAATGCAAACGGTGGCATACCCATGCAGCAGGATCTGCTTCTGAAGCATTTCAACCGCAAGCACGGTCCGAATGCAACTTATGGGCAGAACTAATATAAACAAAACGAGTCGGACAACCGACTCGTTTTGTTTATAGTAAAGGCGAAATAAGCCGCATAAAGCTGCCGAGAAGTCTTCTGAGGACTCCGTGCTTGCAGTCTTCAGGAAGAATCTCCTTGCATTCGTCAAGAGTTGCAAGAAAATCATTTTTAGCTTCGATTACCGCAGATGAACCGTAAAGCATTGTGCCGCATTCGAAATGAAGATAAAGACTTCGGAAATCAAGATTGGCTGTACCGATGCTTGCGATTTCATCGTCGCTGACGAAAATCTTCGAATGTATAAAACCGGGAGTGTATTCGTAGATTCTGACGCCGCCTTTTATTAAATCAGAATAATAGGATTGAGTGGTAATATGTACCAATCTCTTATCCCACTTATTAGGTGTGATAATTCTGACGTCGACTCCGCTCTGCGCGAGGAAGGCCAAGGAATTAAGCATACTATCATCAATTATCAGATAAGGAGTACAGATATACAGATACTTCTTTGCGGAATGTATCATCTGCTGATATATCCTCTCGCAAACCTGATCCTTATCAAGCGGGCTGTCACAGTAGGGCTGTGCATATCCGTCATCGATTTTATCGAGTTCACAATCGGGGTTATAGCAGGAAATATCTTGATCGTCCTTATCGGGCTCGGGTGAGGTAAGAAGCCACATTTTGAGGAATATTACTGTCATAGACCACGCGCCTTCTCCGATAAGACCGACAGCCGAATCCTTCCAATGACCGTATTTCTCGATCTCGTTGATATATTCATCGGCAAGATTTACACCGCCCGTGAAGGCGATCTTGCCGTCTACGGAGCATATCTTTCTGTGATCGCGGTTATTCTGCAGACCCGTAAGCAGAGGTCTGAATCGATTGAAAGCACGGCATTCTATTCCCTTTTGAGCAAGCATCTCGGGATAGTTTTTCGGGAGATTGAAAATACATCCGAAATCATCATAAATTATTCTTACCGTAACGCCCGACGCCGCTTTTTCTTCGAGAATTTCAAGGATTGAATCCCACATTTTTCCCTCGCCTATAATGAAATACTCGAGAAAAATATACTTTTCCGCACTTCTCAATGCAGAAAGCAGGTCATCGTAAAAGGCTTCTCCCGTAGGGTAAAACTTTGTAGCGGTATTATCGCTTATCGGAAAGCCCGAATGATCGGATAAGTAGCTGATAAGCGTTTTATGATCAGGGTGATCGTTTGAAGCGAGGTCAGCACTCTCACAAGTTTTTTCACTTTTTACGCGTGTCTTATTCTCAATCTGAAGCATATAGGGCTCCATCAGCTTCATAGAACCTTGAATTGAAAATACAAGATAAAATAATCCGCCGAAAACGGGAAAAGCCAGTATCAGATATATCCAAATCAATTTGTAAGCATCGTTTGTGCGGCTGACTATAACCACGAAGCTGATAGCAAAACTGATAAGATTTAAAGCCACCGCAATATATCCCGAATATTTTGCTCCGATTACTGCCGACAGAATCAAAACAGCAATTTGTACTACGATCAAAAACGCGACTATTACTCTGCCGCGGAACAAGTTAGGTAAAAATCTTCTCTTTTTATTTGACATATTTTTCCCCTTTCTTAAGGATTGTTGACCTTAGCCAAAAAAGTTATTCAAGCCGAGACGGTTGATCCGTCCCGGCTTGTTGAATTTATATTAGTTTTTCTTAGCTTTGCTTACGCTTCTCTGAATAAGCTTGATGATCTCAACAACGGGAATTACAAGTACTGCAAGACCGATACCGATGAGGTATTCCTTGATGCTGATAGTGCTGAAGCCGAAGAGGCTTGCAAGGAAAGGAACCTCGATAACGAGTGTGGTGAGAACAAATGCAAGTGCCATTGCGCCGAAGAGGAGCATATTCTTGGAGGTCATCGCGAAGATAGAGCCTCTCTGAGAACGCATATTGAGCGAGTGGAAGATCTCAGCCATAGACATTGTGAGGAATGCCATGGTGATACCGTGAGCGGAATGAACACCGTTTACAACGACTTCGTTATACCAGTTTGCGCCGAACTCAAAGTTAACACCGATGAAGTATGCCGCAAGGGTGATAACGGAAACCATAAGTCCCTGATATACCATATCGAATCCGAGACCGTTCGAGAAGATGCCTTCCTTGCTCGATCTGGGGGGCTTGGTCATAATATCCTTTTCACCGGGCTCAACACCAAGTGCGAGCGCGGGGAAACAGTCGGTGATAAGGTTGATCCAAAGGAGGTGAGGAGCTTCGAGAATGGTAAAGCCTATCATAGATGCGGTGAAAATGGTGATAACCTCACTCATATTCGAAGAAAGGAGGAACTGAATAGCCTTACGGATATTGCTGTAGATCTTTCTTCCTTCTTCAACTGCGGCAACGATGGTTGCGAAGTTGTCGTCCGCGAGAACCATATCTGCTACATTCTTTGTAACGTCGGTACCGGTGATACCCATACCTACGCCGATATCCGCACTCTTGATGGAGGGTGCGTCGTTTACGCCGTCACCGGTCATAGCGGTTACGTAGCCCTTTTCACGCCAAGCGTTAACGATACGGGTCTTATGCTCGGGCTGAACGCGAGCGTATACGGAATACTTTTCGATGTCGCGGGCAAGATCCTCGTCGCTGATATCATCAAGCATTGCGCCCGTGATAGCAAGCTGACCTTCACCGAGAATGCCGAGCTGACGTGCGATAGCAGCGGCGGTATCTCTGTGGTCACCGGTAATCATAATGGGACGGATACCTGCGCGGCGGCACTCTTCAATAGCGAGAGTAACCTCGGGACGGACGGGGTCGATCATACCTACAAGACCGAGGAAGATGAGGTCACTTTCGATCTTTGCGGGTTCTTCATAGGACTCGGGAGCGGACTCGTGAGTCTTATAAGCAGCGGCAAGAACACGAAGAGCCTTGTCTGCGAGTCCCTTGTTTGCTGCGGAAACCTCAGCGCGGATAACATCGGTAAGCTCGATAATCTTGCCGTCGCGGAGAATATGGGTGCAGCGGCCGAGAACTACGTCGGGAGCGCCGGTGGTATGCTGAATAAATCCACCCTCTGCAGACTTATGAACGGTGGTCATAAGCTTTCTTCCCGAGTCGAAGGGAATCTCGCCTACGCGAGGCTCTTTCTCCTCAAGCTCATACTTGGGAAGTCCGAGCTTTGCGGCATAATCTACAACTGCGGTCTGGGTGGGGTCACCGATAGAGATAAGCTCACCTACGGGAAGCTTTGCATCAGTGCAAAGACAGAAGGAAATTGCGAGCTTTTCGCGGTCGGATCCGTAATCCTCAACTACGGTCATCTTGTTCTGAGTAAGAGTACCGGTCTTATCTGAACAAATTACCTGAGTACAGCCGAGAGTTTCAACTGCGGTAAGCTTACGGATAACGGCATTTCTCTTGGACATCTTTGTAACGCCCATAGAAAGCACGATAGTAACAACAGCGGCAAGTCCCTCGGGAATAGCCGCAACCGCAAGGCTGATCGCGGTCATAAATGAAGGAAGGATATCATCCTTGAATGCAAATCCGTTGCCGATGCCGCGGAGAACGCCAACGCCGAAAATTACTGCGCTGATCGCTACAACAAGAATGGTAAGAACCTTGGAAAGCTGATTGAGCTTGATCTGGAGAGGTGTGTCGCCTTCCTTTGCGGCGGCAAGAGCACCTGCGATATTACCCATTTCGGTATTCATACCGGTAGCAACAACTACTACGGTGCCGCGGCCGTAAACGATAGTGGATCCCATATAGACCATATTCTTACGGTCGCCGAGGGGGACGTCATTGCCTTCCTTGGGAGTGATAACATCACTCGTTTTGATAACGGGAACCGATTCGCCGGTAAGCGCGGCTTCCTCTGCTTTCATTGAGAAGCAGTCGATAATACGGCAGTCTGCGGGAACAGCGTCACCGGCTTCGAGGATTACGATATCGCCGGGAACGAGTTCTTCGCTTTTAACTACGATCTGAACGCCGTCACGGATGACCTTACTTGTAGCCGCAGCCATTTCCTGAAGGGCTTCAATAGCCTTCTCTGCCTTGCTTTCCTGATATACACCGAGGATCGCGTTGATAAGAACGACAACGAGGATGATACACGCGTCGGTCGGGAAGAATGCTACGCCGTGGTCGATTGCTTCGATATATTCGGTGATCGAAGAAATAACTGCCGCAACGAGAAGGATGATAATCATAGGATCGGCAAGCTCCTTAAGGAACTTAACGAAGATAGATTCCTTCTTGCCCTCGGCAAGCTTGTTTGCGCCGTGCTTCTGCAGTCTTTCTGCAGCTTCAGCAGAGCTCAGTCCCTCGGTCTGCGAGTTTTGCTCTTTCAGCACGTCTTTAACTTCAGATAAATACTCTTTCATCAAATACAACTCCTTATGTATTAAGTGTGATCTATTAAAACGCGTTTTATACGCGCAATATTAAATTACGTTCAAGCCTTCAAGCAGGAACTTGATGGCAAGCAGAACAAGGATACAACCGCCCGCAAGTTCTGCGCTCTTCTTAAATTTCTTTCCGAAAAGATTGCCAATCTTTACTCCGATTGCGGAAAGGATACAGGTGATGATGCCGATAGCCGCAACGGTAACGAAAATATTCGTGTCTCCGCTTGCCGCCTCGTCGAGTGCAAGTGCAACGCCGACTGCAAGAGCATCAATGCTGGTCGCGATAGCCATGGGGATCATTGTTTTTGCCTTGAAGCAAGCCGAGCATTCCTCGTCATCATCCTTGGAAAGCGACTCCTTGATCATATTGCCGCCGATGATGGCAAGAAGGATAAACGCTATGATCGCGCAGACCGTTCCAACGATCGAATCGTCGAATTTTGATGCGGCGAAGGTTGCGGCGAGTTTGCCGATCCAATATCCGATCAGTGGCATAAACGCCTGAAAGCTACCAAAATAAACACCGCAGATAAGCGCGTGCTTGGGTTTCATCTGGACTACAGAAAGTCCTTTGCATACCGATACTGCGAATGCATCAGCTGCCAAACCCACGGACAGCAGAAAAATCTCTAAAAATTGCAAAGAAAAAAGCCTCCGTTTCCTTTTTTTGAAATCGGCGGCAAATATAGAGACCCATCTGCCGCGCAGATAAGTCTTGTCTATAAAGCATAAGCTTCATCGGTCAAGCCACGGATTGCTCCGAGGATGTTGACTTGGCCACATTCTGCACGAATGTTGACTACTCCCTTACTTGCTAAATTATACCACAATCACACTTAAAAATCAAGAGCTTTTTTACCATTTATTCGAATTAACAATTTATTCACAACAATCAATTCACCAAAAATTTGCCAAACTATATACAGATGACAAAATTTATGTTATAATATTGACATCACCAAAAGAGGTTTAAGCGATGAAGTTACCCGAACAAATCCAATCCGTATGCTTTACGGGACACCGTGAGCTGTCGGGAATTGAAAAGAAGCTTGCAGCTATTCACTTATCAAAGCTATTGGAGACTCTTGCACGATATCGAGGACTCACCGATTGCTATGCAGGCGGTGCGATCGGTTTTGATACGGTTGCCGCTTTAACAGTTCTTTCCGTAAAAAGGCGCATACCTACTTTACGGCTGCATCTCATACTCCCTTGTGAGGGTCAGGAAAAATCCTGGAGTGAAGAACAAAAGACCGCTTACTATATGATCAAAGAGCAAGCTGATTCGGTGCGGACGCTATCGCCGTTCTTCTATAATGGATGTATGCAGATACGAAACCGTGAATTACTTGAACAAGCTGATCTGTGCATTGCTTATCTGCGTCCCTCAACAGCATCGGGCGGATCGCTGAATACCGTTTTGCAAGCGACTAAGATGGGAATCCCCATAATCAATTTAGCTGATAAAGAAAGCGAGGATATATAAATGAAGTTTCCCGAATATATGACTCCGATATGGCTCAATACCGACGGCAAAAAAGACGAATATGCAGACTTTTTTCCGAACGTTTCTTTTAAAGATGGGCAAAATTATATTTTACGCATCGTCTGCGACACCGACCGTGCAGTTTATCTTGACGGCAAGCTTATCTCCTTCGGGCAGTATGCGGATTATCCCGACACTCCCGTTTACGAAGATATTCCGCTGCCCGCAAAAGCGGGCTGCGAGCTGAAGATCACCGCTTGGCACTCCGGTATCGACTCCCAAACTCACGTTGCAACGAAAGCGTACGTTGCATTCTGTATATATGAAAACGGCGATCCTATCTATTCCTCATCGGCAAAAACACCTTGCCGCCACACGCCGGAATACGTTGCGCATCTTTGTAAAATAATAACACCCCAGATGGGTGCGGGTTTTGCGATGACTTCGAGAGCGGAAACCGAAGACCTAAAAAATGCGGTTGAAATTGAAGTTGGAATCCGCTCCTTGAGACCGCGTTCTATCAAGCCTTTGTATCTTGCAGATGCCGTTGAAGGTAAAGTTACAGAGGCAGGCTTTTTCAGGTTCAACGGAGGCGCAGACAGTGCCTCGCTTATGGCAAACGCCGACATCGTTGACAGCATCGATTTCGCTGACGGCAAATATATGCTTTTCGATCTCGGCAAAGAAACCGTCGGATTCCCCGAAATATACTTTGACTGTGATGAAGACTGCGACGTTTACGTCGGCTGGGGTGAGCATATTACCGACGGAAAATGCCGCGCGGCGATTCATATAAGAAGATTTACCACAGAGCTTTACGCGAAATCGGGCGAAAACCGCTTTTTCCCCGTGCTCCGCAGATTCGGATTGCGATATATGCAGATCTATTTCACCTCGACCAAGGTAAAGAACGTTTCATTAAAGTTCCATCCGACGCTGCTCCCCGCAGAGATTAAGCCACAAACATTTGTGGGAGAAAAAGCCGAGCTTCGCAAGAAGATTCGCGATACCGCTATTCACACTCTTCAATGCTGTATGCACGAGCATTATGAGGACTGTCCTTGGCGAGAGCAGGCACTTTATACGCTTGATTCGCGCAATCAGATGCTTGCGGGATATGAGGTATTCAAGGACAAGAATGCTGAATTTGTCCGTGCGAATCTCGATTTGATTTCAAGAGGTGTACGAAAAGACGGTATTCTTGCACTTTGCTATCCCGCGGGACTTGATTATCCTATTCCCTTTTACACTCTCGCATATCTGATGCAAATGGACGAGTACATTGCAAACACGGGAGACGTTACGCTTGCACAAGAAAAATTTGATATTTTAGTCGGTCTGCTTGACGTCTTTTATTCAAGATCGGGAGAAAACGGACTTGCAAAACGTTTTCCCGATTCGGAGGGATATTGGAACTTTTACGAATGGTCAAAGCATCTCTCGGGTTCGCCTAAATCAAAAGAACTCGGCATAGACGATCAGCCTTACGAAGCTAACCTCAGCGCGGCACTTTCGCTTGCTTCGAAAGCCATGTCAAATATTTGCATTGCGCTTGGCAAGGCAAATGAAGCAGAATTTTATTCGGGCAAGGCAGAAATGATCGCGAGATCTATCGGTGAAATATTCTACTGCCAAGACATCGGATTATTCTTTGATTTCACAGACCGTCCCGACATTCAGCCGAGCGCGCTCACGCAGGCAATGTGTCTGCTTTGCGGTGCGGCGGAGGGATTGAATCAAGATAAAATACTTGATGCAATCGCTCAAAACGGGAATGAGTTAGTTGTTCCCGCGACTTTGAGTATGGCTTGCTTCAGGTACGATGCCCTTCTTAAAGCGGACAAAGATAGATTCACCGAAGTAATCCTTGACGAGATCGACCGCGACTGCGGATATATGCTTGATTGCGGCGCTACGACATTTTGGGAAACGCTCAAAGGCGAAGCCGATTTCAGCGGCGCAGGCTCTCTCTGTCACGGATGGAGTGCGATGGCGGCGTATTACTATTCAAAGCTTTTATAAAAAATTCGGGATACTCTGCGGTTGTCAGAGTATCCCGTTTTTTATTATATTTACTGTTTGTTTCTCAATTTTCTGAGGAGTGTATCCTTAATATTCCAGAGCTTTTCCGAGAGGTCAACGTAGTAATCGTGCGGATTTTCCCAACGGAGGACTTCCTTCCACATAGATTCAAGCTGTGCGGCGCAGAGACGGCGTGATTCATCTATATCGGGAATCGAATAAACCTGTCTTCCTTTATCAAATATTCTCTCCTGAAGCGGAACGGCGGTGACGTTTTCAAGCACCTTGCGTTTCCAAGTGTAATGAGGGTCAAAAATCTCAATCGGCTTGCTGTCGTCGATCTCCTCATCGTAAACACAAACGATGTCGGCTTCTGCCTTTCCGTTTTCGTTATTATAAATTCTGTATACCTTCTTAAAATGAGGATTGGTGATCTTCTGCGGATTTTCGCTGATCTTGATCTTGGGAGTTACGGTTCCGTCGTCCTCTTCAATTGCGACGAGCTTATAAACTCCGCCGAAGACGGGGCAGCTCTTTGCCGTGATAAGTCGCTCACCGATACCAAACGCATCCACACACGCGCCCTGACGGATGATATCCCTGATAATGTGCTCGTCAAGAGAGTTGGAAACTACGATCTTACAATAATCAAAGCCTGCGTCGTCAAGCATTTTTCTCGCGCGGGTAGTAAGGTAGGTTATATCACCCGAATCAAGACGAATGGCGCACTTTTTGATTCCCTTGGGTACAAGCACTTCTTTGAAGGCTTTGATCGCATTCGGAATGCCCGATTCAAGCACGTTATAGGTATCAACGAGAAGGGTTGCATTCTCGGGATATATCTCGCAATAATTCTTGAACGCGGTATATTCATCGGGGAACATCTGAACCCAGGAATGAGCCATTGTACCGGTCGATGGAACGTGATAGTATTCATCGGAGATCGTGCAAGCGGTTGCCCCTACGCCGCCGATGTACGCGGCTCTTGCACCGAGTATTGCGGCGTCCGCTCCCTGCGCACGTCTTGAACCGAATTCGGAAATAGCGCGTCCCTCCGCCGCACGAACCATACGCGATGCCTTTGTTGCGATACAGGACTGATGATTGAACTGCATCAGAACGTAGGTTTCGATAAACTGTGCCTGCGGTGCTTTGGCTCTTACTGTCATTACAGGCTCATTCGGAAATATAACGGTTCCTTCGGGAACTGCCCAGATATCGCCCTCAAATTTAAAGTCGCGGAGATATGCAAGAAACTCCTCGTCAAAGATATTCTTTGAACGAAGGAACTCGATATCCTGCTCGGTAAAACTCAAATTGTTAATGTAATTTATGATCTGCTCAAGACCCGCCGCGATCGCGTATCCGCCGCCGTCGGGGTTGGAACGGTAGAATACGTCAAAGTAGGTATATTTATCGCCGTAACCGCACTTGAGATAGCCGTTTGCCATTGTAAGCTCGTAAAAGTCACAAAGCATCGTAAGGTTTCTTTCGATATTGTTCATTTTGGTCTCCTTAAATTAAATCAAATAACTCAACTGACTGAATTTTTATTTTTTCTATCGTTGCCATAAGCGAGAGCAAGAAGTACTACACCCACTCCCGCCAGAGAAGCGATTCCTATAAATACTCCCGCAGGGTTGTACGAATCTTCATTTCTTTTATTGGTGCGAAAATAATTTCTCACGTCCTCAAGCTTTTGAGCAAGAAGCGCATTGCTGTCCGTGTAATCATTGATAGCGGCGCTGTATAGGTTAAAATCAAAAGGCCCTTCACCTGTTATACGATTCACCGCAATCCTTATCGAATTCACGAGAGTTGTGCTGTCATAATCGCTTACGTCAGCAGATATCCTGCATCTGACCCCTCCGCGCAGAACCCCCTTGGATATAAGTGTTCCGTCCTTATGATTTATGTATATAATGACCTCATAGATCGAACCGTCATCACTTCCGCATTGAACGTCAAACGTCAAGGCATCTCCTACGAGCAAGGGCTCGGGTCTGTCAAGCACGTAACCGATCTCGGCGGGCACAAAGCCGGCAGCTGTGGGATCTATTGATGCCATCAGATATCCGCCGCTCTGCGTATTTTGCAAAGAGATATTATTGCAAAAATAGCCGTTATACCAATCAACTGCGCCTTTGTCTGAAGAATAGCTGAGATACAAAAGCTCGCCGGAAAAATCAGAAACGTCGAGCTTAAACTCATCCTCCCGAAGCGAAGCGTATGCACCGCATCCGTCACTCCATTTATCAATAAGCTCTCCCCAGGATTCAACGCCGAAAACAGTTCTTGCATATAAGGTTTCTTTGACGTTATCCGAAGTATCGGCGTACTTGAACAAACGAGCTATACTTTGGAATTGATCAACAATTTCTTCTTCAAAGCCTACGGCAAAAAAGTCGGCATCAAGGGCGGCAAGCTTCATATAATTGTAGGAATAGCAAACGCCCAAAGATGACTCAACCGTATCAGTATCCGGATACCAACACCAGGCAAAGCCTTTATTAACCGAAGAATGCAGCTTCTTGAGCTTTTCAAACATCTGCCGAAAGACTTCAATATTATCGGTACAATAAAATCCGTCAGATGTTTTATTATTTTGAAGCTTTGGTGGCTCCGTGCTCTCTTCGATCGACAGTTCTGTTTCAGTCCATTCGATTTCGGAAGGCTCGGCACCTGTTTCAGTCTGCACCGTATCCGATTCAACGGGAGCAACAGATAAAGTATCGGAATCCAAGGCGGTATTATCATCTGTTACGAGCTCGGCTGTCGTTTCAGGCGTGATGCTTTCAACATACTCTTCGGTTTCCGCGGCTACGGCAGTTTCCGTGGCTACGGCAGTTTCTATGGCTTCGGCAGTCACCTCGGGTTCGATTTCCGTATTGAAGTACTCATCCGTAATTCCATACGGATTATGTCTGCTTTCACACAAGACAGTGAAAGTGAGGTCGCTGTAGGTCTCAATGTAATCCGCTACGGCGTAGAGAAATTCCTCGCCGTTTACTCTGCCGTTAGGAGTCAAGGAATCACCAATGGGAACTATCAGCGATATTTTTGCACCCGAAGAGGCAAGACCTATTATCGTAAGGGATCTTGCATATACGGTGTTATAATCCTCAGAAACCAAGGAAGCGTAATTGTTCAAGACAGGCATGTCCGCTCCGCGACCGAGGATGATGCCGTCAACGCTTCCGTAATCCCCTCCGCTGTATCTTGAAGTAAGAAAAGCGGTATATGCATAAACTGCGTTGAGAGCGGGCTCGTTATCGATAACAACGCACTTATTCGTTGCCCACGTTGCCGTATTGGAGCAAAATGGCAGCGTAGAAACGCTCGGCGAGATCAAAAATCTCATATAAACCTTTGTTCCCGCAGCAGTGTAAGATCTGATTATTCGATCAAGCTCGTTAACCTTGGCTTTATCGAAATAAAACAGTTCTCCGTCCGCATTGTAGATATAGCCGCTGTTGTTCTTGTTATTCAGCTGATCAAGATAAACGTCAACTATCGCACTTCCGGGAAGCGACGGTAAGACTGCAGCGTGATCAGATGTTATAATCGCCTTGAATCCGGCATCGGAGGTATCCTTTGTTTCTGCATCGGGATAGGTAGGTGCTGAAATAAAGGAGATTTTGCCGCTTGCATCTATAAGCGCCACGGCATAAATCGACGTCTTATGAAGAACTGTCGAGCAAGGCAATTCAAAATCAAACGAAATAGACATATCCGTCACAGCCAGAGGCTCGGCGGTGGCAATTGCCGAGGTAACATCAAGCCAAGGATCAAACCTATATACTGCTATTTTAGAATCACGGTTGCCTATCAGAACGCTATGCTTGATGCTGCCGTGAATTTTTATCAGATTTCTGGCATCATCGACCGTACAGTAAGTTATGCTTCCGAGAGATTGAAAGGACGGAGTTTCTGCTTCAACGTATTGCACCGCGCCCGTTAAGGACGCCAAGACCGCGAAAAAAATGAATAGCGCTATACATCTTTTGCTCAAAAAATCACCTCCGTTTTTTAATATAACATTATTATAACATAATTTTAAATTAAACGAAAGAGTTTTTATAAATTTTTTTGTTTTTTTATTGCAAAATTATAAAAAATGTAGTAAAATAATAGTTAGTAACTAATTTAAGTTTCATAAAATCGGTCAAAGAGGTAAAAAATGAATAATCCTATTTATGAAAATGCAAAACAGGTCTATGCGGCATACGGCATAGACACCGACTCCGCTATTGAAAAGGCTCTCTCCACGCCCATTTCGCTCCATTGTTGGCAAGGCGATGACGTTAAGGGATTTGAAGGTGCAGGAACACTCGACGGCGGTATTCAGGCAACCGGTAATTATCCCGGCGCTGCAAGAAATCCCGAGGAGCTTATGGCGGACCTCGACAAGGCACTTTCGCTTATGCCCGGCGCTATGAGAATCAATCTTCATGCAAATTATGCAATTTTCAATGAAAACAACCGTGCTGACAGAGATGCTCTCCTCCCCGAGCATTTTGAAAAGTGGGTTGAATTTGCAATCGAGCGCGGTCTCGGACTTGACTTCAATCCTACCTTCTTCTCCCATCCTATGGTAAAGGACGGACTTACTCTGTCGAGCCCCGACGATGAAGTGAGAGCTTTCTGGGTAAGACACGGTATCGCTTCCCTTCGTATCGGCGAATATTTCGCAAAGCGCACGGGCAAGAAGTGCCTTATCAACTTCTGGATGCCCGACGGTCTTAAGGAGATCCCCGCGGACAGATATTCTCCCCGCGCGAGAATGGCTGATTCGCTTGACAAGATCCTCGCGGCAGGTTACGACAAGGAACTTGTTGATATCTCGCTCGAATCCAAGGTATTCGGTATAGGTCTCGAGTCCTACACCGTTGGCTCCGCCGAATTCTGCCTTGCATACTCGGCATCCCGCGGTCTCGTTCCGCTTATGGATAACGGTCATTATCACCCCACTGAGCAGGTTGCTGATAAGATCCCCTCTATGCTTCTCTTCAACGACAAGATCGCGCTTCACGTTACCCGCTGTGTCAGATGGGACTCCGACCACGTTGTTCGTTACGATGACGAAACCAAGGAAATTCTTCGCGAGGTAGTAAGATGCGGCGGCGTTGACAAGACTTATATCGCGCTCGACTATTTTGATGCAAGCATCAACCGAATCGCGGCTTGGATAAGCGGTCTCCGAGCAGCAAGAAAGGCACTTCTTAACGCACTGCTTACACCCGAGAAGCTTCTTGCGGATTATCAGAACAATGCCGATTACACTTCCCTTCTCGTTATTTCCGAGGAGATCAAGACCGCTCCCTTCGGCGCTGTATGGGAAGAGCTTTGCGAGCGCGCAAATATGCCTGCAGGAGCTGCTTGGTTTGAAGAAATCAAGAAATACGAAAACGAAGTTCTCTCTGCGAGAAACTAAAGCGAGGTACAAATATGCTTTACAAGAAGAAAGACGAAGCGCTGCTTGACCGCGCATTATTTGAAAAACCTACCGCAGAATATCGCGGAACCCCCTTCTGGGCTTGGAACTGCAAGCTTGACAAGGATGAGCTCCTCCGTCAGATCGAAATGTTCAAGGTTATGGGTCTCGGCGGATTCCACATGCACGTTCGCTCGGGTATGGCTACCGAATATCTTTCGGATGAATTTATGGCTCTTATCCGCGCTTGCGCAGAAAAAGCTGAAAAGGAAGATATGCTTGCATATCTTTACGACGAGGACAGATGGCCCTCAGGCTTTGCCGGCGGATTCGTTTCCAAAGATCCCCAGTACAGAATCAACTATCTTCTCTTCACTCCCAATTCCTATGAAGAGGTAGGCGGCAAGATCCACGTCGGCGACGAGCAGGCAAAGGCTACCCGTTCGGGCAGAGGAAAGCTTATCGGTAAGTATGATATCGTTCTCAACGAAGAAGGCTCGCTTGCGTCCTATAAGAAGATCGAGGATGAAAGCGAAGCAGTCGGCAAGGTTTGGTACGCTTATAACGAATCTCCCCTCGAGTCCCCCAGATACAACGGTTATACATACGTTGACACTATGAACAAGGCGGCTATCGACCGCTTCATTGAGATCACTCACGAAAGATACAAGGAGTGCGTCGGAGATATGTTTGGCGGAGTAGTGCCCTCGATCTTCACCGATGAGCCGCAGTTCACTCACAAGAAGACTCTGCCTTTCGCAGAATCCGAAGTTGACGTTACACTTCCCTGGACCCCCGACCTTGAGGATACCTTCAAGGCTACCTACGGCAAGTCGCTCGTTGAGCATCTTCCCGAGCTTATCTGGGAGCTTGCGGACGGCGTTTCGCAGATCAGATATTTCTATCACGACCACGCTTGTGAGAGATTTGCAACAAGCTTTGCCGACAATATCGGCGACTGGTGTCAGAAGAACGGCATCGCTCTTACAGGTCATATGATGAAGGAGCCCACGCTCGATTCGCAGACTATGGCGGTCGGCGAGGCTATGCGTTCGCTCCGTGCTTTCGAGATTCCCGGCATCGATATGCTCGCTAACAGATACGAGTATTCCACCGCAAAGCAGGCATCGTCGGTTGCGCACCAGTACGGACGCGAAGGCGTTATGAGTGAGCTTTACGGCGTAACCGGTTGGGATTACGATTTCAGAGGACATAAGATGCAGGGTGACTGGCAGGCAGCACTCGGCATCACTCTCCGCGTTCCTCACCTCTCCTGGGTTTCGATGGAAGGCGAGGCAAAGCGCGACTACCCCGCAACAATCAGCTATCAGTCTCCTTGGTTTGATAAATATTCCTACATCGAAGATCACTTCGCAAGAGTAAACACCGCGCTTGTTCGCGGCACGCCCAACATCAAGGTTGGTGTTATCCATCCCGTTGAATCCCTTTGGGTACACTGGGGTCCCTCTTCGCAGACCGCACTTGAGCGACAGAAGCTCGACAAGTGCTTCGAGGACGTTACCAACTGGCTCCTCTTCGGCTCTATCGACTTTGACTATATCAGCGAATCACTCCTTCCCGCACTTTGCAAGAAGGGTGAGAATCCGATCAAGGTCGGCAAGATGGAGTACGACGTTATCATCGTTCCCGCTTGCGAAACCATCAGATCCACCACACTCAAGCTTCTTGAAGAATTCGCCGCAAACGGCGGTAAGCTCGTATTTATGGGCAACGCTCCCAAATACGTTGACGCTGTGGCTTCGGACGAAGGCGCAAAGCTCTGCGCAAAGGCTACTCATATCGAGTTCACAAGAACCGACCTTCTCCGCGAGCTTGACGCTTACAGAACCATTGATATCCGTAATTCTAACGGTTTCTATACCGAAAATCTCGTTCATCAGCTCCGCTATGACGGTGACTCGATGTGGCTCTTTATCGCACAGGGTAAGGTATCTCCCAATGACGATTGCTCAAGCAAGCAGGCGGTAAAGATCACGATCCGCGGACTTTATACTCCTACTCTTTATAACACTCTTAACGGAAATATCGAAGCAATTCCTTGCAAGTACATCGGCGGTAACACCGTGATTGACTGGGCACTTTGGGCGCACGACAGCATTCTTCTGAAGCTCGATCCCAATCCCGAGGCAGTTGCTCCCGCAGTTGAGGCAAAGAAGAAGGCTAAACTCATTCAGCAGCCCAGACAGATCGTAACCGAAGCAAGAATCAAGCTCGGCGAGCCCAACGCACTGCTTCTCGATATGGCTGAATACTCGCTCGACGGTGAGGAATTCAACGGCGAAGAGGAAATTCTCCGCGCCGATACCGTTTGCAGACGCAAGCTCGGTTGGGAGCCTTGGGCAGGCAACTCCTATCAACCTTGGTGCCTCCCCTCGATAGCGCCCGAGCACACCATCGCCCTCCGCTTCAAGATCAACAGCGAGATTGAGGTGAACGGCGCATCTCTCGCACTCGAAATGGCTGAGGCAAGCAAGATCACGTTCAACGGTATCGAAGTTCCTTCCGTTGTGACCGGCTACTTCACCGACAAGGCGATCAAGACCGTTGCAATGCCCACCATTCCCGCGGGTACTTCCGAGCTCGTTATCGTTCAGCCCTTCGGACACAGAACCGCTACCGAATGGTGCTATCTCCTTGGTGAATTCGGTGTTCGCGTAAACGGTACTAAGAAGACGATCATCAAGCTTCCCGAGACTATCGGATTTGCCTCGATCACAGATCAGGGACTTCCCTTCTACAGCGGCAAGCTGACTTACGAGTTTGATATTGAAAACGAAGTTGAAGGCAACGGAATCGAGATCAGACTCCACCAGTACCGCGCGGCACTTTACGAGGTTTCGGTTGACGGCGACGAGCCTACCACCGGCGCGTTTGCACCCTACGTTGTAACCCGCGACAATCTCTCGAAGGGCAAGCATACCGTTGCGGCAACGCTCTACATCAACAGAACCAACGCGTTCTCGCATCTCCATTGCTCCGATCCCACGCTATCCTACCCCGGTCCCACCGCATGGCGCACCGACGGCGACAGATGGTGCTATGAGTACAGACTCAAGCCCGAAGGACTGCTTGTAACCCCCAGACTGGCGGTTATTGATAATCAGTAATTCGGTTTATATGAAAATATCCGATAGGCACAAGCCTATCGGATATTTATTATTCAAGTTAAGTTATCAGTTTTCGCGCTTCTTTGCAACGATAGCAACACCTGCGAGGGAGAGTACCGCGATCACAACGAAGATCATCGAAGAGTCGCCGGTTTCTGCGGGTGCTTCGGGCTCGGTGGTCTCGGGAACGGTGGTCTCGGGTGCGGGAGGAGTTACGGGTGCTTCTTCTGCGAACTTGAAGGTAGTGCCGTTAACGGTAGCGGAATCGGCTGCGTTAACGATATCTTCGATCGCCTTTACAGCTGCTGCAATAACAGCTGCGTCAGCATCGGCGGTGCAGTTAGTTGCGGGGTTGGTGGTTGCCATCCAGCCCTTGAAGGTCGCGGTGGTAGTAGCGGAATCCTTAAGAAGAGTGGTGTCGCTTGCATTGTTCAGCACGCCTACAACGCCGCCGGGATTATGACCGGTCTTATTATCGTTGAAGGTTGCAATATTACCGCTGTTGTATCCCTTTTCAACTGCTACGCCTGCCTTATTGGAGTATCCGAGTACGCCGCCTGCGTAAGGAAGCGAGGACGCGGAAGAGGACGTGGAGGTTACGTCAGCTACGTTCGCGCAGTTGATGACAGTAGTGTTTGCAGCAGCAGAGCAGCCGACAGTACCGCCGGTGTAGCAAGCATTTCCGCCTTCGGAAAGTACGGTGCCGTAGTTGATGCAGTTTTCGATCTTAAGAGCGATCTTGGAGCTTGCGGTAGTACCAACAACGCCGCCGCAGTAAATATCCTTGGCAGCAGTGGTCTTTGCGGTAACTTTACCGTAGTTTACACAGTTGATGATATCGGTATCGGGAGCGTATGCGACAACACCGCCTGCGGTAACCTTGGAGCCGTCAGCGATAACGGTAACGTCACCGTAGCCTACACAGTTGTATACGTTAGCATATCCGGATCTTGCAAGCACGTTTGCAAGAATAATATCGCCGGTAATTCCCTTGCCGGTAACGTCGAGATACATATCAACGTCGACCTTGCAGTTTGCAAGAACGATCTTGTTGGGGTTATTGTTGCTCTGCTGGCACCAGCCGAGGAGCGCGCCGGAGTAGATATCGCCTACTCTGTTGCCGCCCTCCATCTTACCCTCGAGGGTGATGTTGATGAGACCGGGGGTGAAATCAGCGGCAGTGGTCATATAAGCGAAGAGACCGCCGAAACGGTAACTGAAGGTCTGATAGAAGTTTACGATCTTATAGCCGTTACCGTCATAAAGACCGATGAAGGGCTTTGCGGTTCTTTCGCCGATAGGAGCCCATTCCTTGTTACCAAGGTCGATATCTGCGGTCTGCTTGAAATACTTACCTTCAAAGGTAGTACCTGCATCAACCTGAACCTGAATGTACTTGAGATCCTCTGCGGACTCAACGAGATAGGGAGATGCAGCAGTTCCTTCGCCCTTGAGGGACGCAGAAGCGGTTGTGCCGTCCCAAGCTGCTGCGCTTGTTGTTACAACCAGCATGGAAAGCATCATAGTCAAAACGAGTGCGAATGCGATGAGTTTTTTCATAACATTATTCCTTTCTATAAGGAGATCAATCTCCTATTTCAATATACAATTATAACAGATATTTAATTTATTGTCAATAGTTTAACAATAAAACACTAAAAACAAATTTTATTCCTATTCTTTGGCGCCGGCATAGAGAAAAGTACACCGCTTGGCGTATCTGCTTTAAGATAAGCTCCGATAACGAAGGTTTCAAAAAAAGTGGTAAAGACAATCGATACAGTATATCGCAAATAATAATTTGAATGGAGATACTGTAATGAAAACATTGTACGAAAAACTTGGTGGAACCTATCGTGAGGAAAACGGGCGTCTTATACCGGAAATGAAACTGCCCGAACAAACCAATTATCAAATTGGCAAGTACGGGCAGTTTTATCTTGACTATATTAAGAATCACCGTCGCGGAAGATATACCACTCTGCTGACCGAAGGCAAATTGAATGCTCGGTTGCACGAAATCGATCTTGAAGCAAACCGAATGATTGAAATCATCATCCTCCGCCTCGCCGCTGAAAGAGGCATTGACGAGAATTTAAAAGCTCGTGATATGCTAATTTGGGTTGCTGAGATGAACAACATCAAGGCAAGCGCAGAGGAAATCGTTCTGAAGGAGGTCATTTACAAATGAGAACTATCCTTGAAGAACTGTTCTACGGCAACATCTGCCCCAATACAGATTGCAGAAGTCACAATAAAGAGACTAAGCAGTTGATGGGTTACATAGCTGATCATCACGATACCCTTCTTTCTACGCTGAACGAACAGCAGAAAGAGATTCTTGAAAAATTCGACGATTGCTATAATGAACTGACCGATATCAATGAACGTGAAATCTTCTCATACGCGTTCAAACTCGGCGCAAGACTTGTTTTGGCAGTGATGATCGATGAATCATAGAACTCATCATGTAATTTACTTTGCAATTATGATGTAAAGAAATAATACTATGGCGACGTGAGTGATCGTGTCGCCCTTTTTTTCTTTAAGAACAGCATATTTGTGGTGCCGAAAGGAAATTTCACATTTCTAACGGAAATATATGATTGCAATTTGGTCAGAAATATGCTATAATAAGCTTATATATTAAAAAATGAGGATGGTGCATTATGGCAGTAAGTTATAACAAACTTTGGAAATTGCTGATTGATAAAGAGATGAGCAGAACCCAAATGCGTCTTAAAGCAGGCATATCTACAAAGGCACTTGCAAAGCTGGGCAAAAACGAAAGTGTAAATATAGATATCCTAATTAAGATATGCGCTGCATTGGATTGTGATATTACTGACATTATGGAGATTGTTAGCACAACAAATAGTTGTAATAGCAAGGAATAAGGCAATAGACGATGGAAATATTAGAGGTCAAACAAGTTAATGACGCACTTGCCGAAATGGTTGCCCTGTTTCGGGTAGAGTTGCGTTCATATAAAGGCATTGTATCCAAGCCGAATATTGAAGCCGGACGTGAGGAAATGGAAGCATATCTTTCTGCCAAGATCCCGGTATATGCCGCCCTTGTGAATGGCGAATACGCAGGCTATGTGGTTTGCCGTATTGATAGCGAGGTTGTATGGGTGGAATCCATATTTGTCAAAGAGAAATACCGCCGTCATGGTGTAGCTACTGCTCTGCACAGCAAAGCGGAGGAAATTGCCGCTTCTTATGGTGATGATACAGTTTACAACTACGTTCACCCCAATAATCACAGGATGATTGGATTTCTACGGAAACGTGGTTATACGGTTTTGAATCTTATCGAGATCCGCAAGCCATACAAAGACGAAAAGCTGACGCAGACGATTGTAGTCGGTGAGCATGAATTTGATTATTAAACTGAATGGTTGGAGAAAAAATGCAAGATAGAATTAGAAAAGCAATCCCCGGAGATGAAAAAGTATTGGCATACATCCAAACAGAGTCTTGGAAAGCCGCTTTTGCTGATATTCTTCCCCCGGCTGATTTAGAAAGAAGCACAAACATAGAGAGAGTTACGCAAATGTATCAGCGCATTCTTCAATCGGGAATGTGTAGTATAGCGATTTCATTTGTCGAGGACACTCCCCATTGCATAGCAGCATGGGGTAAAAACCGCTGTGATTTAGGAGATGCTGTTGGCGAATTGATTTGCATACATAGTCTGCAAGACGGCTGGAGAAAAGGCTACGGTTCTGAAATGATGAAATATGTGCTTGATGATCTTCGCCAAGCACAATATAAGTCTGTGATTCTGTGGGTATTTGAAGCCAATACCCGTGCAAGACGGTTTTATGAAAAGCATGGTTTCAAGCTGACTGAACAAACGAAATCTTTCAACGGTGTAACAGAAGTGATGTACGAGAAAGGGTTAAGCTGTGCAGATTAAATACGAAAACATCATTCTTCGGGATATGATTGAATCTGACATTGAGGACTATGTACGTTGGTTCACCACCGAAACCGAGTGGTCAAATACGGATGCGCCGTGGGAGCCTATCGAATCGGACGAGGAAACCGAGCGCACATCTTGGCGTGAATACTACGAGTCCGTGAAAGATATTCCCGACGACGTTCGCCGCCCGAAGTTTGAGATCGAATGGAACGGCAGACACATTGGCTGGGTAAGCTCCTACCCCATTGACGAGAACTACGAATGGATTGGCGAGATCAAGTACGGTCAGACCGTTTATCGTGCCATTGGCATTGATATTTGCGAACCCGACGTATGGGGCAACGGTATTGGCACAAACGCTCTCCGTGCTTTTATGAATTACTACTTTGAGAACGGCGTGGACGAGCTTTACACGCAAACTTGGTCGGGCAATGTTCGCATGCTCCGCTGTGCCGAAAAGCTCGGTTTTGTGGAGTGTAACCGTAATGTCGGCACACGAGAGGTTGACGGGCAGAAATATGATGGATTAACCTTTAGATTGGAGAGATAAGTATGCTTTACCATATATCAAAAACCGCAGGTCTTAAAAAATTGAAACCGCAGGTTTCTACACACAAAAAGCCATATGTGTATGCTATCGAAAATGTGGTCACTGGGCTTCTATTTGGTGCGCCCCATGATGATTTTGACTTTATTATCAGCGAAGAAAACGGTATTCCCGTTATTATGGAATGCTATCCCGGTGCCTTCCGGTTGTTATTCAAAGATAAAGAGTGTTCGATCTATGAGATCAACGATGAGGGATTTATGCGAGGAATGACATCATGGAGTCCCGAGCTTGTCAGTGAAAATGAAGTCGCTGTTATCCGTGAAATCGCCATTAACGATCTATATTTGCGCCTTCTTGACGAGGAATCAAGAGGTAATTTGATAATACGCAGATATGAAGATACCGCAGATTACAAGTGTATTGTCTCAGAGCATATCGTAGATCGTCTTATCCGCTTTGATGCAGTATATACCGAAAGCGAAAGGTTAAAGAAGCATTACGGCAAGCTTATTGACGCATTACAGAACATTATGGATGGACATTTGTTATGAACATTCAACAGTTTTGGTCTGACGTTCTCGCACAGAGAGCAGACGAGATAAGAGAATATTTCCACGCCGATGCTTATGTGAATTGGCATTGCTCCAATGAGCATTTCACGGTTGAGGAATTTATAAGAGCCAACTGTGACTATCCCGGCGATTGGGACGGCGAGGTTGAAAAGATCGTCACGACGGACGATATGATTATCACCGCAACATGGGTATATCCGAAGGATCGCTCCGCTTCTTTCCACGTTACATCCTTCATCAAGCTCAAAGACGATAAGATCACCGCTATGGATGAATATTGGGCAGACGATGGCGAAGCTCCAAAGTGGCGACAAGATATGAACATCGGGAGAAAAATAAAATGAATATTGAAACCCCACGGACGATTATTCGTAATTTCACACCGGAGGATGCCGCTGATCTGCACGAAATCTTTGGTGATGATGAAACAATGGAGAACTGCGAACCGGCATACGACTTTGAGAAAACAAAGGAGTTTTTGACTTCCTTTTGCATCGGTCGAAAAGGTGCGGTTGCAGCGGTACATAAAGAAAGCAACAAAGTGATTGGATACATCCTGTTCAACGACGCTGACGAGGATGTGTATGAAATGGGCTGGATATATAACCGCAGTTTTTGGCGGCAAGGATACGCATATGAATCCTGCAAAGCTGTGATTGATTATGCCTTTGAAGAACTGAAAGCCCATAAGGTGTTTGCTGAAGCAATCGACACCGTGAAATCCGTTAGTCTTATGCAGAAGTTGGGTATGCAGCTTGAAGGTATCCAACGTAGTCAGACTAAAGATAATCACGGTAATTGGGCAGACCTTTACTTCTACGGTCTGCTTGCAGATGATTGGAGAAAGGTCAAATGAGCATTATAAAAAACGAAATACCGATATTGGAGTTTGATACCGAGCAAACGGCGGTCATCAACCCCACTCACGAAAAATTGGATTTGAAGCTCCCGAAGAAGTGCGTGTTCGCTTTCCTCGGTGAGTACATAACAGAATATGCAAGCAAAGCAGAAGCCGTAAAGGTATCAGAGTTTCTCAGTATGACGAAACGCTATCCCATCTACGTATTGAAATACAAGGGTGCAGAAATAACGCTGTGTGAAGCTCCTGTTGGTTCAGCAGCATCGGCGCAGATACTCGATTGGCTGATCGGCTACGGTGTGCGTGAAATTATCTCTGCCGGTTCTTGCGGTGCTTTGGAGCATTTTCCCGAAAGCACGTTCCTTGTACCGAGCAAGGCTCTGCGTGATGAAGGTACATCCTATCACTACGCTCCCCCTTCACGCTTTATGGAGATCAGCGAAAGAGCGAGAAAAGCAATCGAGGAAACGGTGCTTGAACACGGTATGAAATATCAAGAGGTTATCACTTGGTCAACGGACGGATTCTTCCGTGAAACCAAAGAAAAGGTCGCATACCGAAAGAGCGAAGGTTGCTCCGTCGTTGAAATGGAGTGCTCAGCTCTTGCTGCTGCTTCCAATTTCAGAGGTGCAACGTGGGGAATGATACTCTACACCGCAGACAGCCTTGCCGATGTGGATAAATACGACGAGCGAAATTGGGGCGGCAACGCATACGAATATGCGCTGACTCTCTGCCTTGATGCGGTGTTGAAACTTTAAGGAGAAAAACTATGTCAAGAATTGAAAAAGTCGAATTTACTAATATGTGTATGGTTTGCGACGATAACAAAGTCGTTGTGATAGACCGACAGAAGAAAGATTGGGCAGGCATTACATTTCCGGGCGGTCATGTTGAGTTAGGCGAATCCTTTTCAGATGCGGTAATTCGTGAAATACAAGAAGAAACCGGATTGAAAATATTCTCCCCTCAATTATGTGGAATAAAGGATTGGTACGAGAGCGGTTGTAGATACGTTGTCTTGTTCTATAAAACAACCCATTTTGAAGGTGAGCTTGTTTCTTCTGAGGAAGGAAAAGTTTGGTGGGAGGAAATTGATAATCTTCCCAACCTCAATCTTTCGCTTGATATGAAAGATATGCTCCGTGTTTTTACAGAGGACGATTTAAGCGAATTTTTTTACTATCAAAAAGACGGCAAATGGTTATATGATTTGAAATAATCTAAATAAGCTGAATTGTAGGTAAACCATGATACTTAAAACAGAAAGACTAACCATCCGCCACATTGTAGCGGATGATTGGAAAAGAATAAAAGAAATTTGGGTGGACTTTAACACTTCCGCACTTTCACAGTACGATAAGCCACACATCACCGATGACGAGGATGTTCGTGCGAGAATAGCAAAATGGGCGGCGGCGAACAGCGGCACTGAGCATATGTTTTTCGCTGTCTGCCTTGGTGATGCCGTGATCGGATACATTGCCTTCAACATCCGGGAAAACGGACACGAGATCGGCTATTGCTTCCACTCCGCATACCACGGCAAGGGCTACGCAAAGGAAAGCCACTTGGCGCTCATTGACTATATGCGTGAGCTTGGCATCAAAAGGCTGACCGCAGGCACGGCTATCAATAATACGCCCTCTGTTTCGCTTCTCAAATCCTTGGGATTTGAGCTGATTGAAACGGAAAAGGTGTCTTTCTATAAAGATGCAGACGGCAATGATATTGTGTTTGACGGCGGCATTTTTGAATTGAATTTATAATAAGGGAGCTTATACATGAGCGAAATCAAACATGAATCAATCGACAACATACCCAAAAGCCATAAAAACGAACACGAGGGTTACGAATACTATCGTCGCAAGTTTGTACCTTTTGGAGCCGCCAAGAACTCTTTGGTTAGTATCTATGAGATCCCCCCGAAGAAAGCGGCATACCCTTACCATTACCACCATAACAACGAAGAAACATTCTATATCATCAGCGGCGCAGGAATTTTGAGAACTCCGAATGGCGAACGCAAAGTCAGCGCAGGAGATCTTATATTCTTTCCTACCGGTGCGGAAGGTGCTCATAAACTGACCAATTCCTCGGAAACGGAAAGTCTTGTTTACATCGACTTTGATGTGGTACACGATGTGGATATTACTATCTATCCCGACTCTGACAAGATAGGTGTTTGGGGCATGGGGATCAACAAGCTCTATTCGCAGGCAAGTGATGTGGACTATTATGACGGAGAATAAGGCAATGAATCGAATTGAATTACGCAACAGAACAGAATTTCACGTCAAAGAGTATTATCAAAGAGTACAAGATGCTGAAATCCGCAGAATGATTCCGTTGAAAGCTCAATCTTTAGAAGAAGCATTGAATGATTATTACTGTTCCATTTCGCCCAACTCCTCAAGCTATGGATGCACGATATATGTAGATGATATTTATGTTGGTGATGTCTGGTGCTATTGCATAGATTTAGCCGACACTCCCCATGCCATGCTTAGTTACTGCCTCTTTGCAAAGCAATACTGGGGACGTGGTATTGCCACAGCTGCTGTAAAACTTTTCGTTAAGGCAATTCGCAAAGAGTTTGGCATAACCAAAATCGGTGCTTTTACATATACCGACAATGTTGCTTCTATCGGTGTTCTTAAAAATTGTGATTTTCAGTTAGTAGAAACCTTTATTGAGGATGGTGTTTCATCTTCTTACTTTGAGCTTGATACCCCGTCGCTTTCTGTTGATGAAAGAATCGCTTTAGCGAGCAGAAAAGTCAGCAATAACAATGACGGTGCAGAGGACGATAGTGAAAGAGTTCTTGCGAAAGACTATCCCCGTGGTAAAGCTAAAGAGAATGACCGTGAAATTTGATAGGGGGTGCTTTTATGTCCGATATACTTTTCAAAACCGACGATTACATCTTTTCGTACCGGGTCGGCGGTGTTCTTATACATAACGGAAAGGTGCTTATGCAAAATGCAGAGGGCGACGATGGATATGCCTTTATCGGCGGTCACGTTGCCTTTGGTGAAACGACCGATGAAACCCTTGTGCGAGAGTTCAAGGAAGAAATCGGCGCAGACATCAAGATCGAAAGATTGCTCATGGTTAATGAAAATTTCTTCCCTTGGGGGAACAAACCTTGTCAGCAGATCAATTTGTACTATCTGATCTCCTTGAAGGATGAAATGCAAATTCCCATTGATAGAAATTTCAAGGCGCTTGACGATTTGGGCAACGAGCGAATTGAGCT
>JAZRGT010000085.1:0-3774 GCA_045644325.1 Eubacteriales bacterium | reverse complement strand
CTTGTCAGCATACTGCTTGAGGATCTTAGCGGGAGCTACTGCATCTTCGGGGCTGACTGCGATAGCGGTCATACCGGAGAGATACTGCTTGATATCACCGTAGCCGCACTCTTCGCATGCTCTGCCGGTGAGGGTGTTCTTAACTACCTGATAGGAAACGCCTGCTTCGCGGAGTTCCTTACGGAGCTTAGTATCGTCCTCAACGGTGATTCCCTGGTAGTTAACTACTACACCGGAAACCGAGTTGCGAATCTTCTCGGAAAGCTCGGAGACAACCTGCTGCTTCTGCTCAAGTATAGCTTTGCTGGGCATGTGTTTAACCTCCTAATGGTTTGTGTTCGTAAAAAAATATCCTTACTCCCGAAATGCGCGCGCACAGAGAGAAAGGACACAAATAAAACTATTTGATTCTTCCTCGGCAGGATGGCATACGCTTTTACGGGAACCTGCTGTCTTTGGATAACGGGATATATTATACCACAAGTACTTCGATTTGTCAATACCTTTTTGAAAAATAGTTGATTAATTTCAAAAATATTTTATTGTTGCCGAAAAAGATGCTATTTTATGGTTTTTGAGGTGCTGTTGTTTACATCAAGTTCACATTTGAGGTGTATAATAATCTAAATATCGTTTGAAAGGCATTGAAATGACTAAATTTATCATTGATCGCTCCGAAGGGGCGGCTGTTAATAATATGAAGAGTATTTTTCGAATTTGCAGTATACTGGCTTTGGTTGCCGCAGTTTGGAGATCGGTTGCTTTTATTACGTCCTTTGATTCGGACGTCGGGTATTTTAATGGCTCGTTTTTACCTACCGCAACCAATTGGTTTCTCGTGATCTCTGCTGCGTATGCGCTTTCGGGCTTTTTCTTCATTAATAAAAAAGCACTTCTTCCCAAAACTCTCGACTCGTCTCCCAACTCTGTGTATTTTGCATCGATCTTTGCGGGATTTGTTATGGCTGCGGATTTTGTTTATAAGATATACGCTATGATCGGCGAGGAACGCTTTGAGTATTATGCTTATATATTTAAGAAGGGATTTCGTGCGGACAATTCATATCTGCTCAGAGCCATGGCGATTATCGAGATCTTCGGTACGCTATCTGCGCTTTTGACAGCCGTATGGTTTTTTATTCGTTCTACAAAGAAAGCTAAGTCTACCGCCGTTGCTGCGCTCGGATTCTTCCCTATATTGAGAGCTCTTTCGGGGATTGCCGCTATATACTTCGATATGGAGATTCAAATGAATCATCCCTCTAAGCTTTTGATTCAGATTGCTCTGATTGCCACTATGATTTATTTCCTTTGCGAGACGCGTTTCTTTGTTTCGGAAATGCATCCGCGTCCTCGCAGATTTTTCGTCAGCGGTTGCATTGTGATCCTGCTCGGAATTGCGTGCGGTGCATCCGAGATGGTAGCCTTCTTTGCCGGCAGAACCTCGAAGGGTACGCTTTGCATCGAAGCTTTCTTCTGCCTTACCGTTGGCATATACGCCATTACCCGCGTTGCTTCGTTCGTCAAGGATTCTGAGGTAATGACCGAAGCGGAGGTTGACGAAGAGACTGTGGCTTCGGAAATTTCCGAATAATTTCTTCCTTATTATATATAATATGTTTCGCTCGAATTATCGGGCGGAAGAGAATTGGAGAGACTTATATGTCCGTTGATTTTGCCGTAGAAAGAATCGTTTGGCTTCATAAAAGAATAAAGGACGGATATTATCCGAATGCAATGCGACTTTCCGAACGTTTCGGCATCTCGCACCGTCAGGCGCAGCGCGATTGCGACTACCTTCGCCGCAAGATCGGTGCACCGATCGAATTTGATCGCTCGCGCCAAGGTTATTATTATACCGATGATTTTTCTCTGCCGGATTCAATCAGAATTGAAGATCCGCGCGATATATCGAATATTGTTGCACTTGCTGATATTTATGGCGGTGCTGATGGAGAGTCAACGCAAATCGGTATTCCGTATTCCGCGCTCGTCTATATTCCCGATAAGCTCTCCGCGCTTGAGCTTGCTCCGTTCGTAACCAAGCGAGTTGGCACAAAGGGAAAATACGTGTGTGAGTTTCAGAATATCAGAGTTTTCTTTGGGGCACTCATTGCAGCTGACGCCGATATAAGAATTGTCGAGCCTGATTGGCTTCGAAAGGATTTTTGTGAATCACTCGATAAGCTTCGCGCCGCAAACGCCGATGACGCCGGGGAAGATGCACAATAATAACATCTGAATTGAAAAAATATCTGCTTTTTATGCATTTTTGACAAAAGTGATGAAAAAACTAGCCTCCGCAGGGCGTGCGGAGGTAGTTTTTTGGCTAATTTTACGCACAAATTGTATAATGTGTATAAAAACAGCGGACAAAATATGTGAAACTTTTACTTTTTGACTATTGTATTTAGATGAAAAATATAGTATAATATTGAGGCTTGATGTGCGAAGTATGCGTTGAAGCGAAAGGTTGCCGCAAGAACATGCGGGTAATTTTCGTGGAGAAGTCCGATTTGATCGGGCGCGTGGGCTATGTCAGGCATCGGGTAACCTCGGTTCAAAGGTTACTTCGTGACGACGGCTTTGTAGCCGTACGATCCGGAATTCGCGTCGCGCCGTGCTTGCGTGACGGCGGCGAGTGGCGGGTTTCGGCTTTTGTATGGCTGCAAAACGAAACGCACGGAACGGTGCATAACAAAATCCGCTCCTAACTTTTCGAACGCGATGCGCAAATGACTACATTTTATTATATTCGCACGCACGCGAGAGAAAAACAAAGGAGGAAAACACAAGATGGCAGTTAAGGAACAGCTCAGAGTCAAGCTTAAGAGCTATGATCACACCCTCGTTGATGCGGCAGCTGCGAAGATCGTCGAAGTTGCTAAGCGCAACGGCGCCGAGGTTTCGGGTCCCATTCCGCTTCCCACTGAGAAGGAGATCGTAACCATTCTCCGCGCAGTCCACAAATATAAGGACTCCAGAGAGCAGTTTGAGCTTCGCAACCACAAGAGACTCATTGATATCAAGAAGCCTTCCAAGAAACTCACCGAAGAGCTTATGAACATTGAGCTCCCCGCAGGCGTTGACATTCAGGTAACCCTCTAAGTCAACCCACACACCATCACAACACGCTCGTAGCGAGCGCTTGTTGGTCAAGTTGGCGTAATGCCGAAAGGTAAAATTCAAAGCGTCAACCAATAACCTTCAGGAGGAAAGAACATGAAAAAGGGTATTATCGGCAAGAAGATCGGTATGACTCAGATTTTCGACGAGGTCGGAAACGTCATTCCGGTAACGATAATCCAGGCTGGTCCCTGCGTAGTATCGCAGAAGAAGACCACTGAACAGGACGGCTACAATGCCGTACAGCTCGGCTTTGAGGATTGCAAGGACAAGCACGCAACCAAGGCTGAGATCGGACATTTCGCAAAGAACGGACTCACCACCAAGAGACATCTCAAGGAGTTCCGCCTTGAAGATTGCACCGGCTACAACGTAGGCGATGTCGTATCGGTCGAAACCTTCGCCGTTGGCGAGAAGGTCGACGTAACAGGTATGACCAAGGGTCGCGGTTACACCGGCGCTATCAAGAGATGGAACCTCGCTAAGCTGAGAATGACACACGGCGTAGGCCCTGTGCACCGTCAGTCCGGTTCTATGGGTGTTATCGACCCCGCGAGAATTTTCAAGAACAAGAAGATGGCAGGTCAGTACGGTAACGAGCAGGTTACTATTCTTAATCTTGCCGTTGCTAAGATCGATGCAGAGAAC
>JAZRGT010000084.1:0-1826 GCA_045644325.1 Eubacteriales bacterium | reverse complement strand
ATATACGTTATCCTTCATAAGATAGTCCTTTTCACGCTTCTCCGTCTGATCCTTGCATTTGTAAACGTGGACGGTAAAGTTGGCAGATTGAATGCGGTACTTACATTCACGGTTTCTGCGGTTTCGGTGTTTGGACTTGGCGCGACAATGGTGATCGCCACAACGGATTTTGCAAGCACCCTCGGCGCGCAGATCGCCGTGTTGATCGTTTCCTTCCTTTTGGTAAATATTATTCTTTACTTTATGCTCTCGCAGATACAAAGACTGCAAAAGAAGGAATATGAGCTCAAGCTCCTTGAAGAAAAGACCGCATTTGACAGCGCGCGCCACGAGGAGACCACAACAGTCTGGCAGAACGTTCGCCGAATTCAGCACGATATGAAGCATCATTTCTCGGTTATAAACGCCCAACTCGAGGCGGGAAAAGCCGACGAAAGCCGCGAATATCTCGCAAAGCTCATTCCGGAGATCGAGTCGATGGGCAGAGTTATCCGCTCGGAAAACAAGACGATCGACTATATAATCAATTCCAAGCTCAGCGCGCTTACCGATACACAGATAGTCATTTCCGGCTTGATTGCCGATTTTTCCGACATCGAAGACCGCGATCTCGCCTGCCTATTCGGCAATATCCTCGATAACGCCATCGAAGCGATCTCGGAGCTTGAAGAAAAGCGGATAGAGATCCTTTTCTCGGTCGAAAACGCAAGCCGAATGATTATCTTCAAAAACACGATCGGCAAATCGGTTCTCAAATCCAATCCCGATCTCAAATCCACCAAAAAAGACGGCTCCTCCCACGGCTACGGTCATAAGATCGTCGAAAAGATCGTCTCCGACCACCGCGGAATGATCGACTACTTTGAGGAAGGCGATATGTTCGGTGTGCAAATCATTTTCCCGGGAATTTCAAAATAAGAAAACGGCAAGCTCGTCTTGCCGTTTTTTAAATAAATATCAAGCTCCCTATGTCATAAAGCCGTTCGTTGCCAAGCGAAACGCATTTCGTCTTATGCTTCAGCGTGAAAGCCTCGATCGCCTCGTGATCCGGATGTGTTTTGATATCACCGCAGAAATACAGCGTGTCCCCGCAAAGCCCTGTAGCGCCGCCTATAAAGCCGTAGGAATAGCCGGGAAGGTCGATGTGCCCATCGGAAATAAGAAGCGTGTCAATGCCTTTTTGGAGCATTACAGAGGCTATGCCTCGGTCAGCTGTGATGATGGCACCGTCCGCGAGAATGGCGCAGGAGCACTTCGAATATCCTTGCGGTACATTGATTATTTCGTAGCCTAAAGATTCTGCCAAGCGCAAAATTTCGCTGTCAGTGGAAGCTTTTCGGCAGATCACCTTGTCACCTGAAACAGACGAGCAAAGTCCGCAGTCGAGCGGATATTTTGTGCCTGACTCGGCGTCCGATAGAATAAGGTTAAGCTCCGTTACTTCACAAATGCGGTCGATCTCTCGCTTTGCAATACGGTAGTAACTTTTTCTTGTTATTAGATACTCTTCCAGTCTAAATATCAAAAGATCGCTGTGCCCGCATAAGGGCGCGGGCAGAGAAGTGTCGGGCGGTAGTTGAATTACTTCAAATTCCTTATTTAATGAGTAAAGAACGCCCGCGGGCGTTCTGTAATCGCAAATACAGATCATAAAATCCTCATAAAAACAGAAAAACAGCCGCGATGGCTGTTTTTCATTAATTGAAATTAGGCATTCTCAGCCTTTTTCATAGTGCGGAGACAACGAGCACACATGGGAACGGTCTTAACTGTTCCGTCAACGCTAACCTTTACCTTACGGATGTTAGGCTTCCAAGCTCTGTTAG
>JAZRGT010000083.1:0-14507 GCA_045644325.1 Eubacteriales bacterium | reverse complement strand
GAAACCGCAAACTTTTGAAAAAGTTTGATCAAAACTTTTGGTCTTGTTAAAATTCGAGCGTGTCCCCATCATTCGGATGAAGAATCTCAAACGGATACTTTCCCGAAGCTGCAAGCTCGGCTATATCTCCGAATTTGCGCTCGGAGGCGTGGGTGAATGCGAAACGCTTTGTCTTTACGCGGTCGAGGTAGGGAGTAAGCTCGGGGATGCCGAAGTGTGCGAGCTCGCAGACGATGAGATCGTATTCACGTTCGAACGCTACCTTGGGGAAATCGTCCTTTGCGAGCTTTTGTGACATATCGCCCGTGAAAAGGATGCGCTTGCCCTCAAGCTCGATATCCATCGCCGCGCTGAGGTGGTACTCGTTTATGTGCTTGGTCGGGATATAGGAAAGCTTGATGTTGTTGTCTTCGAATTTTGTTTCCGCCGTTGCAAGATGCAGGCGAATACGGTCCTCGGGAAATTTTGCACCGGGGGACACTGCGTTCAGAACCGCGTGGATGGCGTCGATGACAGCCTGCGAGGTCAGATAAGCGTCGTAATTTGAGTTTTTCCAATACCACTGTGAAAGATCAATGAAGTGGAAGATGCCGTTGATATGGTCACCGTGGCAATGTGTGGTGAAGATCGCGCGTACGTCCTCATATTTGATACCCGCGCGCAAGACCTCGTCATAGATCGGCGCGCCTGCGTCGATAATGTACGCAGAGTTATTTGTCTGTATCAGGGTTGATGAGCAATGTCTTTCCGCCGACGGCACGCCGTGGGATGTGCCCATAAATGTAATTTTCATTATAATTCTCCTAATAAAAATGTCTCCCGAAGCTCGGGAGACATTTGATTTATTCGGTAGTCACTCCGAAGGATTTGAGATTTTCGATGCCGAGCTTGATGCCCTCGATGCAGTCGTTCGGACCCTCGTACTCGATCGAAACGTATCCGTCGTATCCCGCGCTCTTGAGGATCGCAAGGCAACGCTTGATGGGCATATTGCCCTCGCCGACGGAACAGCCGACGAGACGGCGGCATCCGCGGGTCTTGTATCCCGAGGGGAAATCCTCCTCGAATTCATGAACGAGCCAATCCTTTGCGTGAACGTGGAATGCGTAGGGTGCGAGGATCGAAACCGCGTGCGCGCTGTCCTCGTCAACGCAAGCAAAGTTGCCCATATCAATAAGCAGACCGTAGTTTTCGTGACCGACGGCGTTGAAAAGCTTCTCAACGCGGTAGCTGTCCTGCGCGATCTGTCCGTGGTTTTCGGAGCAGGTCTTGATGCCGAGAGTTGCGGCATATTCGGTGACCTTGCGCGCGTTTGCCGCGATGGTGGGGAGCATCAGCTCAAAGGAGCGAGCATCCGCCTCCTTGCCGTAAGTCCAGCAAACATCGTGGCGCATTACCTTTGCGCCGAGGAGAGCGGCAACGTCGAGCTGATCGCAAAGACGCTTGATTTCCTTTTCGGCGTCCTCTCCCTTCTTGAAGAGATTTGCGCCGATGGTGTAGGCGTTGATATCCATACCGTACTTATCAGCCTCGGCACGGATGAGCTTTGCGTACTCCTTCTGCTCGTCGAGTGTCGGAGCCTTGCCGAATTCGGGGCAAAGGTCGATGAACTCGATGGCGCGCAGACCGAGGTCGTAAGCCGCCTTGACGGTATCAAGCTGCGAGAGCTTGCCCGCCTTTATATACTGTTGAAAAGAATAGGAACTGACCGAAATCTTCATTATCAAAGACCTGCCATGCTCTTTTTGAGGTGCTCAACCGCGATTCCGATGTCAGCCGCGGGATCTTCGCCGCACTCGCGCTCGATGGTGAGGAAGCCCTTGTAGCCGATATCCTTGAGAGCCGCGAGGTACTTCGGGAAGTCAACGCTGCCCTGACCGAGCGGAACTTCCTGATAGAACTTCTTGCCCTGGAACTCTTCGGGAACGGGATGAACGACGCGGTAAGCGATCTCGGGACCAACGTCAAGGAGCTTTACGCCGTCCTTTGCGTGGGTGTGAACGATGTACTTCTGAAGATTGTAAACAGCCCCCACGGGATCGTCTCCGGTAACCATAACGAGGTTAGCGGGGTCAAGGTTGACGGAAACGCCGGTCGAGCCGAGGGAATCGAGGAATTCCTTGAGAACGATACTTCTCTCGGGACCGGTCTCGATAGCGAACTTCGCGCCAACGCTGTCGGCATACATAGCAAGCTCGTGGCAAGCCTCCTGAAGGATCTTGTAGCGCTCGTGGTTCTTATCCTCGGGAACAACACCGATGTGAGTGGTAACAACGCCGGTTTCAAGGTCAGCGCACATATCGATGATGCGCTTGGACTTTTCGATCTTCTCGGGATTGAGTTCGGGATGAGTGAATCCGCCGCCGCCGAGGTCGCCGCAGATAGCGGAGAACTTGAGACCGTGATCCTTTGCGAAGTTAAGAAGCTCGCGGCGGTCAGCCTTCGAGAAGTTCTCGGGAGCGTGAATGCCCTTTGTGCAGTAGATCTGAAGGCCCTCGATGCCCATAGAAGCTGCCTTCTTTATTGCCTCGTGTGTCTCCATCTTGAAGGAGTCAACGATAGCGCCAATAGGAAAATAACCCATAATATTTACCTCCGAAATAATAAATTATAAAAGTTCAAAAAATTAAATAAAATCTGTTTTTTCGGTGGCTTTGCCGACGAAAAAACACCTTTTAGACGAGCCTGGCGAGTCCACGCGCCGAGGGGAGCGCACCAAAATCTTTGATTTTGGTGCGCGGCGATAAGCGCGTGAAACCCCGCCGCGCGGTTCTCGATTGTAAAACGCAGTTTTACAATCGGTTTTTAAAGTTTGATTTCTTCGCCGCGATCTGCAGACTGATAGAGAGTGTCAAGCAGAAGCATGCTGTTGAGAATGTTGTCGATGTGTGAACGGTTCTTTTCGCCGGTTTTGCAGGACTCGAAGAATGCCTCGTCCTCGCAAACGTACATATTGGGAATGTCGTACTCGGGCTCGAAGGACTCGAGTGTGTCACCCGACCAGAAGGTGAACTTTCTGCCGTAGTCAAGGCGTGCACCGCCCTTGTCGCCCATAAAGTCGATGAAAGCTTCGCCCTTGCCGATATTCTGCGCCCAAGCTCCGTTGAAGGAGATCGAGGAGCCCGAAGTGCGGATAAATCCGGTGACCATATCGTCAACGTCGTTGGTGCCCTCGGGGTTCATAGTTTCCTCAGCCCACATGCTCTTGTAGGTGTAGGACTTGATATCCTTCGCCATCTCGTTGTAAGCGTTGGCGGTGAGGGTCTTGAGGTCGGGAGAGCCGAGGATGTAGAGAATGAGATCGAAGTAGTGAATACCCCAGTCGATGAGAACGCCGCCGCCCGATTCTGCCTTGGTGGTGAATGCGCCGCCGAGACCGGGAATGCCGCGGTGTGCGCGGAAGGAGCAGTAAACGTGGTAGATATTACCGAATTCGCCGCGCTCGTTCATCTCTCTGAGCATTTCAACCGACTTGTGATAGCGGTTACAAACGCCTATATTGAGGATCTTGCCGCGCGCGTTAGCCTCGTCAGCCATCTCCTTGGAGAGTGCGTAGTTGATCGTAACGGGCTTCTCGCAGAAGACGTGCTTGTCTGCGCGGAGAGCATCCATCGTTACGGTGTAGTGTGCGAAGTTGGGGGTGAGAACGAATACAGCCTCGACCTCGGGATCGGCGAGAGCGATCTGATAGTCGGTGATGGCATTCTCAACCATTTCATATTTTTCCTTCATCAGCTCTGCCTTTTCGATAAGAAGGTCGCAAGCGTACTTTACGCGAACACCTTCGATTTTAGCGAGAGCGGGGAAGTGAGCGTTCTGGGCAATTCTGCCGCAGCCGATAACAGCTATTACCATTGTTTTTGACTCCTTTCGGAATATAAAAGATATTAATGTAATTATAACATATTATTAATATTAAATCAAGCACTTTTAAGATATTTTCACCACATACGGCAATAAAATTCCCGCCCGAGAGGGCGGGAATGCGATATTCAGCGTGCTTACGAGAAAATGATTTGGACGTTCTTCCAGATTTCCGAGTAATTGCCCTTTGGGAGCTTATCCCACTCCTCCTTTGTGCCCGCGTAGACGATGGTTTTTACCTTACCTTGACCGTAGAAGGCGTTGTCCTCGATCACTTCGAGCGTGGAAGGAAGGTATAGGGTTTGGAAACTATATGCCAGACGGACTGAATTTGCTCCGATCTTCCGTATTCCCTCAGGAAAGGCGATAGTTAAAAACTCGTTTTCGTCTGTGATCCTCATCTCGGTGATATTGATATCGACCTCCTCGGGGAGCGGGACGTAAAGATTTTTAAGCGTATATGCTGACTTCGGCTCGTATGCCGTAATGATATAGTTGTCGCCATCCTGCCGCTCAAGCCAATACGCGCAATAATAATCAATATCAATTATTTGAATGCATTCGCAAACGGTGCATCGGCGCACACTTGCCGTTGCGAAACTTCCGTCGTGGCGGTAGGCTGCTCTTATCGGATACTCGTTTTGATGCCCGGGTGAAGGAATAACTGTTTCATATCCGTAGTCGCAGTATTGGCAATCCCAAACCTCAAGTCCGTCGCTTGTGCACTCGGGCGGGTTGTTTACGGTGCGCACAAGATCGTGAACGCTCATAATACCGTTAGCCGTGAGATTTGCAACGTGATATTCCGCAAGTATCTCCTCGGTGAGCTCGTATGCGCAGCCGAGCTCGAGGGAGTCGGTGTCGCGCAGATAGGTGAAGAGAATGTACGCCTTCAAGCGGTCGTTCCAAACGTATATTTCTGAGACGCTGTCTATGAGCTTTCTTTCCGTGCTTTTGAGAAGAGAAACGTATGAGCCGTAAAGCTTTTGCGCTTCGCTCATTATTTTGTCGGCATGCATCAGCAGCTTGCCGTCAGCGGTCATATATGCGCTCAGATCGATTCCCGAAAGGGTTTTCAACATATCGCTTGCCGTTTTGATCGGAATACTGCGGAAGAATTCGGTCAATTCATCCTCACTCATATCAAAAAGCGAACGGTGGTCGGGTATTTCGGTGACAATTTTTTCAACCTTCCGAAGCATAAGCGACACAATCTCAGAGGCGGTTTCCGAATTCGTAACGGTAAGATTGAGCTTTTCACCGTCAAGCTCACAAACGCCCGTAGCGATCTCGTTTTCATTCAGTTTGAGCCTATACGATGAATCGGTTTTATTCAGCTTCAGAGAATAATCACGCGAGCCCTCGCTTTGCGACCATACTGTGAGGTCCGCCGTGATCTCGGAATCGGTTACGGTTTTGGCATAGGTGAACTCATATTCGGTTCTTCCTATGACGCCGATCGCCTCGCCGGAGTTGTCAAAGGTGTAGATTACGTCAGCCTTGAAGCCGTTTGCGTTGCGGTCATATAAAAATTCAATATCCGCTTCGATGGATTCGGATGATATTTGCGCCGATGTTATATATTTGCCGTCGGTGAGGTAAGTGAGAATAACGGTTTTTCCGCCGATCGAATCCTTCATCGCTCGGGTCTGCTCTTCGTCGAGATCCGTGAAGAGACCGAGAATGCTTACGGTCTTATCGGCGTCGAGCGTACAGGTGAAGCGTCGGCAAAGCTTGCCTTTTGAAAAAGTGAAGGATGAGGTCGGATCGACGGTCTTTACTATGTCTTTTACAATATCGGAAAATGCGTCCGCATCCGCCGCGCGGTCGGGATCAAGTGCCGAATCGAGTGCGGGGATGAGGCGGTTATACTGCATCATACTCATCGAATGCAGCGAACCGCTTACGAAGTGAAACTTTGATTTTTCAAATGCCTCTTTCAGATCTCTGCGAGGCAGGCTGACGGGAGTGCTTTTGTCGGCACAGAGGCCTCCGAGCGCAACTGTTTCGGAGTCGTAAAAAAGATCCAACGAGATGGATTTGTCACCAACGCCGAAATAAACTGCTGCTTTTCCGTTATCAGTCACTTTATCGCGCGCGGAATCTGCGGAAAGATGAAGATCGCCGTCAAATTCCGTGTACTTGTCGGGAATAATAAGTTCGGCGGAAAATTCAAAGGCGTTTCCGCTGATAATATCTGCGATCTTTGAACTGTCGAAAAAGAGAGCATCGGATGTGCTTTTTATATGCTTCACAGAGAAAAGCGGAAGTATGGATATAACGGCGAGAGCCGCGATGCCGATCACCAAAAGATCTGCCAAAACGAGCAAAAGCAATGTTTTGCGTGTGTTTCTTTTTGCTTTGTTTTCTGTCATTTTTCGGTCTCCTTTCCGTGACATTAGGGGGGCTTACGTGTTCATTATATCATAAATATAGTCAAATTGCAATAATATTTTCAAAAATAAAAACTGCCGCTCGCGCGGCAGTTTTGCGGTTATTCGGAAATAAGACGGTTGATCCAAATACCCTTTTTGATGAGGACGTAGCCAATGATGCATTTTGTCAGGTCGAGGAGCTGAACAAAGAGGTAGAGGGTGAGGATCGACATTCCCGTGAAGTGTGCGGAGATGAAGGCAAAGGGGATGGTAACGCCCCAGGTAAATCCGCAGTCGAAGATGAAGGTCAGCAGAGTTTTTCCTCCCGAACGGAGTGTGAAATATACAGCGTGCGCGAATGCGAAGATCGGCATCGTGCAGGCAACGATCAGAAGCATCGAGCCCGCCATCTCGCGGGTGTACTCGCTTGCATCATAGAATCGCGGGATGAGGCTTGAGCAAAGTCCGAGCGCGGTGCTTGCGATGGCGCAGGATGCAACGGAGAGAGTGAAGAGCTTCCATACGGAGTTCTTTGCCTCGTCTACCTCGTCCGCACCAAGGTGCTGACCGAGAATGATTGCGATCGCGCTACCCATCGAGAATGCGATTACGTTGAAGAGGTTGAGTACGGTCGACGAAATATTAGCCGCGGTAACGCATTCAAGTCCGCGGACGGAATAGCACTGAAGCAGTACCGCCTGACCGAAGGACCAAAGGAATTCATTGATAAGAAGGGGAGAGCCCTTGACGAGCATATCCTTGCAAAGGGGGAGCGGAATCTTTGCGGTGCGGTAAAGTCCGACGAAGGAGGGATATTTATCCTTTCTCGCGTGAGTGATGATCACGAGCATTCCCGCCTCGACAAATCTCGAGATAACGGTTGCGATCGCCGCGCCCTTAACTCCCATAGGAGCGAAGGTGACGAAGGAAAGTCCGCATTCGTTTCCGAAAATGAGGAAATAGTTAAGAACCAGGTTTACAAGGATCGCGACTACGCCGCCGATCATCGGGAGCTTGGTTTCGCCCTCCTCACGGAGAGTCGAACCGTAGACCTGCGAGATCGCAAAGGGAGCAAGTCCGATGAGCATTATGTAGAGGTAGTCGAGCGACTGGCTGAGCATAAGGTCAGCAGCCTCGGGGAGGGTACCCTCCGCGATATAGAGCTTGAGCAGCGGTACGGGGAACAAAAGGAACACCGCGATACCAATGATGAGCATAGCAAGCGAAAGGTAATTCTTGGCTCTGGTGGTGCGTCTTACGCCCGTGGGATCGTTTGCGCCCGCAAACTGAGCGGTGAAGATTCCGATACCCGAAAGACCGCCGAAAATGCAGAGGTTGAAGACAAAGAGAAGCTGGTTTACGGTTGCAACCGCAGACATTTCGATCTCGCCGATCCTTCCGACCATAATGTTGTCAACGAAGCTGACGGCGTTTGTGAAAGTGTTCTGAATTACAATGGGGATGAGTATGGCGATGACGCGCTTATAAAACGCGCGGTCGCCGACGAGGGTGTTTTTGACTTTTAAAAGTGTTCCCGACATGATTTTTCTCCATAAATTTTATACCTACGAATTATACCACAAAATGTGTTAACATTCAAGACCGAAAGGGATAAATTTTGTTTTTTTGAGAAAAATATTATAAAAATTATTGAAATTTGCTTCCATTTATGATATACTGAAATAAATATGTTCGGGAGGTATATTCCTATGAAATATAAGTGTGAAATATGCGGCGAGGTTTTTGAGATCCCCGCCGGTGAAGAAGTCGTTTGCCCCCTTTGCTACGCTTCGGGCGATGTGATAAAAAAGCTTGACGATGCCATCAAGGAGCTTCCCGTCGGCGACAAGAGCGCGGTCTACAATATCGGCTACGGTCTTTACGTTGTTACGTCGAATGACGGCAAGAAGGATAACGGTATGATCTGCAACACCGTCGTTCAGCTCACGAGCGATCCGATGCGCGTGCTTGTTTCTATCAATAAGGCAAATTACACTCACGATATCGTTAAGGAAACAAGACTCCTCAACGTCTGCCCGATCTCGGAGAGCGCGCCTTTCTCCGTTTTTGAGCGTTTCGGCTTCAAGAGCGGCAGAGATGCCGATAAATTTGAAGGCTGCGCATTCCTGCGCTCGGAAAACGAGCTCCCCGTTCCCACGGAGAACGTCAATTCCTATATGTCCCTTTGGGTCGAAAGCTATCAGGAGGTCGGAACGCACGGCATCTTTATCTGTCTTCTGACAGAATCGGGTAAGCTTAATAACGAACCTACGATGTCATACGCATACTACCACGCAAACGTCAAGCCGAAGAAAAAGCCCACGAAGAAGCAGGGCTTCGTCTGCAAGATCTGCGGTTGGGAATATGAGGGCGAAACTCTGCCCGATGATATCGTTTGCCCGATCTGCAAGCACGGTGCTTCTGACTTCGAACAAATAAAATAAGAAAAGAAAGAAAATAAATGGACTCTAAACTCTATTCCGCTTATCTGAATATTCTCCGTGAGGAGCTTCTGCCCGCGATGGGATGCACCGAGCCGATCGCGCTTGCCTATGCGGCGGCATCGGCGCGTGCGCTGCTCGGCAAAATTCCCGAGAGGGTGCAGGTCGAGGTCAGTGGAAATCTGATCAAAAACGCGATGGGCGTGACCGTGCCCAATACCGACGGAATGCGCGGTATCGAGGCGGCTGTCGCGGCAGGCATTGTTGCCGGCGACGAGCGAAAAATGCTCGAATGCATCGCGTGCGTTGATTGCGCCGACCGCGAGAATATCCGCGATTATCTTGCGAAAAATATCATAACCGTCGAGCTTTGCGAAAGCGAGCTTGCCTTCGATTGCACGGTCAATGTTGAGGCGGAGGGTGAGCAGGCTCTTATCCGTATCGCAAATGCACACACCAATATCGTTCACCGCGAGAAAAACGGCAAGGTCATCAGCGACACGCCCGTCACCTGCGAGAGCGAGGACGGAATGTCGTCGCACGAATGCCTGACGGTTGAGAATATCATCAAATTTGCCGAAGAGGTCGAGCTTTCCGACGTTGAGTATCTTCTCACAAGACAGATCGAGTGCAACACCGCGATCTCTGCGGAAGGACTCACTAATCAGTGGGGCGCTTGCATCGGACAAACCTTGATGACGGTTGCGGGAGATAATATTATGAACCGCGCAAAGGCGCGCGCCGCCGCGGGAAGTGACGCGAGAATGAACGGCTGCGCGATGCCCGTTGTCATTCTTTCGGGAAGCGGAAATCAGGGTATGACGGCATCCTTGCCCGTCATTACATACGCCGAAGAGCAGGGCAGAAGCCGCGAGGAGCTGCTCCGCGCGCTTGTGGTGTCCGATCTTTGCACGATCCATCTTAAAACCTACATAGGCAGACTGTCAGCATTCTGCGGTGCCGTATGTGCGGGCGCGGGCGCGGGCGCGGGTATCTGCTTCCTTGAGGGCGGCAGAATGCGCGAGGTCGCGCACACACTTGTCAACGCGCTCGGAATATCGAGCGGCATCGTCTGCGACGGCGCAAAGGCGTCCTGCGCGGGCAAGATCGCGCTTTCGGTCGAGGCGGGAATTCTCGGTTGGGAGATGTTCAAGAATGGTAAGCAGTTCTACAGCGGCGAGGGAATCATCACCAAGGGCGTTGAAAATACCATCCGAAACGTCGGCATCCTCGGTCACGACGGTATGAAGGCAACCGACCGCACGATCATGGAGATCATGCTCAAAAAGATGTGCTGATTAAGATTTAATAAAGAATACCTTAAGCCGATTGACTTTCAGTTCTTTTTGGTATATAATAGTACTGAAAGGAAGTGATATCAATGGCAAAAAGAAGAATGACGGTAGCTTTGTGCATCTGCGCGGCGGTTGTTTTGATCTCCGCGGTGATGCTCTACCGTCATTTTCATATATACAGCGCAGAGGATTTCGGATTTGAGGATATAAAGAGCCCGAACGATGCCGACGGAGACGGAATCGACGATTACACCGATATGGTCGAGGGCGCGCGGGCATATATCGCCACGAATCCGCAGTATAAGAGCGCGTATTATGCGGGCGGCTACCCGACCGACGGCTACGGCGTTTGCACCGACGTCATCTGGCAAGCCTTCCGTGCGGCGGGATATACCTTAAAGGATATGGTCGACGCCGATATTGATGCCCGCCACAGCGCATATTTCGCGGAGGGTGAGTATTCGGATTCGAATATCGACTTCCGCAGATGCCGCAATCTGCTCGTCTTTTTCCGCGAACACGCCGAAGAACTCACAACCTCGACCTCGAACCCCGAGGATTGGATGCCCGGCGACATCGTGCTATATGACGGCCACATCGCAATATGCTCCGACCGCCGCAACTCCCGCGGTCTGCCCTACATCATCCACCACGGCAACCCGATCGAAAACGCAGTTGAAGCCAACCAACTCACCACCACCTACGGCGGCGAGATAATCGGGCATTTTAGATTTTGCCCACAATAAAAGGAGCCGAAATTCGGCTCCTTATTTTATGCACTCAACAAACGTTTTCAGATCAAACACCGCGATATCGCTGTTACCGATCTTATCACCGATCTGGAGGGAGCGGTTTGAAAAGTCCGATACGACCGTGGGGAAGGTGTCGAAAACGATCACGCGCGGGGTTTCGACCGACCTGCGCCTTGAAATCCATACGTCACCCGCGTGCTTGACCTCGGAGTATTTCGAGATCTTGGCGATATCACGTCCGTTTCTGACCGCGCTGACAGTGGTTTTGTAAAGCTCGATGTGCTCCGTGCTCGCAAAATGATGCTTGAGATAGTCCTTTTTTCTTCTCAAAAGACAGATATCAAGTGTTTCCTTGTGACTTTCGGCAGTTACGTAAACCTTGCCAAAGCCGAAGCGCGTGCGCTTGACTTGATATTTGTTCTCTTTAAGCGATTTTTTAAGCTTGCCCGCAAGTATTGTAAGCTTGAAGAATCTGATCAGCAACACTAATACGGCAACAGATATAATGGCGATCAAAAGCTCCGGATTGCGGATCTCGGTAGTTCCCGTTTCGGGAACGAAGACGAGAAATCCGATAAAGGCAAGAAGACAGTAAATAAAGTATTTCATTTGATTCTCCTGATGCGTTCAAGTGAATACATTATACCACAATAATACCGTAAAGTCAATAAATGACGCGACGATTCTGCATATTGAACAAAATCATACGACTTATTTTGGATATAATAACTAAAAGCTGTTCCGTATCTGAACGGAACAGCTTTTTTTATTTTTTAATCATCCCCCGAAGCGCCTCAAGGGCGTCGGTCAGACCGCCTACGGCGTCGATTATGCCGCATTTTACAGCCTCCTCGCCCGCGAGAACGCTTCCGACGTCGGTTGCAATCTGATCGGGGCGCATCATCAGCTCGCGCAGAGTTTCTGGGTTTGCTTTTGAATTGCGGCTGATGAAGCTGATGATCCGCTCTTGCATATCGCGAAAATAGGTGAAGGTCTGCGGCGCGCCGACGACGGTTCCGCTGATTCGGACGGGGTGGATCGTCATAGTCGCGCTTGGCACGATGAAGGATTTTTTCGCCGAAACCGCAAGGGGTATGCCGATCGAATGCCCGCCGCCGAGGACTATCGAAACCGTCGGCTTTGACATACTCGATATCAGCTCGGCGATCGCAAGCCCCGCCTCAACGTCGCCGCCCATGGTGTTGAGAAGAAGCAGAACTCCGTCAGTATGCTCGTCCTCCTCAAGCGACACGAGTCGGGGAAGGATATGCTCATATTTCGTGCTTTTCTGATTCTCGCCCGCGAGATAATGCCCCTCTATCGTCCCCACTATGCACATACAGTAGATCGACTCGCGCGAATTTTCTGCAAGCACCATCCCGTCGGGCACGTTATCAAGTGTATTTTCTCCGTTTTTTACTTCGTTTTTATTTTCTTCGCTCATTTTTTGCTCCCGTTTTTTAGTTATTATTTCCGGGAAGTGGGAATATATGCTTGAATCGGGAGAAAAAATGTGGTATAATAATTATATATTTGCCAAAAGAGGTAACAAAATGAACGTAAACGAACTTAAACCCGCAAAAGTTTTTGAATATTTCTCGCTCTTGTCGAGTGTGCCGCACGGCTCGGGCAATATGAAGCCTATCGCCGACATCTGTGAGAATTTTGCACGCGAGCGCGGTCTTGAATGCATCCGCGATGCGGCAGACAATATCATCATCAAAAAGCCCGGCACCGCAGGCTATGAAAATGCCGAGCCCTTGATCCTTCAGGGACATCTTGATATGGTCTGCGCTAAAGACCCCGACTGCAAGAAGGATATGGCGACCGCACCGATCGAGCTTTATGTTGACGGCGACTGTCTCCGCGCGCGCGGAACCTCGCTCGGCGGCGACAACATCATTGCGGTTGCTATGACCATGGCTATTCTTGATTCGGACGATATTCCCCATCCTCCCATAGAGGCGGTATTCACCGTTGACGAGGAGGTAGGTCTTCTCGGCGCGTCTGCACTTGATTTTTCTGCTCTCAAGGGAAAGAGAATGATCAACCTCGACTCCGAGGAGGAGGGCGTTTTCACCGTTTGCTGTGCGGGCGGTGTTCGTGTCAACGCCACCGTTCCGCTGACTTTTGAGGATGTACCCGCCGACAGCGTTGCCTACAAGATCACGGTTTCGGGACTTATGGGCGGTCACTCGGGCGTTGATATCGACAAGGGCCGCGAGAGCGCGAACAGACTTATCATCCGATTCCTCAAAAAGCTTACCGAAAAGCTTGAATTCGGTCTGTTTTCTCTTGAGGGAGGACAGCTTGACAACGTTATCTGTCCCGAGGCAAACGCCGTTATCGTATTCAAAAATGATGAAGCGGAGATCGAAAAGCTTCTTGCCGCTGTCGCGGAATATGACGCGATCTTCAAAAATGAGCTTGCGGCGGGCGATTCGGGTGTCAGGGTTACTGCTTCGGTATGCGACCTTCCCTCGAGCAGAGTGATCGCTGCTGATACTGTAAAAGTGCTTACCGCTCTTCACGTACTCCCTTATCACATTCAGAGAATGAGCCGTGATTTTGAAGGTCTTGTTCAGACCTCGCTCAATATGGGCGTGCTCAAGCTGACTGAGAGTGAACTTAGATTCTCGTATTCCGTTCGTTCCTCGATCGCATCCGAAAAGCACGATCTCGTTGATAAGATCAAGTCTGTTCTGGCGTTGGCATTTTCCGAGGCGAAGATCGACCTCCACGGCGACTATCCCTCTTGGGAATACAAGCGCGACAGTGAGCTTCGCGACGTTATTATGTCTGCGTACAAGGAGACAACGGGTAAGGACGGCATCGTAGCCGGAACTCACGGCGGACTTGAATGCGGAATCTTCTCCGAGCGCATCAAAGGACTCGACTGTGTTTCGATGGGTCCGAACCTCGCCGAGGTCCATTCCCCCCGCGAAAGCCTCGACATCCCCTCCGTCGAAAGACTTTGGAAGCTTATGAAGGATATTCTTTGCAGACTTAAATAATTTTGGGTAGGGAATGGTGGTTAGTTGCTAGTCGCTAGTTGCTAGTTGAAGGATAATTTTCTCGCTTTGCTCGAAAATTTTCAATTAAATACTCTCTGTCCGAGATAAATATTGGTGAGAAAAAATTATACATTTTTTAAGATAATTATGCATAAACGGGTCTAACACCCACAGAAATAATTAAGATACCCTTAAATCAAATCCCAAGTGGAAAGCATACAAGCGGTGCGTATCATCTCGGTCTTATCAATGGCTACCATCACAACATTAGTGAATCTATGTATCTGTATCACGGTGTATCGTCCAAATCCCTTGATTACTATTTGGCTCTGTTCTATTGGGTTGATAAGAACAAGCACAAGACTTATCTTGAACAAGCCTATGATATTATCACTCTGTTATCCAATCAGGCGAAGAAGATACCTCTTGATAAGTTCAAATGCAAACCAATTTCCTTTGATATGAAGAGGTTAGCAATCTGAAAAAAGTTTAAATTTCATTTTCTGGATGGAGACAAATAGACCGAAGTATGCTACAATATAGTCATAGTTCGGAACTTTTTGCTGGATTTTTCCGTCTAATAAACCTTAGAGAAATAATAATTTTGACAAAGGAGTGTGATTGTATGAAAACAAGAGGTATTGATAAAGTTTTCTCCGTAATCTTTCTATTAGCAATATTGATAATTTCAATTATCTGCAACATAGGAGATTTTTCTGCGGGTGCTAACGGAGAAATAAAAGTCGGATCGTAGCCATGTCGTTCT
>JAZRGT010000082.1:0-8664 GCA_045644325.1 Eubacteriales bacterium | reverse complement strand
CAAGGTCTGACGGTTCCCGAAGGGAATTCGCGCTTGAATATATGGCGCGAAAGTCGGACCTTTATATAATTAAAACGATGAAATCGTTTTAATTATTCTTTGTCCTGGAGACAAGCGATGCCGGGAAGCTCGAGACCCTCGAGGAACTCGAGAGATGCGCCGCCGCCGGTGGAGATGTGAGTCATCTTGTCTGCATAGCCGAGCTTTTCAACAGCTGCTGCGGAGTCGCCGCCGCCGATGATGCAGATCGCGCCGCTCTCTGCAACTGCGTTAGCAACTGCATTGGTACCTGCTGCGAAGTTAGTCCACTCGGAAACGCCCATCGGGCCGTTCCATACAACGGTGCCTGCGCCCTTGATAGCGTCTGCGAAGAGCTTCTGGGTAGCGGAGCCGATGTCAAGACCCATCCAACCGTCGGGAATGTTGTCGGAGTCAACATCCATATACTCGGTGTTCTCGTGGTAAGCCTTACCAACTCTGTTGTCGATGGGGAGGAGGAACTTAACGCCCTTTGCCTCTGCCTTTGCCATCATTTCCTTTGCGAGGTCGATCTTGTCGTGCTCGCAGAGGGAGGTACCTACGCTGTAACCCTGTGCAGCGAAGAAGGTGTATGCCATACCGCCGCCGATGATGAGGGTATCAACCTTCTCGATGAGGTTGTTGATAACGCCGATCTTATCGGAAACCTTTGCGCCGCCGAGGATGGAAACGAAGGGACGAGCGGGATCGGAGAGAGCCTTGCCCATTACGCCGATTTCCTTCTGGATGAGGTAACCGCAAACTGCGGGGAGGTAATCAGCTGCGCCTGCGGTGGAAGCGTGTGCACGGTGAGCTGCGCCGAAAGCATCGTTTACGAAGATCTCTGCCATAGAAGCGAGTTCCTTAGCGAATTCGGGATCGTTCTTCTCTTCTCTCTTGTCGAAACGGGTGTTCTCAAGAAGGAGAGCCTGTCCGCACTCGAGAGCTGCAGCCATAGCCTTGGTCTCTTCGCCGATGGTATCGGGAGCGAGCTTTACTTCCTGGCCGAGGAGCTCGGTAAGACGAGCTGCTACGGGAGCGAGGGTATACTTGGGGTTGACTTCACCCTTGGGCTTGCCCATGTGGGAGCAAAGGATAACAGCCGCACCCTGATCGAGGAGGTACTTGATGGTGGGGATAGCCTCAACGATTCTCTTGTCGGAGGTGATCACGCCGTCCTTGAGCGGAACGTTGAAGTCGCAACGTACGAGGACTTTCTTACCGGATACCTGAATGTCCTCAATGTTTTTCTTGTTGTAGGTCATATTAAAAAACCTGCCTTTCGCAAATTTAATTTCTTGAAAATAAAGTTAAAATTCTTTCCAATATATAAATATACCACAAATGGAAAGATTAATCAATAGGATTGCGTAAATTTTTTTGGAAAATTGCGTTTTTGAACTCGTAATTCAGTTTGGTGCGAACAAACTGCGTCCGTCTGTTCCCCTCATCCACCGCTTTCGCGGTCCCCCTTCCCCGCCGGGGAAGGTCTAGGGGCTGCCTTTCGCAATTATGGTTCTCTGAATTTTATTCGGGCAATTTAATTTTGCATATCAAAAGGAAATTTTATTTAAAACAATATCGATCTAACAAACATTTTCAATAAAATATTCCTATTTAACCAATAAGAGTTTATATCTTAACTATGTCGTCTGCACAAACCGCAGAATTCGTGCTCATCCATTGACCTTCCCCGGCGGGGAAGGGGGACCGCGGAAGCGGTGAATGAGGGGAAGCGACGGGGAATCCTTGTTCGCACTTATTCAGAGCGAGCGTTCATTTCCTCAAATCATCCCAAGTCATCCCAATATTATGCAGAATGCTTCCACACACATTAAGAAAATCTTCTCTTATTGCTTTGTTCGAGTATCTTAAAACCTTCAAACCCAGACTTGCCAGCTCTGCATCGCGCTTTGCATCAGCCGCCTTATGTTCTGCGGTAAAATGCTGTCTGCCGTCGATCTCGATAACGGTATTTTTACTGCAAATATAGAAATCAACAATAAAATTTCCGATATTCTTCTGCCTGTTGACCGTCATAGGCAACAGCTTGAGAAATTGATACCACAGCTTCTTTTCTTCATCGGTCATATTCTTGCGAAGATGTTGAGCCACTCCGACAAGCTTGGGATTATATTTCAGCGACATTAGTCTTCAATCCCGCGAACCGTGATAACTTCCTCGGTAGCGAGAGCCTTTTCGCAGAGGGCGGCGAAGTCGAGCTTCTGCTCCTCGGCGATTACCTTGTCAAGCTCGGGTTTGGTCTTGGGGTGGCGGGGGGTGAATACCGTACAGCAGTCCTCGTAGGGAAGGATCGAAGTTTCAAAACTTCCGATACGGCGCGCGTAGGTGACTATCTCCTCCTTATCAAGACCGATGCAGGGTCTGAAAACGGGAATATTTACTGCGGAATTGGTGACGTGGAGTGCCTGGATGGTCTGCGATGCGACCTGACCCATGCTCTCGCCCGTAACGAGCGCGTTACAGTTCGATGCAACCGCGATCTTCTCCGAAATCGTCATCATAAAGCGGCGAAGAAGGAGGGTGAAATAGTCCTCGTTACAGCTCTTCGCTATCTCCTCCTCGATCTCGGTGAGAGATACGATGTGGAGGCGCACGCTTCCCGCCCAGCCCGCAACGATACGCGCGAGCTCGATTACCTTTTCACGCGCTTCGATCGAGGTGTAGGGGAATGCTTCGTAATAAACGGCTTCGATCTTGACGCCGCGCTTTGCCATCATCCAGCCTGCGACGGGGGAGTCGATACCGCCCGAAAGCAGAAGAAGTCCGCGTCCGTTCGAACCGACGGGCATACCGCCCGCGCCCTGCTCCTGACCCGCGCCGATATACGCGGCGTCATCGCGGATCTCGCACTTGACGAGAACCTGAGGATTATGAACGTCAACCTTTAAGTGGTTGAATCTTGAAAGTATCTTACCGCCGAGCTCGCGGCTGACGGCGTCCGAGGTCATCGGGAAACGCTTGTCCGCGCGCTTAGTCTCCACCTTGAAGGTGCGCGCGTTCGCAAGGCGGTCGCCGAGATATTCAACAGCGAGCTTTGCGATATCGTCGAAATTCTTTTCGGTCTGCGCCACGCGGGAGACGGCAACGATGCCAAAAGTCTTGCGGAGAAGCGCATAAGCGGTGTCGAACTGCTCCGAGGTAAGCTCCTCGGCGGGCTCGACGCGGATAACGCTCTGGGAGCGTACTATCTGAAATTTACCGACGTGTCCGAGACGGAACTTGATCTCGCGGACGAGCAGTGCCTCAAAGGTTGCGCGGTTTGCGCCCTTGAGCGCGATCTCACCGTATTTGCAAAGAAAGATCTCACGCATCGTCTTCGTCCTCGCTCTCGAGTGCCGCCTCTTCCTCAAGCGCGGCAAGCTCCTCGTCGGTGAGCTCTACGGCGTCCTCGCCCATAACGATGACGGTTGCATCGTCGAGCATATCCTCGGGAACGTAGAAATCAACGCCCGAGGTGCAGAAGCCCATAAAGACGCGCATCCAGGAGTCGGTTGTATTCTCCTTGCAGACGTAGGGGATGCCCGCGCCGCGGAGAAGGCTTTCGATAACTCCCTGCTCGCCGTTGTCGGCGGCGGTCATAAGCTTTGCAAATTTAACACCGTCCTTCAGGAAGGTGGGAATATCCTCTATGCCCGCGGTTTCGGTGGGCATAGGTCTGCGTCCGAAATCTTTCATTCGTTTGCCTCCGGTTCACTCTCATAGTAATGAGGGAAGAGCTTTTCCCATACCTTCATACAGCCGATAGTGTCAGCGATCGAGGTGTGGGCAACGCCGTCCCACTCGATCTCGAAGCAAGCCATCGCGTCGGTCAGGCTCGCGTGCTCGATATCGGGGCGGTGCTCGTGTATGTAGCGGACGAATTCATTGGCGCAGCAACGGATCTTACTGTGAAGCGCCTTGCGCTCCTTTTCGGTAGCGTAGATATACTTGATGTGGCTGTAGTCGGTCGAAACACCGTAAGCGATGAGGTTATCGGCACCCGCGAAGATCTCCTTGATCTCGGGGGTGAGCTCCTCAAGAGTCTGCGCATCCTTGACCATTTCGGGGGTGATACCGTGGATCTTTTCGGTGCGCTTCCACTTCTTGGTGTGGACGGGACGGACGAGGGTGTCCATAATCTTCTCGCCGAGGGCGTTGAAGATCGAGATCGAGATGATCTCGTCGTGATCGTAGAAGCCCGTCAGCTCAAGGTCGAAGAAGAGAACGCGGCTGCGGTCCATACCGTAGTAAGCATTTCTGTGCGCGTCACCCTCAGCGCGGCGGATTGCAAGATCCTCCTCGTAGCAGGCGCGGCAGAGCTTCTTCTTAAAGCGGACGTCCTTACCGCACTTGACGCACATAAGCGGCATGCGGAGGGTGGTCATCTTGTCGTAGAAATAAACTACTTCCTTGTCTCTGCGGCGGGTGAATGCCACAGGCTCCTCGATGACCTCGAGGTGCATTGCGGTGAGTCGCTCCTTGGGGTAATAGCCGAAGGAAGCGGCACGGCGCATCGACATACGCTCGATCTCGGTACCCGATTCAAGCACAAGGGTCTCCTGGCGCGCGTCGGGCGCATACCAGATCTCGGGATCCGACTCGGTGAGCTTTTCGGGATCAAACCAGAACACGACGCCTCCGCTCTTTCCTTCCGAATAAGCCGCAGGCGCACCGTCGGGTGCAAGATGCAGGAGCTTGAGAGTAGCTCTGTCAAGATAATTTTTTGCTTGCGCTTCACGGTAGCTGACTTGCGGCACTGTCGCCCCGCTGCGCAGTCTGATACTTTCCTTCAAAATCAGACCTCCTATAAAACTAATGCACGGCGCAACCCGCGCATATGACTTTCCAAATACTTATTATATCATATATTTTTAATATTTACAATAGTAAAATATGAATTTAGTATATATTTACGAAAATGACAATAAAAACGAAGCCTTTCGCCGCGCGGCGAAAGGCTTCCTGAATCATTTATTATTCAATTCAGACCCGTGCCCTTCCTTCCCACTCTTCGGCGGGTTCGCACTCGAGGAGCTTTGCAACCGTCGGTGCAACGTCCTTGATAGACGCCTCGGTGAGCACCTTTCCGCCCTCGAAGCAGGGGCCGATGTAGAACATCGGGATAGTCATATCCTCGGGCATATCGGTGCCGTGGGTGCGGTCGTGTCCGCCGTGGTCGGCAACGAAGATGATGGTATAATCCTTCGGGATGCTGTTATAGACCTCTTCGACACACGCGATGGCGTCGTGCGCGTCCTGCATATACTCGGGACCCATCCAGCCGAAGTCGTGACCCGTGTTGTCGGTATCGGCGAGGTAGAGGAAGAGGAAATCGGGGTTTTGCTCGTTGATGTACTTGATAGCGCGGGGAGTGATGATCTCGTTGACGTTTTTGTAGTTATAGCAGCTGAGGTAGTCACAGGCATCAAGCTTGCCGGGGCGGCAGACGTCGCGGAGCTGATCCCAGGTGATGAACATAGCGCACTTCTTTTTGCCCCTCTTGAGGACCTCGACAATACCGTCGATCGGGCGCACCTGAGGGGTATAGGTATTGGTCGTAGTACCGTGGCGCACGGGGTCTACGCTGTGGAAAAGCGATACGTGGCAGGGCAGAGTGACCGAGGGAAACACGGTCTGCGCCGAAAGGCTGTACGTTGCCAGCTCCTTCATTTTTTCTGCAAAGGGGTGACCGCAAGACATCATCGCATCGGGGCGCATGCCGTCGGCGAGGATTAAAATTACTTTTTGTGCCATAGTTATAGAACCTCCGTGATTTTTCACGTTCCGCAAAGCGGAACATATCGTACCGCGCAAAGCGGGGTATATCGTGTGTAAGCATATCGCGCTCGCGGAGCGAGCATATCGCGCGAAATCCGTCGTTTTTCCGCGGGAAAGCGGACGGATTTGCACCTTGAAACGTACTGTTCAGAAAGCCACAACCGTGAAGTCAGCGATACGGGCTGAAGCCTGCTCGCGGGAGGGGGATGCGGGTGAAGGAGTGAAGGAGCGAAAATCTCCCCCTTGGGGAAGATTTTACTCCTTCCGCGGCTCTGTCGGTTTTCCGCAGGAAAGCAGGTGGATCCGCACCTTGAAACGTACCGTTCAGAAAGCCACAACCGCAAAGTCAGCGATACGGGCTGATGCCCTCCCGCTTGCGGGAGGGGTGGGTGGGGATACAGTTGTATGAGAGTGAAGGAGCGAAATCCTCCCGCAAGCGGGAGGATTTACTCCTTCCAAAACGTCGGCGGGGCGCCGCCGTTTTGAAGCGCGGGGGTAGTTTCGACCTCTGCGGAGGTCGACTTAAGTAACTTTTTGAAAAAAGTTACTTAAGAATCCTCAAAAACTTTCCGCTGCTGTTGGTCGTTAGTATCTGGGGTTACTTTTTCGTATCAAGTACCAAATTCGCCGCCCTTGGGACGTTCGTCACCGTCACTTTTCCAGGGCAGATCGCTTTCTCTCCGTCGAGCGTCCAGGGCGTGCCCTTTGCCATCTCGAACGTGACGTGGCGCGTGCGGAAGAATTTGATCAGCTTACAATTGTGAAGATCGGATTGCATAACCGCCATTGCGATCTGACTGAGCTCCGCCGGGTCCTTTGGCATCGTGACTAGCACTACCTCAAAAAGTCCGTCCGACATATCGACCTCGTCTTCACCGAGCTTCACAACTCCGCCGACCGAGCGCGTATTGCTGACCGCGCCGAACGCGAGATCGGCAATTATCCGCTTGCCTTCCGATGTGGTACAAACTGTATGAATCGGCTTGATCTTGAAAAAGTCATTGACGCCCGAAAGGACGTAGGCAAGGTAGCCGAGATTGTTCTTGACCGACTGCGGAGTGGTATATGACGGCGACGAAAACGCGCCGAATGATGCAATGTAGCTGAAATATCTCTCCGCGCCGAAGCGACCGAGGTCGAAATTGAGCAGCTTTCCGCGATTTAAGTTCTCCGCGATCTCCCTCGCCGCCTCTGCGGGATCGAGGGGAAGTCCGAGTCCGTTTGCAAAATCATTCGTCGTTCCCGCGGGGATATAGCCGACGGGCATTTTTGAGTGCGCCTCGCGCAGACCGGTCAGAACTTCGTTGAGAGTTCCGTCGCCGCCGCAACAGAGGACGGCATCACATCTGCCCTCGGCGTGCAGAGCCACCGCTTCACGCGCAAGACGGATGGCGTCGCCGCGCCCCCGAGTCAGAAGGACGGTAGGAACAACGTCATACGCCGACAAAGCCTCGATCACTCCGAAGAGCGCGGCTTTGCCCTTGAGCTTTCCCGAAACGGGATTTACGATCAGAATTACGTTTTTCATTTTCTCCACTTGTTTGCGAGATCCATTCTGTTAGTTAAGAGGGTATCAATGCCCATCGAGAAATACTTGTCGTAGTCCTCGGCGGTGTCGGCGTAGTAGAGATTGCAGTTGATGCCCGCCGCGTGCATCTTTTCTATCAGCACCTCGTCGAACATACCGAGCCAGAACTGAACACCCGAGCAATGGTATTTCGTCGCCATTTCATAGATCTCGACGGTGTCCTTGGGGAGCTGGATAGCGGTGCGCGGGATCTCGGGCGCGACCTTTTCCATCCATTCAAGCTCGGAGGGCGAGCCTGCGAAATAAACGCTGTTCCAAGCATCGTATTTTTCGACCAATTTGACGAGCTCACGGATGAGATACCCATCCTCGCCGTGCTCTTTGAGGTGCATATTGAAGACGATCTTGTTCGCGAACTGCGCGAAAACCTCCTCAGCGGTGCAGAAGCCGACCTCCCAGCCGTGCTTTACGCCGATGTTGAGCGCGAGAAGCTCGTCGAGAGTCTTGTCTTTGAGCTTGCCTTCACCGTCGGAAATGCGCTCGAGAGTGCCGTCGTGGGACACGATGAGCTTTTGGTCTTTTGTGAGTCTGATATCAAATTCGATCTCGTCCGCGCCGAGCGAGAGAGCCGCCGCAAACGCAGGCAGAGTGTTCTCGGGCATCAACTTCGAGAGACCGCGATGTGCACAGAATTTTTTCATTGTTTTATATTCCTTTTTCAAATAATATTCAGCTTAAAAGTTTTGATCAAACTTTTTCAGAAAGTTATGCTTGCCTGCGGCAAGCTGCGACTCTGTCTTGTCGGCTTCCGCCTCCATTTTCCTTCGGAAAACCGCCAGAGCCGTACAAATGCTAAAAGTTTTTGAAGATCCTTAAGAAACTTTTTTCAAAAAGTTTCTTAAGTCGCGCTCCGCAGAGCGCGAAACACTCTCCGTGCTTCGAACAGACGGCGCCCCGCCGGCTGTTCGGAAGGAGTAAAACCGCCCCACAGGGGTGGTTTTCGCTCCTTCACCCCGCGCGCTCCGCAGAGCGCGCATTTGCCTTCGGCAAAAGCCGACTCTGTCTTGTCGGCTCACGCCCCTCCCGCTTGCGGGAGGGGTTTGGGTGGGCAGTCAGCGCCTTTGCGAAGGATTTCGCACCCAAACAAAACCAAGGGCGAAATTCAATAAAAATGTGAAAATCCGCAAGGCGGATTTTTTCTTAATTTGCGCCCTTCGGGCGCAGGGTGACAGATCGCGATACTTTCGCCCTTGCGAAAGCATCGACTCTGCCCAAAAAGCCGAAGTAAACTTCGTCTTTTTGAAGCGTGGTGGCGAGAGCTGAAGCTCTCGCATTAG
>JAZRGT010000081.1:0-51139 GCA_045644325.1 Eubacteriales bacterium | reverse complement strand
AAATGCACCTTCGGTGATGCCATACCGCTTCGCGGATGCCATACACGCTAACGCGTGATTCCATGCCAAGCCTGCGGCTTGGATAAAAATAAAACCCGAACTACGTTCGGGTTTTATTTTTTGGTGACCCATCCGGGAATCGAACCCGAGTTTCCAGCGTGAGAGGCTAGCGTCTTGACCGCTTGACCAATGGGCCTTGCTGAATGCTTGAATATTATATCACAGTTTTTATCGAATGTCAATACCTTTTTGAAAAAAAGTTTGAGAAAAATGCAGATTTTTTGATGTTTTTTCAAAAAATAAGACCTCTTGCGTATTTTTGTATTTTTCAGGCGGGGTGAATATATCCTTTTTCATCGGTAAATAATACTTTTGAGCATAAGCGCCCGAGTGGGGAGCTATGCAACAAATTATGGAGGCTTACCTATGATCATCGACCGTATTGCTCTTATCCTGACCATCATCGGCGCGTTCAACTGGGGCGGCGTGGGACTTTTCAAGTTCGACACAGTCGCTTGGCTCTTCGGCGGTAATGACACTCTGTGGGCGCGTATCGTCTACACACTCGTTGCCCTCGCGGGGCTCTGGTGCGTTACTCTTCTCTTCCGCTCACGCGACGAGTACGAGGAATCTGCTATGTAAAAATAAGGCGGAGCACGCGCTCCGCTTTATTTATTTTTGGGATAGGGGCGAGGTTTCGGTTTATCGCGCCGCGGGCGCGAATGATAATCTGCTTCGAAGAGTGATAATTTGCCTGCGGCAAAATGAACGGGTATGCCGGCGGTTTATTTTATTGTGTCGGCAAGCTCGTAGAGTTTTTCTATCATTTCGTTGAATTTTTCCTTACCTATACGGGCGACGAACTTTTCCTCGGTGAAGCCGTAAAGACCGCTCAGGTATTCTTCTGCAAAAACGCGCGCTTTTCGTCCGTCGAGTCCGAGATAGAAGACCATAAAGTCCAAAAGCGCTTTCGTCATATCGGCGGTAAAGAGCTCGAGGCGGTGATACTGATCGGGATAGTCACGCGTCAGTTCGCGGTAGAGGTTGATTATGGGCATCGAATGCTTATAAAAGCTGTCGCGTGGCGCGCTTACTTCCTTGTTTTCATCTTCTTCAAACAATTTCATTTTTCCACCTCAAAAATAAAAAGTGCGCAGCCGAAGCCACGCACAAAAAACGTAGCTCGATTGCTGCGACACAATTTTCGGATACCTATCCCGTATAAAACGCACAAGTATACAAAACAGAGCATACATTTTTATCTTAGGATAAAAAATGTATACTTATGCGTAGGGATAGTATGCAGGATTTTTAGGTCCGATTGTGTCGCAAGTATATTATACCACACTTTTGGGCGGTTGTAAACAGTTTTGCGAAAAAATTATTAATTAGGAAAATTTCCGCCCTCGCGGGCGGAAATTCACTATTTTATCTGTTTTTCCACGCCTCATAAACTCTCATCGCACCGTAGTTCGAGGCGAGTGTTGCGACATCGTCGGGGACGGCGACGAGATTTTCGGTTCCTGCCTCTGCAAGAAGGATCATAAAGACGGTTTTGAGCGGATCTCCGCCGCCGACTACGACGGGCTTGCCCTTCGATTCGGGTTTTGCCGCGATGCGGGCGACGGTTTGAATGTCATCGTGAAGAAGCGCGCCGACAAAAAAGTTCGCCGCCTCGTCCTGAGTGTAGCCGCCGAGGAGCTGGAGCATTCGCGCCTTGATAAGCATCGGCGAGAGTCCGTGTTTATCAGCCATTCGCCAGCCGAGAGTGAGCATTTCGGGCAGAATTTCGCGGATAACGGGGTTCGGGAGCGCGCTTTTGAGCATCGTGTGCTCTGAGATTGAGGCGATAAACTCGCCGCAAAGTCCGCTTCTGATCGAGCAGATTTTGCCGTTCGTGACCTCCATCACCTTATTGTGCGAGCCGGGGAGGGTGATGATGAAGTCGCCCGGCAGACCGAGCGATTCGCTGATGCCGTAGATCTCGCTTTCCTCGCCGCTCATCGACTCGTAGGTCACGATCTTGGTTTCAAGGTCGGCATCGGGTGCGGGCAGAGTCTTGACTCCGGGGATGAAGAGGATCGGGATACCCGTGACCTCCCCCATTTTCACCATTTCAGCCGCCCTGACGCTCTCGGGGATCCACGCCGGGCAGATCGCGTGCGGAATTTTGTGGATTCCGACGTCGCTGGCGAGCGTTCCCGAGGAGATAACGACCTCGATATCACTCTCTGCGAGTGAATTGCGCTCAAGAAGCGTCTTTATCAGGCGCGAGAGCGTTTCCTTTAATATGTCGGTCGATCCGCGGAACGCACCGTCGCGAATGCCGCACTTCGCGCGCTCCTGATCTATAAGCTTTTTTCCGTCAAACAGGCGGCAGCGCATATTCGTCGTGCCGCAATCAACCGTGATGATCATTTTTACCTCTTAATTTATCGAATAAGTGAATTTATCCGCACCGCCCTTGAGCACAAAATCAACGGTATAGCAGGGCGCCGAGCCGTCGAAGGTATGATGCTCTATCTTGACCGACTCTACCGCATCGGCGTCGTAGGTCAAAATCGAGTCAAGAATAGCGATCTTACCGCTTTCGGTCTCCATCGGCTCGCGCATCGAAACTACGCGCTCAACGATCGCGCCGTCGCCGCTGTAATCAAAGCTGTCGGTGACTTTCACGCTCGTTTCCGTAAAGGAAAATCTGCGCTCGAGCGAGGAAAGCTCCGCGATTCCGTATGCGGGAGCGATATCGAGGACGAAATCACCGCCGTCAACGCGCACGTCGCGTGCCGCATAGTCACGTCCCTCTTTCTGCTCCTCGCCGCCAAAGGTGGGTAGGCTGTGACCGAGCGTGCGAGTGTGGAAGAAGGTGTAGCGTCCTTCACGGAAATAATCCTTGCAGTATTTGCCCGTGCCGGGGTCGGCAAGGATCTGAACGCCGTTCTTGGCGAAAATAAATGATCCGACATCGTTGTGGTTATGCGGTTCTTTATTGTGACCGCCCTTCGCCGCGAAGCCGTAGCTTGCGGTCTTTTTAATGTACCATTCTGCGCCCTCGGCAAAGAACGCGCAGTTGTCGTTCGGGAGAGCCGAGGTGTCGTATTCCTCGCGGTACCAGGTCGCCGCGCGCAGATGCAGACAGAAGCGCGCGCAGCCGTCGTAATTATAGGAGAATTTACGGTCGTAAACGGCGATATCGTCGGGATAGACCGATTTGAGATAGTGAACGAGTCCGATGTGGTAGGAAAGAGACGTGCCCGAGTCGGCAAAGCTGACCGAGGTATGGCCCGAGAGAAACATTTTCTGAATATAAGTCGCCACGGCACGAACCTTCGGGCGGGTGAAATAATCGACCTCGCCGCCCGTAAATTTCTTGACCATATCGGCGTAAACAGTGAAAAATCCGAAGCCGTAATGCCAATAGCCGCATCCCTCGACGCAGATGCCGTCGTCCGCGAAGCCGCGAAGATAGCATTCCATAGTTTCGGAAATACGGTCGCGAAGCTCGGGAAACAGTTCGGGGAAAAGAAGCATAATTGTGCATCCAACCGATCCCACGCAAACAGCCGCCCAGTTGTTTTCGCCTTTTTCCCACCAGAGCCTGTTGAGCTTGGTGACGTAGGGCTTAATGATGCGTCGGTCGATCTCGGACTTGATTCTCGATGCGATCAGCGGTTCGAAGCGGTCGGCGAGCATTGTGTATATCTCCGCAAGTGCAAAACCCGTCTCTGCGGCAAAAAGGTCGACCATAACACTGCCATCCTTATTCGCTTGGCCGTAATGCGCCGGCAGACACCAGGTATATTCGTTGCAGACCGCAAAAAGGATGTCCTGCAGATATGCGAAATATTTTTCCTCCTCGGGATAGATCAGCGAAAGGAAAGTGCAGGCGTTCATCCGCAGGCGGCGGTTGAAGTAGACGTTTTCAAATTCGCTTCGGCTACCTGTGACCGAGAAGAGCTTGAAAAGGCTGTAAGTCAGCTCGGGAATTTCCTTACCCTCACAATGATTGTTCCAGATAGATAAATTTTCGTCGCGGAAGCGGGCATAGCAGTCCTTTTCTCTGACCTCTGCCCAAAATCCTTTATCACAAGCACGTCCAAGTAAATTCATAACGCACCCTCCCTAATACTTTTTCTTCATTATATAATAATATGGGGGAAAAGTCAAGCAGTACGACAAAAAATACTTGACTTTTCGGACGGGAAGTTGTATAATTATTAGGTCAACCAAACATCTGCCCGTGGCACAGCTGGATAGCGCGTCAGACTCCGACTCTGAAGGCCGAAGGTTCGAATCCTTTCGGGCAGGCCAAAAATCAGCAAGCGAAAGCTTGCCGATTTTTTATCCAAGCCGCAGGCTTGGTATATCATCACGCGCAAGCGTGTATATCATCGCCGTAGGCGTATATCATCACGCGAAGCGTGTATCTTTGCGGCTTGATGATATACAACACTTCGTGTTGATGATATACAATTCCTTCGGAATTGATGATATGCAAGGCTTCGCCTTGATTTTTTTATATGCGCGCAAATACAGGTTCAGAATCCTTTCGGGCAGGCCAAAAATCGGCAAGCGAAAGCTTGCCGATTTTTTATCCAAGCCGCAGGCTTGGTATATCATCACGCGCAAGCGTGTATATCATCGCCGTAGGCGTATATCATCACGCGAAGCGTGTATCCTTGCGGCTTGATGATATACAACACTTCGTGTTGATGATATACAATTCCTTCGGAATTGATGATATGCAAGGCTTCGCCTTGATTATTTTATATGCGCGCAAATACAGATTCTGAATCCTTTTCTAACTTCTCTGCAAATGCCTCGATCACCCCTTCAAAAACTCATCAAGCTCACTCTTAATCACGCTCACCTGCGGGCCGTACACGACCTGAACTCCGCTTCCTCGCCTGATCACTCCCGCCGCGCCGCTTTTTTTCAGCAGAGCATCGTTCACGAGCGCGGAATCGTTGACCGTCACGCGCAGACGGGTTGCACAGCAATCGACATTCTTGATATTCTCCCGCCCGCCGAGTCCGCGCACTATGAGGGATGACGTGCTTTCAAGTCCGACGTCCGCCGCCGACATCTGAGGCTCGCCCGCGACCTCCGCCTTTTTCTTTTCGTTATAGTCCGCACGCGTGTAAAGCTTTGTCTCGCCGTCCTCTTCTCTGCCGGGCGTGAGGTAGTCGAATTTCCTTATCATAAATCTGAAAAGTAGGAAATATAGGATAAAATACGCGATTCCTATCGGAATTATCGCCGTCCAGTTCGTTTTTTCGTTGCCTTGAAGCACTCCAAACAGCAAAAGGTCGATGATTCCGCCCGAGAAGGTCATTCCGACGCCGACGTTAAATACGTGCGTGAACATATAGGAAAGTCCCGCGAAGAGCGAATGGAAAAGGTAGAGCGCGGGCGCGACGAAGAGGAAGGTGAACTCGATCGGCTCGGTAATTCCCGTCAGCATTGCCGTGAGGGATGCCGAAAGCAGAAGTCCGCCCGCGATCTTTCGCTTTTCGCGCTTCGCTGTTGTATACATCGCAAGTGCCGCGCCGGGGAGTCCGAAGATCATAAAGGGGAATTTACCCGACATAAATCTTGTCGCAGACACCGAAAAGACCTCGGTCGAGGGGCTTGCAAGCTCGGCAAAGAAGATATTCTGCGCGCCCATGATGAGATTTCCGTCCACGATCGCGTTTCCGCCCACGCCCGTCTGCCAGAAAGGCAGGTAGAAAACGTGATGAAGTCCGAAGGGAATGAGAATTCGCTCGATGAATCCGTAGATCGCCGTGCCGACGTATCCCGAATTCAGCACGAGGTTACCGAGCGCGAAGATTCCTTCCTGAATAAAGGGCCAGACGAAGAACATCACCGCGCCGACCACGACGTAAACTACCGTCGAAATAATCGGAATGAATCGCGTGCCGCCGAAAAAGGAGATGACGGTGGGGAGCTTGATCTTATAGAACTTATTATGAAGCGCGGCGACGCCGAGACCGACGATAATTCCGCCGAAAACGCCCATCTGGAGCGAGTTGATGCCGACGACCTGCGCGATACTTCCCTCGTGCAGGCTTCCGTCGGTCGCCTTGCCCGTCAGGTCGAGCAGGGTGGAGATCGTTGCGTGCATTACGAAAAACGCGATCGCCGCCGAGAGCGTTGCGGTCGCTTTTTCGCTCTCCGCCATACCGAGGGCGACGCCCATCGCGAAAATGATCGGCAGATTGTCGAAAATGATCGATCCGACCGCCGAAAGGACGGTCAGAACCCAGTTGAGCACCGTCCCCTCGCCGAGAATACTCTCGAGATTGTAGCTTTCGATCATCGCCGCATTCGTCAGCGACGAACCGACTCCGAGCAGAAGTCCCGCGATCGGCAAGAGTGCGATCGGGAGCATAAAGGATCGCCCGACCCTTTGAAGCACGCCGAAAAGCCTCGAATCGCGCTTTTCGGGAGCAGATTTTGTTGCATTCATATTAAAAATTCCTTTCTTTACCCTTATTAAGTAAGGTGCATCTTCGTTTGGGAGTGCGAACATAGCACAAGCAATTTTATTTAAGATTGAAATTTGCCTCCGGCAAATTTCTTCCTTAACTTCGCCCGAAGGGCGAAACATCACTTGCGCGAAGCGCAATCATAACTTTGGCGAAGCCAAATCATAACTTTTCTCCGCAGGAGAAAAACATAACTTTCCCCGGGTGCTGAGGGGCACCGAGTGTGCTATCTTCGCACTTTTTCAGATATTTATTGCATCAAATACATCGCAACATCCTTGCCGCCGCGCGCTTTGCCGTAATTTTTCTTGACCGTGCCCGATGCGCGGAGATCGGTGATCAGGACGGGGATAACGGGCGAAAGTCCGGCTTTTTTAATCATATCAAGGTCGGCTCGGGCAATCGGCTGACCCGCCGCGACGTAATCGCCGACCGCGACGATGGGCAGAAACGCCTCGGGCACCTCGAGAGTGTCGATGCCGATATGGACGAGCAGATCGCCGAAGTCGGCGGCGATGGAATATGCGTGTCGGCTTTCGCTGATCGACACGATCTTGCCCGCCGCGGGCGCGCAAATATCCCCGTTTTCGGGCTCGACGGCAAAACCGTCGCCAAGCATCCCCGAAGCAAACGCCTCGTCGGGCACGCGGTCGAGGGAGATGACGGTGCCGTCTACGGGGGAAAAAATGGTGGTTTTCATAATTTTGTTCCTTTCTGTCGCGCTTTGCGCGAGTGATAGTCTCACTTAGTGAGAGTGATAATCCGCCTTCGGCGGAGTGATAATTTTCGCTTCGTGAAAAACGCACTTGAAATACCGTGCGGTTTATGCTATAATAAAATTAAGAAAGGCGGTGGTGTGATGCAATATTTTGAATTGGCAGTGAAAAAACTCTGTTTTATCGTTACGCCCGACGAACTTCGCGCGATATTGAATGATTTTCACCACGTCGTTGTCAATACGGGTGTTCCTGAAAACTACGTCGAAAGCGATCCCGAAGGATTTTTATCGGATTATGAGAAATTATATCAAAAGCTCAAAAGCGGTGAAAAGCTGACGAACGGTTTTTTCGCTGTCGGAATCACCGCGCACACCGAAAACTGCGTTTACAAGTCCACCGCAAAACTGAGTGTGCCGGATTTTGCAGAGCCCTGTCCGATAATTGGTACCTTCTGCTTTTTGCCCTATCGCGGCACGCTTTCAACGTCATTTTCCGTCCTGCAATATCCCGAAAACACCTGCGGTTTGTGCCTTTCGTTCCCTATGAAAGTCGAATATCCCGCTTCGGGCTGTATCGTTACGCAAGATGCTCTTGACGATTTCGAGACCTTTCAGACCCTTGTTTCAAGGATAAAAGACATCACCAAACCGTTGAAATTGAATTTTGACGGAAAATCGCATCGAACGTCTGTCAGAATCAGCGACGGAGCGAAAATGGATTTTGGAAAGTTTTATTTTGTAACTTCAAACGGCATAGAGGTAATTTAATATTTTTTACGGTGCAAGTCGATCATTTTGACTTGCGCCGTTTTTTCGGAATAGTGAGGAGCGAAGGAGCGAAAACCTCCCGCAAGGGGAGGTTTTACTCCTTCAAAGCGGTCGGCAGGGGCGCCGCCCGCTTTTAGCGCGGGGGGAGTTTCGCCGTCTGCGGACGGCGACTTAAGGCGCCGCCTTAAGAATCTGCGAACTTTTAAAAAAGTTCGATCAAAACTTTAATCTTTTTTGATTGTGGATAATTTTTGCGAAGCAAAAATTTACCTTCATTTTGCCCCCAAGGGGCAAATTATCACTCTCGCGAAGCGAGATTATCACTCCGCCGAAGGCGGATTATCACTCGAGCGAAGCGAGATTCCCCTAATCTACTCAATTCCTCTGATTTTTTCTTTCACCCGCGCAATATACGGCGTCGAGACCGACAGCTCGTCCGCACCCGCTCCGAGAAGTGCCTCGGTCAGCGCGGTGTCCGCCGCCATTTCGCCGCAGATTCCGATCCATTTATCCTCGCCCGCGGCGTGGATGCCCTCGGATGCGAGGCGGATCAGGCGCAGGACGGGTTCAAGTCCGCACTCGCACTCGGTCAGATACGCGAGGCGCGAATTTTGTCGGTCGGCGGCAAGCGTGTACTGGAAGAGATCGTTCGTGCCAACCGAGAAAAAGTCGCACTCGCCCGCGAGCTCGCGAGCCATTATCGCGGCGGCGGGCGTTTCGATCATGATTCCGAGTCCGATATTTTCGTCAAACTCGATCTCCTCAAAGCGCAAACGGTTCTTTTCCTCGGCGATCAGCCGCTTGGTGCGCCGTATCTCGTCGATATTCGTGACCATCGGTAGCATTACCGCCACCCGTCCGTGTGCCGAAGCGCGGAGAATGGCGCGGAGCTGGGTGCGGAAGATCTGCGTTTTTTCAAGGCAAAGCCTGATTCCGCGCATACCGAGCGCGGGATTTTCCTCGACCTCGCTCCCGAGCGCGGGGAGCGCTTTGTCCGCTCCGACGTCGAGCGTTCTGATCACGACGGGGCCCGAACGGTCCGAAAAAAGCCGCGCGACACGGCTGTACGCCTCGTATTGCTCGTCCTCGCTCGGAAGATCGCCCCTGCCCATAAACAAAAACTCGCTGCGGAAAAGTCCGATACCCTCCGCACCGCTTCGGTGCGCCGCTTCCGCCTCGGCGGGCGAGCCGATATTGGCATAAAGCGCGATGCGCCTGCCGCTTTTCGTGACGGCAGGGAGTGCCGAAAGCGTACGCAATCTGCTCTTCTCCGCCTCGCGCTTCGCAGCGATGTCGGCAAGGCGGTTCATTTCCTCTGCCGTCGGATTGATCAAAAGCCGCCCGGATTCGGGATCGAGGATCGCCGACGCACCTTCAAGCTCCTTTGAAAACTCCTCGGCGCGGACGAGGGCGGGGATGTCCATCGCGCGCGCAAGGATCGCGGTATGTGAGTTGACAGAACCCGCAAAAGTAACAAAACCCGTCACACAAGCGGTGTCAAGCCCCGCGGTATCGCCGGGGGAGAGGTCGCGAGCGACAAGGATCATCTGCCCCTCACCGCTTTTTTTCTCATTTTTACCGCCGAGGAGGATGCGCCGCACCCTCGCGCTGACGTCGCGCATATCAGCCGCACGAGCAGATAGGTATTCATCGTCAAGCCCCTCAAAAACGCCCGCAAGCGACTCGCCCGCAGACGCTACGGCATCCGCAGCGGGAGTGCCCGACTCGATCGCGGAATTTACGAGATCGAGAAAATCGGGATCGCAGAGGAGCATTTCGTGAATTTCAAAGATCGACGCCGCTTCCCTGCCCGCCGCGGCGAGAGTGCGCCTGCCGATTGCCGCGATCTCGGCGCGCGCCTCGGTCAGAGCCGACGCAAGAGCCTCTTTTTCCTCGCGCATACCGCGGTAAGCGAGCGTTTTTGTTGGGATCTCCGATGAAACGAAGCGGAGCTTGCCCCAGACCGCCCACTCGCCGATGCCTATCCCGCGTATTTCGCGGCGTTTCGATTTGGTCTGTTCGCGAAGAGACATCCCCTCACCCCACGCTCTCGCGGCAGACGAGCTTCATTTTCTCGGCGGCATCGGTCTCGTCGGGGCCGTTTATAATGAATTTGATCGTGTCGCCGCGCTTCGCGCCTAGGCTCATAAGCGAGATGAGCCGCTTGGCGTCCGCCTCCTTCGCGCCGTCGGGCGAGAGCTTTCTGATCAAAATATCGGACGAGAAGTGTTTAGCCGCATTCACGATTGCCCCCGCCGGCCGCGCGTGAAGCCCACCCGTGCAGTTCAGCGTATAATCAAAGCTTTGCATGTATCTGTTACCTTCGCTTTCGTTGTTTGTATTTATTATTTTTCCCGCACGGACAAAATATTCACAATTTTGGACTTTTGCCGCACCAAAAAGCCCAAAGTTTTCGTCCACCTTTTTCAAAAGGTGGCGCCGTCAAGGGCGCGGAGCCCTTGTCGACCTCCGCAGAGGTCGGAACTCCCCCCGCGCTTCGAACCGACTGCGCCCCGCAGGCGGTTCGGAAGGAGTAAAACCTCCCCTCGAGGGAGGTTTTCGCTCCTTCACTCTTTAACCAATTTCACCTTTAGAACAAAAAATCAATCAACAGTTGAACTCCAAACAACCGATTGATAATTGCAATTTTCGGGAACCTATGCTATAATAGAATCACACCGGTGAAAACGCTTTCAAAGGAGCAGAACAATGCATCTTAATTTAGGAACGAAAATACGCGAGCTCCGCCGCCGCGACGGGCGCACGCAGGAAAATCTCGCGGAATTTCTCGGCATGAGCGCGCAGGCGGTCTCGCGCGGGGAGTCGGGCGGGAGTTATCCCGATATGGAGATGATACCGTCAATTGCGAACTTCTTTCATATTTCGATCGACGAGCTTTTCGGTTATAACAATGAACGTGAAGAAAAAATCAAGACTATTCTTGAAAACGCTACGGGGATACTTACAAGGCAGGGATTTACAATGTATCAGGGAAGTTTATCGGACGACGTCCTGGAATGCGTCAATATGCTTCGCACAGCCTCAGAGGAATTTCCGAACGAGCCAAAAATTCTTTTGAAGCTCTCGCAGGCACTCCTTATGTGGGGTTGGAATAAATACGGAGCCAAAGGGTATTTTTCCGATTCATCCGGCATCTTAGAAGATGACACTGATTACAACTCACAAAACGTTTATTGGCAGGAAGCAGTTCGTGTTTTTGAAAAGCTTTTGAAATGTGATGCGTCTCCTGAAGATCGAGAAATCACCATTCGTCAGTTAACACCGCTTTATTGCAGAATGGGTGAATATGAAAAGGCAAAAGCACTTGCCGGCGGTCAGAACGCTCTTGTCGTTTGCAAGGAGGTCTTGATGCCCTTGGCAACCTCAGGTGAAGAAAAAGCAAGGTATCAAGGCGAAAGAATTATGGCTCTGCTTTCAAATCTCAGGTTCGCTGTTTCCGAAGCCGTAGCCACGAGACCCGCGGTATCGTCCTCCGAATACGGAAGACAAATTCTGTTGTCGGTTATCAATCTTTACGAAACGGTATTTATTGACGGCAGATGCGGAAGTTGGCATTGGGATATCGGTTCTTTGTATCTGACTTTGGCGCAATATGAAATGGACAACGGCGGCAGTATGGAAAAGGCTCTCAATTATTTCGATAAAGGCTTTGATCATTGCAAAGAATATGAGCGCATCTACAATGAAGGCGAATATCAGTATTCTGCGCCGTTAGTCTCGGCGTTACCGAAGATAGACAAAGGAGATCTCGCACCGTTCGGAGACGATTTCTGGGAAAAGCAATTGCGAACGTTTCGGAAAAATTTTGTTGAGGAAATTCGCAAAAATCCGAAATATCGGGAGTGTTTTGAGTAAGTGATTGGGGATTTTGCAAAATCCGTAGGGGACGGCGCCCTCGACGTCCCAAACCAACTGACGGTTATATTGTCATTAAATCACTATTATTACAAAAAGAGTGAAGGAGCGAAAACCTCCCCTTTTAGGGGAGGTTTTACTCCTTCCAAGCAGTCGGCGGGGCGCCGCCTGCTTGAAGCGCAGGGGTGTTTCGACCTCTGCGGAGGTCGACTTAAGGCTCCGCCTTAAGAATCTGCCACCTTTTGAAAAAGGTGGACGAAAACTTTTCCGCTATTTTTGGTTTTTCGCTATTGACAACTATTTTTAAAAAGGTTATAATTATAAAAAAGCCTTTGGAGGCGAAATAATGAAATATTTTAACATAAAGCAAAAATACGAGGGTTTGACCGCTCATGCGGTCGATTTTCTGACCGCCAATCAGCTCTCCGACCGCGATATGTGGCGGCGGTTCGTTGACCAATTCCGCCGTCCCATCGACGGCGTCAACAACGGTTGGCGCGGTGAATATTGGGGCAAGATGATGCGCGGTGCGGCTCTCGTTTACGAATACTCGCGCGACGCAGAGCTTCTCGACGTCCTCACCGAGACCGTTCGCGATATGCTCACCGTCATCGCCCCCGACGGCAGAATCTCTTCCTTTACAAAAGACACCGAATTCCGCGCGTGGGATATCTGGTGCCGTAAATACGTTATCCTCGGCTTGGAATACTACCTCGATATCTGCCCCGACGATGCGCTTAAATCCGAAATTATCGCCTCCATCAGCCGCGCGGCTGATTACATAATCGCCCACATCGGCAAAGAGGAAGGCAAAATTCATATCAACAAGGCAACCAAGCACTGGCTCGGGCTCAATTCTTCCTCGATCCTTGAGCCGATGGTACGTCTTTATAACCTGACGGGCGCGCAGAAATATCTTGATTTCGCCGCCTACATAGTCGAATCGGGTGGCAGCGAGATCAACGTTTTTGAACTCGCATACGAAAACACGCTCCTTCCCTACCAATACGGCGTTGCCAAGGCTTACGAGATGATGTCCTGCTTTGAGGGACTGCTTGAATTTTACTACGTCACGGGCATCGAAAAGTACAAAACAGCCGTGGTCAACTTTGCAAAAGCTGTTCTCGACAGCGAAATTTCCGTCATCGGCTCCTCGGGCTGTACGCACGAGCTTTTCGACCACACAAAGACCCGTCAGACGCAGTTCTACGAGGGCATTATGCAGGAGACCTGCGTGACCGTGACCTGGATGAAGTTCTGCTCGCGCCTCTTTATGCTGACTGGCGAGAGCGCCTTCGCCGACGCGATCGAGCACTCCTTCTACAACGCCTACCTCGGCTCGCTCAATGAGGAAATGCTCGTCAGTCGTGACGGCTACGTACGCGAGCGTTTCGCAAAGATCAATATGCTCGACAAAATGGTGCCCGTTCCCTTGCCCTTTGACAGCTATTCCCCCCTCCGCCCCGGACGCCGCGGACGCACCGTCGGCGGTTTTCAGATCCTTGAGGACGGCAGATATTACGGATGCTGCGTTTGCATAGGCGCGGCGGGTGTCGGAATCTTTGCAAAGCACGCCGTGGTTGATAATAACGGCTGTGTCGTCCTGAATTTCTACGAGCAGGGCGAGTCGGAGATCAGCACCGAGCGCGGTAAGATTTCAATCAGAACCGAGACGAAATACCCCGCGGACGGCAAGATTTTGCTTAAAATCACATCCGAATGTGAATTCTGCCTCAAGCTCCGCATTCCCGAGTGGTCGCAGAATGAAAATATCAAGCAAAAGGACGGCTACGCGATCTATCACGTTGGAGTGGGTGAGAGCGAGATCGCGCTTGAGCTCGATATGTCGATCCGCGAAACGCTCCCGGAAAAATGGGATCTCGACGTTCTCTATATCAACACCTGCGGCACTCGCAAGCCGCCCGTCGCGGTTCGTCATTATCCCGAAGACGATGATTTCATCTCGCTTTCGCGCGGACCGATCACCCTCGCCGCCGATTCCTCACTCGGCAAGCCCGCGACCGATAATTTCAGCTTCAAAAACTACGATTACCGCGTCTGCGAGGACGAAAAATACACCCTTAAACTCGAATTCACCGACGAAAACGGCGAAAAATTCTATCTCGTCGACTACCAATCCGCAGGAAAGGACTGGGAAAGCGAGATCGCGGCGTGGCTGCCGTGCTCGCGGGGCGAGCAGTGATGTTATCGCTTGCGCGAGAGTGATAATTTCCACTTCGCGGAAATTGAAGATAAATTAAAAACAACATCAGCGGAAAGTTTTTTGAAGATTCTTAAGAAACTTTTTTCCAAAAAAGTTTCTTAAGTCGCCGTCCGCAGACGGCGAAACTCTCTTTGCGCTTCAAAACGGCGGCGCCCCGCCGACGTTTTGGAAGGAGCAAAAATCTCCCCCTCGGGGGAGATTTTTGCTCCTTCACCCCTGAACTGCAGTGATATTCTCGCTTGCGCGAGAGTGATATTTTGCTTTGCAAAGTTATATTCGTGCTTCGCACGAGTGATATTTCGCCTGCGGCGAAGATAAGGTTAAATTCCGCCCTCGGGCGGAATTTTTTCATTATTATTAAAAGCCATATACACATATCTTTTATGCAATACAGACTCCGATCTCCTCATCCGTCAGCCTTCGGCTGCCACCTTCCCCGCTGGGGAAGGCTTCTTGAGAATTTTGCCTAATCTTTCTAAACATCGTTAGTTTTTGATTTATAAAAACAACAACAAATGACAATATGTTATGGGGGTATCGGCATATTAAGTGGAGTTTTTCAAGCTTTTGCTTAATTATATCTCTATATACTATGTTCGCAGTTGCTAAACAAGCCTTCCCCAGCGGGGAAGGTGGCACGCGAAGCGTGACGGATGAGGGGACCGAAGTCTGTACTGCATAAAAGACAAGCGTACTTATTATATTAATAAGATTGAAAATTTTCGCCAAAAGCGAAAATTTACCTTACTTCTGCTATAAAAAACCGACCCGAGGAAATCGGGTCGGTTTTCAATATCACAAAAACATAATCTCGGTTTTGATCGCCTCGCAGTTATCCTCGGAGTATTCTATCTCCTCGGAAAGGATGCGGGCGAGGTCTGTGATGGGAGTGGCGGGATTGTTTTTTGCCATTGACGAGAGGAGCCGCTCGCAAAAAAGGGCAAATCCGAGTCCTATTCGGAATTCCGCCTCGTCCTCGGCAGTGGAACAATGGCGGTAGATGAAGTACGCGAGCGCGCGTTCGAGCTCTTTTTCGTGTTCATCCGCACCTGTGGCGGAGAAATCGCAGATCAGGGCGCGGTGTTCTTCCTCGAGATATTCAAGCGCATCGAGCACTTCCTTCCACTCTCCGCCGAAGCAACCGAACCCGAATTCCTCATATATCGCGTGAAGCCGCGCCGAATAGGGCTCGCCACGGTTTGAAAGGATCGAATATATCCTCTCGCGGTGCGCCACGGCGTCAAAATCGCACTCCTCTTCTCCGTCCGCCTCGCCGATCTCGATAAATTCGCGGTATGCATCGCTCGACAAGACGATCCTGCTCGCTTCCTCACAGCAAAGTCCGAGCCCGACCTCGCGTCTGCCGCCCGCCGTGTGATAAAATCGCGGATGCTCACGGCAGATCGCGCAGAGGGCGCACTCGCCGATGTTTGAAATGATGCGGCAGAGTCCTTTTTCGTCAAGATGCGCGCATCTTCCGTCGGCGCAAAGCTTGAAATGGGGTGTTTCCTCCCACTCGATGCTCGCGCGGACGTTCCCCGCATATTCCGCTTTCATTTCGGAATATTTCGCGAGCGTCTCGCCGTCTACGTCAATTTCCCAGCCGACACAGCAGCTATGGCGGCATTTATCGGCGATGCAGGCGAAATCACGATAATATTTTGGTGCAAAAAGCTTCATTTTACTTCTTTTCGGTGATGACGGTTTCATAAACTATTCCGCCCGTCCAGGAGGGATTGTTATAGACGATGTAAAAAACGTCGCCGACGTGGCTGATGTTCTCGGGCTCGCCCGCGGTCACGGGCAGGTCGATCTGACGGACGTACTTGCCGTCCTTCGTGTAGACCGCTATGCAGTTCGTTTTATAAAGCACGAAATAGACGTATTTGTCATCCGCATCCATTCCCTGCTTTGTAAAGCCGTTGTCATAGCCCTTGTATTCTGTGTATTTCTTGAGCGTAGTATCGTAGCGCGCGTAGTTGTAGCCGTGGGAAATGCCGAACCAATAGCAATCGTTTTCCTCATCGTACTCGATCGAGTAAACGTCGTGGCGGAGGGTTTTGACCTCCTTGAGCTCCATCGTGTCCGCATCAAAGATCGATATCTTCTGGCGGTTTGGCGCGTTATGAACGGCAAGGATTTCGTTTGTTTTTGAATTGTAGGTCAGATCGTTGGCGTGGTCGATGAGCTTGTTTTCGTAGGTCGCAACGACACGGCCCGTCGCAAGCTCTGTCTTGACTATCGCGGTGACCGCGCCGCTCGATGCGCCGTCATTGAGGCAAACGTAAAGATATTCGCCGTCGGTACACGCGCCCTGAATCACGCGGCAATTGACGCCGTTTGCATCGGTGAGCGTCTTGACGGTGTAAAGCTGAGTCATTTTGACCTCAAGGGCGTTTTCCTTTTCGATATGGTTCGAGGGATTTACCGTAACCGCATCGGCGGTATATTTGAATCCGATCGGAACCGTAAAGCCGCTTTCCGTCATAAAGTTTTCCGCCAGATACGTAATTGCCGCCTCGTACATCGACGTGTTGCTTGCAACGATGACGAGTCGCTTCTCCAGCGCCTCGATAACGTAAGCGACTTGTCCGCGAGGTAAGGAATTGATGAATTCGATCGCGGCGGCGCTTTCGGGCTCGTCGGTTCTGCCGATGAGTATCTGATACTCGGGATCGGTGCCGGGCATACGCTTGCCGTCGGTGTCGAGCGGGATCGTAATTTCGTATTTATCCTTGATCAGATTTTTGAGAATCTTGAGCGCCTCGATCTCCGCGTTTGTGCTGACCTCGGGACGGATGCCCGCCCACTCGCTTGCGCCGTCACGCACGATATGAAGATCGAGATCAATCACCTCGGCGGTGGTCTCGGGAATCGCATCGGTAGTTTCGGGAGCAGTTGTCTCGGTTTCACCCTCACCGCCGCAAGCGACGAGCAAAGCCGTCATAATCAGCGCAAAAATGAGCGCGAGGATGCGTTTGGTTTTCATTGAATTACCTCTTTATATTTTTCTTCTTCTTTTTTCTAACCGAATATCCGAACGAACCGATGGTTTTTCCGAGCTCGAAGTATTCGCCGTGTGCAAAAGCGGAAAGGTTGGCGCGTCCGAGGTGGAGGCTTCCTTTCTCGTCGATCAGCGACTCGTCAACGCCCGTGGCAACGATGTCGGCGATGAACATATCGTGCGAGCCCTGCGGAATGATCTCGCGGAGCTTGCATTCGAGCGTCAGCGGTGACTCGGCGATGGCGGGCGCGGAGATCTTGAAGCATTTTTCGGGCGTGAGCTTGCATTTTTCAAACTTATCGACCTTTCTGCCCGTCAGCCCACCGCAGGTGTCGGCGGCGCGGACAAGCGAAACGGGAACGAGATTGACGCAAAATTCGCCGGTTTCCTTGATGATATTATAGGAATGGCGCGAGGGGCGCACGGAGATATAGAGTGCGGGCGGATGAGTGGATATAATGCCGCACCACGCGATGGTGATCGCGTTCGGCTTTTCGCCCTCACGGGCGGAGGTTACTATAACTGCGGGCAGAGGCGCGAGGAGAGCGCCGCCTTTCCATTCTTGTTTTGACATATTTAGCTCCTTGCTGTCGCGCCGAGGGCGCGAGTGATAATGTATTTGCCTGCGGCAAATTTCGACTCTGTCTTGTCGGCTTACGCCTCCATTTTCCTACGGAAAACCGCCAGAGCCGTACGCTTCGCAAGAGTGATAATCGCCTTACGGCGAGTGATAATTTCCGCTTTGCGGAAATTGAAGATAAACTAAAAACAACATCAGCGAAAAAGTTTTCGTCCACCTTTTTTCAAAAGGTGGCTCCGTCAAGGGCGCGGAGCCCTTGTCGCGCTCCGCAGAGCGCGAAACCTTCCCCTGTGCTTCGAACAGACGACGCCCCGTCGGCTGTTCGGAAGGAGTAAAATCTCCCCTCGGGGAGATTTTTGCTCCTTCACCCTAAAAATTATAAAAGTTTCGGTTCAATATAATTCTTTATCGAATATTCAACCAAATCACAGATCTCTTCCTCCGACATCAACTGCCAGTTGTAAATGTCCGTGCCGTTCATTATTACTCTTTCGTAAGAGCTTCGGGCATAGAAATCAGAGGGGGAATGGATGCTGACGTTGAAGTAATACTGATCCGAAAATGCGGATTTTTGAGCTTCGAATGAAAGTGCGTTTTCTTCGTCGAGGATTTTCGTCCATTTCGTACCCTTTTTCTTAAATCCGAGTTTTTTGAGAGGCAGGGCAAAGAGCGCGAGAAAATTTTTTTGCCGCTCTTTTTTTAATTCGAGAATTGCATCCTTCTGAAAATCCTTGTACTTATTATAAAAATCCGAGATCACCGATCGTGCAGAGGCTTCGTCGCCGTCGCTTATTCGGATAATATTCCGAACATGGCAGGAATCTTTGTCCGAGCCGGATTCCGCAAACTCATTCTCACAGCCCGCCATTGCGGTTATCGCCGTCGATGCAAATCCGTACATCACACAAAGTGCACAGTCCTCATCGTACAGATTTACCGCAAACGCAGTTTTTTCGGTTGCCTGACGGAAAAAATGCCCGCGTCGCTTCGAGGCTTCGGAAAAATCGTTTTCAAAAAGCATTTCGCGGTAGCGCATATACCGCGCACTTCTTTCGGGGTACGTAGGTTCGGGAATATTTTCCTCGCAAAGCCCGATCAGACGGGAGATGATTGCTTTTTCTCTGTCGGTGCGCGCAGTATTGAGATACGGCGTCAGCTCTCGCTTGGCAGCGTCAAAGTTCTTATCGCAGATTTTCTGTAAGATAGCTGCAAGGCTGACCTTTGCTTTATAGCTGTCAGGAAACATTTCCGCTATATCGTTGCCGAAAAGGGTAAGATATCCCTCCCATTTCTCGCGAAATTTCGGGCTTTCAAATATACTTTTCGCGAATTGCTCGACTACGTTTGACTTTTTCATATATTATACTTCCTTAACTTTAACAAATCCGTTCATCATAAAGTTTCAGATCATAATAATTATAACATTACACACCATATTTGTCAAGAAAAAAGCGCCTCCGAAGAAGCGCTTTATACTTAATTTAATCGTCAACCACGACGATCTCGCCGTTTTTGAAGTATCCGGTATAGGACGGTCTGCCCTCGGGCCAGGTGTAGGTGCCGTAGCCGTTCATATTGCCCTCGGCAAACTCGCCCGTGTAGGTCTCGCCGTTTGCCCAGACGTACTTGCCCTCGCCGTGGCGAAGGTCGCCCTTGAATTCGCCCTCGTAGCTGTCGCCGTTCGGATACGCATATTTGCCGTAACCCGACTTGACGCCCTTCACGAATTCGCCCTCATATACGCCGCCGTCACCGGTTACAAGCTTGCCCATGCCATGGCGCAGGTCGTTTTCAAAATCGCCCTCATAGTAGGAGCCGTCAAACGCCGTGTACTTGCCCTTGCCGTGCTTCTTGCCCTCAACGAACTCGCCCTCGTAAACGTCGCCGCTTTTGAAGGTGTAGATTCCTCTGCCCGAGAGCTTATCGGATACAAATTCGCCCTCGTAGCTGTCGCCGTTTTGCCAGGTGATGCTTCCCTGCCCGCTTCTGCGGTAATCGGCATCGAGCTTGCCGAGGAATACCGTTCCGTCCGAGTAGGTCACCTTGCCCGCCTCCAGGTCGATCTCTGCCGAAAGACCGTTGGCGAAATATATCGTACCCGAAATCGGGTTTCCGTCCATATCAAAAAGGCCGGTAAATCTGATCTGCTCGCCGTCTGAGAGCGTTATGTTCGTGTCTCGCGCGCCGAAGATCGTCGCGATTCCGATGCCAAGCAAAAATACCGCCAACGCCAAGCCCGCAATCGTCAGGAAGGGATACTTCAGCCTGAGATTTCGATAGGGTTTTTGTCTGTGTTCCATAAATTACCTCTTAACTGTTTATAATACCCACGAAATTATCGAGGAACTGCATAATATCGGGGAGGAATTTGATTATCGCAAGGAAAAGCACAAGAGAAACGATAGTTATAACGATCGCAGAGAGAACACTTGTTCCTTTTTTCTCGAATCGCTCAGTCGCTGTAAAATGCTTATCCTCAGGTACGTAAAACCGCGCCTTTGTGAAGTCGTATTTGAACTCGGGCGACGAGAATGCGGGGGCTTTTTCACCCGAGGCAGCAACTCGCGCCTCGTATTCTCCTCTTGCCAGCTCGCGGGCTGCAAAATACTCCTCAGCCTCGGGACAGCGAACGATTCCGCGGTATTCGTGTCCCGATTTGATCGCAGACCGTACCGCGCTGTTCTTCATATATCCAAGCTCGGATAGCGTCTTTGCAGTTGCGGGAGACGAGCAATTTTCGCCTATGAGAGAGCGCACGAAGTCGCCGTAGACTCTCTTATTGAAAATTACAAGGTAGGATGCGAAAATTATTCCGAGAATAAGACCGAAAACTATATTTCGCAGATTTGCGAAAGCAAAATCACCGAAACCGAGATTATCGTACTGACCCATATCAAGCGAAAATATCTCGTCGAGTATTTCACGCAAGTTAATTCCTTCCGATAAATAAAGGTGTGCAAATTTCATAATTTTTACCTATTAGATTATAAGTTGAAGATATCGGGGCCGCAAAGGGTAAGGAGAAGCTCGGAAAGATCGTCCGTATCGTCAAAATCTATCTCGATTCTTCTCTTTCCGACACCCATATCCTTGATTTTGACGCGTCTGCCCGAAAGCTCGACTGCGCGGCGTTCAAGCTGCTCCATATAAACGGCAGTCTGCTCATCAATGGGCTTCGCAGGCTTGACGGGCTTTGGGGCGGGAGCGGGTTTATTGTACTTTTTCACCTCGGCTTCAAGCGCGCGGACAGAAAGTCCCTCATCTATCGTGCGCTGAGCAAGGATTGCAATGTTTTCACGTGAAACAAGTCCGAGAAGCGTTCTCGCGTGACCTGCGGAAAGCTTGCCTTCTGCAACGAGAGGCAGTATTTCCTCGGGCAGATCGAGAAGTCGCATTGCGTTTGCAATAGCGGGACGTGATTTGCCCATTTTCAGCGCGAGATTTTCCTGAGTCATACCGTAACGGTCGATCAGAGCGCGATATCCCAATGCTTCCTCAATGGGGTTGAGATTGCTGCGCTGAATATTTTCCACAAGCGCGACCTGTGCAGACGCGAGCTCGTCGCCGTCGAAAATCACACAAGGAATCTCGTCGAGGCCCGCCATTCGGGAAGCGCGCCAACGCCGCTCACCCGCAATAATACGGTAAGTGCCTGCAAGCACGCCGCTTTCAGCGACAAGAATGGGCTGAAGAAGACCGTGCTCCGCGATAGAAGCCGCAAGAGATGCGAGCTCGCCTTCATCGAAGCTCTTTCTGGGCTGATCGGGGTTGGGTTCAATGTCGCTGATTCTGATCATTTCAGCGGGATTTTTCTTTGTATCTATAAAATTGTCTTCAAAGAGCGAATTAAAGTCGCGTCCGAGACCTGCTCTCTTAACTTTTGCCATTTTCTTCCTCTTTCGCCTATAATTGTTATATTCTTTCTGTTAGTTCGCGTGCGACTTCAAGATATTCGCGGCTTCCCTTCGAATTCGGGTCGTGATAATAGACCGGAACGCCGAATGAAGGCGCTTCACAGAGTCTGACTCCTCGAGAAATCGCGGTTGAGAAGAGTTTTTCATAGTAATGCTTCTTTAATTCCGCAACTACCTGAGAAGTGAGAAGCAATCTTGAATTATACATCGTCAAAAGTATGCCGGTTACCGTAAGACTCTGATTATACTTCTGTTTTATACGCGAAATCGTGATAACAAGCTGTGAAAGTCCTTCCAATGCGTAAAATTCGCACTGCATAGGGATAATTACTCCGTCACTTGCAGCAAGTGCGTTGACTGTGAGCATTCCAAGCGAGGGAGGACAGTCGATTATTATGTAATCATACTCCTCTTTGAGGGGCGAAAGCGCTTCTTTAAGGATATATTCGCTCTTTTCTATAGAAAAAAGGTCGAATTCTGCTCCCGCAAGCGAAATTGTTGAGGGAATTACCGAAAGATTGTCAAAATCGGTCTTAATTATAGCCTGCTTTGCGATTTCATAAGGGCTCTTCCCTCCTCCGATCTCGGGTGCGAGCAAAATCTCGCGTACGGTGGTTTTCAGTCCCTTTTTCTGGACTCCGACACCGCTTGTTGTGTTGCCCTGCGGATCAAGGTCCACCATAAGCACTTTTTTATCCAAAAGTCCAAGCGATGCTGCTATATTAACGGCAGAAGTCGTTTTTCCGACTCCTCCCTTCTGATTTGCAAAAGAAATTATCTTTCCCACGTGTGTCACCTCCGTGTTGATATCTATTCTATATTATTATACCATCTTTCGCCCCTCAAATCAATAACATATTGTGAATTACATAAAATTTACAAAATGTTTCACGTGAAACCAGTAAAAAACAGGAGCCCGACGTTTCACGTGAAACATCGGGCTCTTGTTTTTAAAATATAGGTTTCTTTTTGATCTGAGCGTAAGCTCGCGGATATTTCAGAGGCGTTGATGCATTCTTTTGAACTTCAACGATACATCTCTCAAAAACCTCATCCGAGCTCGAGATTTCAGAAATATTGAAAATAGGCTTTGATATCGAAAGTTGCTTTATAACTCTTTCAATACCGTCTGTTTCACGTGAAACATCCTTAGATTTCATTGCAACGAATTTTCCACCGACTTTTACCGCAGGTAAAGCAAGTTCAAGCAGCACGGGGTAAGAAGCAACTGCACGCGCTGTTACTATATCGAACGTTTCCTTGAAATCCTTGCCCGTAACGTCCTCTGCACGGTGGCAAACTGCATTTATATTGGTCAGACCTAACATTTTTGCAGCAGCGTTGATAAAATTCACGCGTTTCTGCGTCGAATCCAACGCGGTTACCTTGATATCAGGGCGAGCGATAGCAAGCGGAATAGCAGGAAAACCCGCGCCCGAGCCTATATCGAGAATTTTAGCGTTAGCAGGTATGTATTCTGCTAGAGTCAGGCTATCCGCAAAATGAAGCAAAGCGGCAGATTCGGGAGTTTTGATTGCGGTTAGATTGAAAAGCTTGTTTTGCTCAAGCAAATAATCGCAGAAATCAGAGAGCTTTGAGCAAATTTCATCTGTTGCAAACTCGGAAAGTCCGTTATTGGTAAGAATTGAGGCAAGATATGCCGCATAATTGTCGTTGTTGATAATTTCAGTCATAATTTTCCTCATTTCAAGCCGAGTCTGATCAAAAGTACCGAAATATCCGCGGGGGAGACACCGCTGATGCGGGATGCCTGACCGAGGGTTACGGGACGTATCTTTGTAAGCTTTTGAACAGCCTCGATGCGTAATCCGCCAATTTCGGCGTAATCAATGTCCTCGGGAAGCTTAAATTCCTCGAGACGGGCTTGGCGGTTGATCTCTGCGGTCTGTCTGCGAAGATATCCGGCATATTTTACGTCGTATTGAACGGTTCTTGTGATAGAGCGGGGAAGTGCGGGGCGATTTTTATCTACTACCGCGGTATCATCATAGCTGATCTCGGGTCTTCTGAGCAGGTCGGCAACCGAAGCGCCGTGTGCAGGTATAACGACACCCTCGGGGAGGGAAGAAGAATCGGAAGGCTTGACGAACACTTGTTCTATTCTTGCCTTTTCATCCGCTATCAACTGCTGTCTGCGCTCAAATTTTTCAAATCTTTCATCCGAAATCAAGCCTACGCGGCGACCGTACGGAGTAAGACGCGCATCGGCGTTGTCCTGACGGTGGAGAAGGCGATATTCTGAGCGCGAAGTCATCATTCTGTACGGCTCATTCGTACCTTTTGTGACAAGATCGTCGATCAGGGTGCCGATGTAGCCGTCAAATCTTCGCAAAATGAGCGATTCTTCGCCCTTAATTGAAAGCGCAGCGTTAATTCCCGCGATCAGTCCCTGCGATGCGGCTTCCTCATAGCCCGAGGTGCCGTTGAACTGACCCGCGCCGTAAAGCCCCGAGATACGCTTATGCTCGAGAGTGGGGTAGAGGTCGGTTGGATCAGTGCAATCGTATTCGATAGCGTAGGCGTAGCGGGTGATGACGGCATCCTTGAAGCCTGGCAGCGTGCGGAGCATTTTATCCTGAATATCGGGGGGCAGGGAAGTGGAAAATCCCTGAAGATAAAGCTCCTCGTTATTTTCACCCATAGGCTCAAGAAAGAGCTGATGACGCTCCTTGTCGGAAAAACGCTTGATCTTGTCCTCAATAGAAGGGCAATATCTAGGTCCGACGCCGCTTATCAAGCCCGAATACATCGCAGATTTGGTAATATTATCCAGTATGATCTTATGGGTATCAAGGTTTGTGTAAACTATATGGCAAGGATACTGCTCAATCTTCTGCAAAAGCTGCTCGTCCGTGTCGGCGGAGAAGGGTATGATCTCGTCCTCGCCGAGCTGAAGCTCAAGCTGTGAGAAGTCTACCGACGAGCGCAAAATGCGCGGGGGAGTACCTGTTTTAAAGCGGCGGATCGAGACGCCCGCATCGGCAAGCGACTTTGTGAGCGATGATGCCGCCACGGCACCGTCGGGACCCGCTACGATTGCGCGATCGCCGACGAAAATACGGCTGTCGAGGTAGGTTCCCGTCGCAATTATGATCTTTTCGCACTCGTATTCCTCGCCGAAAGCGGTTCGAAGACCGACCACCTTGCGGTGTCCGTCCTCATCTGAGGTAATGATCTCCGTAACCTCAGCTTGAAGCAGACGGAGATTTTCGGTCAGCTCAAGGGTATGCTTGATGATCTCCTGATATTTGCGACGGTCGGCCTGAATGCGCTTCGAATGCACCGCCGCGCCCTTGCCGAGGTTGAGCGTGCGCGATTGGAGCGTGACCTTATCAGCCGCGCGCCCCATCTCACCGCCGAGGGCGTCGATCTCGTAAACGAGATGTCCCTTTGCCGTACCGCCGATCGAGGGATTGCAGGGCATATTGCCGAGCTGATCGAGAGAGAGAGAGAAGAGAGTTGTGTCAATGCCGAGTCGGGCGCACGCAAGAGCCGCCTCGACTCCCGCGTGACCGCCGCCAACGACGGCTACACGTGTTTTTATTTTCATTTTTTCTTCCTATTATATTATATACGAAATTTTATAAGCCGCGTTTACGCAGATCGCTTACGAGCTCGACGTAAAATTCGCGCACGTCAAAATCGGGAACGTCGATCTTTGACATATCAATAACGTCCATATGAGAGATTCCGCGCTTGCCGCCGGGCGTCAACAGAGTGAATTTCTCACCGAATTCAAAGGATTTATCGGACACAAGACCGTCGTTCGGCCCGTCGAAATCCTTGACGATCAGATAAAAATAATTCAGCGGAAATCCGGCACTTCTTGCGTTCGACATAACCGAACCGATGCTTTGACGGTAAATCCCGTGCTTTTCCACAGTGTCATCGAGCTCCTTTGCGAGCGTTTCGCAATAAGATGCGGTAAGATTCGACATAGCGGTCAAAAAATCGGGGTCGATGTCGCCAAGATGGCGCAGAGTTTTATTATAAGTGGTTGCGACCTTGTTCTGAACCCCGCTCGGGATCACGTTCAAGAGGGTATCGGCGTACTGACAGCCACGGTGCGGTGAGTTTACCGTAGTCAGCGACGCAACGAGATCGGCGACACCGCATTTTGCGATGGCGTAGCGGCAGTCGAGACCTCCCTTGGAGTGCGCGATGATATTGACCTTTTCCGCCCCCGTCTCGCGGACGATCTCGCGGATGCGCTCGGCAAGCTCCTCGCCGCAGAATGCGACAGAGGAAGCGGAGTGGTGGTTGCCGTAAAAGACGCGCGCGCCGTTGCGTTCAAGCTCGCGCGGGATGCGTCCCCAATAGTTGAAGATCTTGCTGTCACGGAAACAAACGCCGTGGACGAGCAGGATCGGGTATTTGGTTTCACAAATCCGTTCTCGAGCGCGCGAGAGGTTGATTTTTTCCTTATTCGCCTCAAAATCCACCTCGCGAAGAGTCGTTTTTATAATGGAAATAAGGCAAAATATATTCGCGATGGGGATAAGTCCGCATATCAGACCAACCACGCGCTGTCGCAAGCCAAGCTGAAATGAAGTCAGATATACAGAGATAATGCCGTTCCAGAAAATGATAAAGTAAAATCCGAAGGTAAAAAGTGCGCTCCACAGCCACGCCTTCCAATCGCTTGGGATCAGTCGGAACGCCTGAACGATGTGATGTACTATTCCGACACAAGCGCTCGGCAGGAAAACCGCAAGCAGGATCGCTCCGTGACGGCAAATACGCAGCCGCAGAGAAGGTAGCTTCGCGGAGAAGAAGCCTGAAAAGAGGTTAAGCGCGAGGAATATCGGTATCAGGAGATAGAGCCAACTGATATTTTCACGCAAAAGCGGAAAGGAGAGCGCGCCAAACGTGCAGAGTGCAAGATAAAGGGCATATAAAAGAATGCTCGTCTTTTTCACAATATCACCTCGTTTCGGGTGAAAAAGAGCTTAAAAGAGAAATTCGAGGCGTTCGGAGAGCTTGGTGTAATCGTCAACTGTCACGAAAGCGATGTCCGATACAGCGACAGCGTGATCGTTGCCGCCCTCGAGGTAGTCGTCGCCGACGTAGAGCACCTCATCGTGCGAGTAGCCCTCCTCGGAGCAGAGCTTCGAGAGCGCGTAGTACTTGTCATTCGGCGCGGGCACCATGTCAAAGGAGGACGAGCCGCCGATGAAGACGGTGTATTCGGGGAAAAGCTCCTTGACTCTGGGGTACATCGGACGGCGCTTTGCGCGGTCGGGGTCGAAGGCGAGCTTGTCCTCGATCTTCGCGGACTTGCCGAGGATGGGGAAGGTGATCGCGCCGGAAGCGTGGAACTCAACGCCCTCGCCTGCAAATTCGGTGAAGCCGAACTCCTCGCGGAGGGCAGCGACGTTGTCAGCCGTGCGCTCACGGTCGCAGGGGACGACGGTGTCGCGGATGACATCGATCGTTTTGGTTTCGGGATTGTATTTCGCGTACTGCAAGCCGTAGTTGCCGAGAATATCGACGGGATAGCCGCCCATCTGGTTGAAGATGCGCTGGCACATACCCGCGCCGACCATCAGAATGCGGTATTTTTTCGAAAGCTTGTCAAGAACGGCGCGGTTAGCATCGTCAAGCGGAGTGCGGTGCTGAGTCAGAGTACCGTCAAGGTCGAAGGCGATGACCTTCAGCTTTGAGGTGTCGATCTGATTATTTGCGGTAAGTATCATATTTTTTCTTCCTTATAAAAATAATATTCCTTATATAATATAGCACAAAATGGGCGAAAAGTCAAGATTTTTGTGTAGAGTGACAAGAATAATACGAACTAGTTTTTTGGCGACAAATATCCGCCATCAGTTCGTCAAACGCCTCGAATGTATTAATATACTATCATCGGCGTTTTCCTGCTGCTGACGAATATTTGTCAGCCAAAAAATCTCCGACCCGAGTGCCTTAATTTTTAGGTGATTTTGGGTGCGGAGGACGACGCAATGTATTAACCTTGCTAGGACGACAAGCCCAAAAGCGCCAAAAATTAAGGCTCTCGGGCTAGTTCGTATTATTCTTGTCACTCTAATAAAACGAATGCCCCGCCGCGAAAGCGGCGGGGTGTGGGGATTATTCATTCGGGGCGCGTGTGATCTCAATGTTCTCCTCCCCGGAGGAGGCGTGCGGGGTATATTTGGCATATTTTCTGGTGAAGTGGAGCTTATTGTAAACCTCGCCTATTTCCTCATATTCGGGTAATCTTTGCCACCAAAGATCTTCCTGATTGCCCGACGTTGAAAGAGTTTCGCCGTCCGTGCATATTACTGTGACGGGGTTGGATACGTTGCTGCCCAACGTTTTATTGATCGCGTCCCACTCGGCAACGGTGCCCTTGTAATACAAGGTCGGCGGGTAATAATCCTGAAATGCGGTTTGATCGACGGATCTGAGATTTCTGCCAAGCTCAATGGTTTTGAGCGAGTAACAGGAAGCGAAAGCACTGCCCCCAATAAACTCAAGGCTATCGGGAAGCTTTATGCTCTCAAGCTTCAAACATCCTGAAAAAGCATCCTCTGCAATAATTTTGACACCTTCGGGAATTACTATTGAGGTCAATCCGTGCTCTGCCAAGGAAAACGACCACCTTCCGATTATCATAACGCTTCCGTCATCGGGGATAACGGTAGTCGGTGTAGCGATAACAAGCTCGCGTGTTCGAAGGTCAACGACGCAATTTCCCTTGCTTGAATAATACGGGTTATAGGGTGATACCTCCACAGTTGCAAAATTCTCGCCGTGTCCGACGGACCAGGGAAGAGTAGAGATATATTCAACGCTCGCGCCGAAATATATGCTTTCGATATTCGGACATTGACGGATGAACTCGCTTGCAACGTATACAACCGTATCCGAGATTACAAGCTTTTTGACATATTTGTTCTTAAAAGGGTGGTCTGCGGTGATCTTGGATGCTTCCAGATAGCCTTTGTTATAAACGCTCGTTACGGGCAGACCGTTATAGTGCGAGGCTATATAAACGACCTCGTCGGTGCAGGTGCCCCAGCCGGTACAGAATGCCTCGGTTCCGTCCTCACTGACCTCATAAAGAAGTCCGCGGCTGCCGTCGTATTCGGGCGTGGATTCGACCTCCTCGCTGCTGTTTCCGGCACCGAAGAAGGAGGGGTGATATTCGGAATATTCGGTTATAAGAACCGAGGTGGGCCAGGCGATCGCGATGATCGCCAGACATGCCGCGGCGGCTGCCGCGAGCTTAAAGTAAAGATTGACTTTATTTTTCTTGACCGCCTTTGTGCGGCTTTTCTTTTCGTCGATCCTTGCGACAGCACCCGCGATCATATCGGGATCAACGTAATCGAGAGAGCGGAGAAGCTCCTCTTGTTTATCGGTGTAGCTCATACAAAAATACCTTCCTTTCTTAATTTTGCGGCAAGCTTTTTTCTTGAACGTAAAAGCGACATTTTCACCTTGCCCTCCGAGCAGTCGAAAGTATCGCATATCTCCGCATAGCTCATTCCGAGGTAGTGGCGCATTACGAAGATATCGCGGCTTTCCTTACTCTGCTCTTCGAGAAAGGCATTGATGATCTCTCCCGCGCGGCGAGCTTCAAATTCATTTGCAAGATCGGTACCGTCATCAAGCATTGAAAGAAATTCGTCGCTGACCGTATAAAATCCGCCGCCGCGTTTGTCGGCTTTATTCGAGCGAAGCTTGTCGATCGCACAGTTTCGCACAGCCGCAGAGACGTAAGCGCGCAGGTCGTCGGGCTTTTCGGGAGGGATGGCGTTCCAGACGCTGAGCAGAACATCGTTCAGGCATTCTTCCACATCCTCGCGCGCGGAGAGGAAGTTTTCGGCGATGTATCTGAGCAAGCTCTTGTATTTGGTTTCGATCTCGGACAGCGCACGCTCGTCGCGCCGGAACAGCAATTCAATGATTTTTTCGTCTGTCATTTCCTTACCCCCTTTCACTTTCACTGACGGAAAAGATTATGAAAAGTCACGCATTTTTTGAATAATTTCCATTTTTGTCACTCTGCACAAAAAGGAAGGTGTGAATTTATGCAGGATGACCGCGGTACATTATATAATATATCACAAAAAAACGCAAAAAGCAATAATATGCGGGAAAGCCGTAGAAAACTTTCCCGCATTTCGGTATGAAATTCAAAATCCGTCCTGCTTACCGCGCAGACGGCGGATGAGGGTATGGATCACTCCCGCAGGGATCGCGACAAGGGCGCACGAGAGCGAGAAGAGAAGCTCACGAGAGGTCAGCGGAACCGTCCGCAATACGGCGCCGCCGATGTAGGTGAAAAGCAGCTGCACAAACGCGACCGAGGTTATTATCGCGACGAAAACGGCGTTTTTGCCAAGTCCCGAGAAGAGATTCAGGCGGTCGGAACGCGAATTAAAGCAGTTGAAGAGTCCGAGAAAGACGAAAAAGGCGAAAAATCCGGTGAGAAAACGAATATCGCCCGCGCTCTCGGCAAAATGCGCCGAAACTCGCTCGGAGAGCAGAAACCACAGCGACAGCGCGAGGCTGAATATGCCGAGGAAGGTGATGCGGCTTTTCATATACGGCGAAAGGATCTCCTCGTCGCGGCGCTTCGGTTTTTCGCGCATTATGCGTTCTTCCGCCGCCTCTCCCGCAAAGGCGAGACCGCCAAGGGTATCCATTATGAGGTTGAGCCAGAGCATCTGAATGACAGTCACGGGCGAATCGATACCGATAAAGGGTCCCGCCATTGAGATTCCGACGGCGGAGAGGTTGACGGTGAGCTGTAGGCAGATGAATTTCCTAATACTTTTGAAGATGTTTCGACCGAAAAGGACGGCGTTTGCGATGCCGTCGAGATCGTTTGAGAGGATAACGACGTCGCCCGCATCCTTCGCCACGGCGCTTCCGCATCCCATCGCAAATCCAACGTCGGCGGCACGGAGAGCGGGAGCGTCGTTGATGCCGTCGCCCGTCATACCCGTGACCCGCCCCTCTGCTTGCGCGATGCGGACGAGTCGGCTCTTGTCGCTTGGAAGCGCGCGGGCAACGCAGGCAAGGCTCGGAAGAATTTCGGCAACCTCGCGGTCGCTCATACGGGCAAGCTCGGACGATTCAATTATCAGCGGACGGCTCGGCGTAGCCAATGAACAAGCGTTGGCAATATGCTCGGCTGTCGCGCGCGAGTCGCCCGTAACCATCACCACCTGAACACCCGCTCCGCGAAGTCGCGAAAGTGCGGCAGAAGCGCTTTTTCTGATCGGATCGCGGAGAAGTACACCGCAGACGAGGGTAAGACCGTCCGGAATCGTCGCGTTTTCTGTCAAATTCGCGCCTCTTTTGACCGCAACGACAAGTCCGCGCGCACCGCGCGAGGCTTCGGCGGTCAGCTTTTTCACAAAGGTCTGCTTTGAGCCCGAAATATGGGGCAAAAGATATTCGGGTGCGCCCTTGTAGATCACGATCCGCTCACCGCGCAGAACGATCTCTGCGGCGGAGAATTTTCGTGCGCTGTCAAAGGGAAGCTTGCGGACGACCTCGCAATCAATCCTCCGTCCCTTGACAGAGGAGAGAAGTGCGCGGTCGGTGGCGTTTCCGCCGATTATCTGCTCACGTCCGCCCGAAAAACCGAGCTCGGACGATGTATTTCGCGTGGCGCAGAGCGTGTAGAGCATCCCATCCTCGGGACGCTCACGCAAAAATTCGCCGACCGTGTCAAAAAGCTCGCCGTCGGGGGCAAGGATCGATGAAACCTTCATCACGCCCTCGGTCAGAGTGCCCGTTTTGTCGGTGAAAAGCAGATCCATACTGCCCGCCGCCTCGATCCCAACAGCTTTTTTGACCAGCACCCCCCGCCGTGCCATCCGCCTGACGTTTGAGGAAAGCACGACCGCGATCATCATCGGAAGTCCCTCGGGAACTGCGACGACGACTACGGTCAGCCCGAGGGTGAATGCGTCGAGCAGGCGCGGGAAAAGGTAGGCGAGATCGGTCAGTTTTGAGAGGATAATGTCGGTGTGGAACGCGCTGTCGATGATGAAGGCGTTGAAAAGATACGCCGCGGCAACGAGCACGGCACCAACGTAGCCGAGGCGGCTGATCTGTTTTGCAAGCTTGCGAAGCCGAACCTTCAGCGGACTTTCGCGCACTTCAAGCTGAATCTCGCGCGAGATCGAGCCGAGCATAGTCGCCGCACCGACGAGCACGACCTCCATTTCGCCCTCGCCCGAGGTCACGCGTGATCCGCGAAGCAGAGATGAGGGTGCGGAGGGGAGAAGAGAGGTGTCACGGCTGACGGTTTTCTGCACCTCCCGTCCTTCGCCCGTCATACTGCTCATATCGAGTGAAAGTCCGCCCGAGATCAGCAAGCCGTCGGCGGGGATCGCATCGCCCGCGAAGAGCAGGACAATATCACCGACGCAGACCTCGGAGAAGGGGAGCTCGAAGACTCCCTCGCGCCGTCGGACACGGCAACGCCCCTCGCCGACGTCATTTTCAAGCCTTTCATAAGCTCGCTCGCTCCCGCGCTCGGAGAGAGTTGAAATAAGAGTGCCCGTGAAGACCGAAACCGCGATGCCGACGGTCTCCCAGACGTCGGAGGACTTAAACAGAAAGATCAGATTGATCGCAAGCGCGCCGAGCAATATTTTTATAACGGGATCGCCGAGATTTGCGAAAAAGGCGCGCAAAAAAGAACGTCCGCGCGCCTTCGGAAGGACGTTTTCACCGTATTTTTTCCTTGATTCAAGCACCGCATCTCCGTCAAGCCCCTCGCGCGGTGCAATTTTAGTTGTCTTTTCAAGTGTTTGCATAGAAAACCCCGAATAATATCTGATAAGAAATATTATTCGGGGGGAGTATTATTTATTCTTTTACGAGCCCTTTTTGCGGCTTCCGATCGAATCTGCGTACGCCGCGGCGGCGGATTCGGTTTTGTTGGGGGCGTATTTGTAGTAAACTCGATTCTTCAGATCGTCGGGGAGGTATTGCTGATGGGTGTAGTGGTTGGGGAAATCGTGCGGGTAGACGTAGCCCTCGAAGAGGGGGGATTGGATGTGCTTCGGCGGTATCTTGCCGCGTCCCGCCTCGATATCCTCGTTTGCCGCGGCGGCGGCGAGGTAGGCGGAGTTCGATTTCGGCGCGGTCGCAAGCATTACGGCGGCGTTCGAAAGCGGGATGCGAGCCTCGGGCATACCGAGCTCACGCGCCGATTCACAGCAAGCGCGGACGATGACGGGTGCCATCGGGTAGGCAAGACCGATATCCTCGCTCGCGATAACCTGCATACGGCGGCAAACGGCAAGAAGCTCGCCCGCCGCGAGGAGCTTGTTCAGATAAAATACAGCCGCATCGGGGTCGGAGCCTCGGATGGACTTTTGAAGTGCGGAAAGAAGATCGAAGTGGATATCGTCCGAGTATTCGGTGATATTCGACTCAAAGGGCGTGACGTCGGAGAGGAGAAGAGCGTCGCCCTCGGAGGAGAGGTAAGCATTTTCAAATAGAGTCAGCGCACGGCGCACGTCACCGCCCGAGGCAAACGCGATCTTCTCGGCAACTCCCGCATCAAACGTGCGCGTGCGGTTGGTCTCGCGATTGAGATAATCCATACCTCTGCCGAGTGCGCGGACGACCTCTGCGGGCGGTACGGGCTTGAACTCAAAGAGAGTGGAACGCGATATGAGCGCGCCGTAGAGGTAAAAATGCGGATTTTCGGTAGTCGATGCAATAAGCGTGACGCGCCCGTCCTCGATGTATTCGAGCAGGGATTGCTGTTGCTTGCGGTTGAAATATTGAATTTCGTCGAGATAGAGAAGTATTCCCTCCGAACCAAAGACGCTTTCGGTTGAGGCGAGGACGTCCTTGACGTCCTGAAGCGACGCGGTGGTCGCGTTCAGGCGCGCGAAGGTCATATCGGCGTATTTCGCGACGAGGGATGCGGCTGTGGTCTTGCCCGTGCCGGGAGGGCCGTAGAATATCATATTAGGGATACGCCCCGAGTCGCAAAGACGGCGGACGACGCCGTTTTTGCCGAAGAGATGGGATTGACCGACGATGTCGTCGAAGGAGGTGGGGCGGATGAGTTCTGCTAAAGGTGTTCGTTTCATTTGGTGCCTCGAAATATTGATTCTGTCACGCTTCGCGTGAGTGATAATCTGCCTTCGGCAGAGTGATAATCTCGCTTCGCGAGAGTGATAATTTGCCCCGTCGGGGCAAAATGAAGGTGAATTTCCGTCGCTGCGCTCGGAAATTTTCGATTTTTATAAAAACAATAGCGGGAAAATTTTTGAGGATTCTTAAGTAACTTTTTTCAAAAAGTTACTTAAGTCGCGCTCCGCAGAGCGCGAAATATCCTTGTGCTTCAAGCGGGCGACGTCCCGTCGACCGCTTGGAAGGAGTAAAATCTCCCCTTGGGGAGATTTTCGCTCCTTCACCCTTAAGGAAATATTGGAATATAATTTTTATCGGGTATATTATCCGTGTTTTCGGGAAGAGAAATACTTCCGTCGGAGCAGGTGACGGTGAGGGCCGGGGTGGATGCTCGCCAGAGCTCGTGCTTTTCGATGTTTTCCCAAGCGGCTTTTGTTCCCTTGAAATTAATGTATTTCAGCTCGGGGCAGGAGGAGAGGGCGTTTTTGCCGATTTTCTCAAGCGAAGCGGGGAGAGTTATCTCTTCGAGAGAGAAAGATCGATAAAATACTTGCCTTGTGAGAGCGTCTATCGAATCGGGCACGGTGACCTTTCGGAGAACGTTTGACGAAAAGGCTTCCTCACCGATATATATAAGAGATTGCGGAAACGCAATTGCTGTCAGATTTTCGGTTAGCGAAAATGCCGAGTTTCCTATGCAAAGCAAATTCTGCGGCAAGGTGATCTCCGACATCCCGCAATTCCCAAATGCGTTTTCTCCGATAACCAAAAGCGTGTCGGGAAGTTTGATCTCGGTAAGGTTTTCGCAACGCAAAAAAGCCATATATCCGATATATTTCACCCCGTCAAGTGTAACCTTCCGAAGCGAAAAACACTCGCGAAAGGCGTGCTTCGGTATCTCTTCGACGGATGCGGGTATGTGTATCTCTTCCAGTCCGCTGAATGTGAAGGAATTTTCACCGATCGACTTGAGCGACTCGGGAAAATCAAACGAAGCGAGCGAATCACAGTCCGTAAACGCGAAGTCGCCAATCGTCTCAATCTTATTTCCGTGACGTACGGTTTGAAGCTTCTCGCAACCGCCGAAAGCATACTGTCCGATCTCAGTCACGTTGCCAAGGTCGGCTGAAACAAGCTCATAGCAACGTGTAAAGCTATAATCTCCGATACTGACGACCGAATCCAGAATAACAAGCTCTTTCGAACTGCACTGGAAAAAAGCATAGTCGCCGATCTTTTTCACTCCGTCGGGGATGACGGAGGGATCGGTGCCGTAAACGAGAGTATTATCTCTTCTGTCGATAAGACAATTATTAACCACATAATAATATTTGGACTGTGAATCGGTCTTGATCGAGTAAGTGTGTAAGTCGGCAAAAAGCTCATATGCTATCGCTTCCGTATTAGGATGAAGCTCAAGCTCGGCGTTTGGAGAGTTATCGGCAAAGTCCATAAGATAGTAATATGGATGTTTCGCGGTTCCGAGGTATGAGGCAGTGCCGTGGCGGTTGTAATTCAACGATTCACATTTGGAGAATGCTTCCTTGTGCAAATATACAATACCCTCGGGCAGAATGACGTTCATCAGATTGTGGCACTCGGCAAATGCCAGCCTGTCGATCGAGGTCACCGAATCGGGAACGGTCAGACTCAAAAGGGAAGTACAGCCGCGAAAAGCCTCTTTTTCGATTTTTTCTACGTTCTTACCGAATTTTATAGTTGTAAGCTCAATACATCTTCCGAAAACTCCGGGTTCGATCACGCTGATACTGTCGGGGATCGTGACCGACTTCAATTTGCCGCAAGCACCGAATGCGCTCGGCTTTATCGCACTGAGTCCTTCGGGCAGATCGATCGAGGTAATTGACCTGCATCCCATGAAAGCTCCATCGCCGATCACCTTGAGAGAACGCGGGAATTTTATCCCCGAGATGGTGCTGCATCCCGAGAAAGCCGACGCGCCGATATATTCAAGCTTTGAGGGCAGGGCAACGGATTCCAGAAGCTGACGCGATGCAAATGCCTCGTCGGCAATAACTCGCGTGTCGGGGTGGAACGAAAGCTCAAATATTCTCTGCGCTTCGGCGCCTACCGCAACGAGATAGGGATTTTTCTCGTTTCCGAGATACCGTACGTCGCCGTAAACGTTGAATTTCAGACCGAGCGGAAACCCCGATCCCACGCCCGTTACCGAACTTGGAATGCTTAACGTTTTGAGTTCGTTGAATTTAGAAAATACGTTCTTATTGATACGCGTTATGGGTTTGCCGTTGTATTCTTCGGGAATTACGACGTGCTCGTCGGTGCAAGTGCCGATTCCCGACACAACATATGATTCACCGTCCTCCGAGATAGCAAGCAAAAGTCCGTTATCGAGATAAACGGTCATATTTTCTTCGAGATAGGAGATCAGCTTACTTTTGGTTTTCGTTTCTCTGTCGTGGCGAGCCAAAAAACTTGCCGCAACGGTACAGATCACTATCAAAAGCGCAAGAATTATGCAGATAACAGTCTTTTTCATGCCTACTCCCTTCGGTCGCGCCTGCGGCGCGAAGTGATAAGTGATAAGTTAGGGTGAATTTTCTCGCTGCGCTCGAAAATTTCCCGATTTTTATTGAATAATAGCCGCTTCTGTTATTTCTGCAGTACAGACTTCGGTCTCCTCATCCGTCAGCCTTCGGCTGCCACCTTCCCCGCTGGGGAAGGCTGATTAACAAGTGCTAACATTGGCTATAGAGATATAGTTTTTTGGTAATTGATCCGAAACTAAAACTGCATATAATGTTTGCACAAAATGATATTCAGAAAAGTTGAGCGATGCTTTTAATTAGCCTTCCCCAGCGGGGAAGGGGGACCGGCGAACGCCGGTGGATGAGGAGACCGAAGTCTGTTCTGCAGATAAGAAAAGGGTATACGTTTTTCAATAAAATCCCGAATTTTCGCCTTGGCGAAAATTTTCCTTTTTGTTTGAGCCAAAATGGCTGAAACCGCTAAAATAAGCGACTCAGCACCTCACTCTTAATTCCCGTGCATTTTATCCATATATGCGACGAATTTTACTGCGTCGCGGGGGTCGGGCTCGGGGGTGATGAAGTAGAGGACGTTGCCTGAGTAGACGTCGAAGTGGTCGCCGGGGGTTATCGGGAGCGCACCGGGGCAGTCCCTGCCGAGGAGCGAAAAATGGTCGCCGATGCCGTTTACGATGCCGTCGAAAACGATACCGTCGCGTGAAAGCGAGAACTTGCCCTCGCCCGTGTTGGTGATCTTCGAGCCGTTTTTGCGCCTTTCCTTCAATTCTTGCCTCTTTTTAGGATCGATGGGGGCAATTCTGACACTGCACGCGCACTCAAGCGGGAAATCAAGATCGAGAGTTCCTGCGTTGTGCTCATACCAGTCGTAAACCGTCTTGATGCCTTTAACACCCGAGATCTGTCCGTGAGAATCAACGCGCGCCTCGAGCTGACAGTGGGTGCAGGTTACGGTGTCCTTTTTGCAGACGAGGGTGTGCTCCGCGCCGCATTGAGGGCAACGCCAGAGGATGGTGTCGAGTCCTTCGGCGGGCTTGCGCGATCTGAATTTTACGTTCGGAAGAGATTCCCACGCATTGTGAGCGATTGCATCTGCTATCGCACGCTCAACGTCGGGGAGCTCCATATTTTTCAGCTCGGGACCCGCGAAAAGCTTGCGAAGACGGACGTCGATTCTGCCGATGCGCGGCTTTTTTGCCCATTTCGGGAAGGTCTTGCCCGCGCCCTCGGCGGTGATGGTGTAGACGGGAACTCCGAGCTTGCGAACGAGGTCGGCTGTGCCGGGGGTGATGGGACAGGACTTGCCGTTGCAGGTCAGTCTGCCCTCGGGGAAGAGGACGAGAGTATTGCCCTCACGGATGGCGCGGATCATTGAGAGCACCGACGTCGCATCGGGACAGAACATTTTCTTCGGGATCGCGCGCATCAGCTTAAGGATGGGACGGAGCGCCTTCTTCTCGAAGAAATGCTGACTCATAACGAATGTCACGCGGCGTGGGTAGAGAGCCATCGCGGTGAGGAAGTGGTCCTTGTTTGAGGTGTGCGTGGCAAGAACGATAGCCGCACCCGCCTCGGGATCGAGGACGGAATTGTCGATATGTACGCGGTAGCGTAGGCGGTAGTAGAGGGAGACGAGGAGGAAGGCGGGGTGGTAGAGGAGGGCGAGCGGTTTGCCGATCTTTTTGGGTTTCTTTTTCATGGGGACTCCTTGGTTGTCGCGCTTCGCGCGAGTGATAATCCGCCTACGGCGGAATGATAATTCGCCTTCGGCGAAATGAAGGTGAATTTTCTCGCTGTGCTCGAAAATTTTCGATTATTATTAAAAGGAAGAAAGCGGGAAAGCTTTTGAAGATTTTTAAGAAACTTTTCTCGAAAAGTTTCTTAAACGGAGCACGAGGCAGAGCCTCGCACTAATGCGCGAGCTTCAGCTCGCGCTTCCGCGCTTCAAAATCACGAAGCTCTGCTTCGGGATTTTGGACAGAGTCACTACTTCCCGAATGTAGGGAAGTAGTGCGCTCTGTCACCCCCGCGCCCGCAGGCGCGGAATCAGACAAAATCATTACGCTTTCTGCAAATATGAGCAGAAATATCGTTCTATATCGAAATATTCAGCTTTTTGAGCAATTTTCTTGCCGTGCCTTGAATATTTTCTTTGGTACAGCATCTTTCCCAATATTCCTGCATAGTCACGCAGAGCTTGTAATCCTGACTGCGGCAGAGAGATTTTATATCCTCATCCGTAAAGGTTGCCGCTTTTTTGATGATCTCAACCGATTCCGCATCACCGTATTTTGCGAACTCATCCAGCGTGATGGGCAGAAGCACGCCTTTATAATAATAAAAGGTATACTTTCTGTACCTTTCGGGTACAGATCTGACGAGCTTTTTGCGAATCATGTACGATGATGCAAAATTGTCGGGATCGTCCATAAGACCGAGAAGCAGAGATATCTGTTCCTCACTTATCGCAGACCTGCCGAGTACGTTATGAAAACACGAAAAATAAATCTTGTCATACGGGGATTGATTATTATATTCTACCAATGCCAAATCAAAAACCTCGGGGAAACGCTTCGGGGCGATCTTTGCGAGAATCTCGCCCTTGGTGAAGACCGATTCCATCATCGGGTAATATTTCAAAAGCAATTCCATTATCGCGGGATCCGTGATCTTACGCAGCTTGATGTCGGCAAAATAATGATAATCGTATCCGAGTTTGCGAATATCCGCAAGCATATTGAGTATCGCCAGCGACTCGCCCTCGGGATTTTCGGGATATATTTCTTCGGCTACTGCTTGATCGTAAAGTAGTTTGGCTTCACGAGAGTATTCTGACATTGAAACACATCCTTTCAAACTAAACTATACCAATATATATTATACCATCAATTCCCACGTATTTCAACAAAAATTGCAAAAAATCTTTCTAAAACATATTGACAATCACTTGACCGTGTGATATAATATTAATAGTCCAATAAAACCCGGACATCTCAATGAAAGGAAGGTACTTAAAATGTTTTGGGTTGGTGCAGCGGCGATTGCCGTTATCGTTCTTTTTGCCGTTCTCGGCATGACTAAATCGGGGTGGAAGCTTTGCCCCAAGCAGATTCTTTGCGTCTTCGGCGCGCTTCTCGTGCTCGGAGGTATGGTCGCTACCGTTCCGACGGGTCACACGGGTATTCTGACCACGTTCGGTCGCGTTGAGGATAAAACTCTTGAGGCGGGTATGCACGTTAAATCTCCCTTCCAGGAGATCGTTTGTATGGATAACAGAACTCAGGTCGCACACCTCGAGCTTTCCGCGTTCTCAAGCGATATTCAGGAGGTCCTTGTTTCCTATTCGATGAACTATCAGATCGAAAAGGCAAACGCGCAGAAGATCTATAAGGAGATCGGCGTTGACTATTACAACACCGTTATGGCGCCCCGTATTCAGGAGGTCGTCAAGGGCGTTATCGCGAAGTATACCGCCGAGGCTCTGATCGAGAGCCGCGAGGCACTCTCGACACAGATCACCGACGCGCTCACCGAACAGCTCGGCGCGTATAACATCGTCGTAGTTTCGACCGCGGTCGAGGATATCGACTTCTCCGACGCATTCACTATGAGCGTTGAGGACAAGGTCGTCGCGGAGCAGGCACTCCTGAAGGCACAGACCGAGCAGGCGCAGAAGACAATGGAGCAGGAAAAGGCTGCAGAGCGTGAAAAGATCCAGGCAGCTGCAAATGCAGAGGTCAAGGAAATTCAGGCAGCAGCTGACGCAGAGGTAGCAAAGATCAAGGCTGCCGCAGAAGCTGAGGCACAGAAGCTTGCCGCAGACGCCGCAAAGTATGCGGGTGAAAAGGAAGCGGAGGCAAATAAGGCTCTCGCAGAGTCGCTGACCGAGGCGCTCATCAAATACTATGAGGCTCTCGGCTGGAACGGTGAGCTTCCCGATACCGTCGTCAGCGGCACCGACACCGTGCTCCCCGTTATCGGTAACACAGGTAGCGTAAATACTCCCGCGGTGGGCGGAAATTAACGAATTAAAGCGTTGCTCCACCGAAAATTTTTCGGATGACAACAAAGCTCGGGCGTATGTGCAACTTGTCGCTTTTTGCGCTATTTTGTCGGTAGTTTTTAGTTATAGTAAACAAACTTATCGTCAAAATGACTAATCGCTTAATTAGTTCTTGACAGTAAGGCAAAGAAGTGGTATAATATCATAAAAGAATTCTATGATGTCGGATTGTCTAATCTCGTCGAAAAATTCTTTAGATAATTTTCAAAATTTTTCTTCTGAATATGCAACCTTTTGAGAAAAAAGTTGTCTATATAAGTAGAGGGGAATTTTGAGCCCCAACAAATTCGTGGTAATGACGGAACGCGTGTTTTCTTTCAACACTGCTGCGACACCGGGCGAAGAGCGTCACACTCGCCCGGGAGGTCTGACATGTCGGTGATTGATAGCGTCAAGGAAAATATGCGCAACAGTCTCCACCGCACCGAATCCGAAAAAAACGAAGGTAAGACGCAGTTACCGGAGTTCAATCGGATTCGGAGCGGATAAATTAACACACCCGACCGATTACGCGGTCGGGTGTGTGCTTTTATAACTATCCCTCAATAGAGAAGTGCCAAAAACAGTCGGCACTTCTTTTTTATTAGCCGGCGACAGCGGATAAACGTTCGCCCGCAGTATCCCCAGAACCTGAAGGGATCCCTTCATTTTTAACAGCATATTCCTCATTTCTTTTCAAAGGTAAAGGACAAGAACGAATTTTTATGCAAAAAATGATTATTTATTCATAATTTCTTGAAAAATATTCACTCAACCTCTTGACCTTTTACCATTTTTGTAGTATAATATAATACATATTTTATAATGAGATATTATTTCTTTTTGGAGAAAGTTTTTGATGAAAAAAGTATTTATCGACGGTAGCGCGGGCACTACGGGACTGCGCATACACGAGCGTCTTGCCTCCCGCGAGGACATTGAGCTCATCACTCTTCCCGAGGAGCTTCGCAAGGACAGCGAGGCACGGAGCCGAGCTATTTCCGAGTCGGACGTAACCTTCCTCTGCCTGCCCGACGACGCGGCACGCGAGGCGGTCACACTCTGCAAAAGCGACAAAACCGTTATCATAGATTGTTCGACCGCGCACCGCACGAATCCCGAATGGGCATACGGCTTTCCGGAGCTTTCTGCGGCTCACGAAGACAAGATCAAGGCATCGAAGCGCATAGCAAATCCCGGCTGTCACGCAAGCGGCGCGATAGCGATTCTCTACCCCCTCGTAGCGCACGGAATCCTTGACGCCGCCTATCCTTTCGCCATCCACAGCCTGACCGGATATTCGGGCGGAGGAAAGAAGATGATCGCCGATTATGAGGCGGACGGACGCGACTCAAAATTCGATTCTCCCTGTCAGTACGCGCTGACCGCCGCGCATAAGCATCTGCCCGAGATCAAGGCTGTTTGCGGACTCGATTTTGCCCCCGCATTCAACCCGATCGTTTCCGACTTTTATTCGGGAATGTGCGTCTGCGTACCCGTTCAGATGAGACTTGCGAAAAAGGATCTGACGGTCGAAGAAATGCACGCGATCTACTCCGAGCATTATAAAAACAGCCCCCTCATTTCGGTCGCTCCCCTCTGCGAAAAGGGCACGCCCGACGGGCTGATCTTCTCGAACTCGCTTTCGGGCAAGGATTCGATGCAGATCATCGTTTCGGGATCGAATGAAACAGTGAATATTTATGCATTATTCTGCAACCTCGGCAAGGGCGCATCGGGCGCAGCCATCCAGAACATGAACATAGCAATCGGGGCTGACCCCGTGAAAGGACTCGTATTATGATAAAGTATATCGAAGGCGGCGTTTGTGCCGCAAAGGGATTCAAAGCCTCGGGCGTTCATTGCGGCATCCGCAAGAATAAGACAAAGAAGGATCTTTCCCTCATCGTCAGCGACTGCAAGGCATCCGCGGCGGCAGTTTACACCACCAACCTCGTTTGCGGCGCGCCCATCAAGGTCACCCGCGCTAACCTCGCGGACGGCATCGCCCGCGCGATGATCTGCAACAGCGGAAACGCAAACACCTGCAACGCCGACGGCATTCAGATCGCCGAGGCAATGTGCGATCTCGTTTATAAAGCAACCGGCATCCCCGCAAAGGACGTTATCGTTGCATCGACCGGCGTTATCGGTCAGAAACTTGATATTACCCCCATCGCAAACGGAATGGAGAAGCTCGTTTCGGAGCTTTCCTACGAGGGCTCGGACGAAGCGGCTTGGGGCATTATGACCACCGACACAAAACTTAAGAGCGTTGCGGTCGAGTTTGAGATCGGCGGCAAGACCTGCCATATCGGCGGTATCGCAAAGGGCTCGGGTATGATCCACCCGAATATGGCAACGATGCTCGTTTTCGTGACCTCCGACGTAGCGATCACTCCCGCGGCACTCGATGCCGCGCTCAAGGAGGACGTCAAGAACTCCTTCAATATGATCTCGGTCGACGGCGACACCTCGACCAACGATATGCTCTCCGTAATGGCTAACGGTATGGCGGGCAACGATATGATCGACGAAAATTCCGCAGATTTTGCTCTCTTCAAGGAAGCACTCTTCGCGGTTACCTCCAAGCTCTGCCGTGCTATCGCGGCTGACGGCGAGGGCGCAACAAAGCTTCTCGAATGTAACGTTTCGGGCGCGGCTGACAAGGAGACCGCGCGCGTGGTTGCAAAATCCGTTATCTGCTCGAGCCTCTTTAAGGCTGCAATGTTCGGCGCGGACGCTAACTGGGGCAGAGTTCTCTGTGCCATCGGCTACTCGGGCGCGAAGGTCAACGTTGATTCCATCGGAGTTTCCTTTGCATCGACCGCGGGCGAGATCGAGGTCTGCCGCCATGGCGCAGGCGTTGATTTCTCGGAGGAAAAGGCGAAGGAGATCCTTCTTTGTGACGAAATTCAGATCAACATCACCCTCGGCATGGGCGAGGAATTTGCATCCGCTTGGGGCTGCGACCTGACTTACGACTACGTTAAGATCAACGGAGATTACAGAACATGATGAATATTTCGAACGCGGATCGCGCGAAAGTGCTCGTTGAAGCGCTTCCCTATATCAAAAAATATACCGACAAAATAATCGTTATCAAATACGGCGGCTCCTCGATGATCGACGAGAGCCTCAAAGAGGACGTTATGCGCGACGTTGCACTGCTTAACCGCATCGGCGTCAAGGTCGTTCTTGTCCACGGCGGCGGTCCCGCGCTGACCGAAACGCTCAAGAGAATGAATATCGAGAGCAAATTCGAAAACGGACTCCGCGTGACCGATGCCGAGACCGCAAAGGTTGCGACGATGGTCCTCGCGGGCAAGGTCAACAAGGGACTTGTAGGACTTATCGGCTCGGTCGGTGGACTTGCCGTCGGACTTTCGGGTATCGACGCGAATATGATCCACGTCAAGGAGCTTGATCCCGCCCTCGGCTATGTCGGCGAGATCACAAAGGTCAATACGGGACTTATTACCGACGTGCTGAATAAGGGCTACATTCCCGTAATTTCGAGCATCGCGTGCGATAAGACGGGCGAGATCTACAATATCAACGCCGACACAATGGCGGGCGAGATTGCGGCGGCACTCGGCGCGGAGGCATTCATCTCCCTGACCGACACGCCCGGCATACTTGCGAATAAGGATGATCCCTCAACGCTGATCTCGCAGATACACCTCGATGATATCGACAAGATGATCGCGGACGGCACGATCTCGGGCGGAATGATCCCGAAGGTTAACGGATGCGCGGACCTTGTCCGCGGCGGCGTAAAGAGAGTATTTATCATCGACGGACGCGTGCCGCACTCGATCCTCGTCGAAATTCTTACCGATGAAGGTATCGGTACAATGGTTTTAGCTTAACTAACGACAAAGCGCAGCGGAAAGTTTTGATCAAACTTTTTCAAAAGTTTGCGGTTTCTTAAGGCGGAGCCTTAAGTCGCGCTCCGCAGAGCGCGAAACTCCTCCCCCTGCGCTTCGGAATGGCGCCGCCCCGGCGACATTCCGGAAGGAGTCAATCCTTCCCTCGCGGAAGGATTGCGCTCCTTCATCCCCTTTTCTGAACTCAACCACCCAAAGGAATGACCTATACGCCACTTCCCTACATTCGGGAAGTAGCGTATAGGTCCAAAATCGAGAAGCAGAGCTTCACGATTTTGAAGCACGATTAGGCGTGCTTGCGCTCGCATTGGTTCGAGACTCCGTCTCGAGCTCCGCTTAAGGAACTTTTTGAAAAAAGTTCCTTAAGAATCTTCAAAAACTTTTATTCTTATGCAGGTGAAAGAATGAATACATTCGAACTTGACTCCAAATACGTCGCCAATACCTACCGCCGTTTCCCCGTCGAGATCGTTTCGGGTAAGGGTGCGGTTGCTTACGACGTAAACGGCAAAAAATACATTGACATGGGCTCGGGCATCGCGACCAACACCTTCGGTTATGCTGATGACGAGTGGATCGCCGCTGTCACCGCACAGCTGAACTCCTACTCCCACACATCCAACCTCTACTACACCTCCCCCTGCGCGAAGCTTGCCGAAATGCTTTGCGAGCGCACGGGTATGTGCCGCGTTTTCTTCGGCAACTCGGGCGCGGAGGCAAACGAGGGCGCGATCAAGGCGGCGCGCAAATACTCCTTCGACAAATACGGCGAGGGCAGACACAAGATCGTCACTCTCGTAAATTCCTTCCACGGAAGAACTATAACCACCCTCGCGGCAACGGGTCAGGACGTTTTCCACACCACCTTTATGCCCTTTACCGAGGGATTCTGCCACGTTCCCGCAAACGATCTCGATGCGATGCTCGCGGCGATGACCGACGACGTCTGTGCCGTTATGCTTGAATTCGTTCAGGGCGAGGGCGGCGTAAACGCGCTCGATAAGGCTTACGTTTCCGCGATCGCGAAGGCTTGCGAGGAAAAGGATATCCTTCTCATCGCTGACGAGGTTCAGACGGGCAACGGACGAACCGGCACTCTTTACGCCTTCGAGCAGTTCGGTGTCAAGCCCGATATCATCTCGACCGCAAAGGGTCTCGGCGGCGGTCTGCCGATCGGTGCCGTCATCCTCGGCGAAAAAGTCAAGGACACGCTCTCTGCGGGCACACACGGCTCGACCTTCGGCGGAAATCCCGCTTGCGCGGCGGGCGCACTCAACGTCATCAGCCGTCTCGACGATGCTTTTCTCGCGGAAGTCCGCGCGAAGAGTGAATATATATTCAAAAAGCTTGCGTCCATCAAGGGCGTTCTCTCGGTCAGCGGTCTCGGTCTTATGATCGGTATCAAAGCCGAAAAGCCCACCCCCGAGATCATCGCGGCGGGCATCGAGCGCGGAGTGCTCTTCCTCTCCGCCAAGGACAAGGTCCGCCTCCTGCCTCCCCTCAATATAACTTATGAGCAGATCGACGAGGCTCTCGCCGTTCTCGCGGAAATTCTTGAATAAAACCGAAAGGGATAAATATAATGAAACACCTTCTCAAACTCTCCGATCTTACAACGGAAGAACTTTACTCCATCCTCGACCTTGCCGACGAGCTTAAAGCCGAGCGCAAGGCGGGCATTAAGAAGCCTTATCTTGCGGGCAAGACCCTTGGTATGATCTTCCGCAAGTCCTCCACCCGTACCCGCGTTTCCTTCGAGGTCGGCATCCACGAGCTCGGCGGCAAGGGCCTCTTCCTCTCCTCCAACGACCTTCAGATCGGCAGAGGCGAGGAGACCGCAGACACCATCCGCGTTCTCTCCCGCTACCTCGACGGCATTATGATCCGTACCTTCGACCAGAAAGAGGTCGAGGATATGGCAGAATACGGCTCGATCCCGATAATCAACGGTCTTACCGACTATGCTCACCCCTGCCAGGTTCTTGCCGACCTTCAGACCATCCGCGAGCTTCGCGGCGATCTGCACGGCAAGAAGCTCTGCTTCATCGGCGACGGCAACAATATGGCAAACTCCCTCATCGTTGGCTGCATCCTCGCCGGAATGAGCGTTGCTATCGCTTGCCCCGCGGCTTATAAGCCCGATGCTGAAATTATGAAGTGGGCGGAGGCTACCGGTCGCTTCCTTTGCACCGAGTCGATCGAGGAAGCAGCAAAGGATGCCGACGCACTCTACACCGACGTTTGGGCGTCGATGGGTCAGGAGGGCGAAGCCGCTATCCGCCGCAAAGCATTCGAGGGCTACCAGATCAACTCCACCGTTATGACCTACGCAAAACCCGACGCGCTCGTTCTCCACTGTCTCCCCGCACACCGCGAGGAGGAGATCACGACCGAGGTCTTCGAGGCACACGCCGCCGAGATCTTCGAGGAAGCGGAGAACCGCCTGCACGCGCAGAAGGCTGTTATGGTTAAGCTGATGGCGTAAAAACCGCAAATGGGTTATATTTTCCTCGCGATCGCACTGCTGACAAACAATATCAAGGGCTATTGCGGAAAGCAGATGAGCCGTTATTCAGCAAAGCTGAACGATACCCTGCTCATCTGCTTCTTCCGAATGCTTATGTGCATCGGCACCTCGGCGATCATCCTTGCCGTCACGGGCGGATTTTTCGGGCTTGAAATCGCCCCGAAGCTGATCGGCTACGCCGCTTTTTCGGGTATTTCGACGGCAATTCTCGTTGCCGCGTGGCTCTTTGCCGCCAATTCAAGCGGGTATATGATGCTCGAGGTCTTTCAGATGCTCGGTGTCGGCGTGACTATCCTTATGAGCTTCGTCATCTATAAGGAAGAAATAACCGTTCGCGACCTCATCGGCTTCGCCGTGCTCGTTTTCGCCGCGTATCTTATGCACGCGGGCACGAAGGTCAAGCCGACGCTCAAAACGCTCGCCGTTGTCATCCTCTGCGGACTTGCCAACGGAATGACCGACTTTTCGCAGAAAGCCTTCATTTATTCGGGACTCGACACCACAACGGCACAGTTCCAGCTCTGCTCCTACGTCTTCGCCGCAGGCACGCTCATCGTCCTCTATACCGCAATGACCGCGGGTAAGAAAAAGGAAGCCGGCGACGGCGGCGCGGTCGCGATACTGAAAAAGACCTGGTATTTCGTCTTGATAATGGCGGTCTGCCTCTACGCGAACTCGTTTTTCAAGACCGAAGCCGCAAACTACCTCTCCGCCGCCAAGCTCTACACACTCAGCCAAGGCGGAACGATGGCGATCGGCACACTGATGTCGGCATTCCTCTTTAAGGAAAAGCTCACACTAAAGTCGGGAATCAGCATCGCGATTACGTTCTTGGGACTTTTGATAATCAATCTGTAATAAAAAATGCAAGCGAACAAATACGCTTGCATTTTTTATTTAAAAGCGGGAAAGTTTTGATCAAACTTTTTCAAAAGTTTGCGGTTTCTTAAGGCGGAGCCTTAAGCCGCCCTCCGCAGAGGGCGGAAAACTCTCCGTGCTTCAAGCGGGCGACGCCCCGTCGACCGCTTGGAAGGAGTAAAACCTCCCCGCGCGGGGAGGTTTTCGCTCCTTCACCCTCCCGGCCAACCTTCCTGCAATTCGACCTCTACGGCAACGCCATCCTTGAAATATATATAATACCAAAGCGACTCGTCGTTTCCCAAATAGTCCATAGCATCTTCGCGTATCATATATTTGGCTAAGGTCGGGGCATTTTCCTCGTTGCGGTATAATGCCCAAAATTCACCGTACTTCGCTTCGATCTCCTCGGGCGTGCTTCCGATGATCTCGCGATCTTTATAGGGGTAAAAGGTAGGATAAGTGTAGTTGAAAAGGCTCACAGCAGTCACGACGATCAGTACCGCCGACGCGATAACCGAAAACAGAATTGTGATCTCTTTTTTGCTCGATTTTCTTATATACGCAACGAGCGAATCAACTATCCACCAAATTGCCCAACCGCCGACGCAGGGAAGCGTCAAAAATCCCGAATAGATCGCATAAATAAAGAAAATGGGTGCGTAATAATCACCGATGAAAGAAGCCAAAAGTAATATGGCAGCCGTGCCCGCAAACAATCCGAAAGGAATCAGGCGGATCCAAAGCTTTTTGGCTTTGAAGCAAAGCAAAAGCTGAACCGACAGCAGAAAAAGCGACACGATCAAAACAAAAATCTCTGTCTTGATGTCAAGCGATCCAATATGTATCATGCTAACCCTCCAATCAATTTCATTAACTGCATTATATCATATTTTGGGGATCAAATCAAGATTGAGGGATGTTTTAATGTTTCGGGAGTGTAAATTTTCTCTAATACCATAGGAGTGAAGGAATACATCGGCATATTTGACGCGATGCGTCAAATTGGCACCGACACTCCGAAGCACAAGGAAGTTCCGCGCGGCTATGGCGGTTTTCCGAAGGAAAATGGAGGCGGAGCCGACAAAACAGAGTCGCAGCTTGCCGAAGGCAAGCATAACTTTCTAAAAAAGTTTGATCAAAACTTTCAGCCTTTTTCGTTAAAATCGAAAAATTCCGCCCACCGGGCGGAATTTTACCTTACTTATTACCTATTACCTATAACCTATAACCTCAATACAGCCTTCCCCGTCTCATACCGATCGACTCAAAAAATACAGCCACAAGAACAAATACGACCGAGAGAACGCCCGTCATCGATTCTCCCTCGCCCACTCTGTTTGCGATGAGGCAAAGAACCGCAACGCCGACGCAGAAAAACATCAGCACGCGGCGGGTGTTGAGAATGCCCGTTACGGTAAGGATGTAAACGATCGCAAATATCGCGTAAAGGATGGTTACGGTAACCGCCTGCCAGAGTTCAAGACCGACGGCGCGGAAAATTATATAAAGCGAACCGCCGACGATGGGGAAAACCGTCGGGATAAGGCTCTTTTTTCTTGTAATGAGCATTGCGCCGAAGATGACGCAGCAAAGCGCGGGCACTAAAAGCTCGAGCAAAAGGTCAACGAACAAAAATTCTCCGCTATATGAGAGAACGAAACCGACCGTCCTGACAGCCGCTGCGGCAAAGAAAAGGAGCGCCGCCGCGATGGCAAATGGAGAGTCGGGAGAGAGTGTACGTCTGTTATAGGACATTTTTTTCTCCCGTGTGTACGAAATTTATAGTAAAGGCGAAAAATGCAACATTTGGTGTTTTTTCGTCGAATTATCTACTATATATTGTACTATGTAGTTTGCCGTTTGTCAAGTGTTTTATGCAAATTTGTTTGATGAATTTCTAATATTTTTTAGGGCGAACGACTTACTTTTTATAAAAACTTGAGATCTCGCCGACGAGCTCCGAAACGGGCTTGGTCGAATCAATACGGAGGACGGGACAGGTGCATTTCGGCAACCAATTTTCGATCTTTTCGGGCGTTCTTTTTGCGGCAAAGGCGAAGAAATTCTCCTCGCTTTCGTAAAGATCACCGCCCGGAAGCACTCTCTCACCGAAGCGGTCAACGCTCCTCTGCCTTATGCGGTCCATTCGAAGCTCTTTAGGTGCTTCGAGGTAAACGACGATGCTATAATACCCTTCGATCGAAGCAAAATCCGCGCAGACTGCGGATAGCACGAAGTTCCCGTGCTTTTCGATATCGGCGAGCATCAGCCGCTCGACTTCGTCACGGTCGCGCGGGATATCAAACGCGCCCGCAGTTGGAAAATAATAATCCTCGACGTCAATGCGGAAATATCCGAGGAGCTCTGCAAGCGCACGCCCGAGAGTGGTTTTTCCGCTGCCGTTGAGCCCGACGATGGCGATTCCTTTTGGCGTAGTCATTGTATTTTTTCGAGTAATTTGCAAAGTTCCGGGATGTTTTGTGTGACGGTTTGATAAACAATGTCGAGTTTAACATCCCCGTATTCGTGTACTATTCTGTTACGCATTCCTTTCATAGCCTGCCATGAGATTTCTTTATGGTTTGATTTGAATTCAAGAGTGAGCTTTGCCGAATTTTCCGAAATCTGATTCAAGCGAAAAAGGATCGAATCGCATAAGATCTCGTTGTTTTCAAGCTCCTCGAGAGTCAAATTTTGCGTATGGGATATAATAAATCTTAAGTCTTTGAGTATTTTTTCGACATAATAAGCATCGTTTTTAATATTATCCATAAATTTTTATTCCGTCCTTCAATATTTCGTTCGTCAGTTCGAAATTGCCATCTAACTGTCTTTGATCAAGCAAATCGACCTTTTTTCCCAACTGTTCGCGCAGTTCTTCAATCAATCCAAAAAAATGAAGTCCCGTTACAGACGTATTGACAAACAAATCAACATCGCTTGAAGGGGTGGCTTTGCCCTTGGCATACGAACCGAACAGATAGCAATACTCCACCGGATAAGCGGAGAATACCGATACGCAAATATTTCTGATTTCATCTAAAGTCAACACGCCGTTTTCTTCATCCACGTATCCGTAGGTATAAAGCTTGTCGAAAATATACTGATATTTTACACTGGACTGCTTTCGGGGATCGTTTTCATAATTTGAGTAAGTTCTCAGCGGCACGCCAACAAAATCTGCGGCTTGTTGCTGCGTAATCCCTTTGTTTTTTCTCAATTCGCGTATTGTCATAATATCACCTCCCATATATATTATAACACATTATTTGAAATTATGCAATAGAAATATGCAATAATTGCACATTTGTTGATTAATAATATGCAATTATTGCATATTTAGGTTGCATATTTAAGAGCGAAAGAATTCTGAACCTGTATTTGCGCGCATAATTTGTGCTATATTTTAATTTGGCGGTGGCGCGAGTTCTTGTGTCATTCCGCAAGCGGAATGACACGTGGGTTCGAGTTATACCGAACGGTGTGGCACGAAAAAAGCACCGAAGCTTTGCTTCGTTACAGCGCCCGAACTAAGTTCAGGTGCAAGATATTTTCTCCGGGACTCTGAACCCCCA
>JAZRGT010000080.1:0-52515 GCA_045644325.1 Eubacteriales bacterium | reverse complement strand
CGTTTCCGGCACCAAGACCTGGAACGATGCTGACAACCAGGACGGCAAGCGTCCCGAGAGCATCACCATCAACCTTCTCGCGAACGGCAAGGAGATCGCTGAGGCTAACGTAACCGCTGAGACCGCTTGGCAGTACTCCTTTGAGAACCTTCCCAAGTACGAAAACGGCACCGAGATCGTTTACACTGTCACCGAGGATGCAGTAGAAGGCTACACCGCTACCATCAACGGCTTCAACGTAACCAATACCTATACTCCCGAAACCACCACCGTTTCCGGCACCAAGACCTGGAACGATGCTGACAACCAGGACGGCAAGCGTCCCGAGAGCATCACCATCAACCTTCTCGCTAACGGCAAGGAGATCGCTGAGGCTAACGTAACCGCCGAGACCGCTTGGCAGTACTCCTTCGAGAACCTTCCCAAGTACGAAAACGGCATCGAGATCGTTTACACTGTCACCGAGGATGCAGTAGAAGGCTACACCGCTACCATCAACGGATTCAACGTAACCAACACCTATACTCCCGAAACCATTCAGGTATCTGTAATCAAGGTTTGGGAAGATGAGGATAACATCGACAACACCCGTCCCGACAGCATCACGGTTGTTCTTTATGCAAACGGCGTTGCAACCGTGATCAAGGAGCTGAGCGAGCTTGAAAATTGGGAATGGACCTTTACTGATCTTGACAAGTACGAAAACGGCACCGAGATCGTTTACACCATCGCAGAGGTAGAGGTAGAAAACTACTATTCCGCTATTACCGGCGATATGACCACAGGATTTGTGATCACCAACGTTTACCTGATCGAAATCACCGACAATCCTCCTCCTCTCACCCCTCCTCAGACCGGCGACGCAGCACTTCCCGTGTTTATTGTAGCAGTCCTCGCGCTCTTTGCGGCTATTTGGATCCCCACCAAGAGCAGACAGATCGAAGACTAATACATTATCAACTTAACAATATTTATCACAAGAGGCTATGAAAATAGCCTCTTGTTTTTTGATAAATTATAAAAGCCGCATACGATCAATCGGTTTAGAAAGGATCGTATGCGGTTTTATATTAATTGTAATTAACCTAAACGGCGTTGGAGCTGATCCGGGTGATCTGCGTAATTCAGAGCAGTTTCCCTGGTAATCAATCCCTGCTCGTACAGGGAAAGGATCGATTGATCCATGGAAAGCATTCCTTCGTTCTTTCCTGCGGCAATTACGTTATCGATCTGATAGTTTTTGTTTTCACGAATCATTCCGCGGATGGCACTATTGATTTGCATCAGCTCAAATACGGGAATCATATTTCCGTTTATATCGGGAACCATTTGCTGAGAAACGACTGTATGCAGAACGTTTGCCAGCTGAAATCTGATCTGAGCTTGGTGGGTGCTTGTGAAGCTGTCGATAATACGGTCGATTGCGTTGACCGCACCCTTGGTATGCATCGTGGCGATGATCGTGTGTCCCGTTTCGGCTGCGGTAATTGCGGTTCTGATGGTTTCCGCATCGCGCATTTCACCCAACAATATCACGTCCGGTGCCTGACGTAAGCAAGAACGAAGCGCGGAGAGATAGTCAGCCGTGTCAATTGAGATCTCTCTTTGACTGACTATACTGCGCATATTTTTGTGCAGATATTCAATGGGATCCTCAAGAGTTATGATATGACATTCACGGCTTTGATTGATTTGATCAATAATGCAAGCTTGAGTGGTGGATTTACCGCTTCCCGCCGTTCCGGTAAACAGGATCATTCCGTGCGTAATCTTGGCAAGCTCCATCACCTGCGGAGGAATGTGGATCTGGTCCCATTTGGGAATATCAAATGAAACGATTCGGACAACGGCAGCCAGCGAATTACGCTGACGATAAGTGTTAACGCGAAAACGGGATAAGCCCGGAATCGCAAATGAAAAATCATCGTCTCCCGTAGACAGATATCTGTCTATGGAACGGTTTGCAAGCTTATATATCTCTCGGATCAGTAATTCCGTATCCGGCGGGAGAAGCTTCTGACTTTCAATAGGAACTATATGACCCTCAATCTTTTCGCTGACAGGGCAGCCCGCGACGATAAACAGATCGGATGCCTGATCGTTTACGGCGCGAATAAGGTAATTATTCAGATCAGCCACAGTATGTGCCTCCTTGTGGTTTTTATGAATTTGACGTTACGCTTTGCCAGCGCAACACTCTCCAAATACCGTTTTCGTAGCTCAGCTCTACGACGATAGATTGTGTGGGAGAAACGGAGCAAGAATAAGAGTATCGGTTCTGATCGACCTCAACCCCTTCGGGTACCGTTCCTGCACGAAGCATCGAGAAGATCTCCTCGGCTTCCATATCTGCTTTGTAATAATCGGAAACAACAGTCGCAGTAACCACCGAGAGCTTTCGGTCTGCTTGCGCCGTGCTGAGCGTTAATAGCGTAAAAACAGTCAAGCAAAGCGCAGAGAATATAAGCAACAATGAGCTTCCGCCGACTGCAGGCGGCTCAATACGATTAGTGTGCTTCATTTTCCATATCCTTTTGCCACCCTACAGTAAGGGAATAAATGACTTCATCTTCATAAATTATCTGAACAGAAGCGTTGCCTAACAGTGGATGCGTGCTTTCCGTAATCTTTGCAAGACCTATAAATCCATCCGGATCTTCATCGGACACAGGCTTGCCTGAATGGTCATAGAATACGGTCAGGGAGTCGCTTTGTGCATTGCCTGATAAAATATCGGCGGCGGAATAAACATCACCACCGGTGCTTTTCAAGGCTTCGGCAATATTTTGTGCCGCCAAAACCGCGCGGTCATTACAGGCTTGCTCATCCGAAATACGATTAGCAATAGCTATACCATGCAAACAAACCGTAGCGAAAACTGCAAAAAAACCGATCATAATAATTTGCTCAAGCAAAGGCAAAAATGCTTTATTCTTCATTTTTATGATCAATCCTTTCCGTAGCCGCGCTACTTTTCGGTTTTACTGCGCATATTAACGTGAATAGTCTGTTCAGCTCCGTCGACGTATTTGACCTCTACGGTCACCACGTTGTCTTTTATAAAAAATCGCAGATCATCTACTGCAAGTATCCTTTCGCCATCAGCGGGATCAAACGGCTCGTCTGATACCGAAAACAGCTCATACAAATAGCCTTCATGGCAATAGATTCGGGTATAATAAACCTTTCCCTCAAAAAATTCACAAAAATAGAAGGTATCCCCCTCTGCTTTTGAGGTAGCATCATAAAAATCCCCAACAAAATAAGTATCTTGGGCATCGCTTTGATGAATACGAGTGGTCAGATAGCGCGATACCGTTCTATGATCGTAGCTTAGCTGATCGCGCGCGGTAAAGCTTTTGTATATCTTCGCGCCGGTTATCAGCACGGTGATTACACAAAGGGCAAAAACCGTAAACAGCATAAACGGTAAGATCTTATACCATCTGCGTTCTTTCTTTCGTGTTTTCATTTTTGAAAATCCAATACTGTAATATCGGGCATCAGATTGGAGGCGTAAAGCTCGTATTTAACCGTGAATCGTTCTGTATTAATTTGAACGTCGTAGTTTTCGATCAGATACTCCAGATTTGGAGGATACGCGCCCTCAATAGCATAGCAAGCCACTGCAGCGCGTGAAAGAGCCTCTTGCAAGCGTTCTTTTTCTTCTATCGCCTGACCTTTATCCAAATTGGAAAGCGCAGTCAGGAAACAGAACAGCACACACAATATTACCAATACCCAAATAAAGTGATACAACTTACTAAAATGCTTTTTTAACATAAGTCATCCTATTGCGTTCATAATGTTGATCAGAGGAAGCATAACAGCCAATAATATCGCTCCTACTATCAAGGAAGCGGTCAAAACCAAGGTCATTTCGACCTTTGAAACCCGCGCTTCCAGCTCCTCTTCCGCTTCATTCCACATTCTCGACGTTATTTGCTGCATAACCTCATCGGCGTTTCCCGTGCGAAGTCCGATTGAAAGCATTTGCGCGGACGAAGCCGATAGAATTTCAGACTTACAAAGAGCCTCGACCAAGCTGCTTCCATTGTCCATCAAGGCGGAGCACTTATCGCATCTGCCCATAACGTGAGATTCGTTGCCAAACAGCTTTTTTGCGAGCTCTATTCCTTCTTCGATGGGATAGCCACTTGCCAACACCATAGATAACGCTTGGGCAAATCGGGCATTATTGAGCTTTTTGTTGATACCTCGGTCACCTCGGATACGCTCAAACAGCTGTTTGACGGCTCTCCCCGTTGACGGGATCAGAGCGATAACCGCGCCAATCACAAGCGCAAGGCCGACGATGATTCCGATTACGGGCATAGCGATATTAAGCATATTGCCAAGGGATAATAATGCGCCTGAAATTCCCGTAAGACTGCCTCCGAGCGACTTATAGACGTCATCGAAAACGGGCAGTACGTAGCTGATGAGGATTACAATAACGGCGAGCATCATCAAAATAAGCATCGACGGCAAAATCAGCGCGTTTTTTAAGCTTTTGCTGATACGGTGCTGCGTTTCATAATAGTCAGCCAGCGAATTAAGCGTTTCCTCTGTGCGACCAACGTGCTCTGCGACTCTGATCAATCCGACCGCGTGCGAAGGGAAGCAATTTGCCGCCTCCAATGCCTCGGTGAAGGATTGACCTTCATCCATCAGCGAAGCCATTTGACAAAGAACGGCTTTGCTTACCGGATCCTGTTCTTCAGATGCGAGTATATGCATCGTCTCGTTCAGACTGATGCCGGATTTCATCAATAAAGCAAATTGCCTGAATAAATCCGAATAGGTAAGATAGGGAAGTTCATTCCATTGCATAGGTACTGTTTCCTGTCTTTGATCAATAAATATATTTTGACGTATACTGAACGCCCGAGGGCTCACTTCCGCCCGCGGCGAAGGTGGGATCCATCAGCTTCCAATCTACACCGTCAAAGAAAATCGATCCGTTGATCCAGCCTTCATCGGGCGACCAGACGTTAATCCACGCGTGATAAGCCCCGTCAGCGTAGCCGACAACGAGCTTACAGGCGATATTTTGCGAGCGAAGCATACCCGTCATCAAAGAGGCATAATCGAAGCAGATACCCTTCTTCGAAGCCAAAACTTCATCGAGAACGGGCAGATAATCGCTTTCGACCGTTGCCGCTTTATCGTAGTCATAGGAGATGTTTTTGATGACGTATGAATAGATCGCCTCCACTTTTTCAAGCAGAGTTTTTTTGCCGCTGACCAATTCTGCGGCCTTATTCATAGAATTTATAGCGTTTTCGTAATTAACGTATTGATTCGGGCGCAAAAACGGAGCGAATTCATCCTTGAGACTTACGGAAAAGCTTAAAGAAAGAACTGTTGAATAGCGGGTATCTATTACGTTCTTCAGAATTTTCAATCTGTAATCGCCGTTTCCATCCGAAAGAGGGAACACAACCCATTCCTGCGCGGGAATATTATATGTATAAGTAGTCGTCGGCCCGGTGACCTGAGCCTTCAGGCGGGCTGAGGTGGTTCCGGTGAATTTGACCATTATATAGCCATCGTCAGTATGCGAATAATCAATGATCGCGGAGGAGTTTGACTTTACAAGAATTCCGGAAGCCGTCGGACGCAGTAAGGTGATCTGCGCAGGCTTCAAAATCTCCTCGAGCGCGCTTCCCTCCTGATTTACGCGATCGTCAGTGGACGGCGTTGTAACCGGAGTAGTAATCGGTTCGGTAACCGGAGTAGTAATCGGCTCGGTAACCGGAGTAGTAATCGGCTCGGTAACCGGAGTAGTAATCGGTTCGGTAACCGGAGTAGTAATCGGTTCGGTAACCGGAGTGGTAATCGGTTCGGTAACCGGAGTGGTAATCGGTTCGGTAACCGGAGTGGTAATCGGTTCGGTAACCGGAGTAGTAATCGGTTCGGTGACCGGAATGGTAATCGGCTCGGATTCCGCGGTGGTAACGGGTGTGGACGTTACGGTAGTTTCAGGAGTAGCGGTAGTATCGGGAGCTGCATCGGTAGTAGTTATCGGGTCTGTGACGGGGATCTCTGTAGTCTCGGGAGATATGATGAGCGTGCTGTTGTACTTCTCTTCTGTCGTCGATTCGCCGTAAGAAGGATCCGGCACCTTTGACGCAGTATCTGATCCACGCTTCAGTATCATTAAGACCGAAGTCACCAATATCAGAACACCGAGCAGCAGGACTAAACATAACTGTAATATGTTCTTTTTCACGAGAGGCTAAACTCCTTTGGATAACGATTAATATTGCTCTGCAATATCAGCATAATGTGAGTTTGTTCATTGGTATGTGATAGCATTCAACAAAATTCGCATTTTGCTCAAAATTGCACGGTGCGACCGTAGGATCGAAGCTATATCATCACAATCTGCAAATATCAATATTCACAAGCTCTTTGGTACACACACACATTGTGTACTGTTGATCAATTTTGATTTGACGAAACCAAACGTCCGATGCACACCACTCCACGAATGCATTCGGGGAGTCCTCAGCCGAAAAAGCACAAGGATCCTTCGGGAGAACAGAGAAAATCCTGAAATTATCATTGATTCCCTCTCCCGTGTACTTAACGTAGCTTTCCTTGGCTGTCCACACCTTGAAAAAGCGGTTCCAAGGTTCTTTTATAATGAACTCAGCTTCCTCGGGATGAAAAAAGCGTTGGGACATTTTTCCTAACCGAGCATTGGTTTCCTCTTCTGTTTCATTTTTGAGTGTTTCGTGCCGTTGAATATCAACGCCGATTTCCGTATCAGCTACAGCGCATAACAAATAATCTCCGCTGTGGCTGGCTGATACATATATTTCCGGCATATAGGGAAGATACGGCTTTCCCAATGAGGTTTTGCGTATCTGTAGCATTGTATCAGCACACAAAGAAGGACTCGTTTTTTTTGAAGGATCCGCGCAAAGAAATGCGAGCGTGGCTTCTTTTATACGATCTTCTGTGCTATATGAGGAATCGGCGTTGAAAATATAAAGTACGGCTTTTTTAGTCGCGGGTGTGCTCATACATCTGTGAGCCCTTTTAAGATCATATAATCGATAACGTCCTTCACGCGGCGCAGCTTCCATACGTCTCTGCTGGGGATCTCGACGTCAAAATGATCCTCAAACACGCAAACGATGTTCATTACGTCAAAAGAAGTGAGTCCGAGATCCTTTACAAAGTCGGTATCGTAAACCAAGCCTTTTTGACCGGTTATCTTATATATTGCATCCTCTATAAATTTGAAAAGCTTTTCTTCCATATATATAATTCCTTTAAACTATATCAAATGCCTTTTTACTTTTTGAAGCGCTGTTTTTGAAAATTCCTGCTCGCGGATATTGACCATCTGAATCTGTTGATACAGCGGCAGATCTTTATTTATAGTGTTAATGCCGTTTTGCAGATGCTCCAATATCTCATAGGCAGACAAATCTCCGCATTCGTCCTTGTTGGGATATATGCTTGCGGCAACTTGAACGTCGTCTGTTGATATGCCGCTTGCGGCACCGTAAACGACAACCTCTTTAACCAAAGGAAGCTCTCTGATCTTTTCCTCAAGCTTTTCAGGAGAAAGCTTTTTACCGTTTTTAAAAACGATCAGATTTTTCTTTCGTCCGTTTATATGCAGGAAACCGTCCTTGTCAAAGTATCCCATATCTCCGGTGACGAACCAACCGTCGCGGAAGGCTTCTTCCGTCAGATCGGGGAATTTATAGTAGCCCTGCATTATATTTTTGCCGCGCACGAGGATCTCACCATCCTCGATCTTTACCTCGCAATTTGAGGTTACAAGTCCTACCGAATCGTAGTTATTCGCTTTGTTCCTGTTTACGCTTACAAGAGGCGCACATTCGGTGATTCCGTATCCCTGGAGGACTGTTACACCCAAATATGAAAATTCGCGCATAATATCGGGGTTCATATGAGCACCTCCGCAAATGATCAGGCGAATTGTGCCAAAGCACTTTTCACGAATTTCATCCACTTTCTTTCCGGTGGTACATATACCGAATTTTTGTTGAATTTCCTTGAGCTTTAACAGCTTCTTGAGGCTTTGAGTCTTTCCGGTCTCCTCTGCGGACATCCAAAGCTTATTATGAATAGTTTCCAGCATAAGGGGCACGGTAAGCATAGTATGGGGATTGGCAAGCTGAATATCGCGCATTACTGTCTTCAGATTTCCGTTGATATACAAATGCGCCTTTCCGATCAGCATCGACAGAACCGAGCAGGTCAATCCGTATGTATGGTAAAATGGAAGCGACGTGAAGGCTACCTTTCCGATTGCCACGTTGGCAAGAGCATCGGAGGCGTTGGTCAAGATCGCTTCGTGGGAAAGCATAACCGGCTTTGCGTAGCTGGTGGTTCCCGAGGTAAAAACGATTGCCGCGGTTTGGTCCGGGCTTACCTCGATCGATATGTTTTCACCGTTATCGCGAAGATTTCCGCCTTGTTCGATCAGGTCATGAACGTTCGGGAAGTCTCCGCCCTTGCTGTTCAGAGAAAACAACTGTACGTTTCTATCCGCGATGCCGGAGCACAGCTCCTCTACGGTGCTTGTGAAAAAGATAGCGCTGACGTCTGACATATCGAGCATCTGAAGAATCGTGTCATCCGACTGCTCAATGTCGACGCAAACCGCAACGGCACCGCAGTATGTCGTTGCAAAATAAACCAAAAGCCATTCGTAGCTGTTTTCGCCCAAAATAGCAATACGTTTTTTCGCAAGGTCGCGATGAATGAGGGCAGCCTGCAGATTGCGCACGTCCTCCCTCAGCTTCGCGAGGGTAACCCCCTGCTCTTCGCCTTTTCGGGTAAACCAGGAGATCGCGAGCTCCTCTTCACGATCGGTTGGCAAAGCTTCAAGCATATCCTTGAAGCGATGATAATATTCAACCGGATTTAATGGATATTTTTTCATAGCCTACTCTCGCTTATTCTACAGTATTAACGTGTGAACAAAATTTTCTTTCAAACTCTTCTCTTCCGAGGCTGTCGATCAGCTTGTGAAGTCCGGCTACCGCCTGCTCGTCGAACTGACTGTTGACTCCTTGAACTACTCTCTCCATAGCAATATCAAAGCTAAGTCCTCGGCGATAGGTGCGGTTTGATACCATTGCATCAAACGCATCCGCTACAGAGGTAATCTTTGCACCGAGGCAGATCTGATCACCCGAAAGACCGTCGGGATAACCGCGTCCGTCCACGCGCTCGTGATGGTGACGAATGATCGGCAAAATAGCGTCAAACGACGAGCAAGTGCTGAGGATCTTTTCGCCATCAGCGGGATGACGCTTGATCTCCTCATACTCGTTTTGTGAAAGCGGACCATCTTTAAGCAGAATTGCGTCAGGTACGCCGATCTTTCCGATATCGTGGAACAATCCCGCAAGTCTGATCTGCTCGATCTCCTTCTCGGGCAGTCCCATTTCCTGCGCAATTGATGCGGCAAGGAGGGAAACTCGCTCTGAGTGACCGCGCGTTTCATGGTCACGTGTTTCTACTACGTTACGCAGAGTTTCGATGGTCTGCATATACGCGTTCATAATCTCGTCCTGATACTTGCGGATCATTCGAAGCTGTTTGATCGATTTAACGCAAGACTCCACCAGGAGCTCCAGCTCGTCAAACCTCGGTCCCTTTTCAAAATATCCCTGAATATCAAGCTGACGTATAGTTTGTACGGGGGGGACCATATCCTTGTGTCCTGTCAAAAATATGATGAAGATCTCGGGGTTGAATTTTCTGATCTCCTCTACGACTTTATCACCACACATAGACGGCATAAGATAGTCAAGCAAAAGAATGTCATAATTTCCATCGCGAATGCGTTCTATTGCTTTTTCGGGATTATTCTCAATATCAACGGCATAGCGGCCGGATCTTTCGAAATAACTCTTTATGGTAAAAGTAATAATCTGATCGTCATCTACGGTAAGTAAAGAGATCTTATCGGGTGTTGCAAGCTTATTTTTTCTCATTTTATGACTATTCCTTTCTATATTAGCCGTAATACATCTGCCATGCGGCTTGTGAAAAAGTGAAATAGAAGTAACTAAACGGCTTTCTGAAAATCATCCTTCAGAGCCATCATTATTAATTTAGGGGTTTTTACGAATTTGTACGATTTCAAGCGGAATTGCAATACCGAAAATGCTTCCTCCGCCCTCGCGGTTTTCGCCCCACATCGAGCCCTTGAATTTTCCTCGGATAACTGTGTTGGATATGAAGAGACCAAGTCCCGAACCCATACTACCCTTGGTGGTTATCATATTTTTGAAGAGCTGGCTGGCAACCTTTTCGCTGATGCCGGGGCCGCGGTCCTTGACCTTAATATAAAGCTGCTTATCATCGTGGTTGATCTCCAGCTCGATCTCACCTGCAGCGATTTGCTTTTGCGCATAGATTGCGTTGCTGAGAAGGTTTCCGATAACCTGAACCAGATTGTTTACGTCACCTTGCAGCGAGATTTCTTCGGTATTGTCGTACACGTGAGTTAACTTACATCCGCTGTTCATAAGCTCGTGCCTCATAAGGAGTGTACATCTCCTGAGAACCTCACTCATAGTAAAGCTTATATTTTCATCAGCACTGATCTGTCTCGCTTGATCCTTGATAGCGGTAATAATATCCGACATATACACGGTCGCTTCCCTGGCTCGCGTGAACCATTCACGCATCTCGCCGTAAATTTCGAGATAATCCTCATCGGTAACGTCTTCATCCGACATGCTGGAGACACATTCATCTACCAACACTTCCGCTTCGGAAATGCTTCCCGCAATACTCATAATAGGAGTTTTCAGGTTGTGTGCAAGACCGCCTATCATCTGACCTAAGAAAGCGAAACGCTCCTGCTCCATCATTCTCTCCTGGCTCTCCTGCAATCTCTGCATGCTTTCGCGAAGGCTGGTGATATCCTTGAAGAGCACGGCAAATCCTGAAACCTGACCGTTCAGCTCCAAGGGAGAAACCTCAACAACGAAATATTTCTTGACCGTCTTATCGTCCTGTGTCTGGGTGACGGCTTGCTCGTAAGAGATGCGCGTATTGGCTTCACGGCTCGAATTTACCGCCGCGATCATATTATAAATGGGGGTCTTGTGCGTTGCGTCATCGGGCTTGAAGCAGTCAGACAAAAGCTGGCTTTCTACGATTCCGTACTCCTTGGCAAACAGCTGATCAAAGTTCTGGTTGTATTTGAGCACTAATCCCTCCTCGCTGAGCACTATATAACTATCCGATATCGCATTCAAAATATGCTGAGTAGCTATCGGCGTGATATCAAGCATATGCAGCTGAGTTACTGCAATACCGTTGAGGATAAGGGTGACCATAAAGCTCAAGGGAGTTGCGGTGATAGGCACATCTTGTCCGCTGAAGGTCGCATACATATTTATTATCAAAGGACACAAACCGCTGAGGATGAACAGCAAGCACTGCTTCCAATAAAGATTGGATTTGTTCATCACCGCAAAACGGATCATATAAACTATTGCAACGATCAGGAAGATATAGTTACAAAGTCCGCTTACAAATATATACGGACCAAAAACGATCTCGCTTTTTACAACCGAGAAGGTCTTATAGTATAGGTGATGCAGAGGATTAGTCCAGGAAACAAAGATTGTAGCCACGGGGAAGAAGAAGGACATCTTGAGCCATCGCGGCAGCTTCTCTTGCCCCGATATGAAGGTCAGCGCAATAGAAAGATAGAGCGGTGCGCACAATGCGCCGCCGGGTTGCATTGCACAGTCAAGAATATACAGCAGCTGCCGGTTATCCATTGAAACGAAGTGCATGATGATGAGCGGGATTATCCAGGTGGCATATGCAACCGCCAGCATCAAGTACAGGTTGTTCAACAATTGTCTTTTTTTGCGCGTAAACTTGCTCCATATAAAGAAGGCAACTAAAATAATTAACGCAACAGTAAAGATTATTACAGAAGTTTGTGATACCATCTGTTATCCTCCTTTAAGCCGTAAGCGGACATTGTTACAGGATTGAATACAATTATTTTATTTAATGAAGAAATTTTTGAGAAGAACCTCGGGCTTGACGTCCGGCATAACGAAGTTCATTTTTGACAGTTCGTCAGTAGTGATAAGATTCGTTACGGTGATCATGCTATCCTCGGCGGTCAGCATTTGCCAATTGTGCATAACGATCGGCAACAGCTCCATATCCAAGGATATGAGTCTTTCTCTGAAGACGGCGTTGAAACGGACGTCATCCACAATTTGAAAATCGGGAACGATCGCTCTGATCAGATCCTTCAAAGTGGGAGGATCGGGATTCATAATGTGGAATACCGTGCGTTCCGCGTTTTTGAGCAGAAGCACTTCCTTGGCACTGACGTCAACGGGCGTTACCTCAATAAGCGTTGCCGCTTCTTTTTCGGGTAGCACGCCCATTTGAATCAAGCCCTTAAGAGTCAGATAGAAGGCATTTGTCTCGGGATTGATCTGGAACTGACCGTCAGAAGCTCTTCCCACCAATCTTCCGAGTCTGAAGATCTTGGCGCGAAGTCCGTTTTTGATCGCATCAAAAACAAGTCCCTCGGCAAGGAATTTGCTCTTGACGTAAATATTGTCTTCCCAGATCTGACCTATATCATAGTCATCCTCGGTAAATACGCGATTTTTGCTTCCGTCCTTCATCATATCCCCGCTGACACTGCAGGTGGAAATATGATACAGAGATGCATCGGCGCATTTTGCCAAAGCGATCACGTTTTGCGTTCCGGTAACGTTCGTTTTCAGATACGATTCGTGATCAGCGGAATAATGGCTTACGTTTGCCGCGCAATGGTAGATCTCGCTGACCGAAGCCGCCAAAGTGGCGTACTCTTCCTCCGAAAGTCCAAGCATCGGTGCGGTAATATCACCCTTAACGATGCTGACGGAGGCTATCATCCGAGCCGCCGCCTCCTTGCCGAAGTACCACTCAAGATACTGCTCCAGGCGTGAAGCACTCGGATCGCGAACAAGGCAAATTACGTTTGCTTTTTCCTGCGTGATCAACTCGTTCAGCAGATGTATTCCGAAATAACCGGTGGCACCGGTGATCAATACGGTAGCTTTCTGCGGAGCAACGTCATATTTGGAACAAAGCATCTTCGCCTGATCATTGGCGGTGGGATTTTCATAAAACTCGGACAATGACAGCTCAAAGCCGTCGTTGTAGTAGTGGCTAAGTACGCTCAAGGCAGCCATAGAGGTGCCGCCCTGCTTGAAGAAGGACTCTTGTGCATCCGTTGCGGGTGTACTGAGAACTTTATTCCAAGCCGAAAGCACGTACGCCGCATCGGGACGAGTAACGGGGGAAACAGACTCGTGAGCGACCGCTTCCTCAGCTGTTTCGACAGTACGTTCCTCCACTTTGGGTACCGCAAAGTCGGGGTCAGCCTGTCCCGCCGCTATTTTTTTGAGCGTTTGCATATCGACCTTGTTCGTTGCAGTCAAAGGCATTTCCTGCAGCTTGGTCCAGGCAGACGGTATCATATAGGGGGGAAGCTGAGTGCTTATTGCCGAGCGGATCGCGTTGCAATCCGTTTCTTCCTGCTCGGGAACGAAGAAAGCGTGAAGTTGGGTAGAGGTACCGTCCGTTCCAATGGCTACCGTTGCGGCTTGTTTTACAAGTCCGGTCTTTTCGATAGCGTGTGTGATCTCACCGAGCTCGACTCGCTGACCGTTCAGCTTCACCTGCTGATCCTTGCGTCCGATATAATCAAAGCGTCCGTCGAGGCGCATACGAACCAGATCGCCGCTGCGGTACATTCTTTGACCGGGGAAATATACGTCCTCAACAAAGGAAGCTGCGGTAATATCCGGGCGGCCGACGTAGCCCGCCGATATACATTCGCCCGCTATATACATCTCACCCTGAGCGGTGGGCAATACGGGGCGAAGATTTTCATCCAGCACGTACGCGCGAGTATTCTGGAGTGGGCTGCCAATGGTAATGTGACCGTCGGGCTCTAAATATTCCATAGTGGTGAACACGCACGCCTCGGTGGGGCCGTACATATTCATCAGCTTACCGTTGCTGTACTGATAGAACTTATCCCTGAGAGTGGTGGTAACCACTTCTCCGCCCAAAAGTACGATATTAATGTACTTGGCGGCAGCACAAAACGCCTCGTTTCCAAGACACATCTGAAGTCTTGTGGGTGTCATCTCAAAAACGCCCGTTTTGTGTGTTTCGATCAATTGCGCCAGCTTCCAGGGAAGCATCATTTCTTCCTCATCTGCAAGCACTACGGTTCTGCCCAACGCAAGCGCAATGATCGTTTCTACGATAAAGCAATCGAATACCGAATTGGTCGAGCAAAGAACGTTGCCTTCGATGGGTTCAAGCAACGTTCTCATCTGTGAAAACAGATTGGATACGGAGCGGTGACGAAGCATAACTCCCTTAGGCTGTCCGGTTGAACCGGAGGTGAAAAGGATGTTTGTCAAGCCATCGTCATTTATGGGGCGATCAATATATCCGTCCTTCACTCCATCGGGAAGCTTGAACGCCTGGCAAGGCGCGAGATCCTCCGAAACGACAGACGGGATCTCATCAAACAATAAGATGGAGGCGGAGGAAATTTGAAGCATATATTGCATTCTTGCCGCGGGGAAGCTATCAAGCATAAACATATACGCGCATCCCGCCTTCAGGATACCGTACATTGCGGCGATCATATCAGGTGTTCTCTTCAGACAAAGACCCACGCACGCGCCGGGCTCCACACCCTTGTCCTCAAGGAATTGTGCTATTGCCGCAGCACGTTTTTCAAGCTGATTAAAGGTGATACGTTCATTATGGTAAATGATAGCGGTATCATCGGGAGTAGAGAACGCTCTGCTTTTTAATATATGATGAATCGGTCTGTTGATAAAGGGTGTAACGCGGTAATTGGGGATATCAACGTACCTTTCTCTATCGCTGAGCGAAAGCAGAGAAACGGCACTCAAGGGACGCTCCGGATTTTGCATCAATTCCTTTATTGCCTTTTCCATACATCTTCCGTAAAAAGCAACGGTTTCCGCCTCGAAGAGAGACGATGCGTAGGAAAAACGAAGAGCATATCCCGTAGTCTTTTGAGCAAGCTCGACTACCATATCCATCTTAACCGTTCCCGTGGAAATTCCCTTGAAGGTCATTGACTTATCGCCAAGCGTGAAACGGCTCTCGTCCACAGGACTTTGAGTAAGCATTACGCGATAGAGCGCATTCATTTCCCCGCGAGGAAGATCGAGAGCGGAAATAATATCCTCAAGACCGATCTGCTGATGATCCAGCATACCAACTATCTGCTCCTGAACATGCTCAAGCCACTGATTGACGGTAATGTCGGAGGGGCACTTCAAGCGAACAGGGAGGGTGTTGATAAAGGGACCGCAAATCTCGTTGCTTTGCGCATGGTTGCGTCCCGCAACGGGCGTTCCGATAATAATATCACGACTGCCGCTGAGAGAGGAAAGCAAGAGAGCGTATGCCGCCAGACACAGGGCAAATTCCGAATAGCCCTGCTCGCGGCAAAATCTTGTCATCTCTATACTGTCAGCCTGAGAGAGAGAAAACTCAAAATCCTTGCCCTTATAGTCAAATTTCTGAGAGCGCGGGAAATCCGAGGGCAGAGTCAGCGGAGCGGGAAGATCCTGAAGCTGTGTTCTCCAGTATTCAAGCTCTGCGGTATTATCCTTTTTTTGCTCTTCTGCGGTGTGAACGTAGTCGTAGAAGCTCCATCCGGTATGGAGATCCTCTCCTGCGTATGCGCGGCTCAGACGCTGAAGTATGACAGAGGTGCTGATACCGTCACCGATAATGTGATGGCTATCCATAAAGAGATAATGCTGTCCTTCTGCGGATTTCCACAGCGCGACGCGAAGGAGCGGAGCTTTGGTAAGATCGAAGGGCTTTACGAAAGCCTTGATGGCATCCTCCGCGCTGTCAGCACAAATATTCTCAACGGAAAATTCCACAGAATCGCGAATTTTCGCACGAATTCCATTCGATCCTTGAACAAAGGCGGTTCTAAAGATAGGATCGTCGTGGATCATCTTGAGGAACGCACCGTTAAGTCTTTCTACGTCGGGCTCTTCCTCGAGAATAAACATACCGGGCATATTATAGGAAAGTCCGGTGGGATCGAGAACAGACTGAACGTAGATGCCCTGCTGGATAGAGGTCAAGGGATATTCTTCAAGCAGGAATGCCTTTTTCAGCTCGGGAGAGGCAGGCTTGACGGGTTCTTCAGAAACTCCGTCGATTATTTGCGCGAGACGCGCGGCAGAACGGTAAGCGTAAAGATCTGCAACGCGGATCTTCTTGCCCAGCCGTTCTTCGATTTCTATAAGACACGCCAGCGCGTTCAGGGAATTACCTCCACTGAGGAAATAATCGCTGTAAGCGTTGATAGTGTTGCTGCCAAGCACGCTCTTGAAAATATCAAGAACGGTCTCTGCGGTAGAGGTCAGAGTGCCGCTCGGAGCCTCTGCCTGAACGGGCAGAGGAAGATCGCCGTCATCAACCTTGCCGTTGGCGTTGGTCGAAATCTTGGATACCCTCATAATAAACGCAGGGATCATATACTGCGGCAGATAAGTAGCGGCATGCGAAAGGAGGTCCGCCTCATTGATCGGCTGAGGGGACGTATAATATGCACCTATAACAGAATTAGAGTTGATCTGACATATCTTTGCATGAGCCATAGAGACTCCTGCATACGATTCAAGACACGCGGATATCTCCTGCAGCTCGATTCGTAATCCGTGAAGCTTGACCTGTCGGTCTGCGCGACCGGTAAGAACAACCTCTCCGTCGGAGGTCCAATAAGCCAGGTCTCCGGTATCGTAAAGGCGATCGTCGCTTACAAACGGATTATCGCAAAATACTTTTTCCGTAAGCTCGGGAAGATTGCGGTAACCGCGACCGACGCACTTGCCGCCAACGAAAAGACGTCCGCTTCCTCCGATGGGAAGAGGATTCATCCATCGGTCAAGGACGTATAGCTTACAGTTGCCCATAGGGGAACCGACCGTGATCCTGTCAGTGCGTGAAAGCTCCTTCATGCTGACAGCCACCGTCGTTTCAGAGGGACCGTATTGATTGTATATCTTGGCGTTGGTATACGCCTTAAGCTTTTTAAGAAGCTCGGGAGGGAAATGCTCACCTCCGCAGACGATGCTTTCCATTCTCCACATCACCTTGCGGAATTCTGCGCTTTGTAAAAGCGCGGAAAGTCGGGAAGGAGTGATAGAAAAGAATCCCACCGCATAGCCGTTCATCAGCGATGCAAGACGCTCGGGGTCATCAAGATCGCTTTCGGAGGGCAGAACTATGGTCTTTCCGTTAAGAAGAGCAACGATACTTTCGAGCATAAACGCATCAAATCCCACGTTACATACCGATAAAACCGCACCCTGACCGTATACGGCTTCCATTTCCTGCGCGAGGTTAAGCAGGTTTCTGTGGGTGATCTCAACACCCTTGGGCTCGCCGGTGCTTCCCGACGTGTATACGACGTAAGCAAGTCTGTCTCCGGGCAATTCGTCAGCCTCAGCGGTGCGCTCCCGCTTCAGGGCATAGTTATCCCAATGATCGACCGAGCTGCTAGATATCACGGGGATATCGAGATCGGAAAAGCGCAGCTTGCCCTTTTCATCCGTGATAAGAACGTCAGCTTTGCTCTTGGAAAGAATGATCTTGATTCGCTCCGTGGGCAGACTTTCAGAGAGCAACATATATCCGTATCCCGCCTCAAGGCTTCCTACGAGAGCTGCAAACAGATCAAATCTGCGCGGGAGCAGAATGGCGGCGAGCTTGTCCTTACCGTTTCCCGCAGACAAAAGGGCGGATGCATACTGTGTGCCCGATCTGAACAAGGAGCCGTAGGTCATACGTTCGCCGTTATGTATAAGCGCAACACGGTTGAGATATCTTCTGTTATTGAAGGTCAGAGCATCGTATACCGATCTCTCTTCAAGATACTTATCGGTCCGGTTGAATTTATAGAGAATTTCTTCTTTTTCCTCCAAAGACAGCACGTTCAACCGATACATAGGTCTATCGGGCTCGCTGAGCGCCTCGGATAAAATGTGACAGATATTGTGATGGAGAATATCTATCTCCTCTTGAGCAAAAAACTGAGTGAGATAATCGTAATCAATAGCATATTGACGGTGACTCTTCAGATTGGTGAGATGGATCGTCAACTGCTCAGCCTGATATCCGCAGTAATGCCAACGGCCGCTGATCTCAACGGAAACGTCGTGGCTTTCAAATATCTTGCAATCCTGATATGACAGGGCGATATTGAACAATCTTCCGTTATTGGGCGCAAAATTGCAGATCTGTGAAAAGGGGAAACGCTGATGGCGAAGCATCTCGTACCAACGCTCTGCCAAAACGTCATTGAATTCGTTGAGAGTCCACTCGTCGTTGATCTCGTTATAAAACGGCAGAGTGGTAACAAACATACCCGAGCTTTGCTTGAACTGGAAATTCGTTCTGTTAAAGATCGGTACGCCGATAGTAAATCTATCAGTTCCGCCGTTTCGCTTGAAGTATATAGCAAGCGCCATATAGATAACGGCAAAGGGAGCAACACGCTTTTCCATACAATAAGTATAGATCGCGTGGTTCAGTATCTGGGGAAGCTCATAGCTCTTGCGCCTTCCGACGGGGCTGACAGCCGCGCTGTTCACCGATTTCAACACGGAAGGCTCTTCAATGCAGGATGCAATATCTTTCCAATAGCGTTCGTCCTTTGAGTACGCCTTGGAGGCAAGATAATCCTGCTCCTCCTGCACATGCAATTCATAATCAGGCGCGTGGGAAAGATCGCAGGGATGTCCGTCGAGCAGCTCCATATAGGTGCGACCGATCTTGTTGCAGAGCATGATCTGCGTCCAGCCGTCCGCGATGATATGATGCAGCTTGACAAGCACGCCGCCGCTGTTTTCAGTATCCCTGAAAAGCTCAAAATGATAAAGCGGACCGCCGAACAAAGGAATGAGCTCACCCGTTACGGCTTTTTCCCAGTTTTCAACACCGTCTTTGCTGGTGTTTGTAAAATCATAAACCGGGAAGGTCTCCTTTTCGTAGCGGGCGTGATATTGCATAACCTCGCCGTTTTCCTCTACGAGCCGTGTTCTCAAGGAAGCATCGTTCTCCAGAACGAGACCGATACTCTTTTGAAGCGTGGGGAAATCCAACCTGCCCGTAATACGGATGGTCGTGCTGATGTTATTGATCGGCGTTCCCGGGAACTTTCGCTCCAGATTTAAAATATTCAATTGGCTTAACGATAAAGCAAAACGTTTTTCGTTGAAATCTTTATACATAGCCAGACGTCCTTTTACAAATAATTTGTGCGCGAAACGCACTTATTCCATCTTTAATATAATGTAATTGTTTCCTCCCGATCTTTTGCAGCGATACATCAATTTATCGGCATTGCAGAACAACAGATCGTAAGTGTTATTTTGAGGATAGGACAGTACAGCTCCCACCGAACAGCCCACAATCTCATTTTCCATATCCTCACATTGAATTTCATTGAAAGCAGAAATGATCTGAGAGCATCGCAGCTCCACGATGTTGGGATCAGAGATATCCTTCATCAAAACGAGGAATTCATCACCGCCGATACGTCCAACAATATCGTTGGCTCTGAAAAGGCGCTTGATTGTAGCGGTAGCACGGGTGAGCACGTAGTCTCCGAGAGTATGACCGTAGCGATCGTTGATTCGCTTGAAATCGTCAACGTCGATCATTATCATAGCGCAGGGATTTTCGGTTTTGCTCAGATATTCCTCGCAAAGGAAGCGGGTCGTTCTCGTATTGAACAACTGAGTCAGGGAATCCTTCTCCGAACGCTCTCTATAAGAGTTCATCATATATTCCTTTTGACGCAGCTCGTCGCGGCAGCGGCTCAGCTCAGCCTGATTTTGAATCAGCGAGAGATGTGTTTCCTTCGCCACAACGAATACTCCGCACACCAATGGCTCACCGTCAACCTTGACCACGTTACCGCGTTCAAGCACGCTGATCGCGGAGCCGTCTTTTTTCACGAGAGACAGCAACGCTTCTACCTCGCCTTGCGATTTGATTTGCTGATAAATCAGAGAAAGCGCATTCTCCTTCGGTTCTGCCAACAGATCCGAAAGGCTTTTTCCCGCCAGATCCCCGGCGGAATATCCCAAAAGCTCGGCAAGAGCACAGTGATCGCCCACCAACGTCAGATCGTTTGCGGCTGAATGACAGCATTCCGCCAAAAACGGATATTTAGGTATATATTTATTTATTTTCTCCATTAAAGTTCTCCCTATCCTCCAAAAGTATCGGAAATACCTCGTAGCGGAGGCTTGCGTCAAGCCTTGAAAAGCCGTTGTAATATGCTTTAATGATACGCTCACATACCATACAACTGTCCTCATAGTTAGCACGAGGAAGCATTATAATATACTGAGTAGCGCTGCATCTTGCGCCGGCATCACTTCGTCTCACGGAATTGCGTATCGCAGTACCGAGGTTTTCCATGATCTTCTCTCTCTTTTGAACGGTCAATTCAGTATCATTCTTTCCCGATATCGTAATAAGTCCCAGATGCACTGCCATGCTGTAACGCATTACCGAGCGCACCATTGAATAATACAAAACGCGGAAAAAGTCATAATCACAAATAAGAGCACCGGGATAAGCATTCTTTTCCTGAAGCTGATCGTGAAGCATCTCTATCGTCAGAGTGTGGTCATTGATGGACTTCAGCGCCTCATAATAAATCGAGCGCGTTTCCTCGGAGGGAATAACTCCAAGCTCTGAAAGGAGCTTGTCGCTGAGGCCCTGATAAATATCAATAGCCTCCTTTTGCTTATCCATAGCAATGTAGGCACGCATATAGTAGCAATAAATATCCTCGTGATACGGCTCGGAAACTACAGTTTTTTGACACAGCTCGATGATATCCTCATACTGACGGTTTTCCCAAAGCACGGGGAGAGTGCGCAAAAGAGTGTATATGTATGCGTTGTGGTAATAAGTAGCTATAGGCATAACCCACATCTCGGAGGAAAGCTCCTGCAAAAACTCGCCATTGTGCAATCTCAAGAGCTTCATTGCATCCTCTAAGATAAACTCATCGCTGCTCGCAATCTTTTCGTTGAGAACGTTAAATTCCTCGTAGTCAAGATCTACGGAATAATTCGAATTCCACATATAACCCGACGACTGACAAACGATCAATTGCTTTCCCGCGCCGTCCCACAAGCCGTCAAGAAGCGAGCGAACACGGTAAAGCAGCGTTTTGAGCGCGCCGGAGGGGTTGGCACCCCTTTCATACTCGCTCCAAAGAATATCGATCAATTCGCTTTGCTTGACCACACGGTGACGGTTATAAATAAGGTACGCCAACAAAAGCCAAAGTTTTTTGGCACGGTTGTCGTCACCGGATACACTTCGATCTTCTGCTCGGATAATAAATTCACCAAACATATTTACAATCAAATTGGACATTGCTGTTTCCTCCACATCGCGGATTTTAGTGTTTGTCTTAAGCATCAGACGGAGCTTCGGTCGGCACGCATATTTCTTCGGCGTACCTGAATTTAAAGCTCATACATACTGCTACGAGCCGTCGCCTCAATTTACGGATAGCGACTGCAAAAAAGTCCGTAAGCCATCAAGACACGATTTTGGGAATAGTTAGTCATTTTATTCCATTATTTTATACATATTAAGATAATTATATCACTTTTTTAGATTTTCGTCAATACCTTACGCCCAATCAAATGCATATTTTAGCTAAAAAATCTATATATTTTTATATATTTTTATTAAATATACAAATATCTTCGTGATTATCTTTAATTTCGGAAAAAATCGCCCCATCACCGTTGATGAAAATAATTCTTAAAGCCAATCGGTATATGTAAAAAACCGACGGGATTTTGCTCCCGTCGGTAAATTTTTATTTGATCCTTATGCTCTGCTCCCGATCCACCGCACCAAGCATCGACTCTATATATTTCGAAATAAACGCATCGCCCTGAGTCCTCCAGAGTTCGATTCCGCGGGCGTAGTCCTTTTCTCGGATCTTTCTGCCTTCGAAATATGCGGAATTGATCTCGGCGTAGGTCCTTGCCATCAGCTCGATCTCATCCGATGTCAAGCCTGATTCAGCAAGCGCTTTGCGAGCCTGATCCTTGGCTATTTTTTCAAAATAGTAGGTCGCGTATTCGCCGTAGGAGGATAATCCCTCGATGGCTTCATCTATAACGAGCGACTGCGCGGTATAGGTTATTTTGCCGCGACTTGACACAATCTCGCCGTAATGCAAGCCCGTCACGATGAGTGACGAGGTCACGATCTCGGGGAGCTTTTTGCCCGTGATGCTCTGGATATGAACGTGGGCGCTGAAATTGCATTTCACGCCGTATTTTTCATAAAGTGCGAGAAGATTTGAGCCGTTATAAAGCTGATATCCGAAGGAAAGCATATCGCTGTGAGCGTATACGTTCTGATGCGAGACCGCTATGACGTCGATGTCCGCATCCTTTGCTTTTTTGAGATTTTCCTCGATCCACGCGAAGGTGCTGTCGGGAACGTAGCACTCGGCGTATGTATTGCTGTCAAGCATCAGCACCCACAGATCTTCGCTCGCCTCGTAAATATAATTAAACGTACCCGTCTCGCGGCTGAGCGTTTCGGGCAGGAGCGGATCGTACATTTCGTAAAAATCCGCCGCGGTTGCCGCTTCGGCGGCTTTCAGTTCTTCGCCCGAATAATCGACAGCTGTCTTGTCGAAATCGTGATTGCCGGGTATGATGAGAAGATCTATCCCCGCATCCTTGATCTGCATCAGCTTTGCGGAAAGCTCTGAGTGGCTGAGCTTTCCGCCGTTGAGGGTGAGATCACCCGCGAGGATGAGCGCTTGCGGCTTCTTTTCGATGACCTCGGCAATAAAGGCGTCCGTTATCTCGGGGGAGTAATGCACGAGCTTGCCGTCCGCGCGGCTCTGCGGATTTCTGAAAAATTCTCCGTCGCCGAGCAGGCTCGGGGAAATATAATGAAGATCGTTTGCGATCATAAGGGTGATTCCATCCTCTGCCAAAGCTCCGCAGGATGTAAGCGGAAGCAGAAGAATAAATATCAGACAGGTGGCGATTATTCTCTTTTTCATATTAATTTTCCCATTTTTTCTTTTATTATACCACGAAAAAAGATTGTTTTCAATGAAAATTCTTTTCAAACCGAAAAAAATATGGTATAATTATAAAAAATCCCCCAAAAGGTGTAACCTTTTCCCCTCTTTGACCGTCTATATGGGTGAAGACCTACTGCAGAGGTGATTAAAATGGAAGACAGAAAGATCATAGAGCTTTTCTTTGAGCGCTCGGAGAAGGCTCTCGACGAAACCGAAAAGAAATACGGCAGATACTGTCACACGGTCGCTTACTCGGTCCTCGGCTCAAAGGAGGACTCAGAGGAGGTCGTAAACGACACCTATCTGCGCGCTTGGAATGCCATTCCGCCCGCACGTCCGCTGCGCCTCGGCGCGTTTCTTGCCAAGATCGCGCGGAATCTTGCGCTCGACAGATATGCCGCGCGGCGTAAAGAACGCGAAAATCTTGCGACCGAGGCGGTGCTTGACGAGCTTGCCGACTGTCTGCCCGATACCGAGGGGCTTTCGGTGACCGACGAGCTTATGTTGCGCGGTGCGATCGATTCATTCCTTGCATCGCTTTCCGAACAGACGAGACTGGTATTTATGCGCCGTTATTGGTATATGATGCCGATAGCGCGCGTGGCGTATGAATCGGGAATGACCGAGTCGAACGTCAAAACAACGCTCCACAGGACACGCCTGCAATTCAAGGAGCATCTTGAGAAAGAGGGGATAATAATATGAAAAAAATCGAAATGGCGAAGCTCATAGGTCTCGCTGATGAAAAATACGTTGCTGAAGCCGCACCGAAGGCGAAGGTAACGCACGGCGTCTTCTGGCGCAAATTTGCAATAATCGCGGCTTGCATCTCGCTTGTTGTGACTTCGGTCAGCCTTTGGCTCTTTGTGCCTTACCAAAAGGCAGAGCTTGGCGGTCAGCTTGACAGAAACAATCTTCCGAAGGAGCTGAATGCTTATGCGGACAGTGAGTATCTCGACCTGATGTACGCCTTTTATAAGTACAACGGCAAAAACGTCCGCACTCCCGACAACAATTACGAAAAGTACGTTGAGGACGTTCTTGATAACGTTTTCGGTGCGTTTATGACCAAATCTGAATCAGCTGACGGAGATTATTATTACAGCGGTGCACCAACCCTCAACGCGGATGATTATTTCCCCATCCAAGAAGCGGCAAGTTCATCCGACGGCGATAAGAACTATGTCGAAACGACTGACAATCAAGTCGCGGGCGTTATCGAGGCTGACCTCTTCAAGCGCACCAAGACACACATTTTCTACCTCGACTACACCGAAATGGTCATCCGTGTCTACTCTGTTGCGGGTGAAGACAGCCGCCTCGTTTCGAAATATCAGCTCACCTCGAAGGGCGATGCAAAATTTGCTATGACCCGGTCCGGTCAGCTTTTCCTCTCGGAGGACGGCAAGACTTTGACCTTTATCAGCAACAACAGCGACGTTATAAGCTACGATACAATAACCAAAAAGGAATCTCTTTCCGCGGTCAGCGTTATCTCGCTTGACGTTTCGGATCCCGCGAATATCAAGGAAAAGGCTCGCTTTGAGATCACGGGCAGCTTCATTACCGCGCGATTTGTCGGCGGCAAGATCCTGCTTATCAGCAAATTCAATGCAAACAGCCTTGATTATTCCGAGCTCAGCGGATTTGTTCCGCAGATCAACACGGGCGACGGCTTCGAGCCGATCGCCGCAGAGGATATTATCTTCCCCGAGGAGATCACCTCGAAGCTTTACACGGTCGTCACACAGCTCGACGGCGAGAGCTTTGAGTTTGAGGGTGCTGCGGCGTGTCTCGGCTACTCCACGGAGGTCTATGTTTCCGCGGATAAGGTGTTCCTCACTAAATCTTACAACTCCAAGAAGCTTGCAAGCGGCGAAGAAGACGGCATTCATTGGGCAAAATACCCGCGAATGACCGAGATTCTCGCGCTCGGCTACGGAGAAGAAGGATTTAAAAACCTCGGCAGTGTTTCGGTCGAGGGAACTGTAAAGAATCAGTACAGCCTTGACGAATACGGCGGAATTCTGCGAGTAGTCACGACCCTTGGCTCGAACAGCGTTTATTACTCCGAGGGTGAGCTCAAGGAGGTCGGCGGCTCGCTTGATCTAAGCAACGTAATGATGATTCAGAATACTGCCTCCAACGCCGCGCTCTACTGCATCGACCTTGAGTCTTTTGAGGTCGTCGCCGAGGTCAGCGGCTTTGCTCCCGACGGCGAGAGCGTTGAATCTGTCCGCTTCGACGGAGCAAAGGCTTACGTTTGCACCGCCGAGGTCATCACATTCACCGACCCCGTTTACTTCTTCGACCTTTCGGATATGAGCAACATCACCTACACCGACACCGGCGTTATTGAGGGATATTCCTCCTCGCTCGTCAACTTCGGCGAGAACACTCTCCTCGGCATCGGCTACGGCGACAACCGCTCGACTCTCAAGATCGAGGTATATGCAGAGAACGGAAACAAGGTCGAGTCGCTTTGCGCTTATGAAAAGCCCGGCTTCGGCTTCTCCGAGGATTATAAATCCTACTTCATCGACCGCGAAAACGGTCTCGTCGGACTTGCGGTGAGTGATCAGACCACGGGCAATCTGAAGTTCAGATATATCCTGCTCGCCTACAACGGCTACGAGCTTGTCGAGATCGAAAACGTGCTCTTTGACGGCTATATCGATATCGCATTTGCCCGCGCGGCACTTGCGGACGGATATTTCTACGTTATGGCACGCGATCAGTTTGAGTTCTTTAAGGTGTTCGAATGATGAAAAAGATCAAATGGATCATCCCCGCCGTGATGGCGGGAGCGGTGATCGTCGCGCTGATAGCTCTGCTCCCCCTCGCGCTGAGGCACGGCTCGTCGAGTGGATATTATCTTGAAGCCAAGGACGGCGCAGCAATGATAATCGTCGGCAATTCGCCGATTCAGATGTCGAATAAAACCAACCGCGATCTTTTCAAGGGCTTTGAAAACGGCGACAGAATCACAGTACTCCACGGCGCGGTTGCTGAATCATATCCCGGCCGCACGGGCGTTTACGCGGTGCTCCGCCACAAAAGCGGTGATGCGGGAGATATTCCGCAGACGGTCATCAATTCGCTTATGAATATGGGTTGGCTCGACGGCGGCTTTGAAGCGGCGTACACCGAGCCAGAGGATGCATTTATTATAAATGTCGCATATGCCGGATGGTCGGATGAAAGCGAAATATACACGCGAGCACTCAACACGAAAAAAATGGCGCAAAGCTCCCAAAAGCATCTGCCGATCTACCGACTTGATACCCTTGCCGACGTTGAAGCCTTCAGAAGCACGTTTGAAAACGACCTTGCTTTCGAATACGGTTTTGACGAGATCAAGTCCTTTAACGATGCTATCGAAGTGTTTGAGGATGAAGCCTACCTCAAAGCGTACAGCCTGATGGTGGTTTACGTCAGCGCAAACAGCGGAACCTACCGCTACGGTGTCGAGAGAATATTCTGCAACGGCGAGCAGTTTACGGTCAACGTGGAAAAGTTGAATCATCCCGAACTTGTAACAACAGATCTCGCGGGTTGGTATATAATAGTAGTCGTCCCCGATTCGATGATCAACGGATGCACGGAATTTGATGCTGTAGGTTGATTGATATGAAAAAATTTGCTTTAATTTTAGCTTTTTTAATGCTCCTCCCTTGCCTCTCGGGGTGTGGGGAAAAGATCTTGCCGAAGGAGTGTCCCGAGGATTTCTCCTTCTCGCTGGTCTGGGGCACGTACGGCACAAGCTCGTATGACAGCCGCACAGGCAAGCTCGTCAAGACCACGGACGCGACGCATCCCGAGGACTACGTAACCTATCTGCACCTCTCGGATAAAACGCTTGAGTATTTTTACGGTCTGCTCCGCGATCTTGATATCGAGGACTTTCCCGAGGAATACGATCCCGATCGGCATACGATGTGCACCCCCTCCTCCGCGCTGACTGTCACCGTCCGCGCGGGAGGCAGAACGAAAACAGTAAGGGTGGACGATATGGCGGCATCGCGCATTGCTTATATCGGCAAGTGCAAAAAATACATCGAAACTTGCACTGCCATCCGAGATTTCCTGATGCAGACCGAGGAATGGAAGGCTCTGCCAGAATACGAATTTTTCTACGATTAAAAAGCAATAGGAGCTGACTCATTAAGATAAATTTTACCGAATGAAGTTCATAGTCCATCACTCGATATTCACTTGGTGAAATTTGCACTAAACTGAAGTTGCGCGGGCTCCTTCCACCACTTCCGTGGTCCCCCTCCCTCCCGGAGGGAGGCTTGGTTTGTGCAAACTCTATTGTTTCTGCGCCGTTCGTTACTCGCATTTATAATTTTGCATAACAAAAGGAATATTTTATTGGTATTAATTTGCGCTCATAACAGAGCTTGTGCAAACTTTTTCAATAAAATATTCCTATTTGCTTTTTATGGATTAAGTTTGAATGGTATTCGTCTGAATTTCCGAAGGAATTTGCAGTAACCCCTAAGCCTTCCTCCGGGAGGAAGGGGGACCGCGGAAGCGGTGAAAGGAGAACGCGCAACTTCGGGTTAGATCAAATTTTATTTATGTTAAATGAGTCAGCATCGTATATTTATCAGTCATCGTAATGCTTGAGGTACTCGATCAGGTGCGCGAGGGACTTGAATTTTCCGGGCTCGTCGCCGGTCTTGTGTCTTTGTGGATGATTCATCGTAAGTCCGTTTGCGTAGTCAAGCTGACGGGGCTCGTATTCCTCGTTTTCGCGCTGACGGGTATATCCGCGGTATTTCCAGCTCGGTGCATCGGCATCGTGCCTCCAAGGGCGGTTATCCCAATAGTATCCGCGGAATGGATCGCGCTGAAGGCACATTCTGTCGAGGATGGCATCGTGCAGGCGGTCGCGCTCGGCGGCGTATTCCTCCGAGTCGATCAGATTGGTAAGCTCGTAGGGATCCTTTTCAAGATCGTAGAATTCATCGCCCGAAAGCAGATTGATCGCAAGCTTGTATCTGCCGTCGGTGACGGCGCGCATCGGCTGGAAGCCGCCGTAGTTATCGTGATCCTGCTCGAAGCGGGTGAACTCAATAAAGGCAAGCTCGGGCGCTTCGGCGTTGGTGTCGATGCAAGCGGAGAGAATGCTCTCGCCTTGCAACACCTTCGGGATCGGCAGACCGAAGAACTCCATAACGGTTGGGCATACGCTGATATGCGACACGGGGTGCTTTGAGTAGACCGCGCCGCGCTCGCCCTCGGGGTGGCGGACGATGAAGGGTATGCGCGCAACGTCATCATAAGCCGCCGGACCCTTTGCAAAAAGGCAATGCGACTGCAGAAGATCGCCGTGGTCGGAGGTATACATTATCATCGCGCTGTCGGGGACGCACTTGACGACCTCACCGATAAGGTGGTCGGCGTAAGAATTACATCCGAAGAAGTAGGGAGACTTGATCTTCACCTCGTCGCGATCCTTCTCCGCGTTGCCGCGCGCTGCCGCCCAGACCTTCTGATGCTCGGGTTTGCCATCAAGCGTATCCCAGACTGCGGGATTCTTCGGGAATTCGTAATTCTTATACATACTTGCATAAGGCTCGGGGCAAAGATGGGGGCCGTGCGGCTCGTCGAAGGAAACGACGAGGAAGTAATCCTCATCCTTGTGCTTTTCCATAAAGTCGATGGCGCGCTTCATTACGCGATAGCCGTAGGTGAAATCATCGGGAATATCTTCAAAATTCATCGTCTTTCGCGAGCGCGACTTGACACGATCGTCTTCGGTAAGCTCATAAAGGTAGGTGCGCATATCGTACCAATACTCCTCATCCCACCCCTCGGGGCAGAAGCCGTTGCCGAAATAATCGGAGCCGTCGAGATGCCACTTGCCGATATATGCGCATTTCACGCCGTTATCCGAAAGGCGCTGACCGATGGTTTTCACGTTGTCGCCAAGAGCCATTCCGTTTGCCCAAGAGCCGTTCCACGAGGGATAAGTACCCGTGAAAAGTCCCGCACGGGCAGGACCGCAGACGGGCTGAGTGGTGTACGCGCGCTCAAATCGAACGCCGTCCGCCGCGAGAGCGTCAAGGCAAGGAGTCGAAAGCCCCGTTTCACGGTAGCAGTTCACCATATCCCAACGCTGTGTGTCGGTCATTATGAAGACCATTTGCTTTTTATTTGCCATGAGTAACCTCCATAGTCGTTGCTTTATCGGTTTAATTATATCATATTTGAGATAAGTTTTCAATATTTAAACAATTTTTTCCACAACCCATTGACATTTAATTCATTTTATGATATAATACAATCACTTGATTAGGAGCATTAAAATGAAGATCAATTTTGAAAGAATTAAATATTCGCCGCTCGGCAAAGGGATATCGCACGTATTCAAATTTTCCGTTATCTATGGGATTCTGACAGTTCCGCTCGTGATTTTACTTTGCATGATATTCTTTGCAATTTCTACGGTGTTTGGTTGGATTATGCTTCCGATTGCGGTGGCAGTCCCCATCCTTGTCGCATATCTGACCGTCAAAGACTCTCTGCCGCAAGCACGGTTGCTTTCGGATATGACCGACAGCGAGCATGAAAAACTTATTGCGGAGTACAAAAAATACGGAGAGAAAAACACCGCCTTCTGCGGTTATCTTACCTCATACGGTATAGTGCTCGACGATGGCATATTACCTTGGAATGCCATTAGCAAGATCAGGTTTTCTCCAGGTGAATACAGGCTTGTTAATAGAAGAAACGAGTGGCTCGTTCGAATCTACTATCATCCCCAAATTACCGTATACGCCAATATTGAAAAAGAGCTTATAATTTCACAGTATCTCTATAACGAAGCCTATGATCTCTCGGACGAGATCGCAATCTTTATCGAAAGCATTCCAAAATATACCGAGCACAGTATTGAGATAGATAACGAATATTATTTTGCCAAATAAGCAGGAGAAAAAATGAAGATCAATTTTGAAAGAATAAAATACTCGCCGTTTGGCAAGCAACTAATGAAGCGTTTCAAAGCCTCGTTTATTATTGGCGCACTCATATTTCCCTTGATGCTTTTGCACTGTCTTATTTTCTTTGCGGGCAAGTGGTGGATCGGCATCATATCAATACCTATAACTGTCGCAATACCGCTCTTGATAATGTGGTCATCGACAAAAGAGGCGCTCTTTCAGGCACGCCTTCTCTCTGACCTGACTGACGAAGAACACAACAAACTCGTTGCGGAATACAAAAAATATGAAGAACGAAATATCACCCGCTACGGACATCTGACATCATACGGACTTGTGCTTGACGCTCATATTCTACCTTGGGAAAACATCAAGCAGATAGAATTCATCCCCGGCGAATACAGATGGGTATACACAAACCGCGGCGGTTATGAAAAATACTATCCCGCAAAGATAAAGGTAACCTCCCTTTTCGGCACAAAAACTATCACAACCACCTCTTCCCTCTCGCCCGAAGAATATGATCTTACCGACGAGCTGGGGCGTTTTCTCGAATCAATTCCCAAATATAGCGACAAGGAAATCAAAGTGGAGAATAACTACTATTACGCAAAGAGGTAAATACCAAAAAGGACTGATTCCATATCGGATTCAGTCCTTTTAATTATGATTTATTTCAGTATAAACTTATCCTCTTCGGTCAGCTCCAGATCATCTATGGCACGCTCAAATTTCTTGCGTGCGTTATCAAGTCCTGCGGGGTGGTGAGCGTCGCTTCCGAGATAGAATTTACAGCCCTCCTCCTTGGCAATTCTAAACGGGCGGAGAACCGTGTCGCGCTCCTCGTCCGGATACGACATATTGATCTCGATACCTACTCCGAGACGTGCCGCCTTTGCGAAAATGCGGTGCATATCCGCCTCGGCAATTGAATCAAGGGTCTGGAGATACTTTGCGCGGTCGCCCTTCCAGATAAGCGGACAGACCGGATGCGCGATGCCAATCTTATAAAACGGCAGATCCATCGAAAGGAGCGCATCGAGCTTATCGACCCAAAACTGCGCACGAGTCTGCGGTGTTGCGAGATGCTCCTCTGCGATCGTAAATTTTTCCATGTGGAAATGAGTGGTGGGAATTACGATGAAATCAAGCTCCTCCATTCTCTCGCGTGAGCAGCCGACGGTCATATTTTTATCCATTTCGGTCTCGCAGCCGAAAAGGAACTTTACCTTATCGCTCTGCGGCAGAGGCTTTGCCTGACAGATATGGGGATAGTTCTGCGTGGAATACCACTTAGATGCGCCGGGAACGTTCTCGTCCCAGAAATGGTCGGCAAGAACGATGGTGTGAAGCCCCTCGTCCTCGGCATATTTCAGAATACGCTCATTGTTCTGCTCGGGGTCGCGCGAGCATGACGAGAGCTGCGAATGAATGTGAAAATCGTGATCAAAAACATATTTCATTGATATATTCCTCAACTTTCAAGAAATTCGATATAGTATTTCCAGTCCTCTCGGCTCTGGTAGTGGAGTCCCTTTCGGATGTGATATCCGATATCGCCGCCCGTGATCGGCTTGCCGCATTCGGGCATAGCGTCTGCGGGGAAACCTTTGCCGCCGTGCTTTTTGTAGAAATCACTCGCAAGGGTGCACGAAAGGAATTCGTTTTTCGGGCACGCCCAAGCGTCGTCCTCGGCACTTGCAACGTATACGCGGTGCGGATGATTCGCCGCGATCAGAAAATGCTGATCGAAGGGCATTGTGTCCTCGTTATCCGAATATTTATAATAGTTCTCGCAGAACCAAAAGGGGAAGCGGTCGACGATCTTTTTGACGGTCTCGCCATCATTGTCCCTTGCAATCGACGCGCCCGAGCATCCCGAATCGTTCGAGAATGCGCAATAGAAGTTCTCGTCGAGCATTCCCGCAAGAAGAGCGGTCTTTCCAAGGCGTGAGTGACCTGTTACGCTGATACGCTTCGGGTCGATCGCACCGAGAGTGAGTGCGAAGTCGAGCACTCGCATTGCCGCCCACGCCCAGAGTCCGATCTTACCGCAGTCGTCGGGACCCCGCTTGCCGTCGGGATACACAAGTCCCGCGAGACCGCTCGTGAAATCGCCGTCATCCGAGGTAACTTCTTTATAAAAGAACGAGAGCACAGCGTAGCCCGCGTCGATGATCTCCTCGGTCGGCTGATATTTGTCGGGAACATCGGGACGGAAATTGATGTGAACGAACGCGGGCACGGGTCTTCCCGATTTTGGTATGGCAACTCTTACGGGGAACGAAAATTCGCCGAAAGAGCACTCGCAGATCAGCTTGTATATTTCAAGATCCGCCTTACCTGCGCAGAATCTCTTATCTCGCTCTACAAGCTCGGCGCGAACAGATATCGGTGATTCGGGAAGATAACCATATTCCTCGCGCAGAAGAAGGTCAACTATCTCGCGCTTTTCGTATTGACAAACGTTCGGAATCATTTTGCACCGCCGATATAGTCAAGCGCGAGACGGAGTCTCTTATCGTTCGCCGCGAAGGTCAGCTTGCAATGTCCGCGGTCTTCAATGATCTCCATTTCAACGTCCTTGCCGCACGCCTTCATTGCTTCAACGAACTTGCCGGAATGAAGCTTGAGATTGACCGACTTATCCTTATCACAATGGAAAATATAGTATTTCGCATCGGGCATTTCGGGAGCAAGATGAACGGGGGAATACTTCTTCATTACCTCGCCGATATCCCCCTCCTCGTTCCAGAGCGCGCTGTATATCGTTCTGGGCAGATCGGGACGCTCGGTGAAGTGATAAACGAGGTCGCAAACGGGGCAGTTTGCGATGCATCCGACGGGAGTGCGCTTCGCGTATCTTGTATAAACGAGCGAGGCAAGACCGCCCATGCTCTGTCCCATCGAAACAACGGGAGTAGATTCGGGAAGGTTGTATTTTTCAAAAAGAACGTCGAGGATTTCATCGGTATAGGCAATCGCCTGTGCGTTCATCCACGACCAGGGATTGTTGTAGGGATGAACGTAGAGCACGCCCTCCTCACCGTAATAAACGCCCTCGTTGGTGTCCTCGTCGAACATATCCTTGTTGTTAAGTCCGCAGAAATATACAACAACGCCGCGGATGGGCTTTTTGCAAACCGCATCGTTTACGTAGGCAAAGCTGCGGATGGTTTCATAGGTTATGATTTTATTCATTATGATTTTCCTCACTTTTCAAAAATAATTTCAATATCCCCATCGACAAATCCGACTCCGACGCCTTCTCTTGATTTCAGCAAGTCGGCATATTTGCCTTCATTCAGGTATTTTTTCAATAAATCCGTCATCATTTGCAGCGCTTCATCCCACTCGTACTCGGCTTGGAAAGTAAATAATGATTCTCTCGAATTAAAGTCCGTTACCTCATCGCAAGCCCAGTCCTGATCGTCGGGATCGAATCTGCCGGCACCGACCAAATCCATACTCCACCAATATTCATCATTTTCGTACAGGTTAAAGCAGAATGCAACCGCTTCATCGGGAACATTGACGGACAAAACTCCGTCTATCCATTCGGAAACTTTATTATACATTTTCATTCTCCTTATATCTTCGCTCCATTTCGGCGCGGTCGTAATCGAGGAAATAGGGTTCGAGGGTATGATAAAATTCCTTCATCTTCTCCTGGGTTGCGAAAACTATATCGCATCCGCGGGAATCGTAGATTGAAAGGATGCACTCGTTTTCAAAGGAAACAAAGCTGATTTCGTGATCGAATTTTTCTCCGATCTGACGGTCGATAATATCGTCGGCGTCAAATTCTTTTCCGTCCGAATAGCAAACAATGCGATTTCTTATCGGCATATCGTCGTCATCATAGGTCTCAAGCGATTTCAAAACTGTGTGACGGTATTTCGTCTGATACTCAAACAAAAAGCGAAGCTGTTCCGTCTCGCATTCGATGAACCAATTCAGCCACTTTGACACATTATCGTCATCAAAAGCGTCAATATAACCTTCCGCAACTTCGGAATGATCGCTTATCCAATAATTGAAAATAACCGCATCGGCTCCGTTCGGGAAAAGAATACCGTATATTTCCGTTGCACGCCTTTTTGCGCTCGTTTCGAATTTCTCTTTATCACCGATTCCGAGCTCACAGCGCAGAGCCCACTTGTTATTGTAAAAATACGGCCTCAGATATGAAAAATTACGGTCGAGTATCATCTCTTCGATTCTGCTCATTTTTCTGCTCCTTTGCAAAGGATCACCGCGCCCTGTGAACCGCGTGCCGCGCCTGTGATGCGGTGCGACCAGAATCGGTCGGGCGCGCACATCGTGCAATCCTCGGATATTTCGATATTTTCAACTCCCGCGCGGCGCAGAGCGTAGGCGTTGACAGCTTTCAGATCAACGTGGTACTTCGCTCCTGTTTTGCGGATAAACAACTCGGCTTCTTGACCGAAAGTTTCTATTATCGTATCGGGTACGTCGCGGTCGGTTTCAAAACAGCAAGCTCCAATATTCGGTCCAATCGAGGCACGAATATTTTCGGGGCGACACCCGAATTCGGATACCATCTTGCGGACGGTCTTTCCCGCAATATCGGTGGCAGTACCGCGCCATCCCGCGTGGACGGCTCCGACTGCGCCGGTTACGCCGTCCCACAAGAGGATCGGTGTGCAATCCGCGGTAAAAACGACGAGAGCGCAGCCCGCATCGTTTGTTATCAGCGCGTCACATTCGGGATAATTACGGTGGTCAATGCCGACGGCATCGTTTTTCGTAACAACGCGGACAATATCCGAATGCGTCTGTCTCGTCAAAACAAGGTTCTTCGGGTCAAAACCCAATGCATTAGCAAGGATTTCGAAATTCTTTTCCACGTTTTCCGCATAGTCGCCTCGGTGCATCGCGATATTGAGAGAGGCGAAAACGCCTTCGCTGACACCGCCGAGGCGAGTGGTGAATGCGTGAGGCGGTTTTATTCCAAGGGCAGTCAGGTATTCAAGACTGCCCTTTTTGATAGTTTCAAACGACATCAGAGTATATCCAACATTGCCTTACGCTTGCCCTCGGGATCGAAGGAATGCCAAGCAACGGCGATATTCTCATCAAAGTTAACGTAGAGTATCTGACCTCTCATACCGCCCTTCGAGAATCCGCGACCCATCTTGCGAAGCTCGTAGCCGCGCTCGAGGACGATCTTGATCCACTCCTCGGAAACGATTCTCTCGCCCTTCCAGACTCCGCCGTCAAGGTAGATGCGTCCGAGCTTGACCACATCGTCGCTGCGGATATAGAGTCCCGTCGCACCGACGGGGTACTTGCGCGGACACTTCGACCACGCGACCTCGCGGCAATCGATCTTCGAGAAAAGTCTATCCATAAGGAAATCGTCAAGGCGTTCGCCCGAGATCTTGGTCACGACACGAGAGATGAGATAGTATGCCGCGTCGGAATAAACGCGCATCTCGCCGGGAGCGTAAACGAGCTCGCGGTCGAGCACCATAAAGAGAAAATCGTCGGTGGGGTACTTGGTGATATCCTCGGTGTCGATATCGAGGAAGCCTCGGCCGAAGCCGATCTCGTGGCGCATTATGTTGTCAAGCGTGATATTCGCCCACTTTTCTGCGGGGATGCCGTAAGCGGCAAGCTCGTCGGCAAAAACCTCGGCGACAGTGGTGGCGGGAGTCAGCTTGCCCTCGTCAAAAAGCATACCGATAGCGGTCACACAGAAAAACTTTGCGATCGAATAGCAGTTCTGGCAGGGGTTGGCGGGGAGTCTTTTCAAGGTTTCGAAGCCGTCAGCAGTCGAAACGGTCATGCGGTATGTATTAATGCCGTTTTCCTTGGCAATATTATCAAGTCTTTCAAGAAGTTCGTTCATTTTTATTCTCCTTTATTCTCCGATTTATTGTTTTTTCTTATTTTCCTGCGCCTTGAGATATTTCGCTCTCGTCTTGGCGGGGCCTCCCGATCCGAGCTTTAGCTTGTACTCATCAGGCACACGGTCAAATTCCTGCATTATGGTGTGGCGGTTATCCTTGCATCCCGCGCCGAAGGGCTGATCGGCAACCTGCACCGCCTTTGGGGATGCATTGCCTCTGTCGGATGCGACGTACGCATCGAGCTTTTCCTTGAGCGCGAGAACCTTTTCGTCATCCTGACAAGCCTTGTACTTATTGACCGTCTCGTCGTGATCCTTGAGGTAGTAGTACATCTCTTCCTTGGCGTTATAAATGAGCTTGTCGCACTCGTCGCATACCATATATACGCCCTTTTCGCCCGAATCGTACTGCGAATAGACCTCGGTGTGCTGTTCCTTGAGCAGATCGACGCCGTCAAATTCCGCGGGATCGTAGTCAATGCCCGCCCAAGAAAGGATGGTGGGAGCGAGGTCGACGAGCGAGCAGGGATCGTTGCGCACCGAGGGCTCCATTCCGGGAACGCGGACGAGCATGGGAATACGGCACGCACCGTTGAACATCGTTCTCTTGCCGACTACACGGTAATCGCCGAGCATTTCACCGTGGTCGGATGTAACGACGATGAGAGTATCATCGTACATTCCCTTTTCCTTGAGCTTTGCGATAATGCGGGATACCTGATAATCCGCAAAGGAAACGCAAGCATAATAGAAATTGCGCAGGCGCATAAGGTCGATCTCGGAGATGCCGAGGCGATCCATTCTGAAGCGGTCGTAAAGGATCTTCTCAAAGGTGAGAGGATCGGGATTCTTCGGGCGAACGGGCTCGATGCCCTCATAGTCGCGGTAGATCTTGTTCCAGGGCGAGGGAGGAGAGAACGGAGGGTGCGGATGGAAGATCGAGGTGAACATAAAGATGTTATCCTCGTTCGGATCGCATCCCTCAAGGAAGTCGAGCGTGCGCTCGCCGACCCAGTTCGTCGGGTGATATTCCTGCGGAAGCTGGCTTACCTGAGGAACGTAATACATCTCGCTTCGATGTCCGTCGAGGTCGAATACGTTATTATAGGGTGAACTGCGGATAAAATCGTGATACTCGTCCTTTGCACAGGGTTCCTGAACGTGTCGGCGCTTGAAGCCGAGATTTCCGAGCTTATCCCAGACGTAATGCATCTTGCCGACATTACAGCTGTCGTAGCCCGATTCGGTTATGGTCGAATAAAATCCCTTGCCATTATATCCAAGCTCGGGGTTATTATTCGAGTTACCCGTTCTTGCGGGATACTGACCCGCCATCATGGAAAGGCGGGCGGGAACGCAGACGGGTGAGGGAGTCATACAGCGGGTGAAGCGCTGTGACTCGGCGGCAATAGAGTCAAGTGCGGGAGTCATAATGTACGGATTTCCGTTGGCTCCGATAGCGTCGTAACGAAGCTGGTCAAAGAAGATCACAAGAATATGCTTTTTCATTTCAATCTCCGTTTTTGATTTGTTTTTTAAATTATACTACTTTTTGGGAGCAATTGCAATATGTTCTAAATTATTTCTGCCCTCCGAGATATCGCTCGTAATAGAAAAGATATTGCTGAGCAAGTCCCGCATACGCGCCGAGGGAGGCGGCGTCAAATGGCGCGGGAAAATATTTTTCGATAACGCGCTTGACCCATACGTCGACGGGGAACGCATCGGTGCGGTCGAAGCCGAAAAGGAGTGTGCAGGCGGCAACTTTAGGTCCTACTCCCTTGATCTTCATCAGCATTTCGGCGGCTTCTGCGGTCGTCTCGGCAGATGCGACTGCATTAAGATTGATCTCGCCCGACGCGACTTTTGTCGCGGCATCGTATATGTAGGGTGCGCGGAAACCGAATTTCATTTCGCGCAAGGCATCGACTCCGGCATCCACTATTGCTTCGGGAGTCGGGAAGGAATACATCTCGCCGAGCGGAGTTTCGATAGGATTACCGAGTGCTTTTGAGATCGTACCGATAAGTCCTCTGATTCGCGGGATGTTATTATTCTGCGAAATAATAAACGAGCAGAGCGTCTCCCACTTTTCCTGACGGAGTATACGAATTCCCTTGCCGTACTCCACCGCCTCGCGGAGTGCGGGGTTATCCGATCGGGAAAGGATATCGCTTCTTGCTGTATTTATATCAAAATCAAGTCCGAGGTAGGGTATCCATATCTTTTCAAGATCATCCTCCGTCGTGCCGTAGAGAGTCAGCGTATCGCCGTCCTGCGCAACGCTGACGTATTTTCCAAATGCGACTCCGCCGTATTCGCACTCGTGCGCCGTGCCCTCGACGGGCAAAAATCTGAACGCCTGACCGCAATCAAAGACGGCTTCCGTGCTGAAAAATTCTACTCCGCTGATTTTCGCGAAAGGAACTGCGGCATCGTTTATGCCGAACTCGGTGTAAAATTTATTGTTCATATTTGTAAATTCCCCTCATTTTTTGTCAATACACTTGAAATATAATAAAATTTCTGCTATAATGTTATTATCTATAATTATACACTAAATTTATTGAATAGTCAATAGTGAGGTTAAAATGCACCAGATATATACGATACATATTAACGAGCATTTTGATGCTTCGCGGAACGACGCTTCCTGCGGATGTCCCGTCTGCTCGCTCTACCGTATGCTTGAGGAAAACGAGCTCGAGCTCATCCTCGGCGCTTCGATGATGGAGCCCGATATCAGACAGAAGACGAACAAGCTCGGCTTTTGCGACACGCATATGAAGATGATGTTCGAATACCGCGCGCGTCTGCCGATGGCGCTGACTCTTGAAAGCCATCTCGATCAGCTTCGCAAGGAGGTCGGCGATCTGCCGCTTATGGTTCCCGGAACGCGTGCGAGAGCGCGCATCGTCGAGCTTGAGGAGGACTGCTACGTCTGCCGACGGATCGACGAATACTTCAAACATCTGCTTGAAAACCTCGTTTACATCTGGAGCTCCGATCCCGAATTCCGCGAGAAATTCGCCGCACAGCCGATGTTCTGCCTTCCCCATTGGGAGATGATGCTCGGAGTTGCCAAGGCAAAGCTGAATAAGAAGGATTACTATGCCTTCGCAAAGGCGGCAAGCGACGTTGTGCTTCCCTACTTCGATCAGCTCCGCGAGGACGTTTCGTGGTTCTGCAAGAAATTCGACTATCGCTACGGCGACGAGCCCTGGTACAATTCCAAGGATTCCGTCGAGCGCGCGATGGCGTTCCTGAATTCTGATATCCACCGCCCGCCGAAGAAAAAATAAGAATAAACACATTCCCGAAAGGTAACAATCAAGATGATCGATCTGCTTTCACTGCACAAGCAGTTTATACTTACACACGTCAAAGAAGGCGATATCTGCGCCGATTTCACTATGGGCAACGGCTACGATACCGAATTTCTCGCCCGCACCGTCGGCGAGTCGGGCAAGGTCTACGCCTTTGACATTCAGCCCGCGGCGGTCGAATCGACAAGAAAAAGACTTGCCGAGGTAAATTGTCCCGAAAACTACACCCTCATCTGCGATTCTCACCACAACGCCGCTAAATATATCGACGGCAAAATAAAGGGCGGAATGTTCAATCTCGGTTGGCTCCCCGGCGGTGACAAGTCGATCACCACTATGAGAGAGACCACGATGCCCGCCATCGAAACGGCAATTTCTCTTCTCGACTCGGATGGTGTACTCACCGTTGCCGTCTACCCCGGACATCCCGAGGGCGACGCGGAGGGCAAGATGATAGAGGAATACCTCTCCTCCCTCTCGCGCTTCAAGCTCTGCGTGACCAAGATCAAGATCGTCAATTCCCCCACCTCACCCTACTTCTTCTTGATAGAAACAAAATAACTCCAGGCAATCACTGCGGAAAGGAAGGCAAAAATGAATAATAACAACGGTATGCCCGGAAACGCCGAGCTGATCGCTCTTGCCAACCGCCGCAGAGAGCAGCTTAAAAAAGCCGAGGAGGAACGCCGCCGCGCCGCAGAACAACAGGCGCAGCCACGTCCTCAAACTCAAACTCGTCCTCAGCCTCAACCTCAACCCCGTCCTCAACCTCGTCCCCAGCCTCAGCCCCAGCCTCGTCCCCAGCCTCGTCCCGATGACGCGGAACGTGCAAGACGTGCGGCGGAGGAGGCACGTCGCAGACAAGCGGAAGAAGCTAAAAAACTTGAAGCCGAGGCTCGCGCCAAAGCAGAGGCCGAAAAGAGAAAGAAATCGGCAGAGGAGCGTATTGCACGTGATAAAGCTGCGGCAGAAAAAAGAAAACGCCGCGAAGAACGCGCGCAGGCGCGCGAGGAAAGGCTTGCTGCGTTCCGAAAAGAATACAAGGGAATATTTAAGGATGCAGTTGGATATTTTGCAGTTTTTATCTGCCTGATACTCATACTCTGCGCCGCAAGCGCGGCGTTCATCCTTATCCGAATGCTGAACTACGGAGAACCCGAGCCCCTGCCGGAGCGGATCACGCTGACGATCGACGGAAAAAGTCATAAATTCGATTACGGCGAGCTGGTGCGCGACGGAATCTACTATGTCAATTTTCAAACGATCGCCTCGCTTTGCAGACTTTCGCAAAGCGGCGACAAGACCGTGACCATATACTCTGCTCCCTGCGGTGAGCAGATAAGATTTGCCACGCCGCCGGCGCGCACCGTGCTCATCAACGGTAACGCGGTCACAGCGGAAAGAGAATACATCCTCATCGGCGACGATCTGTGGGTGCCGCTCTCGCTCATCAGCGAATATTTTCTCGGCATCGACGTCACGGTGACCGAAGGCAAGGACGCTGAAACGGAAGTGCCCTTTATCAAAATCAGCATTTCCCGCACCGAAGAAGGCGACGGATACGCCGAGGTAAGCTTCCTGCTCAAAACCAATCACGTCATAAACGGCATTTCAAATATCACCCTGCCCGAGGAGCCCGTCACCCTTCCCGACGATGCTCCGCAATACGAATTTGCCGCAGATATCTCGCATTATCTCAAATATATGTGTCCCGAGGATTACAACAAGCATATGATTCTCGTAAATCCCTCGCATCCCGTGGACGAGACCTACATCCCCGAAAATCTCGTCGGAGTTCCTAACCCGAGGCACGACAACGACTCCGTGCTCTGCGAGGATGCTTCCCTCTCGCTTGAGGCGCTTTTCCTTGAGATGCACGCGCTCGGATTCCGCGATATGAAGGTTTCGATCGCCTACCGAAGCTACGAGCAGCAAAAGTATCAGTTTGACGTTTACGTCTACAACGAGCGCTACTATTACCGCTCGCATTACGAAACCGAGGGCAAATGGTTCAGCGACGAGGCTTACGCCACCCTTGGAAAGACTTATCTTGAGGAAAAGTACATATCCCAGGGCAAAACCTCGCTCTCTGCGGACGATGCAAAGCGCGTGGCGATGTCCTATTCGGCATATCCCGGCACGGGAGACCACCAGACGGGTCTTGCACTCGACCTCTACCTCCCCGGCTATTCGGGTCTCAAATTCGCCGAGACCGAGGAATACAAGTGGCTCGTTGAAAACGCGTACAAGTTCGGCTTCATCTTCCGCTATCCCGAGGATAAGGAAAATATCACGGGATACAGCTTCGAGCCCGTTCATCTGCGCTTCGTCGGTCAATATCACGCGTCTCTGATCCACGAATCGGGTCTTGCGCTCGAGGAGTACGTTGCAAAATATATTGATTGACAAAATCCCTATTTAATGATATAATATTATGATAACTATTTATGAAAGGACGGTGAGAATATGGTAACGATCAGCTCTGTTGAAAAGGGCTCGGTATGCGATAAGCTCGGAATTTGTGCCGGTGACGTTCTCGTTGCGATCAACTCGAAAGAAATTTACGATATTCTCGACTACCGATTCCACCTTTGCGAAAAAAAGATAAAGCTGACAGTCCGTCGCGGCGATAAAACAAAGAATTACCGCTTCCGCAAGGAAGAAAATGATCTTGATATCGGTCTTGAATTTGCAACCGCGCTGATGGACGAAAAGCAATCATGCAAAAACAAATGCATCTTCTGCTTTATCGATCAAAACCCTCCCGGAATGCGTGAGTCCTGCTACTTCAAGGACGACGACTCGCGTCTCTCATTCCTTCACGGAAATTACGTCACCCTTACCAATATCAGCGAACGTGAGGTCGAGCGCATCATAGAGATGCATATCTCACCTATCAACGTTTCGGTACATACGACCGATCCCGAGCTTCGCTGCAAGATGCTCTCCAACCGCTTCGCGGGCGAAAAGCTATCCTACCTGCGCCGATTTGCCGATGCTGGGATCACCATCTGCGCGCAGATAGTTCTCTGCCGCGGCATCAACGACGGCGCACACCTCGACCGTACTCTCCACGATCTTATGGAATATCTCCCCGCGCTTGACAGCGTTTCGATCGTTCCCGCGGGACTTACGAAATACCGCGACAATCTCCCGAAGCTCGAGCTTTTCTCCCCCGAGGAATGCCGCGCGGTAATTAAGCAAGTGGACCAATACGGCGACTACTGTATGAAAAAATACGGCACGAGAGTATTCCTCTGCGCCGATGAATTTTACGTCAAGGGCGGCGTTCCGCTTCCCGACGAGGATTTTTACTGCGGCTTTTCCCAGCTTGAGGACGGAGTCGGAATGTTGACCTCATTTACCGCAGATGCGACGCGTGAGCTCGAATTTGCCGAAAAGGGCGAGGCGGACCGAGCTGTTTCGGTAGTCACGGGACACGCGGCGTTTGATACGATTTCAAAGGTCGCCCGCCTTTGTGAAGAAAAGCACGGTCGCCTCCGCGTCAACGTCATCCGCATTGACAACAGCTTCTTTGGCGAAACCGTAACGGTCGCGGGACTTCTCACGGGCGGCGATATGATCGCGGGATGCCGCGGCAAGGAGCTCGGCGAGATGCTTTTCGTTCCTCGGAATTCTCTCCGCGCCGACGGCGATCTTTTCCTCGATAATCTTACTCCCGCGGACCTCGAGCGCGAGCTCGGTGTACCCGTCAAGCCTCTCGAGGGCGACGGCGCGCAATTTGTCGCCGCGCTTTTCGGATATGAAATATGAATATGAAAAACAAACTAACTCTATTTATTTGTCTTCTTTTGACCGTCTCTCTGCTCTCGGCTTGCTTTGAGGTTGATTGGGGAGAGGACGGATACCGCACGATGCCACTCGGTACGGGCACCGATGCTCCGGTCCTGCTTGAAACCGAGCAGCCCGAAACCACTGTGATCCCCGAGGATATAACGACCGCCGCGCCGCTCATCACATCTCCTCCGGAAATTACCGACGAAGTCACGACACCCGTACCCGTCGTAACAACCTCGCCCGACACCACGGCAGAAGAGACCACCGCGCCCCCCGTGATCGTCACCTATGAATTCGACGTGATCGAATCCATCACCGATCTCGGCACTACCGGCGGCAAGAAATGCTCCGCCATCCTCCGCTATCCCGCGCTGACGGGACTCGAGGATACGGCAAAGCAGGAGGAGATCAACGCCCTCCTCTCGCAGATCGCGGGCGTTGAGTATCAGAACAGACTCCCCAACGCAGGCGAGTTGATCCCCGCGGGCACGGCAGTAAGCTACGAGATCACAGAGACCGCCGTCACATACCTCGGTAACAATCTCCTTTCGGTGCGCTCCGAGGGAATCATCGATTACGATGACGATGCAAATGATGAAAAATTCGTCTACTGCAATCTCATAAATCTCTCAACGGGAAGAGATATCACTCTGAAAAAGACCTATTCCGATTTCGGAACCGTTATGAACCTATTCACATCCGGCAAATTCAAGCAGATCAGCGGCGATCCCTCTCTCACATCCGCGATCTCGCTTGAGGGCTTGATGGAGCAGTATAAATATCACGCCCAATACGGAACATTCCCCGAATCCTATTTCACCCCCGACAGCCTCACACTCGTCGTTGAAACGAACCGCGGAAACGGCTTCTTTGCCGAATTCTCGATTGCCCTTAGCGATGTTGCCGACTGTCTTTACTACTCACCCGAAAAATAAAATCACTTAAGGAATAAGAAAATGGCAAAACCTGTAATTGCAATAGTGGGCAGACCTAACGTAGGTAAGAGCACACTTTTTAACAAGCTCATAGGCGAACGCCGCGCTATCGTCGAGGACACCCCCGGCGTAACCCGCGACCGCCTCTACGGCGAGACCGAATGGAACGGTAAATCCCTCGTCGTTATCGACACGGGCGGAATTGAGCCCAAGACCGACGATATCATCCTCGCGCAGATGCGTCTGCAGGCTGAGATCGCCATTGAAAGCGCAGACGTTATCTGCTTTGTCTGCGACGTTCACACCGGAGTTACCGCGAACGACCGAGAGATCGCCGTTATGCTCAAAAAGAGCGGCAAGCCGATCGTTCCCGTTATCAACAAATGCGACCGCGTAGGTAATCTCCCCTACGAATTTTACGAATTCTACGAGCTCGGATTCGACTGCGATCCCGTTCCCGTTTCCTCGGTTCACGGAACCGGTACGGGCGATATGCTCGACGCCGTTCTCGAGGCACTTCCCGAAGTAGACGATGGCGAGGAGGAGGAAAGCGGCATCAAGGTTGCCGTTATCGGTAAGCCTAATGCGGGTAAATCCTCGCTGATCAACCGCATCGTAGGTGAGAAGCGACTCATCGTTTCCAACATTCCCGGAACCACCCGTGACGCGGTCGATACCGTGGTTACCAATCAGTTCGGAACCTACACCTTCATCGACACCGCAGGTATCCGACGTCAGGCAAAGATCAAGGACTCGGTTGAGCACTACTCCGTTCTCCGCTCGCACACCGCAGTTGACCGCGCAGACGTCTGCCTTATTATGATCGATGCCGCAGAGGGAATCACCGAGCAGGACGAAAAGATCGCGGGCATCGCTCACGAGGCGGGCAGAGCTTCCATCATCGTAGTCAATAAGTGGGACTCCATCACGGACAAGGACAATTCCACAGTAAACGAATACAATAACAAGATCCGCATTGCTCTCGGATATATGCCCTACGCGCCCATCATCTACGTTTCCGCGCTGACAGGACAGAGAGTGACCAACCTTTTCGAGCACATCGACTACGTATATAATCAGTCGGTCACCCGAATCACCACGGGTATGCTCAATGACGTTCTGCGCGATGCTATGATCCGCGTTCAGCCGCCGTCTGATAAGGGCAAGCGTCTTAAGATCTACTATATGACGCAGATCGGAATTCAGCCGCCCACATTCGTCATCTTCTGCAACAACGCAGAGCTCTTCCACTTCTCCTATCAGAGATACATCGAAAACTGCCTGCGCAGCACCTTCGGCTTCAAGGGCACACCCATCAAGCTTATCATCCGCGAAAAGGGCGACGATAACGATTAATCCCACCACGGAGGTACAAAAATGCTTATAGACAGAGTGACTATCCACGTCAGAGCGGGCAACGGCGGTAATGGTGCCGTTTCGTTCAGACGTGAAAAATACGTAAACCACGGCGGTCCCGACGGCGGTGACGGCGGACACGGCGGTAATGTCATCGTCCGCGTTGACACCAACGTCAACACCCTGCTCGACTACCGCTACACCCGCAAGTTTGAAGCCGAGGACGGCGCAAACGGCGGCGGAAAGAAATTCCACGGCGCAACGGGCAAGGACTGCATCCTCATCGTTCCCCCCGGAACGCTTCTCAAGGACCCCGAAACCGACAAAATCATCCACGATATGTCTCAGGATGACGGTGCGGACTTCGTCCTTTGCAAGGGTGGTCGCGGCGGTTGGGGCAACCGTCATTTCGCAACGCCTACCCGTCAGGTTCCTATGTTCGCAAAGAGCGGTACCCGCGGCGGCGAGCGCGACGTTATACTCGAACTCAAGATGCTCGCGGACGTCGGACTTATCGGCTACCCGAGTGTCGGTAAATCCTCGATCCTCTCGAAGATCAGCGCGGCAAAGCCGAAGATTGCTGACTATCATTTCACCACCCTCTCCCCCAACCTCGGCGTTGTAAAGACACCCGGAGGCGGTCGAGGCTTCGTTGCGGCTGACATTCCCGGTCTTATCGAGGGTGCAGCTGACGGTGCGGGACTCGGACACGCATTCCTCCGTCACGTCGACCGTTGCCGTCTGCTTCTTCACGTCGTTGACATCGCATCGGTCGAGTACCGCGATCCCGTTGAGGATATCAAGCTGATCGACACCGAGCTTGAGCGTTACAGCCCCGAGCTTGCAACACGTCCGCAGGTCATCGTTGCAAACAAATACGATCTCGTCGATCCGGACGTAGTCGATCTTCCCCGCTTTGAGGAATACTGCGCGTCACTCGGACGTCAGGTCATCTACGTTTCCGCAATGACGGGCGAAGGTCTTGACGAGCTTGTAAGACTTGCCGATCAGATGCTTCAGACCCTTCCTCCTATGATTGTTTACGAGGCTGAGTATCAGCCCGAGGACGCTTACGTCGGTGGAGGCAAAGAGACCACCATCCGCCGCGAGAACGATACCTTCTATGTTGAGGGCGAATGGCTCTTCAACCTCTGCGGTCAGGTCAACTTCGAGGACTACGAATCGCTCAACTTCTTCCAGAAGGTTCTTCAGCGTAGCGGCGTTTTCGAGGAGCTTGAAGCAGCCGGATGCCGCGACGGCCACACCGTTTCGATCTACGATTTCGAATTCGATTACGTTAAATAATTAAATTATTATATATTTTGGAGGTCCAAAATGAATATTTGGCATGACATCAATCCCGCCCTTATCACACCCGATGTATTCACAACCCTGATCGAGATCCCCAAGGGAAGCAAGTGCAAGTACGAGCTCGACAAGAGCACTGGTCTGCTTCGCCTTGACCGTATTCTTTATACAACCACCCACTATCCCGCAAACTACGGCTTCATTCCACGTACTTACGCTGATGACGGCGACCCTCTCGACGTTCTTGTTATCGGTATGGAGCCCATTTATCCTATGACCCTTATCGACGTTTACCCCATCGGCGTTATGCGAATGACCGACGGCGGCAAGCTTGACGATAAGATCATTGCTATCGCTGTTTCCGACCCCAACTACAACAAGATCAAGACCATCGACGAGCTTCCCACCCATATTTTCGACGAGATCATGCATTTCTTCTCGGTCTACAAGCAGCTTGAAAACAAGCAGACCGCAGTCCGCGAGCTCTTCGGTCCCGACGAGGCAAGAAGAATCGTTGCAGAAGCTATCGCAGGCTACAATAAGGATATCCTCCCCACCCTCTATCGCTATCATTAATCAGCGAGGACTTTCACTATGAGCAAAGTCAGAATAGGCGTGCTTGGCGGTTATCGCGGAAAAACGATGATCAACTGGTGCGTCACCAACCGTGAGCTTGCCGACGTTGTTGCCATCTGCGATATGAATCCCGAGGTTCGTGAAAATGTGCAGAATATGCTTGCAAAAAGCAATTATGAATGCACTCTTTACGAGTGCTTCGAGGATTTTCTGAATCACGATATGGATGCCGTTGTTCTCGCTAACTTTGCAAACGAGCACGCGCCCTTTGCCATCCGCTGTCTCGAGCGCGGACTTCACGTTTTCTCCGAGGTTCTGCCTTGCGCGAATATGAAGGAGGCTGTCGAGCTCTGCGAAGCCGTTGAAAAGTACGGCAAGATATACGCCTACGGTGAAAATTACTGCTACTTCCCCTCGATGATCGAGATGAAGAAGGAATACGAGCTCGGCAAGATCGGTGAGTTTGAATACGGCGAGGGCGAATACGTCCACGATTGCGAAAGCATCTGGCCGAAAATTACTTACGGCGATCCGAACCATTGGCGAAACCAGATGAGTTCCTTCTTCTACTGCACTCACTCGGCGGGTCCCATCATCCACACAACAGGACTTCGCCCCGTCAAGGTTTCGGGCTTTGAGCTCCCCTACGCACGCCGTCATTTCGAAATGGGCGCGCAGAATTCGGGCGCGGCTGTCGAAATGGTAACCCTCGAAAACGGCGGCGTGTTCAAGAGCCTTCATTTCAACGTAAAAGGTCACAACACCTGGTATAATATGTACGGCTCAAAGGGCAGAATGGAGACTGGACGTCAGGGCTTTGATAAGCACTCGATCCATTGGCTCTATCAGTGGTCGGAGCAGGACGATAAGACCACCGATTTTGCATTCTACCGTCCCTGCGTCGGCGGTGAGCCCTTTGAAGGACGCTTCGGCAAGGTGGGCAAAAGAGAGTACCGCGCAATTTCGGACAGAGGTCAGGATGCAAAGACCTCCTTCGGTCACGCGGGCTCGGACTATTACAGTATGGAAAACTTCGTAAAGGCGATCGTCGGTGACGAATCTGCCGACATCATCGGCGTTTACGAGGCACTCGATATGTTCTTTGTCGGTCACTTCGGATATCTTTCCGCGCTTGACGGAAGCATTCCGAAGGATATCCCCAACTTCCGCAATAAGGAAGAGCGCGAGGCGTTCAGAAACGATACCTCCTGCTCGATCCGCGCGTCCGCCGGCGATATGCCTCTTCCCTTCTCGGTAAAGGAACACGAGGAGATCCCCGCGGAGAACTACGAAAAGATCCGCGAAAAATTTGAGGAGACCAAAAAAGAACGCAAACAATACGGGGTATAAGCTATGAAAAAGATACGTTTTATCTCTTTGATACTTTCACTTATAATTGCGCTTCCGATCGCACTTTCAGCTTGTACGGGCGAGGCGGATGAAACTACTGCAAAACCAGAGCCTACAGATACTCCCGAAACAACCGACGCCCCCGAGACTACCGCGGAAGAGACAACCGCGGAGGAAACTACTGCTGCGGCAGAGGTCAAAGAATTCCCAAAGTCGCTCAAGATCCTCGCGATCGGCAACAGCTTCTCGACCGACTCGATGCAGTATCTTTATGAAATAATGAAGAACGGCGGAGTTGAGGAGATCACCCTCGGCAACCTCTACTACGGCGGCTGCTCGCTCGACCAGCATTATCAGTTTGCGAAAAACGATTCCGCGAGCTATACCTACTACAAGCAAACGGGCAGAGGTTGGATAAAAACCGAAAGCTATAAGATGAGTCAGGCGTTGACTGACGAGAAGTGGGATTACGTTTCACTTCAGCAGACCTCAAAGACCTGCGGTCTTGCCAATTCCTACGGCAAGCTCGACGAGATGATCGCCATCGTCAAGGAAAAATGCCCCGATGCAAAGCTCATCTGGAATATGACCTGGGCGTATCAGCAGGACAGCACCCACTCCTCCTTCCCGAATTACGGCAAGGATCAGATGAAGATGTATAATATGATCATCGACGTCGTCAATACCGTGATCACTCCCCTCAATTTCGATATCGTGATCCCCTGTATGACCTCGATCCAGAATGCGCGCACGTCCTTTATGGGCGACACTCTGACCCGCGACGGCTATCACCTCGACTATTACATAGGCAGATATATCGCGGGACTCACCTGGTATGCAGCCATCACGGGCGCTTCGGTTGACGGAATCACCTACAATCCCTCGACCGCGAAGATCACGGACGATATGCTCCGCGCGGCAAAGGAAGCCGTAACTACCGCTATCAAGACCCCCCTCGCAGTTACTCAGTCGACCGTTACCACGGGCACTCGCCCCGAGGGCGACGCTCCCGTTGAGGATCCCACGATCCAGCTCAGCCCCGCTGACTTCATCGAAGCCGACACCGCACTCGCGGCGCAGAACAGCATCGATCTCTCGAAGTACACTCTCCTCGAGTGGAACTATCTCGAGAACACCTATTGGAACTCAACAAGCAAGGCAACCACGACCGTTCCCAAGTCGAGCGCGGGAACGTATAACCAGAACGTTTGCTGTGATAAGAAATACACACTCACCGAGGTCCCCGTCGGCACTATCTTCATCGTCGACGAAGGCTGGCAGTACCGCCTTGAAGGATTCGTCACCGAGAATGCAAAATATACGGGCACACGCCCCGGAATGATAACGCAGAACTTCTTTGTTCTCGATGCAAACTTCCTTGGAGATATGAACTATCTCGTATGGAACATTTCGTCGAACCCCAAGTCGGATATTTCCAAGCTTTACGCTCAGGCAGCGTGCCATTTGAGGATTTATGTTCCCAAGGCGCAGTAAAGTGATTAGTTGCTAGTGGCTAGTTAATGGTAGAAATTTTCTCACTGTGTTCGAAAATTATTTCTATAATTTCGTTTAGCTTTGATAAGATTTCATACAGTTTATAATTTAACAACTAAATATAATGCTACGGAACTAACAATTGCGTTAGAGCCGTAGCGTTTTATTTAATCTCTCTGTCCGAGATAAGTATTGGTGTGTATAACTGACCTTTTTATTCATTTTCTATGAATGCCCATAGGCAAATAAAAAGGAGCAAGGTGTATTTCAACTTTGCTCCTATCGGTCAGTATTTAGTTCGTCAAATTGGATTTTGGTTAGTAAATGTATGCTCGTGTAAAGACACCAATAAGGATAAGAATGACACCTGCAATTCTCGTCCAAAGCAAAGTCCTCTTTGACACATCTGCACCATTTGGCAAAACAGGGTGAATGAGCCACAGCAGACCACAAATGACAAAACCACCACTTCGGTAAATCCAATGTTTCATTATGGTGCTGATTACATTTGCCAAAAGGATGATAACAAGAGAAATAAACATTTGTGCTTTATAAGTCAATTTCATACAATCACACTCCTTTGTCAAATTCTTATTTGTCTAACCACCTTTACTCTGTGGGGGCATTACTACCGTCAATAATTGCCCCACCCCAATCATAGGTATCAAACCATGTCCTCTGACCAATAAATCTAACTCTTTCGGTTACAGTACCTTGTGTAGAATATTCATACTGAATATCAAATTGCAAGAATAGTGTTTGGTCTTCCCATTCTGCTTCCTGTGTTCCTCGAACAGCTTTGGCAGACGAAATATTGGAATTGTCTATCATACCACTAACATATTTTTCCGTCAGTTCCTCGTTGTACTTATCAAAGATAAATGTAGCATATCCTCCGCCACAAGCACCTGCGTCATAATCAACGGGCAGATTGCGGATATAAATTATACTGCCCAGAATACACCCAAGAACAAGAGCAACCACAAGTGCTATGCTAATGTACTTCTTCGTATTGTGCCTTTTATTTGCAATTTTCTTTTCTTCCTCCATCTTGTAGAGGTAATAAATCTGTTCAGCAGAAGATTGTTTGTTACTGTCGTTGGGATTCAATAACATATCGACTGTTGTCCCAAATATCTCTGCCAATTTGAAAAGGTTTTCAGTATTTGGAGCAGACTGATTTACTTCCCACTTAGTAACTGCCTGACGACTAACGCCTACTAATTCAGCAACTTTCTCTTGGGATAAACCAGCATTCTGTCTGCACTCTTTGATTCTTTCACCTAATGCCATAATCACCACCTCCTTTGTTATATTAAGTATAACAGTATAATGGAGTTTTGTCTACCAACTATATGGCAACTATCGGTTGCCATGCAAAAATCACCAACATTTTTTGCTACATTTAATTATATAATTATAGCGCACCTAAATCCAAATGTCTCACTCCAGAGCCGAGAATTTACAAATTCACAACATTTTCAGATTGCTAACCTCTTCGTATCAAAGGAAATAGGCTTGTACTTGAACTTATCAAGCGGCATCTTCTTCGTCTGATTTGCTAACAGAGTGATAATGTCATATGCTTGTTCAAGATAGGTCTTGTGCTTATTCTTCTCAACCCAATAGAACAGGGCCAAATAGTAATCAAGGAACTTTGAACTTACACCGTGATACAGATACATAAAATCACTGATGTGGAGCGCTATCTTCGAGCTCACTAAAAGGTGATAGATGACTTGTATTCAAAGCCGTGTCCTACAATCCAGGGCTACACAAATTTCATCTTCCGAAACCGTCTGGGAGAGCTCATGAATCCTCATTGTTTGAACAGAGCCATTGAACGTATTTGCAGAGATTGCAATGCGCAGGAAGCAGAACTCGCAGCCAAAGAAGATCGTGAGCCGCTGCTTCTACCTCACTTCAGCGTACACAACCTCCGGCATTCTGCACTCGACTTTTCGAAGTCGAACCTGATTGCAAATTCATAAAGCAGGTTATGGATCATGCTGATATCTCCACTACAATGGATATATACGCATATTACTCAAGAGAAAATGAAGTCCACTGTCCAGTCCATCAGCAAAAAATAGATCTATTTTGAAAAAACGGGTTCGTGATACGTTGGTATCACGAACCCGTTTCAATCATTTTTGAGGAACTTTTCTTCATTTGTTGTAGTAGTGTTGTAGTAAGGCCAAATCGGCCAACAACAAAAGATGAAAAACCTTGAAATATCAAGGGTTTTGAAGCCTTAGATCAGTCCAGGGGCTTCATGGTGGGGAACAGGATGACCTCGCGGATGGTGTCGTTGTTGGTCAGCATCATG
>JAZRGT010000079.1:0-18977 GCA_045644325.1 Eubacteriales bacterium | reverse complement strand
TTCTACACCTTGATATATCAGCTTCATATTCTTTTTCGGATTGATATCCGACACGGATGCCTCTGCATATACCTCGCTTTTGGCATCGGCGCTGATTGAAGCAGAACGACAGTACATATCGATCACCGAATCGCCGCATATTATCTGTGCAACCGGCTCTGAGTTTCTGACATCCCAAAAATCATCCCAATAATCGATAGCCCCCCACATCATAAATCTTACACTATTATTCTCTTTCAGCAACAAAACTGTTTCAACTTCCAGATCGTTCAGAACTACATGTTCCGTTGTAGAATAAAGAATAACATTGTCATTTTGATCAGCAACGCCGATAAACGGTATCGAACGAAAAAAATTATGATATATTGCAACGGCACAACCCGTTATCATCGCAGCAAGAAGCAGAACAATCAATACTGCCACCCAAAGAGGCATGCGTTTACGGTGCTTAACTGTTATACTTTCGCCGCGACATACCGAGAGAGCTTTGCGTTCAAAGTATTTTGAAAACTTATGGGGCGCGTAAGCGGCGGAAAGTTCCGAAATATTATCATTTTCAATTTTCTTCAGCAAATCCTTGAAATTCTTATTTTCACTCATCTGCCGCCCCTCCCTTCAGCAAATCGCCAAGCAGCTTTTTCGCCCTCATAAATCGGACTCTGACCGTGGTTTCCGAAACACCCGTCAGCGCGGCTATTCTGACGTTATCATATTCATAAAGGCATTTCATAAGCAAAACATCGCGGTAGATCGGTTCGAGCGAGCGAATCTTGCTCAATAATTCGCCGTAGGCCTCTTCCTCGATGGCAATCTCGGCGGGAATCGGCGCATCATCGCAAAGCGAATTGTCTAATCCATCAATAAGGTCGTATTCTCTGTACTTGTTATAATTGTAGCGGTTGATCGCCGTGTTTCTTACAATTATAACAATCAGCGACTCTGTTTTGTTTCGTTCTATTCCGCCGAAAACAGAAATATTCTTGACGATCTTATACACCGAATCCATAACAGCATCTTCCGCGTCTTCCTTATTGCGCAGAATCGAAAACGCGATATTATACATTTTGCTTTTATATGTAAGATAAAGATGCTCCGCCAGACGGCGTTCGTCTTCATTTGTTATTGTTAAAAATATAGGCAGCATAATGACACCTGCAATATAATTTTCCGTATATAAGAAAAAGGCTGCAAGCACGACTTGCATCCCTTTTTCTATATTATGGGTTTACGCGAGTTTGTTGAGGGCGAGTGTGAACTGGCTCTTCTTGTGAGCAGCAGCATTCTTGTGAATGATGCCACGAGCAGCAGCCTGGTCAACACACTTTACTGCAACCTTGTATGCCTCGGTAGCAGCAGCCTTATCACCCGACTCAACAGCAGCATAGAACTTCTTGATGATGGTCTTCATCTTGGTGTTCGCGATCTTGTTCTTAAGAGTCTTCTTCTCGATAACAAGAATACGCTTCTTTGCGGACTTAATGTTTGCCATTAGATTCACCTCCCTGTTTTTGTGTATTCGCTACGCCTGAGAGGTTACGCCACGAATACTTCACAGTTGAATATTATACCACAAAACCTTCCGAATTGCAATAGGTTTTGCAAAAATATTTTGCATTTTTTGAAGATTTTTTCGTTTTTTATTTCACCTTCATCGCCGCGATGCGCTCGGGATCGGGCGTAACGTATGCGGTGTAATTCGTATGGTAAATTACGAGTCCGGGTTTGCCTCCCGCAGGCTTCTTGATATGCTTTGCGAAAGCGTAATCGACGGGAATATTGTTGCCCTCTGCGGTCGAATTGAACGCCGCGATCTCCGCAGCCTCGGTCATATCGAGCGCGGGCGGCTCCTCGCCGTCGGTCTTCATCAAAACGTGTGAACCGGGCACTCCCTTTGCGTGGAACCAGTAGTCGTCCTTTGCCGCGGTCTTGAAGGTGATATCCTCGTTTTGCAGATTGTTTCTGCCGCAGAGGACCTCATAGCCGTTCGTGGTGATATATTTGAGAGGCGTGCTCTTGATCGACTTTGCGGGTGCCGCGCCCTTTTTCTGTTTGAGATAGCCGCCTTTTTCAAGCTCGAGGCGTATTCCCGCAAGGTCTGCGCCCGTTTCGGCACGGGAGAGCGCGTCACGGACGGTGTAAAGATAGTCTGCCTCAGCGTTTGCAAGCTCAAGCTGACGTGTAAGCTCACGGCGCGCGGTGTTGCATTTATTGTACTTTTTATAGAGCTTCTGCGCGTTTTCAGAGGGAGAAAGGCGCGTATCGAGCTTAATGGTGCGTTCAGGGAAAGAACCGTCCTCGTTCATTTCGGAGTAGTCGGTGAGTCTTACCTCTCCATCACCCTTTTTGAGTCGGTAGATATTTGCAACGATCAAGTCGGCATCGCGCTTGAAATTCTCACCTTCCTCGCATTCGACAAGCTCGGCATTCTGTGCCTCGATCTTACGGAGAACGCGGGAGATAGCGGACGAAACGGTATGCTTGAGGTCGGAGGCACGGTCGGTGACAAGTGCCGCACGGTCGCGCTCGCCGAAATAGGTGTCGAGAAGCTTGGCGAAGCTTTCGTACGTGCGCTGTGAATCCGCCGAATAATGCGTCAGCGGGAGGAAGGAATACTCCGCGGGGCGGTTGCCGTCAAACACGGCGGAGGGGACGAATCTGCCCTCTCTGACGTCAGTAAAGACGCTTGAAAAGGTCTGCCAGAGGCGAAGCGGGTCGATGCTTCCGCAGTCCGCTCCGATGTCGCCGACTGCACGGAAAACGATCTCGCGCGCCACAACGGGTGCAACACCGAAATAGCTCTGATTGATGAATTTCGCCGCTGTCTGATCCCACGGTGCGGCAGTAAGGCGCGAAATAAAACCTTCAATATTTTCGGTCAGCGGATCGCTCTTCCCCTCCTGCGCGGGGGGCATTTCGTAGCGCATACCGGGCAGTATCTGGCGAAGTCGCGATGTGGTAAAATCGACGGTACGAAGGGCGGTTATAATTCTTCCGTCCTCGTTTGCGAAAATGAGATTTGAATTCTTGCCCATAATCTCGGCGATCAGGAGCTTTTTGCAATCGAATCCCATCTCGTCGCGCGTGCCGAATTCAAACACCGCAACGCGCTCAAAGCCCTCCTGACGAACGTCAGTCAGGAACGCGCCGCCGAGATGCTTTCGCAGAAGCATACAGAGTGACGGGGGAACAGCGGGATTATCGCGCATATTTTCCGTGAAAGAAACACGCGGGTCGGATGCTCCGCAACGGAAAAGAAGCTTCTTTCCGCCCTCGCGTCCGCGCATCTGGAGAACGATCTCGTCAGCGCGCGGCTGATAAACCTTTTCTATTCTTCCGCCAACTGCGGAAGTCCTGATCTCGGCTAAAACCGCCGAGAGAAAACCTGCATCAAATGCCATAAATTATCCTATCCAAGCGGAAACGGTTCCGCTTACAAACAAACTTGAAATTAAACCGAGTGCGATTCCGACCCATTGCAGGCGCGAGAGCTTTTCCTTGAAAAGCAAAGTCGCCGCCAGGAGTGTGAGGATAAGTCCGCCCGTGTTGACTATCGGGAAGAAGACCGCCGAGGGCATCGCGCCCGCGAGGTAGAGATTTGCCGTATGGGGCACGGCAAAGGTCGCGCCGCTGATAAGGGCAAAGGCGATCTGCTTCGCATTGGGGTTGAATTTCGACTCGCCCGACTTCTTGCGCTCGTAAAGCCAGAGAAGCGCGGAAACGACCGTCATAAACGCGAATGCGGAAACGAGGAACGCCGTGCTCTGAGCCTTATATTCAGTGTTCTGATGAATCTTCTGCATAATTCCGACAAAGCCGTTAGTCAGGCAGGAAACAAGCGCAATAATGAGCCACTTGAGCGATGATTTTCTCGAGCCGTTGTTTTTATCGGTCGAAAAGACGATACAAAGCACCATAACGCCCATTCCGAAATATTGGAAAAGGTCAATGCTCTCACCGAAGAAAAGTCCGCTGACCGCCGCGATGAGGGTTGCAAGCGAGACAATAACGGTCGTGTACGAAAACGGACCGATCTCAAGCGCCCACATAAAAGTATAGCTCTGCGCGAGAACGAGAACACCGAAAAGGATTCCGAGCCCCGCTGAGGCAAACGAGAAATCGGTGATCGCGCCGAAAGGCTCGGGCGCAGTAGGGTTGATCGAGTATATCACAAGGAACACAAGACACGCAACGCCCATACAGGTATTATAGAACCAATTGCTCTCTCTGCCCGCGGGTGCGGTCTTATTATAAAGCTTTTGGGCAACGCAAGTCGCGACGTTGAAGATCAGCGAAACGACGAGCAATATGCCGACGGGAATTAAAAGTAACATTAGTCACTACCTCTGAAAAATTGATCGTATTATTATACTCTAAAAAGAGGGATTTGTCAATCTATCTTAACGAAAACGTTCTCCTCTGCCGATCTTCTTGCCGCGAGGCAGAGCTTTGCCGAAAGGATGCCGTACGAAAGGGGTGCGGGCGACCTTGCGCCGCCGAGCATTTTGACGTAGGAATCGATCATTTTAAGATCTCCGCCGCCGTGAGAATGCTTGCAAAGCTCGGTCATATCGATATGCTCGTTTTTGTTTTCGTTATGGTAGAAAATATCTATGCAATTTGAATTGAACTCAAATTCAAGCGTTGCGTTGTAGCCTATGATTCGCAGCCCCCGTCTGCCCGCCGCCTTGCGCGCAACGAAATTCTGACTGTAAACGGCGTGCATACCGTCCGCGTACTGCACTATTATAGAAGCGCTGTCGTGGTTGCCGGTATCGACGGCAAAAGAGCAGTATTCACCGATCTGATATCTGTCGCCGTAGGAAGCAACGTTTATATCGCTCTCGGGACACTCTGCGCGCTTTTCGCAATCCTTGCATTTGAGTCCTGCGGGCATATCGCCGAGGAAGATATTCTTCGTTTCGGTCGCGCTGATCATAACGGGGCGCGGCTCACCGAGAATGAACTGTATCAGATCAAGATCGTGCGTGGATTTTTGCAAAAACAATCCGCCCGTTTCTTTATCGTCGCGATACCATTTATGGTAGTAACCTCTCGCATAGGGCACGTTATTGATTCCCTGAACCTGACTTATCTTGCCGAGGACGCCTGTGTCGATAATCTCCTTTGCTCTGACGGCAAGGGGCGCGACACGGAGCGGGAAGGAGATGAGCGTTTTCTCATCCATAGTGTCAAGAATCCCTTCAAGCGCGTCAAGATCTTCATCCGTCGTTGAAACCGGCTTTTCGAGAAGCACGGGAATCCCGTAGCGGGCATTGATGAGAGCCATTTTGGTATGGAGCGAGCAACGGGTGCCAATGATAACTCCGTCGAGCTTTTCGTTTTCGTACATCTCTGCGGGATCGCGATAGATTCGGGCATCGGGCGCGCCGCAGACCTCAAGCTCTGCGCGAAGCTCTTCCTCGGGACGAGGGTCGACAATCGCAACAAGACGGCACTTGTCGTTTCCCTCGACCTCGCTATAAGGCATAATGCTCTTCTCCCAGATTCCGCGGGCGCGCGAGCCGAAGCCGATAATGCCGATATTATATATCTTTAACATTCAAACTCCCCTAAAGTTATTAATCAAAAAAATGAATATTCGCAATCCGGCTGTCCTTTTTGATATACACATTCAACTAATTGCGCTGGAGCCATTTTTTCTATATATGTCAATGTTCTAAATGCCATACCATGACCAACAATGATTACTTTATTATAATCAGCGTATTTATCGGCAACCCGTTTCATTCGTTCTCTAACAGATGCCAAGGTTTCCCACTTCATTTCAACATTATCAGGATACGCACCTTTATAATAATTAAATTCATTTGATAGTTTAACGGCTTCTGCATTTGAGGACAGTGTATTTGATTTATCTGCAATCCATTCGTGTAATTCAGGCTCAATGATTATTGGCTTATTCACTTCCCGAGAGATAATTGCCGCAGTTTGTAATGCTCTTGTATACGGGGAGCTGATAATTACATCTGCATCCAATAATCTACGGTCTTTGGACGTAGATTCCGCTTGCTTGATTCCTTTTTCGGATAAAGGAGCAAAGCTTCTACCAAAGCCAAAAAAACCAATTTTAGCTACTGCATCATAATTAGGTTCACCGTGTCTGATTAGGTAAAATATTGCCATCCAAAAACTCCTATAATAATGAAACTTAGGTTTTTACAAACATAAACTATCACAAATCATTATACATTAAACTATACCGCTTGTCAAATGATTTTCCCCAACCGTTTTAGTTGAACATCAAAAGATCGGTGTATCAAGATCCTCGACTATTTCATCAAGGCAGTATTTGCCGAGGATCGCGGGCTTGCGATCACGCCACTTGCCGTTTGTGAAATCGGGAATATCAACAGGTGCGCCGTTCTGCTTGATAGATTCTGCGGAAAGGCAACCGATAGAGAGCCAAGCCGCGGTATCATAAGCATCGATAGGCGTATCGGTGCCGTTTTTAACGCTTTCAACGAACGCGCGGGAAACGAGCCAATCCATTCCGCCGTGACCGCCGCGGGTTCCCATAGCCTCGTACTCGCGGTGAAGCGGATGATCGTATTTCTCGAAGAACTCCGCCTCGTTATCCTGAATCTTTTCGGGAGTGATGCCGTGCAGATAGACCACTCGGCGATCCTCCATTGACATACCCTTCGTGCCGCGAACAGAAATGTTGCGCGAATAGTGAGAACGCGGGAGGGTGGTATCGAGAGTCAGAAGGATGGTTTCGCCATTTGCGCAGGTGATGATCGTATTAACGATATCGCCCTGAGCGTATTCCATCGTCGCGTACTTGCTGTCCGCCCCGAATCTCTGCGCGGCATACTCGTTCAGCGCAACGCTCTTGGTCGCGATCGAATTAAGGCGCACCATACGGTTTCCGCGGTTGATTGAAAGGAATTTTGAGATAGGACCGAGCTCGTGTGTCGGGTAATTCTCGCGATTCTCATTGATGTAATGCGGGAGTCTGTAATGCGGGGGATTTTCGGTATCTATATTCTTGAACAGATCCTCGTCGGGCAGATAATGCTGATAACCGCCGGTGCAATGAACGAGCTCGCCGAAAAGTCCTTGCTTGATCATATTGAGAAGCATCATCTCGCGGCGGCCGTAGCAGCAGTTTTCAAGCATCATAACGGGCACACCGGTCTTTTCATAGGTGTCGACGATCTCAAAGCACTCGTCAAGCGTGTCGGCGCATCCAACCTCGATCGCGGTATATTTGCCCGCGAGCATCGACTCCTTTGCGATCGCGATACGACCGCTCCATCCCGTCATAATAACTACCGCGTCGATTTCGGGATCGGCAAGAATTTCGTGATAATCCGTAGTCGAAGCGGGTGTATATCCGCCTTTTTCGAGAACGATCTGCTTTCCCATCTCGATGCGTTCCTCGGAGAGATCACAGATAGTCTTGACGTTAACGTCATTCATCTGCGAAAAGCACGCCTTCAGCATTCCGCGGCCTCGGCGACCGAGACCTATATAACCTACGTTGATTTTTTCTTTCATAAGAGCACTTCCTTTCCGTATAAAGAAGAATTGCTTATATTATAACATATATTATTAATTTGTTCAATACGATAGACATTTTTTCCTCAAAAAAACGGATACTCTTGACCGAAAAGGTCTTGAGTATCCGTTTAATTCATTGAATGATATTAACCAAACATTACCTGATCGACTTCGTCGAGCGAGGGGAATGCGTAGTCGGGCTTTTCAGCAACGGTTGCAGCCTCAACGTCCTCGGGAGTGGTCTCGCCGGAGTAAACGAGAACTGCGGTTACGCCGTGCTTCTTGCCGAGAGCGATATCGGTGTAGAGTCTGTCGCCGAAGATGCACATCTTGTCAACAGAAACGCCGGTAGCCTCGCTGATCATCTCAACGGTCTCCTTGTAGGGCTTACCGAAGTAGGTGGGGGTCTTGCCGGTGGATGCGGTTACGAAAGCCGCGATTGCGCCGCTGTCGGGGATGAAGCCGGTCTCGGTGGGGCAGTTGAAATCGGGGTGAGTGGAAAGATACTCTGCACCGCCGCGAACAAGACGGCACGCATCGTCCATCTTCTTGTAGGTCATGGTGGTGTCAAAGCTGGTAACTACGATGTCAGCCTTTTCCTCGTCGCCGGTGAGCATATTGATGCCGGCGTCCTTGAAGCTTTCAACAAGCTCGTCGGTACCTACGAGATATACGCTCTTGCCGTCGCGGTGGCGGCGAAGGAACTCGATGGTTACGTCACCCGAGGTCATAATTTCTTCTCTTGTGGGAGAAAATCCGAGCTTCGAGAGCTTCTGAACGTAGAAATCAGAGGTGTGGGATGCGTTGTTGGTAAAGAAAAGAACGCGCTTGCCCGCTGCACGAAGGTTGTTGATGAAGCGGATAGCGAAGGGGAAAACGTTGTAGCCGAGGTAGATGGTTCCGTCCATATCAAAGATATAGAGCTCTTTTTCGTTGAGAATAGCGGTATCGGGATTCTTGAATGCCATTTTTCTTCTCCGTTTTATAAGTATTTTCTTAAATATTATAGCACAGACTTGATTTTTTTGCAAGAGTTTGATATAATATCTGTATGAATAAATATAAAATTTTTCCGTGAGGACAAAATTAATGGCAGATTATATCATCAAACCCGATAATAAAAAGACGGTAGTCGGCATTGACGTCGGCGGAAGCACGACGAAGATCGTCGGCTTCGCCCCCGGCGGCAAGCTTCTCTCCCCCATATTCGTTCAGGCAACAGACCCCGTGACCTCGATCTACGGCGCGTTCGGCAGATTCACGCTTGAAAACGGTCTTTCTCTCGACGAGATCGACCGCATTATGATGACGGGCGCGGGAAGCCGTGCAATTCAGTCCCCCATATATAACCGCGAATGCAAGAGCGTTTCCGAATTTTCAAGCACCGGCATCGGCGGACTTTATCTTTCGGGGCTCGACGAGGCGATCGTTGTCAGCCTTGGCACGGGCACCGCGATCATCCACGCAAAGCGCGCGGAAAACGGCGCTGTAACCGAATATCTCGGCGGCACGGGCGTCGGTGGCGGCACGATTCTCGGTCTTTCCCGCAAAATGCTCGGAATCGCATCAATCGAGCATCTTGAACAGATCTCGGAGGGCGGCGATCTCGGTCAGGTCGACCTCCGCATCAAGGATATTTCGAAATCGGGCACTTTCAAGGGCGTCAACGAAAATCTTACCGCATCAAACTTCGGTAACCTTTCCGATCTTGCGTCAAAGAAGGATATCGCGCTCGGCATTTTCAATATGGTTGCCGAAACCGTCGCTATGATGTCCATCTTTGCGGCGCGTCAATTCGGAATCAAGGATATCGTTATGTGCGGTAACCTGACCTCGATCAAGCCGGTTTGCGACACGTTTGCAAGCCTTGCGCCTACCTTCGGTGTCAACTTCATCGTTCCCGAAATGTCACAGTACGGCACCGTTATCGGCGCGGCACTTCAGTAAAGGATTAAAGAAAATGAAAGCAGTAGTTTTATACGGTCCCGGCAACGTTGCCGTGGGTGACCTCCCTCTCAAAGACCTTGCCCCCGGTGAGGTTCGCGTTAAGGTCGCATATTGCGGCATCTGCGGAAGCGACCATCACAAGGTAGAAGGAAAAAAGAATACAAGAAAGGTAACCTATCCCGTCGCGCTCGGACACGAGATGTCGGGAATCGTAGACTCGGTTGGCGAGGGCGTGACCGAATTCAAGGCGGGCGACCGCGTGACCGTCGACCCGAACTGGGGATGCGGCAAGTGCGAATTCTGCAAGGACGGCAAAAAGTCCTACTGTAAGAACAGCCGCGGTGTCGTCAAGGGTATGGCGGAATACATAAACGCTCCGGTCGAAAACGTATACCTCCTCCCCGATAAGCTTTCCCTCCGTGACGCGGCACTTGCAGAGCCCCTTGCTTGCTGTCTGCGCGGCGCGGATCTGCTCGGAGTGCGCCACGGCGAGCGCGTTGCACTCGTAGGACTCGGCGCGATCGGAACGATAATGATCCAGCTTATCAAGTCCGCGGGCGCGGGCGAGATCGTAGTTATCGAATACGATGAAACAAAGGAAGCGCTCGCAAAAGAGCTCGGCGCGGACGAATTCATCTGCTCAAAGGATGAGGAAAAGATCGCGGAATACGCGGAAAAGAATAACGTTGATAAAGTCATCGAGTGCGTCGGCAATACAGGCGCACAGCTCTCAGCTCTCGCGATCGCGGGTCGCGGCGCGACCGTGGTAATGTTCGGTGTTGCAGATTCGGCAAAGACCACGCCGATCTCGCTTTACGATGCCTTCATCAAGGAGCTGACGATCAAGACCTCGTACGTCAATCCTTATACGACCTCCCGCGCAGTTCGTCTGCTTGCCTCGGGTATGCTTGACACCTCAAAGATCATCCACCGCGAGCTGACGATGGAGGAAGCCGCAGAGGAATTTATGGATCCGAAGCTTTCGAGATTTGGCAAATTGCTTGTTAAAATAGACTAAAAAGAACGGAGTGCCGCGGCACTCCGTTTCTTTTTATTTAACTATCATCATAACAACGGTCAAAATCGCAAGGAATCCAAAATTGAAAGCCGAGAAGGTGAGGATGTATTTCATCGTCTTACCTGGGTTATGGCTTGTATATTCCTTGAAGGTAATAAGGCTCGCGAGTGATGCGATGAGGGTTCCCGTACCGCCGATGTTTACACCGACGAGTAGATCCGCGTAGTTTTCGGTAAACTGCGACAAGAGGATCGCCGAGGGTACGTTACTGATGAACTGGCAGGAAAGAGTGCTTACAAGAAGCGTATTCTTGTCGAGAAGCCAAGAAAGAAAGTCGCGGACAATATCTATTCTCGCCATATTTCCCGCAAAGATGAAGAAGAATACGAAAGTGAAAAGCAGTCCGTAATCTACCATAGCGAGCGACTTGTGGTCGGCAACGATCAACACAGGCGGGATAACGAGAAGTCCGATCCCATAAGGAATACCTCTGAATACGATCGCGATCGAAAGCGCGAACAGCGCGAGATACAGAACCGTTTTCTTGGGGTTCAGCTCGATCTTCTCATCCGCTATCTCCATCGGCTCGTTCTTGACGAAAACGAGGCAGCAAAGCGTGATAAGCGCGACCGCGAGAGCAAAGGGCAGTGCCATTATCGACATAAACTCGCCCGTGGGAATATTAAAGAAGGAGTAGAGATAAAGGTTCTGCGGATTTCCGAATGGCGTCAGCATTCCGCCGAGATTTGCGGCGATATTCTGCATAATGAAAGTAAACGCCATATATTTTTCCTTGCCCGTCGAGGAAAGGACAAAGTATCCGAGAGGGAGAAAGGTCAGCAGCGCCATATCGTTCGCGATCAGCATAGAGCCGATAAAGGTTATATAAACAAGCGCGAGAATGCTGATCTTCGCGGTCTTGAAGCACTGAACGATCTTGCGCGCGAGCATATAGAAGAAATTGATATTCTTCAAGGCGCACACGACGGCAAGAACGCAGAAAAGGCAGGTCAGCGTCTTGAAATCAAGATAACCCGCATATTCGGCATCGGGCGGAACGATGATCGAGGTTATAACCGCCGCGCAGAACGCGATCAGCACAACGGCATTCTTTTTTATAAAAGGAATTATTTCAAAGTGGGGCAAATGGTGATGATGGGTACGCTTTGCGTGAGATGAAGTCATTTTTCTCCTCCGTTTGCACAAATTTTTGCACACCCCTCATCGGGGTGTGCAAAACACAAGCGATATTATAGCACTTACGGGATTAAAAATCAAGAACAAATTGTTATATTTTAATATATTTTTCCGTTCTCGAGTATCCAGTCACGCCAGAGCTTATAGCACTTTCCGTACAGGTGAACTCCGTCGCCCGAATACTCGGAGCTCATTGCGCCGTCGGCGCCGTCAAATATCTCCTCAAAGCCGAGATAGAAGACCGTCTTATTATCTGCAAGCTGCGAGAGGCGGCGGTTGAGCTCGTCGATGCGCGTGTTGGAGAAGGTATTGGGATTTGCATCCGACTTCTTCTTGGTAACGTGCATATTGGACTGAATTATAATCTTTGCATCGGGCTGATACTGCTTGATATAGTCTATAACTTTCGTATAATTCGACACAACGGAAGTATATGAATATCCGATCTCATTGATGCCGAGAAGGATATATATTTTTCCGAATTTCTTTTTCGAGAGCAGATCGGAAAGATTATATGACGAAGTATCGCTCGTCTCCGAGACTTTATCAGCAAAGACGTTATATACGTTCATCGAGGTGCGCGCGAAATACGTAGCACCAGGAATGCGGGCGTATAGATAGAAGCCGACCGTTCTCGAGTCACCGAGGAAAAGAGTATCAGAGAAATAGTCCTCGTCGCTCTGCGATGCCGTGGTGCTCGGAGAGGTGGTAACGGCGGGACGTGTCGTTTCGGGTGTCTTTGTGGTCTCGGGCTTTTTAGTGGTATCGGGAGCCTTGGTGGTTTCGGGCTTTTTGGTGGTATCGGGAGCCCTTGTTGTATCGGGCTGCTTAGTAGTGGCGGGATCCGACGTCGTATCCTCGCGGGTACTCTCGGGTTCGGTTTCCGATTCGGGCGCGAGAGTGGTTTCGGGAAGCGTAAGCTCCTCGTCGGTCGTCACCTCGGGATAAGTTATATCGGGAACGATAAAGGTCGGCTCATCCTCAGAGCCCTCGGGAGGCTCGGAATTTTCCGGATCGCCTTCGGGCAGAGTCATACCGTCGCGGAAAAAGAACATAACGGTTTCTATCGGATTCGCGCTCTCTGCTGAGATGATCAATCCACAGAAAATCACGATCAGAACGCTTGCGATAAGACAGATGAGCAGAACCCCTCTGTCAGGATTAGCTTTTTTCAAATGCGTAACCTTTCCGGTCAATAAACCATAGGATTTGCTCCCTCGCAGAAGATAAGATATACGGAAAGCCAGAAAAGAACCAGCATAACCGTTATCGCGAGGGGTTTGTTATCTTTGAATTTTTCGTAGATCCTGCGCGGCAGGGGCGTAAGAAATACAGCTCCGATCGCCATAAATATTCCCATGTCCTTAAGTATCACGCGCCAATCGTCGGGATTGACATAATCGGGAATTTCGCCGATGGCGGGGAAAAGTCTTCCAATATACGCACCGAGATCAGCAAGAGTGGTGATATTCGTATTGAAGATCACCCACGAGAAAAGTATTACGATGGGAAGATAAATATGCGAGAGCCAAGGACTTTCGGTAACTGCCTTCAGCGCGCCTATTCTTTCAAGAAGAATAAACACGAAAAGGAATCCTGCCCATAGCATAAAGTTTATACCGTTGCCGTCAAAGCAAAGAGCATGCCATATACCCGTGCAGAGCCATACGGTGAAAAGATTTAAAACGGTTCTTGCCTTTCCGCGTCTGTTACCGCCGAGGGGAAAATACACGTTTTCCTTAAACCATTCACCAAGTGTCATATGCCAGCGGCGCCAGAATTCGCTGACCGAGCGCGACATATAGGGATGGCGGAAGTTATCGGGAGTTTCATAGCCGAGCATTCGTCCGATACCGCGCGACATAAGCGAATAGCCATAGAATTCAAAATAAAGATACAGCGGATATGCAAAAAATCCGAGCCACGCCAGCGGAGTCGAGACAGCGCTGACGCCTATGCTGTTGATGCCGTAAAGTCCCGCTGTCCATACTCTGATTATTCGGTCTGCAAGAAGGATCTTAAGCGACAGACCTATAATAAATTCGTAAAGTCCGTCATTGATGCCCGATAGACCGACTGAGCCCTCGTCACGGCATCTTTTGAAATCAGCATAGGTCTGGATAGGTCCGCTGATAACCTGCGAAAAGAGCGTAAGATACGCGCCGATCGAAAGGAAGGAGAGCTCGGGCTTGATCTTACCGTCGTATACCTGACGGAGGTACGACATATTCTTGAACATATAAAAGCTGAAGCCTATCGGCGCGGCAATGGCAAGCCCCTCGGGGAGCGATTGCGCAAAGGAATCGGTAATGATCGAAACGATCTTCGGCGAAAGGAGCGCAGCGGCATTTAATGCCGTACAAAGCCAGAATGCGATACGTCTCGCACGATTCTTCAATATACCGATAAAGAGTCCCGCCATATAGTTAAATACCACGGCGGCGATCAGAATAGCGACCGAAAGATAATTCCCACCGGAGGCGAGAAAATAAAAAAGCAAACTTCCGCCAAAGAGCACGGGATCGCGAAGCTTTTTACCGCACACGGCATAAAGCAGAACGAAGCAAGGCAAAAATACGAATATAAAGCTCGGGCTGTAAAAAGTCATGCCAACCTCCTTGACAAAAGTTTCTCAATATAAATTATATCATATAATTCGACAAAAAGCAACAAATAAAAAAATAATTTACAACAAAAACGGAGCCGTTTTCGACTCCGTTTTGTAATATCAATTTCTACCGTAATAGAGATAGGAAAGATATGCAACGTAAGATTTTTCCGCGCTGAAAAGCGATTCGCCTTCGCTGTCCAGAGAAAGCTGAACGCCCGAGGCGGTAAGCTTGACCGAAAGAACGGGCTCACCGTAAAGTCCGTTCAAGCGATAAGTGATCATAGTTCTCTTTTGAACGTCACCGCCAAAAGCGGGAGAATCCTCGATCATATATTCGCTTACTGCGCATTCGCCGTCAAGAAGGACTCCGTTAACTGTAACGATCGCATCCTTGGGCGCATTTATGAAGATCTCGTTTGAAGGTCTTGCAGTCAGAATAATCTTTGAGAACCGCCAATATCCCTTTTCATCCTTTGAAAGCACAAATCTCGCGAACTCCTCACCGTCAGCCGTTACGGAATAAGTAATAAGATCGGTCGCTGTGCCGTATTCGGTAAAAGCAAGTGCTTTTCCGTAGGTCAGGTTGTAATAATATTCGCTCGCAGAGCCGCGCACGTCGTATTTCGATTCAACCTCGTCATAAGACGAGAACGACTTCGGATCGGCGTTGAGGAAATATTCGGTGAAAATTTTCTCGGCGGTGTTCTCGGGGCGCGATCTCTCATAGCTTTCAAGCCTCTCTGCAACGGCGGAAAGATAAAACGCCCAAACTATATAGGTCACCGCAAAAATACCGAGCCAAACGCAGGTAAATACAAATCTGCCCCGTGCCTTATTCTTTTTCATCAGCCGCCCACCTCCGAGCTATTGATAATTCCATCCACCACTTCAGCGGGAAGAAGGGTATAGGGTATCCATCTCGTTGCATCCGATGCGGCGGCATCGGTGACGAGCTTGTTGCGGTAAGCGTCGCTCGGTCCGTTTGCGATCGTGTAAAGGAGCGACCACATAAGCGTTGCAGCAAGCAAAATGACCAACAGAATCGATATCAGCACGCGGACTACTATAACGCCGGCGGTAGCGGTGCCGTTTTCCGTGCTTTTTCTGTATTTTGACGAATCCGAATCAAACGGATCATCTATCCTCTTTTTATATTCACTTACACTCATATCAGTCTCACTTTTATTTCTTTTCGATCAGCTCGCAGAGCTTGTCAGAAAGGCGGCAGAAATCCTCGACAGAAAGACGCTCGCCTCTGATATTAGCGTCAAAACCGCACTCGATTATCGCATCGGTTATATCCGCCTTTGATATCTCGCCGAAGCCTGCGGCAAGAGCATTCGGGAGAGTTTTTCTTCTCTGCTCGAAAGCCGCGCGCATGGTGCGGAAGAAGATCTTCTCGTCCCTCGGCTTGCAGGGGCGGTCGCGGTAAAGATCGATGCGTACTACCGCGGAATCAACCTTCGGAGGCGGCAGGAACTTGCCCGCAGGAACTTTCAGAAGCTTCTTGCAGGTGCCGAAATAATTCAGATAAGCAGTCACCGAGCCGTAATTCGGAGTACCGGGCAGAGCGCAGAGCCTGTCCGCAACCTCGGACTGGATCATAACCGTAATACTGTCGAAGGGCAGACGGGAATCGAGCAGCTCGAGGAGGATCGGCGTGGTGATATAATAGGGCAGATTAGCGCAGACCGAAACGCCGCCCTGCTCAAAGGCATCTCCGAGAAGCTCGGGGATATCGGTCTTCATAACGTCGGCATTGATAAGCCTTATATTCTTATGCTCGCCAAGGGTGTACTTGAGAAGCGGAATGAGTCCGCGGTCAATCTCGAGAGCAACGACGTTTTCGTAAATGAGCGCAAGCTCGTGGGTAAGCGAGCCGCAGCCCGCGCCGATCTCGAGAACTGTCTTGGTATTCGGTCCGCCGCAAGACTCGGCGATCTCGGCAACGACCTCGCGGTCGGTGAGGAAGTTCTGTCCGAATTCCTTGCGGAAGGTCAGACCGAACATTGCCATAGTGTCTTTTATTGTTCTGATGTCACAAAGATTCATTGTTATCCTCTGTTATTCGGTATATGTGATGTGTCAAGAATGAGCGCGGCATTCGGATTGAAATCCTTACCCGTGCAGACGGCGGGGAGAGTGATGAATTCTCTGCCGATGTCGATGCTGTAAGCACCGGGATGATAATGTCCGCAGATAATAAATTCAACCTTATTCTTGCCCTCGTGCTCGATTATATCAAGTACCTCGTCCGCGTTATTGACGATATGGCGCTCTTCAACGCCGATATCAAGGCATTGATGGCAAAGGATCCAGAAACGGCTGTCCGCGGGAGAATTCGCAAGAATCTCACGGAGCTCGGCGATCTGATCGGCAGGGATATTGGTATCCTTCCAGTTAACGCGCTCGCCGTCGGCGCCGTAGCGCGTTCCGTCGGATTTGTAATTTGCATCAAGGAAAATCAGGTTAACGTCGCCCGCACGGCAAACGAAGGGCGGACGGACGAAATCAGTGATGCGATAAAAAACATCGTCTCCGAAATTGCGGAAATCGTGGTTGCCCTGCATAACGAGAACGGGGATAGAGCTGTCGCGGATGACCTTCGCCACACGCGCAAGATGCTCCATATCATCGGCGCGGCTGGCGCTGCCGTTTATAACGTCGCCAAGGCAGATGGCAAGATCAACTCCCTTGTCCTCGAAATCCTTGAGCAGCTTTTGCAATTTACCGAGAGAACGCGACGGAAATCTGTTACCGTTCGTTATCTCCTCCCGACCGCAGTGAAGGTCGGAAAAAAATCCAATTATCATTTTAACTCTCCCTATTTAGGAATAGATGTAGCCATACATAATATATAATACTATATAATCGAGCAATAGTCAAGAGGGAAAGCGTAAAATTTGTTGATAAAAATCAAATAAAAAATCAAAAAAGGTATTGCAAAACTATTTCAAATGTGATATAATATTACAGTCGCTGGTATGGCTCAGTCGGTAGAGCAGCTGATTCGTAATCAGCAGGTCATCGGTTCGAATCCGATTACCAGCTCCAAAAAAATGCCGAAAACACGAGTTTTCGGGATTTTTATATTTTAATGCGGAAAGAAAATAAAAGTTTTACCTTAAACCTCATTCAATCTTCTTTCGACATAGCGGTTTGGCGGCAAACCTACATTACAAGCCTCACAATACAAATCTTTTGCCATTTTTATATCATTGACATCTATCAAGGCATTAACCGCAGAAATAATACCTACTACGGCTTGCTTTCTTTTATCGAAAGGAGTAGTAAAGCTTTTCCATTCGCCGCACAGATACTCGGAAGTGGCTTGTGGCAAAGACAAATATTCTACTAACGCGCGGCTCAAACAGTAAAGCTCCTTGTTATCAATCTGCGAAAAACTTGCAGCCTGCGAAAGATATATCAATTTATAGAAGATATTCTCGGGAGTCGATTCGGTCTTTGCGATAAAATTCTCAAAATTTTGCTTAACAAAATTGCAGTTATTTTGCGAAAGAGTGAAATTTTTATTGGAATAAAACGCTGCTCGGTGTATGCTAAATTCCGCAAAATACAGTTTGTTATTCGAATTTTGTTCTACAGCTTTTCTGTATAAATTCCACCAAAAAGTACTGTATCCGTCTTTTTCCAATGCCAGCCTCTGAGTGCCATCGCAAACAAGCCAATACAAATAACAAGGATCGTTATTGACAATATACTCATAGAAATTCTTGTGGTTTTCATACAAAGAATGCCCTTCTCTAAGAAAAGCGTAATTATCCGAAATATTCCAATAACAAAATCCTATATCTTCAAAATCGGCAACAACTTTATTCTCTATCAGAGATTCAAGATAAGCAATCAATTTCAAATCATTTTCTCTTTTATCTTGAATTGAAATTGCCGAACGTTGCCCGGTGATTTTTAGTTCTAAAAATCTATTTCTAATTTCATTATTCATAAATTATCCAAACATCCCTTTATCAGCAAGCAACCCCATTCCCGAGGTTGCTTGCTTTTATATTTACGCCTCAACGTGCTTAAACTGTGCTCCGTAAAGCTCGGAATAAAATCCGTTCTTTGCCATAAGCTCCTCGTGGTTGCCCTGCTCCACGATCTTGCCGTCGCACATAACGAGGATGCAATCGGGGTTCTTGATCGTGTTCAGTCGGTGGGCGACGATGAATGAAGTTCTTCCCTCCATAAGCTCGGCAAACGCACGGTTGATCTTGATCTCAGTACGAAGGTCGATCGAGGAGGTCGCCTCGTCGAGGATAAGCATCGGAGGCAAGCAAAGCATTACGCGGGCGATGCAGAGGAGCTGCTTCTGCCCCTGCGAAAGTCTGCCGCCGTCCTCGCCAAGGGGAGTGTCGTAGCCCTGCGGCAGGCGCTTGATGAAGGAATGCGCGTGTGCAGCCTTTGCCGCCGCGATAACTTCTTCATCACTCGCGTCGGGACGTCCCATTGCGATATTCTCGCGGATTGTGCCCGAGGAAAGCCAGGTATCCTGAAGAACCATACCGAAGCAAGAGCGCAGACTCTTGCGGGTGACCTTGGAGATATCCTTGCCGTCAACCTCGATAGAACCGCCCGTCGGCTCATAGAATCTCATAAAGAGGTTCACAAGCGTCGTCTTTCCGCATCCCGTGGGACCGACGATGGCAATTCTCTGCCCCG
>JAZRGT010000078.1:0-43886 GCA_045644325.1 Eubacteriales bacterium | reverse complement strand
CGCGCGCCCCAGCTTCGCGAACAGGGGTACGGCACCATAGAAAGGTAAAGGAAAAATCCCGTATCCTTTATCCTCTCTATCCCGGGTTGGTTCGTCCTTCGGATCGAGTACGGTATTGATTATACAACTTTTGTTCGCAATTGTCAAGGGTTATTCAAAATTTTTTCAAGTTTTTTTGATAATATTTCACACAGCCGTTTTTTCCCTTTATGCAGATTGCCCACGGAACTTCGGTTACAAGAATCGGTTGTATTTTCTTGTTTTTTTGCAATTTAACACAACATTTTGTTACTCGTGCTCGAATTACGTTGTATGCAATTGGTATTTCTTGGTATTATTTTTGTTAAATTTGACGAAAGCCCCTTTGAGTCCCAATTTCGCTTTTGAGGCGGAATTTCGGGCGAAAAGAGGCAAAAATATTTTTTGTCGTTATTAAAAAAGCGGAGATAGTTTTTTCTCCTGCGGAAAAAATTGATGTTTGCGCTTCGCGCGAGTCAGGATACTGAACAAACCTATATAATAAAATGCAGATCTTCAATAGACAAGCAGCTATGTTCGTACATTCAATATCGGCCTTCCCCGTGTGGGGCTATTTTTATATGCGCTAACATAGTTTTTCTGAATAGGATACGTCGGGGGGCTCGTAGTGGGGTTGGTTGCGAACACAGCGCTCGCCCCGCCACGCCTCATCCGCGCTCCGCGACACCTTCTCCCGAGATCCGGGAGAAGGCGTAGTTCGCCTATGGCGAACAGTCGATTCTGACTCGCTCTGTGGGGGATATTTAATATAGTATAGTGAGGCTCGTTGAACTATACCTTTATCCATTATGTTCGCAGTAACTGAAAAGGCTCCCTCCGGGAGGGAGCTGTCGCTCCTTGGGAGCGACTGAGGCGAGCGCGCGACTTCGGGAGTTGATTTCACGATGGGGATATGAGCTTTCGAAGATCTACGGTTTCCTTTATTGGTTTTCTCTTGGTGTGATTTCTGCTGACCCGAAGTTGCGCGGGCTCCTTCCACCACTTTCGCCCGAACCCCAAAAACGCGCAAGCGCGTTTTCGGGAACCCGGCGGTGGTCCCCCTCCCTCCCGGAGGGAGGCTTTTTTGTGTGCTAACATAGCTTTCTGAATAGGATGCGGTGGGAGCTCGTCGTGGGGTTGGGTGCGAACATTGCGGCTCCGTCTCTTCCCCTCATCCACCACGCGTTCGCGCGGTCCCCCTTCCCCACCGGGGAAGGTCTGTTTTGAGTGTGCGAACATAGTTTTCTGAATGGGGTGCGGCGAGCGCTGTGTTCGAACTCAATGTCACGACGAGCTCCACACTACTATATTAAGATACCGAAATCTAAACCCACAGAGCAAGTCTGACGGTTCCCGCAGGAAAACGGAGGCGTAAGCCGACAAGACAGAGTCACATTTGCCAAAGGCAAATACTACATCACTTTGGCGCAAGCCAAATCATCACTTTTCTCCGCAGGAGAAATACATCACTCCCCTCCGACTTCGGCTGAGGGTGTGCGAAATCGAGTGGACAAATATTGCTAACGACGAGCCCCTCCCGTTATCGGGAGGGGTTGGGGTGGGCAGTCAGAAGAATTTTGCTCTGAGGCGAAAATAAGTGGCTGTATCACGGAGTGATACAGCCACGATATTAAGCCGTATTCAGATTACGAAAGATCGCCGGAGAAGCCGTTGTCGAAGCTTACGTATTCACCGGGATTTCCGGTTGCAGCAATGGCATTATAGAACACGGTTTCAGCCTGAGCGTCCTTGATGGAATTGGAAAGGGTGTGAACGACGATGAGCTTTACCTGCTCCTCGGTAAGGAGGGTGTTGTCTTCTCTGACTGCCTTGAAGTAGTCATTGAGAGAAATTACGAGAGCGTTCTGAACCGCATCATCAGTGAGAACGTTGATCGCGCCGATGCTCTTTGCAACTTCTGCTTCGAACTTTTCCCAAGTGAGGAGTTCTTCGTTGTCAAGCTCTGCGACCATATCAACCATCTGCTGTGCGGTCTTTGCCTGAACGTAGTTATTTTCATTTGCCTTGTTTACAACGCTTGCGAAGGTGGGGATAATCGCTGCGGAGATGATTGCGAGTGCCGCGATTGCGATTACGAGGCTGTATACGGTGAATCCATTCTTGTTAAGCTTCTTCATTTTTATGTACCTTCTTTCTTAAATCAGGTGGTTATTTTTTATGCTCACATCGAGCGTTTTTGTTCTTTCTTGTGACTAAATTATACTACCATTCGCGGCAATTGTCAATAGATGTTGATAATTATCAATAAAAGTTGTAGATGTAACTTTCTAGGTATTTCCTAACGATTCTGCTATTTTGGGGCGAAAAATGCGGTTGATAAATCAACAAAAGCGCCGAGATTTATCTCAGCGCTTTTAAGCTATATTATTATGTAAATTCAGAAGATTAAGAAAGGTCGCCTGCAAAGTCGTTGATGTTGTTTACGTACTCATCGGGAGTTCCTGCAACTGCGATCGCGTTGTAGAATACGGTCTCAGCCTGAGCGTCCTTAATGGAATTGGAAAGGGTGTGAACGACGATGAGCTTAACCTGATCCTCGGTGAGAAGGGTGTTGCCCGCATGAGCTGCATCGAAGTATTTGTTGAGAGAAATTACGAGAGCGTTCTGAACTGCATCCTCGGAAAGCTCGTTGATATTGGTGATCTCGGCAACAACTATTCCCTCGAAACCTTCCCAAGTGAGGAGATCTTCGTTGTCAAGCTCTGCGACCATATCAACCATCTGCTGTGCGGTCTTTGCCTGAACGTAGTTATTTTCATTTGCCTTGTTTACAACGCTTGCGAAGGTGGGGATGATCGCTGCGGAGATGATCGCGAGTGCCGCGATTGCGATTACGAGGCTGTATACGGTGAATCCATTCTTGTTAAGCTTCTTCATTTTTATGTACCTTCTTTCTTAAATCAGGTGGTTATTTTTTATGCTCACGTTGAGCGTTTTTGTTCTTTCTTGTGACTAAATTATACTACCATTCGCGGCAATTGTCAATAGATGTTGATGTTTATCAATAAAAATTGTAGATGTAACCGAAGATTATTTTAGTGCCGAATTGACTGTTTTTTCTGATAAAACAAGAAAAGTGCCGAGCGTTTGCTCGGCACTTTTTGAGTCATATTTTGTTATCTGATTAAGAAAGATCGCCGGAGAAGCCATTGTCGAAGCTTACGTATTCACCGGGATTTCCGGTTGCAGCAATGGCATTATAGAACACGGTTTCAGCCTGAGCGTCCTTGATGGAACTGGAAAGAGTGTGGATGATGATGAGCTTAACCTGCTCCTCGGTAAGGAGGGTGTTGTCATCTCTGACTGCCTTGAAGTAGTCATTGAGAGAAATTACGAGAGCGTTCTGAACTGCTTCATCGGTGAGAACGTTGATCGCGCCGATGCTCTTTGCAACTTCTGCTTCGAACTTTTCCCAAGTGAGGAGTTCTTCGTTGTCAAGCTCTGCGACCATATCAACCATCTGCTGAGCGGTCTTTGCCTGAACGTAGTTATTTTCATTTGCCTTGTTTACAACGCTTGCGAAGGTGGGGATGATCGCTGCGGAGATGATTGCGAGTGCCGCGATTGCGATTACGAGGCTGTATACGGTGAATCCATTCTTATTGAGCTTCTTCATTTTATGTACCTTCTTTCTTAAATCAGATGGTTATTTTTTATGCTAACTTTGCGCGTTTTTGTTCTTTCTTGTGACTAAATTATACTACCTTCCGAGGCAATTGTCAATAGATGTTGATGTTTATCAATAAAAATTGTAGATGTAACTGCTATGATTTTCGGACATTTTATGCTGATTTCACCCCAAAAATCAAGTATTTTTGTAACCGCAAGAGCAAAAACATAAGGATTTCGGCGGCCCTTGTTCAATATTTAGTTGTATATAATTTGCATAAAATTAATAAAAGCACCGAGAGAAGCTCTCGGTGCTTAAATTTTATCAAATTTCGGTTACGATCTTCAAATTTCCTTCGGCTTCAGTTACAACAAACAGATGGGCTCTTTCGAGCATATTTGCCTCGGGAGCGTGGAGGCACATTATATTTCTGCCATCTGCATCGCTGAAAAACATTGCGTGGCCGCCGTTTTTGTCGAAGAGCGGCTCGGGAAGGTGCTCCCAAGGGCCGAAGATACTGCCGCTTTTTGAGACTACGGGGAGGACGACATAATTATTCTGCAGATAGGGAGACCACGTCATCAGGAGCGAGCCGTCGGAAAGCTTCTGAATCCACGGAGCATCCGAGCCGTAGCGCAGATAATCCTTGCCCTCCCATTTGATACGGTGAGGCGTTGCCTTTGAGATAGGCGACTCATCCGATCCGAAAACGAGCCAGGGCTCGCCCTTGATCTCGGTAAGATCTTCTGTCAGCTCCGCGCCCCATATTTCACCTACCAACGCGCCCTTTTCCTCGACGTAGTTATCGGGCCAATCGTGCGAATAGAAAATGTAGGGTTTGCCGTCGTGGACGTAGAGCGTACCGTCAATACAGCTTTGGTCGAGCGGAGTTACGGCGCGGGGTACGAGAGGCAGAAAAGGGCCGCGTGGCGTGTCGCTGACGCATATTTGCGTGCCTCGGAGACCATTTTTGCCGAGGAGGGAGACGAAAAGGTAGAACCTACCTTTATATTTATGAACCTCGCCCGCCCAGACGTCCTTGTAAGCCCAGAAGTCCTCGGGAATTTCAAATGCCACTCCGCCCTCTTCCCAATTTTCAAGGTCGCGGCTGTGGTAATAGGAATAAGTCGTTTTACCGGTTGTTGCGTACATATAGTAAACGCCGTCCTCAAGGACGATGAACGGATCGCGCACGCGGATATCTTCTCTTTTCAACATAAGATCACCTCACAATTATTTGTAAATTTCAAGCATCGCGGTCAGCGCATCCTCGATGGGCGGCAGCTCGGGGTGCCATTTTCTTTCCCATTCGAGCGAAAATGCGCCGTCATAGCCGTTCGAAACCAAGTATTCAGCCATATCGCGAAGAGGGAGAGTGCCCTCTCCGGGGAGCGTGAGTCCGTCGGGAGTCACATCCTTCAAGTGAACGTGCCGGATAAGGTGGCGGAAATCATCGCAGAAGGCGCGCCAATTTTCGCCGTAGGTGAGACGAGTGTGGCAGACGTCCCAGATGAAGCCGAAGTTTTCGTACTTACCGCAAATCTCCGCGACCTTTGAGAGTCGTTCAGCGGTGTTGACATCGCCGTGAGTTTCAAGGAGCACCTCAACACCTTTATCAAGCGCGTATTTGCAAAGTGTAGATATGCCGCGCGCGATGCGATTGAGGCATTCGTTCTCGTCGCCCTTAATATTGTTGCCGAAAACACGGATGCCGCGGAAGCCTATATCACGCGCGGTGTCGATGGCGTAAATTCCTTCCTCAATGAAATCATCGAACTTAGTTTGATCGTGGAAGCTACAGGACGTTCCAAGAATAAGCGGAGTAACGCCGTATTCGCGGAATTTCTCCTTCGTATCGAAGCGCTTTTCGGGCAAAAGCTCCGACATTTTGCGGATGTTAACTTCACCGCAGAGTCCGCGCAGCTCGAGTGCGGAAATTTCGAATCTTTGCGCAAGCGCAAGAGCCTCCATGAGGCTGTACTCGGTGCAACCGAGAGTGGAAAAACAAAATTTCATTTTTATTCCTTTCTGCATATCTCCATTTCGATTTCGAATGTTACGCTTCCCTTTGCGGTGATTTCTGCTCTTCCCCAGCCCGCCTCGGAGGTGTCAACTTGGGGAAGATAGTCAGTACCGTTTGATTCAAATCTGTGGCCCGCTCCACCGGTCAGGTTGATTTTGAACTCGTCGGGAGCATTGATGCGGCAAATGAGATCTCGATTTTTGCCATTTATCATGATCGCATTTCCGTTAACCACGGGTTCGCTTTGAGTATGGATAAGGAAGGTGACGGTTGAATTAGCGTCAAGCGGCTCGACGCGGTCGGAAACCGTGAGGATTCCGCGTTCGCCGCGGTTCGGCTCCCATTTCATTTTGCGGATGACGGATCGGCAGGTCTCGCAATAAGCCTCGGTAAGATCACCCTCGACAGCGTATATTTCGTCCGATTCTACGTGCGAAACCACCTTCGCCATTCCGTATTCCGAAAGCCAACCGTCAAGCGTTTTGGGTTCCTTTTTTCCGCACGGAATGCGAGTGCCTTTGCCGTCGACAAGAATACAGTTGTGCGCGACCGTGTGGATGGTGTAATTTTTGCGATGTGGCGTACCGTAGCTGTCGTAAACGCCCGAATCGGATGCAAGGATCTCGCCATCGTATATTTGGAAGCATCCCGTGTCGAGGTGGTCGTGATTTGCGCCCCAGAGGCATCCGATCTTCATCAGAACTACTCGTTCACCATCGTTATATACGGTAGCGCCAACGGGAAAATCAAAATATCTGCCGATCGGACGCGCTCTTTCTACGCCGAGCGGCGAAAGCTGATCCCATATCAAGTATACTGCGGGCGAGATCACTCCCTCTCCGCACGAGCCTTCGTCATAGTAATCGTAGCTCCACGCAAGCGGAACGAGATATTCTTTACGGAACTGCTTTTGTGCTTCTGTATACCAAAGGCGGTCTCCGCTATATGCTGCAGCAAGAAAAAGCGGAACTAAAAAGGGATTTTTATGTGTGTACAGCGCTTTCGTTTCGTTATAATCGTCACCAAGTCGGAGCGCTTCACCGTCGGGACGGCGTAGGTATACAAAGCTTTCAGCCGTGGAAACAGTCGAAGGAGGCAATACCCTCTCGCCGCTCATCGAATAGATGAGAAGTCCGAACCACATTGCCCAGGCGTAGCGGTACGAGCCGTAGCAAGGTCCTTGCGGATGAAACTCACCCTCGAATACCTTTTCGTAGGCTGGGATATATTCATCGAAAAGCCTGCCCGCACAGAAATTATAAATATCGGGACGCTCGTCGTAAACCGCGATCGAAAAAGCAAGCAGATCGCGCAAAAGCTGTGCCTCGTTACCGTGTCCGCTGATCGCCGCTTGCTTAGCGGGAGGATAACCCATTTCAAGATTCTGCTCAGCTAAAGCCTCGCAAGCGGCAATTATTTCATAGCACTCGTCGGCTGAAAGCAGATAGTAGCACCAATCGTAGACCTCGGAGGCGAGGAAAATAAGATGTCCCGCGAAGCGCGCTTTCATATAATCATCGTAAACCACGACGTTTCGAAGCAGGAAGAGGAGCTTTTCGATCACACTTCTCCCCCGCTCGCTATCTTCAGTTATCAATGCATCCAACGCCTGCGCCTCAAGGGCAAGGTATTCCTTTAAATGATAGGTTCCTTTTTCGGGCATCGCACCGATGCCGAGTATCGGGAAATCGCACAGCTCGCGGTATTGCCTCCAAGCATCGGTATCTCTTGAAGCTACTTTTATGCGTTCTATATCCTTCTTTCGCAGCATCAACCTCGGATGCTCGGGCGGAGGCGTGACGGACGGTTTTTTATATGGTGAAATAATCATTTTTAACTCCTTGACATCATAGACGCGGCGGCACGGGTTATTTCGTGTGGCAGCGGCGCGCCGTTTTTAAGGAAATCGGATGCTTCGATAAGTAACGCTTGGGTTATATCACGGCGCAGATCGATGGTCGGACCGCCCATGTGAGGCATCATTATCACATTCGGAAGCCTGTAAAGTCGGCTTTCGACGGAAGGCGGCTCTTTTTCGTAAACGTCAAGAAACGCGCGGAATCGACCGCTTGCAAGCTCTCTTTCAAGTGCCGCTTGATCGACAACCGCACCGCGTGAGGTATTGACGAAAAGTGCATCATCGGGCAGAAGCGACAGCAGCTCTCCGCCGATCAAATGGTGAGTTTTATCGTTAAGCGGAGTGTGAACCGTCACAATATCGCAGGTGGAAAAGACCTCCTCGAGGCTCGCTTCGGCAATATTATACCGCGCCTTGTCCTCTTCCGGGATAGGCTTGATATCGTAAATCTTAATTTTTACACGGAATGGCTGAAGCATACGCACGAGATGGTGCGCTATCGCGCCGTAGCTGACAATTCCGACGGTCTTACCGAGCAGACCTCGGTTGGTATCGGATGATGTCTTCCACTTCTTTTCATTTTTAAGGCGCGAGCTGTATTTCGGAATGTCGCGCAAGGCGGAAAGAATATATCCGATAGTACCCTCGGCAACCGATTCAGCGAAGAAATCGTTGCCTGAAATGACGCGAATCCCTCGTTGCCACAGCTCGTCGCTGACCACGGGAACAACTGTGCCGCAGAGGTGAACGAGCAATTTGAGGTTTGGCGCGGAATCGAGAATTCTTGCATCGAGGCGCGGAGAGCCCCAACCGGTCACATAAATCTCGCTGTCCTTGATGCTTTCGGCAATCTCCTCGGGTGTCAGTTGTATTTCTTTTTCATTCCATACAACCTCGCCGAGCGACTCGGCGAGAGCGACATTTTCATCTGTAAAAAAGGTCGGGAACACCGAATTTTTCGGCAGCGTCACAAAGCTTTTCATAATTCTTCCTCCCGCGGTAAGTTAACATAATTATATCATATTTCTATATTTTTTCAATAGGAAAAGCGGCAAAACCTGAGATTTTGCCGCTTCTTTTTCAAAATTCATCCTTGTGATCCATAAAGAAATCAAAATACCTTCGCACGTTGGGCAACTCGGTCCACTTGCAGACCGAAGCGGGATAGGAGTCAAGGTTGTATATTTTTGCCTCTCTCATAGCAAGAAAGACGGGGGAATGCGTTGCGATTATGAACTGACTTCGACCAACACGTGCGGTCGCGGAAATATATTCGGCAAGCTCGATCTGAAGCTCGATCGAAAGGCTGTTTTCGGGCTCGTCGAGGAGATAGACAGCATCGTCCTCTATGCGCTCAAGGAAGTAGCGCATCGCGGTCTGTCCGTTTGAATAGAGATCGATATCCCTTGCCGTGCGCTTTTTGACGTAGCTCGACTGCGATTTTCGGGGCGAAAGGATCTCCATCGTTTCGCTCCAACGCTCGTAATCGTCAAGACCGTTAAGACGGAGGATGTCGGGATTCCGCTCTGCCTCGCCGTGAACCGAAACGTATTTGTCGAATAGCTCGTTTCTCTGCCCGTTGATATTCTCGTTGACGGTGCGCGCCTTGAGAACATAATCAAACACATCGTCGCTTGTCAGCACACAGCTTCTTCGCGGTGTGCGGATATAATCAAGCGAGCACATCTCGGTAAATCTGTCAAAAAGAGGCGAGTCGTTGAATTCGGAATAGCGAGCCGCGCGCATTTTGTGAGCAAGGACATTGATGAGTGTGCTTTTACCCGACCCGTTGCCGCCGTAGAGCATAGTTATGCTGTCAAAATCGAGACTTCCAAGCCCCATTTCGGGGAATATCTTGAATGGGTAAAAGGTATTAAAGCAGGTGCGCTTTTCAAGCTCTATCGCTTTTGCCTCGGCAAACTCGCTCGGCAAGTGCAGTTTTTTTACGTAGATCATAGAAATCTTTTCACCTCAACTTTCGGTGCATCGGCCAATATCCGATATGATAGCTCTTTGATCTCTTTTATCGATCTCTCTACTGCCTCGGCAGACATATAGTACATTACCGACTCAAGCTCCTCACCGAGGTTAAGAAGACGGTATAGATCGGAATCGCCCTTGTATTTTTCAAAAATTCCGGGACGGAAAAGCAGTTTTTGCGCGGAAAAGGGATCGAGTACGCCCGATTCGATGGCATCGACGAGGCCGAGCGCCATCGCCGCGATGCGGCATCTGAGTTCTTTGTCGAATACTTTTTCTTTCATTTGTTTTCTGACTATACGGTCAGCACGTAAAAATATATTTTGCATCAAAAGAGTATTTTTCAATGCAATTGATTACTGTTTTCTCTCGCGGACATACCACGCTTTGCCGTCAAATTCATCCCACTCGACAGTGACACCGGCAAAATTGAATTCGAAGCTGATCCATTCTCTGCCTATTCCGCCGAACTCGTATTTTTCATCTTTTTTATCGAAAAACATACATTCAGTGTGATACTCGTGCTTGAGATCATCAATAAATCTCTCAACCGCCTCGCCGTTTTCGTAAACTACAAGCGGGTCATTGGTAACGGAATTGCCTTTTTCATCCTTGTCCCAAGTGCGCGGGAGAGTGTACATGGCATTCTTAATACCCATAAAGGTTACGGTAGATTCCTTGATCTCCATATCCTCGGCCGAACCATTCTGATCGGTATCCTTATGGATATTAAGCATACGAATCTTCACGGTGAGATTGTCATTCTCCCACGAAACAAAGCTCCACTCACTATCGTGAAACTCGAAATCGTGAAGTCGGTCGATTGAAACGTATTACATAATATCACCTCTTATATATTAGTAGCAAAATACGGCAAAAGGTTACACGTTTTTTCAGAAATTTTCTATTATTATATCGCTCCAGAATGGGATCGGGTCAAATTTATCGCAGTCGATCGGGTCTTTGAATCCGACGACTTCCTTTTTCAGATAGCTTGAGAGGTTGTTTCCGTAATAGATAATATCTCTTCCCGAAACCGAAATTACGGGCGGGTCGTCAACGCCCTCGATCACGGGAGCATATCTGTGGCCGTAAATCGGGATCAGCTTGGGTGCTTTTTCGGCAATTGAATCAAATAGCGCCACGGCATCCTCGGTACTCTCGGGACGACTGCCCCAAGTGCTGATCCAGAAGCCTCCTCTGACATCAGAGCGGAGATTTTCGATCGGTGCGGCAATGAGCTTTTTGATATCGGTCACGTTGTCCTCGCTCAAATCCCTCCATCTCGGGAAAGAGCCGAGCGGACTTTGGCTCTGCGGAATACCGAGGGCATAGAAATCGGCGAGAGCGCGCGGGAATGTGAATCCGTAAGTACGCTCAATCGCACTTCTCTCCTCATCCGTCATTCCGGGAAGAACGTTATAATTCTTCTTTTTCAGCCGATCGAGAATCTCTTGGTATTTCTCTTTTTCGATCAAAGGATCATATTCCTCACACTTGTCTGTTCGGAGTGTTTTGCGCATTATATAGAATCTGCCGCAATTATCGGACGAGAGATCTCGCACAATCTCAAAGCCGAGATTTGCATAAACTCCGAGCATATAGTCATAATGCTCAATCTCGCTCGGTCGCTGCATACGCTCGATCATATAGACCTCCGCGTGGGTGTAGCCGGAATGCTTTGCCTCGGAAATAGCGTTCGAAAGAAGCTTTTCCTCAACGCCGACGAATTTTAAGCTTTTAGCAATAAGGAGATCGACTATCGAAAAGATCCTTGTTCCCTCGGGTGCGGCGGCTGACTCATTGTAATATTGCTTGAAGCTCTCCTTTGCTCCGCAATGACAGAAGGCGACTATATCCTCGCCGCAAAACGCAACGTGTCCGCGCATCTCGCCCGAGGTGACCAACTGCTCTATCTCGTCCTTATATATCTCGACGAGCCTTGCGTGCCCGTTAGGCTTAAACTTAATGCCGTTGAACTTTACCATTCCTTCCTCTTCGGTTACGTGGAAGCCCGTGCTGTAATTCGAATAGCGGGAATCGCAAATGTACTTATTGCAGAAGCGGAAATAGTTTTTCCACACATTTTTATGAAGCGGAGCATAAGTGAAGCATTCCTCCGCCATTCTGCGGCGGATATCGGCAGACGCGGGATGCGCAAGCTTTTTCTCGTTTAAGAAATCATAGAGAAGCTCGTATATTTGACTATGCCATAAATTCGCGGAATTGTAGGTAAGCTTATCAAAGATCGGTGCGGTATGATTCGTTTCCTCAAAATTTTCCTCAAGAGCCAAATGGTCAATTCTTTTCGCACATTCGTAAGCCTCGCCGAGCTTCGCGGTATAACCGTCAATATCTCCCTCGTCAAGGCAAAGAAGCGCATCGGCTGTGCAGATCAAGCGGTAATAGCGATTGCGAAGATAAACGTCATCGCCGCACATCGCGTCGACCACGCCGTAAGCCGCGCGGATCGAATCGCGGGTGTTGATCTGTCTGAGTTGATTGAGAATTCCCGTGAGCATAGGTTTGAGCTTTCTTTGGCGAAGCGCTTCCCTCTCCTCGTCGGAGCTGAATTCAAAGACGAGATCCTTGGAGTTACGCAAGGAATAAGCGATTTTGAAAGCCTCTTGCTTTTCGCCGAGCGCAAAGTGAGCGCGGGCGAGCATTGATTTATATTCTTGATTTTCGGGGAAACGGCGGATAAGATCCTCAAAATGCTCCTGCGCATTGAGGAAGAGCCACGTCGAGCCTTTGTACTGCTCGGCGGCTGCGAGCTTACCGAGCTTGTATTCTGCAACCGCACGGCGATAGAGGAATTCCTCGTCCTCGGGAAATTCCTCAAGTGCCTTCTCGGCGGCAAGCAGAGCTAAATCGTCGCAGAGCTCGTCGGCTTCGCGCCATTTTTTCTCGTACACATCGCGCAGATCACCGCCGAGAAGCTCGTAGAGCCCAAGTCCCAATATCTTCGAGAGCGGCACAAGGAAGGATATATCGGGCATCGTCTGCCCGTTTTCCCATTTCGACACAGCTTGCGAGGACACGTGAAGCTCTGCGGCGAGCGCGTCCTGTGTCATTCCCTTTTTCTGTCTATATTCGCGAATCTTTGAGCCGATGTTGTTTTCCTGCATTATTTCAGATCCTTCTGCATAACAAATTTTCTTTGACCGTTTTCGGTCAGGCTGCGAGTGAGGGAAAATCCGAGATTTTCGTAAAGCGCGAAAGTTTCCTTGAATTTTTCGGCATCATCTTCAAATATCTTTCTCTCGACCACGTACGCCTCGGCGAGGGTGTAACCGTTCTTTTTCGCCCACTCAAGCGCGGTGGATATCATCTTTGCTTCAACTCCGCAATGCTCAAAGTTCTTTGCGATCAGTATTTCAACGATCGCAAGCACCTTTTCGCCCTCGGGAATATTATGACATTCATCCGAAACCGGCAGACGGTCGTAAACCTTCTTATCCCAACAATTACAATACGCAACGATTTCGTTGAAAGAATGAGCAACAAATCCGTTGAGCTTCCCTCCGCCTACAGCTTGCTCGATCTCGTTTTTGTAATATTCGATCAAAGCCTCGCCGCTTCTGACGGAGCGACGGGCATCAAGAAAGGCGGCTTTTCTTGATTCATTGTCAATTGTATCGTTATAGCTTGTGCCGAAATTCAGATAGTGTTCACGGCAGATAAATCGCTTGCAGAAATTATAAAAAGCGATCCATTCGTGCCGCCACAAACGGTGGTAATCGAGTTTTTCTTCGGCAATTCGGCGGCGCAGTTCAAGCGACGCGGGGTGCCCAAGCTCCTCTGATGACATTACGCGATAGATAAAATCGAACATCTGCAATATTCCGTCGCGGTCATCCTGCAAACGGTCAAAAAGCGGCGAGATATACTTGATAGGTTGACGCGGCAGAGAGTCATAAGCCTTTACGGACTCGTAAGCCGAGGTGAATTTTTCTACGTATCCATCAAGATTACCTTCTTCAAGGCAAAGGAGTGCGTCATTGAGGCAAAGTCGGGAATAAAGCATTGAGCGAAGCGCCTTATCCTCCGGCATCATCAAATCGAGAAGTCCGCGCGCTGCGTTTATCGCCTCGCGTGTGTTATACGACAAAAGCGTATTGAAGGTTTCGGTCACATTGCGATACAAATCCTGCTGTTTCAAACAAATCTGCGCCTCACCGCCGTTGAACTTTGCAAGCAAACGGCGCCTGCTGTCGGCATCCTTGATTGGGGTTACGAGATCAATCGCGCGGTCAACGTTTCCTTTCGCAAAATAAACGTGCGCGAGCTTTTGGATATACTTTTCATTTTCGGGGAATCTGCGGCACAGCTCGGAGAAATGCTCTTCCGCCATACCGAGGTATTTGAATGCAGCCGCTTTAAGAAGTCCCTTTCTTATGCCGAGGTTATATTCGGACTCGGCGCGGCGGCAAAGGAATTCCTCATCGTCGGGAAATTCCGCCAGCGCATCCTCTGCCGCGAGCAATGCAAGCTCGTCGCCGAAAGGCTGAACGTTTTTCCACGCGAGCTCAAGCTCTTCGCGGCTGTTGCCGCCGAGAAGCTCATTCACTCCGATCTCAAGAACACGCGAAAGCGGTAAAAGTATGCTTATATCGGGCATAGTTTGCCCGTTTTCCCATTTTGACACGGCTTGCGCGGAAACGTGAAGCTCCGCCGCAAGGGCGTCCTGTGTCAATCCCTTTTTCTGTCGATAATTGCGAATCTTTGCGCCGATGCTGTTTTCCTGCATTTTTCCTGCTCCTTTATTTTCTTGTCTTAATTATAGCACAACCGCGCGAAAATTGCAAGTAACTTGTCGGAGAGAGGAATACAACCGCGGGTTGAGTATATTTTAGCACGGTTTCCGCGCTTTGTCTTGGAAAAAAAGCTGCGAACTTATGTTAAGTCACAGCTTTTTGAATTTACAGAGCTTTTCGCATCATAAAGCTTCTGCCGTCATCCTCATTCGTGAGATCGTGAACGGTTACAAAGCCGACGCTTTCATAGTGAGCGACAAGAGCGTCGAACGCTTCGCCGCAGAGACTTTCGGACGGATAGGCTTCGGCGTGGGTGTATCCCGCCGTTTGAGCCTCACGCACGGCGCGGTCGATCAGCTTTTCTTCAAGTCCGCATAGAGTGAAGCTGTTGGCAACAAGAACGTCAACTATCGAAAAGATCTTCGCGCCTTCGGGAAGATCGCCGTGATACCGCGACGAGGGAAGATTATTGTATTTTTCCTTTGCGCCGCAATTGCAATAGCCGAGGACGGGGCAAGAATCAAGCTTCGCGACAAAGCCCGTCATCGCGCCGACTTCAAAGAGTCGCTCGACCTCACGGCGATAGGCTTCAAGAGTGTACGCCACGGCAAGCGGGCGCATTTCTTTATAATAGTTGGCATAAACCGCATCAAGTGCGGCATTCTCCTCGGCAGTCATATCCCATTCAGTGCTGTATCGGAACACATCACAGTGTTTTACGTGTCGGTAGCAGAACGTAAAATAGTTTTTCCAATTTGTTTTGCAGATGTCCTCGATTCCGACCGCGGAGTCAATCAGTTTGCGACGCAATTCGCGTGACGACGGATGGACGAGCTCGGGTTTCGCGAGAAAGGTACCTATCATACCGTCGAGTTCTTTAACAAGAGGCTTTCGCATCGCCCCGCGATCGTCGTAAAGAGGCTGAAGGTCCAATTCCTCGGATCGGGCTCCGCGGTTGAGCGAATCGTAGACTTCATCGAGCAGTTTAAGATAACCGTCAATGTCACCGTCCGCAAGGCGGAAGCCGGCATCTTTATAATTCAGAGACCGAATCATATCTTCTTTGTTCTTTATTGAAAACAAATCAATCAGAGCGCGCGCGGATGCGATGGATTCGCGTGTGTTTTGATTTTCAAGCTTGCGAAACAGCTCCCAGACGAGATTATCTATCTTGCTTTGTTTATATTTGATTTCATCTTCACCGCCGAGAAATTCCGCGATCAGGCGGTCGCGGCTCTCGTTCTTTTTGCAAGAATATATCAGCTCAAGCGCATGATCGCGCTCGCCGCGCGAGTAGCAGACCTGCGCCAGAAAAGAGGTATAGGTATCCTGCTCGGGATATTTATTGTGAAGAGTGCTGAAATCGAAATCCGCGCGGCGCAGATACAGCTCTCTTTGCTCCTCGGGTACATTTTTATTGACACCGAGGAAATATTCATCACACGCGCGGCGGTATAAAAAGGTTTCGTCATTGGGGAATTCCTTCAACGCTTCCTCTGCGAAGACAAGGCTGAATTCATCACCGAGCGGCCAGGTCTTATGCCAGGCGCGTTCAAGTTCGTCACGTCTTCCGCTGCCGAGAAGATCGTTGATGTCAACACAAAGTGCCCCCGAAAGCGGTACAAGCAAGCTGATATCGGGAGAGGTCAGACCGTTTTCCCATTTTGAGACGGCTTGCGAAGAAATATGAAGCTCTGCAGCAAGCGCGTCTTGTGTCATTCCCTTTTTCTGTCGGTATTCTCTTATCTTTTCGCCCAAGGATTTATTGTGATTTGCCATTTTCTATCTCCAAATGTTTTTGATGATCCTATTATACCACAGCTCAAGGTAATTTTCAAGCAACCGCATTAACAGTTGCCCCCAACCGTCGGTTGATATCATATCAAGCTCTTGATCTTCTCCAACAGCTTTTGATAGTCATCTGTATGAAAGAGTGATTCAAATGCCTGCGGCGGCTTACAAAGATACCAATACAGCTGTACGATAAGGCTCGGCGCACCGTCTTCCGTATGGAGCTCGTCGAAAAGGCGAGTGGTGAATTTATCATTTGTATTGATAAACTTTTCCTTCGCGACGTCGAGCGCGCGGTAAAGATACTTCATCGCCTCGGCGTTGTTGCCGCGATTCGCGTAATATTCAGCGCGGGTTCGCTCTATTATCATAAGGTGGTCGGCATACCACTGATAATTACCGTCGGGAAAAACCGCGCGGATAATATCCTCCGCTGACTGCAAAACATCGAGATCTTCACAGAACATTTCACGCAAAAGGGCGCAAAACTTGTCGCTGATAAGCTGTTGACGATGGCGGCGAAGATCGTCTCCGCGAAGCACTTTTTTCATAGCGACTTGCGGATCTTTACATTTATTATGGGCATACGCAATCGCCTCGTCGGTGCGACCGCTTTCCATCAATATCTCGACCATTTTGTGCTTATATTCCTCGGAATCGGGGCATTTTTCAACAAGCTCGGCACAATGCCGCTCACAACGTGCAAGCAAAACTTGTTTTTCCTCCTCCGACGTCTTTCTTAGTACCGCCTTTAATTCATCACAAACACGGCGCCAGAGAAATATCGTATCGTTCGGAAATTGCGCAATGATCTCGTCGTCAAGTGCTACAAGATCTTCATAAGCCGCTTCTCTTCTGTCGCATTTGCGCATGAGACGCCACCAACGATTATTGAGCTCATAATACTTTTTGTTATGTTCCAAAAGATCGTCCGTCGTGATCTTCAAGGCATCAGCAAGCGGGCAGATTGCGGAAAGATCTGGATATCCCGTTCCCTTCTCCCATTTTGAGATCGCTTGCGGGGTCACTCCGAGAATCTCCGCAAGCTGCGCCTGCGTCATTCCTCGCTTGATTCTATATTCCTTAATCTTATTAGAAATCGCCATTTTGCCGGCCTCCTTTGTTGATGAATACATTATAACATAAATGCTTCTCGTTGTAAATATAGCATTTTGAAAAAAGCACTCAACGGAGCGTTGAGTGCTTCAATGGATTATGAATTACAGACTCTCAATAAATTCCTTAAGTCTCAGGGCAAGGAACTCGTGACCGGCATCGTTGAAGTGGAGGCCGTCAGAGGTGTATTTCTGTGCGATCTCGGGGTCGTGGGGATCGAGGCCGAGCTTATAATAGAGGTTGAGTACGGGGATATCGAACTGCTTTGCGGTCTCCTCAATCACCTCAACGTAAGCGATAAGAGCCTTTGCATCGGGACGCTTGATGGGTCTGGGCGAGGGTGCGAGGTCATCGACGTTGCTGTAACAGCAGCGCGCGGGAGTCATAAAGACAACGGGCTTGCCCGCATAGTTCTCGCGCAGGAAGTTCATAAGGAAATAAACGCCGCCGCAGAAGGTTGCGGGAGTCTTGTCGCCGATCTCTCCGAAGGGAGCGTCGCCGTGGATGTAATCGTTTACACCGCCGTAAACAACGACCATATCAGCGGTCTTGTCCATATTGTAAACTCTGCCGCAGAAGCAGAGATCGTGACGGGGCTTTTCGCTTGCGGTCTGCTGATGAGCAAGACGGGTTCCGCCGATACCGTAATTATTGACCTTCGAAAGCTCGCACATCTTTTCGAGACGCTTATCGTATCTGCAGTTAGCGCGATCAACAACGCCAACACCCTCGGTGATGCTGTCGCCAAGGAAATTTACTTTGAAGCCTTTAATATTCATAAAAGAGTTCCTCCGATTAGTGATATCATAATGATACCACAAAATGGCGAAAAAGTCAACCAAAAGCGAAGAAAAAGGCTGATAAATCAGCCTTTTTCTTATTATATTAAATTAGGAATTACTCTTCCTTGGGAACGTAGAGTCCGGTATCCTGTACCCACTGAGAATAGTAGTAGTAGAATCCGGGAACGTCGGTGCTTCCCTCTTTAGGCTCTGCGGGAGACTTTTCTACCTTAAGAGCAGTGGTAGTATCCTCAAGAGCAGACCATTTGGTGATAAGCTCCTCAAGCTCAGCAAGACTCTTTACTTCAGCAATCTGCTTTTCGACATCAGCGGAAAGCTCGTTGATCTTGGTGATGTTATTGATATTGAGAGTCCAATATGTTGCGGGATCCTCTCCCTCGGGAACAGCTATACGGTTAGAGAAGTCAAAGCCCATGGAAAGATAAGGCTTAACATCGAGATTCTGCTTCTTACCCCACTCCCAAGCATCAATAGCCATATCCTCTTCGGGATAAGCCATAAATACGTTACCGGTGGTCTCAAGCTTCATCATATAATCCTGATTGAGACGAACAAGCTTACCGGAATCGTCATCGATCTTGTAGTGAACGCCCTCAACACCGTACTGGAGAATGTTACGGAGGTCGCTATTGGTATTAAGATAGGTGATAATCTGCATACTTCTTGCAAGGCTGCGAGTATAGGTGGAAACTGCAAGCATGTTGTTGAATACTTCATCATAGCCTGCTCTGGGATACTCGAGAATGTTGAGAGAATATTCCTCACCGTAAACTGTTGCGAGATCTGCGCCACCCTTGATCATACGAACTGCGAAGTTCGCAGGATTGGTAGACTCTGCTACTACGTAGCCTGCATCCTTATAAGCCTGGATACACTTGAGCTGATCGGTGAACTCTGCATTCTTAAATACGTTGTTACAGCCGAGAGTTACGTTGGTATCGATAGACGGATCGTGAGTACGGCTGGTCATAGTACTTGCAAGAAGGTTGAATCTATCGGAATTGATCTTACCGGTTTCGGTTTCAATGCTCCAATAGTAGGTACCGGTGGTATAGATATCGCCAAGGATGGGCGCTACGCCGGGCTCGTAAGCTGCAACGTCAGCAAGGAAGTCAGAGCACTTTGCGAGAGTGTTAAGCTCATCGGGATTGTAGCTATACTTCTTTGCAAGCTCCTTATTAACAAGGAGGTAAGTATATTCGCCGATAATTACGTTGTTCGGGATACCGTAAGTACCGCTGGTGGGCCACTTTGCCCAAAGGAGAAGCTCGTTGTTGATGTACTCGTTAAGCTTCTTGGATGCGCCGCTGAGTTCGGGATCGAGACGCTCGATCATTTCATTCTCAATGAATTCAAGGTATCTCTCGTAGCTGTCGATCCAAAGGATATCAATCTGTGCAGGCTTCTCATCGGGGTACTTAACCTGGCTGAGAGTGTAGCTGTTGTCGATACCTGCGATGGTTACGAGCTCGGTCTGCTCTGCGGTGGTATCTTCACCGGTAAGCTCCTCGGTCTCGCGGAACTGAGCGTAGTCGGGATGCTGCTCATAGAAAGCATCGAACCAAGCCTCGTCGGTTACAACGCCCTCTGCCTTTGCTGCCTTTCTTGCAGCCTTGAGAGCACTTGCAGCTTCCTTTTCGAGCTCAGCGTATTCCTCGTTGCTCCTGATGCGCTCTTCGATAATCTGATAATAGTTATCGTATGTAGCAAAGTGAAGCTTTACCTGGGTCTTAAAGTTAGCTTTGGTAATATTGTTGAATGCGTTTTCAACAAGTCTTGCGGTCTCCTCGGACACTTCTTTTTCGCAAACGACGAACATAGAAAGGGTCATCGCGGAGTTGGATGCATCTTCAATCATACCGCTACCGGGCTCGGTCTCTTCACCGCCGCCCATAAGAGCGTCGCAACCTGTGAAAAGGAAGGTTGAGAGCATCAGGAATGCAAGAATCAAGCTAATAATTCTCTTGTTCATTTAGGGTTTCCTCCTTAGGAAATTGGGAATTGCGTACACACGGTTGGTACGCAGATAATGTTATTATATATTTTACTACAAAATCGCTAAAAAGTCAAGTCAAATTTTTGAACGAATGACTAACACTTCCTTGCGATTTTCGCTATGTTCGGAGTTTATGAAGCATATTTAACAAAAACGAGCATAGCGGATTGACAGTTATGTCGAAGTTTTTGTGCGTTTTAACGATATTGAGCGAAATAATTTGTTACTATTGCATAGTAATATAATTTGCAGACCGCTAAAAAACACGAATTATTATTCCATAAAGCCCTTGAGGTGACGTGCACGGCTCGGATGGCGGAGCTTTCTGAGTGCTTTTGCCTCAATCTGACGGATTCTCTCACGGGTGATCTTGAATTCCTGACCAACCTCCTCGAGTGTGCGGCATCTTCCGTCGTAAAGACCGAAACGGAGCTTGATAACGTGCTCCTCTCTGGGAGTGAGTGTGCGAAGCTGACGCTCGATGACCTCACGGCGCATAGTTGCGGATGCTGCATCTGCGGGAGTGGGAGTTTCGTCGTCGGGAATGAAATCGCCGAGATGGCTGTCTTCCTCTTCACCGATAGGAGTTTCAAGGGAAACGGGCTCCTGCGCGATCTTGAGGATCTCGCGGACCTTATCCGAGCTCATACCCATCTTTTCGCCGAGCTCGTCCACGGTAGGCTCTCTGCCGTATTCCTGAAGGAGCTGACGCTGATAGCGGGATACCTTATGAATGGTCTCAACCATATGAACGGGGATTCTGATAGTTCTTGCCTGATCTGCGATAGCACGGTTGATCGCCTGACGGATCCACCAGGTAGCGTATGTGGAGAACTTGAAGCCCTTCTCGTAGTCGAACTTATCAACCGCCTTAATAAGACCGAGGTTGCCCTCCTGAATGAGGTCGAGGAAGAACATTCCCTTGCCTACGTATCTCTTCGCGATGCTTACAACGAGTCGGAGGTTAGCCTCGACGAGTCTGTCCTTCGCTCTCTTTCTGACGTCATCGGGGAGAGATTCGTCATACATTACCTTTGCGAGCTCAAGTTCCTCCTGTTGGGAAAGAAGCTCGACTCGTCCAATCTCCTTGAGGTACATACGAACGGGGTCGTCGATAGCAAGTCCCTCCTGCTCGAGAAGGCGCTCCATCGCCTCGCTGTCAGCAAACTTTTCGACCTCGCTTTCGATCTTGTCCATCTCACCGTCGGGCATTTCGTCGGCAAGGAGAAGCTCGGTATCGGCGTCGTCATCGAATATCTCGTCGATATTGTCGACATCGTTCATACCGTCAAGAACGTCCTTGTAGTCGATAGTACCGGTATCGGTGGTTTCCATAAAATCACTTACGCCGGATTTCTTATCACTTTGAATCATTTTTTATCCTTTCCTATGTATTTAAAATACACAATTTGAATTTCCTAATTAATTTTCACCGCGCTTTTTGCGCGCTTCCTCGAGTTTCTTACGCTTTAATGCAAGCTTTTCCTCGAGTGAGAGTCCACCGCTTTCCTCGGCGTTCTGCTTTTTGGTTTCGGTTTTTAGTATATCTGCAGTAGATGTGAATACCTCATGGCCGTTTTCGGTAAGGCTTCTGCGGCGAACCTGCATATCCTGCAGTGCCGACATTTCGTCGGGATTGAAGGATTCACCAAGCAGAGCGTATACGAATCCGCCCGACGAATGGAGGTCCATTATCGCGGAAAAGGCACGCTTGCCGAAGGCTGTAAAGAAATCAGACTCCGAAAGCTCGACTCGCCCGCGCTCGATATCCTCACGGTATTCGGGGTAAATCATCATTAGACCGAGCAAAGCCTCCTCCGCATACGCCGCACGCAGATTTTTGGCGGCGTCGGGATTGATCTTGTTCGAATACTGATGGAGAGTGGCATGCGCCTCGCGAGTCTGCTCGAGCGAAATATCGCGGAGCTTTTTCTTTCTTAGCTTTTCAGCATCTGCACCGATAGCATCTGCGGAAATACCGAGTGCCTCGCCCGCGCGCTTTGAATAAAGCTCACGCTCGACGGTTGAATGATAATTCGCTATAACAGCAGAGATCTCCTCCGCCGCTCTTCTCTTTTCCTCGACCTGCGAGATATCGTGCTTCGATAAAACCGCCTCAAGTTTATATTCAAAGCCCGTACGGCTTTCGCTCAAAAGCGCCTTGAAGGCGTTTGCGCCCTTCTTTTTTATAAACTCGTCGGGGTCCTTCGCACCTTCCATTTTCAGCACTCTGACCTCAACGCCGACGCGGCCGAGCAAGAGCATCGCTTTGTTTGCGGCTTTCTGTCCCGCCTCGTCCGAATCGTATGAAATTATTACCTTTTTGGTGTATCTTGAAATGATACGCGCGTGTTCTTCGGTTATTGCCGTACCGAGGGTTGCAACGGCATTCGGGAATCCCGCCTGATGGAGCGCGATGACGTCCATATATCCCTCGCAAAGAATAAGCTGATCGGAGCAGAAGCCCTTGGCGTAGTTAAGAGCGAAAAGATTCTTGCTCTTTTTGAACGCGGGGGTATCCGATGAGTTGAGGTACTTCGGCTTGCTGTCATCCATAACTCTGCCGCCGAAGGCTACGATGTTTCTCGAGGTATCTACTATCGGGAAAATCACGCGGTTTCGGAAATAATCGTATGCCCGTCCTGTTTTCTGACTTTTGCCGCAGAGAAAGCCCGCGATCATTTCTTCTTCCGTGAAGCCTTGGCTTTTCAGATAGTTAGTCAGCTTTCCGAAATCGTTCGGCGCGAATCCGAGGTAAAACTGCTTTGAGGTACCGTCGGTGATACCGCGCTTTTTAAAATACTCTCTCGCCTCCTCGCCGCAGGGTTCTTTGGTCAGACAATGGCGGAAAAATCTTGCGGCGGCTTCGTTCATTTTGAGAACGCGCTCGCGCTTGACTCCGCGATCGCCGTATGCGGATTCTGCGGTTTCGGGGATCGTTATACCCGCACGTCGGGCAAGCATTTCGAGAGCAGTGGGATAATCTACGTTTTCCATCTTCATAGTAAACGTGATAACGTCTCCGCCCGCTCCGCAGCCGAAGCAATAAAAATGGTCATCCGAGCCGAAAACAGTAAACGAAGGAGAATTCTCGCTATGGAAAGGACAAAGCCCCACCATATTAGAGCCTGCCGGCTTCAAGGTCACGTACGAGCCGATGACCTGCTCTATATCGTTGCGTCTGATTATTTCCTCGACGACTTCTCTCGGTATTTTCAAGTCACCACTCCTTTCGCGAATTCATCTTTAGGGTGACAAGAATAATCCGAACCAGCCCGGGAGCCACAATTTTTGGTGCTTTTCGGCTTGTCGTCCTAGCAAGGTTAATACCTTGCGTCGTCCTCCGCACCTAAAATCACCTAAAAATTGAGGCTTCCGGGTCGGAGATTTTTTGGCTGACAAATATTTGTCAGCAGCAGGAAAACGCCGATGATAGTATATTAATACAATCAAGGCGTTTGACGAACTGATGGAGAATATTTGTCGCCAAAAAACTAGTTCGGATTATTTTTGTCACCCTATAATACAATATACGCAGAAAAATCGCAAAAAACTCTTTTTTGTAAAGACTTTTTTGCGATTTTTCGATTTTTTTAATGGAAATAATCAAAAAAGTTTCCTCGGAGGAGCGAGCTTGCGTCCTGTTTCGACCGGAATCGAGCGACCGGCTGTAAGGTCCCTCATTCTTATCTTGAAATCTTCAACCGTTTCGGTCGGAGCTGTCATCGTCAGCTTAACGTCAGCGGCAAATTCGGTATCCTCGATCTCGATGCCGTAGCGGGCAAATTCATTCTGAACGCGGGCGTGATCATTATAACTGCATTTCATTTGAAGGACTATAACTTCCACATAAGTAATAATCCCCGCATCGGCTACAGCCGCGCTTGCGGCAGAGGAATAGGCTCTGACAAGTCCGCCCGTTCCGAGGAGGATGCCGCCGAAATATCTCGTTACAACGACAGCCGCGCCGTCGAGTCCGTTTTTGCAGAGCACGTCAAGAACAGGCATACCCGCGCTTCCCTGCGGCTCGCCGTCATCCGAATAACGCTTCATCGCGCCGCCGCGGAGAACGTATGCAAAGACGTTGTGGCGGGCGTCTGCGTGTTTTTTCTTTATGCTCGCTACAAATGCCGCGGCTTCTTCCTCATTGTCAACGGGCTTTGCATAGCCTATGAATTCGGAACGCTTCTCAACGAGTGTTGCAGTCCCTTCCTTGGCAAGAGTGGTGTAGGTATTCAACGAACCTCACCCCCGTCGTAAGCCGAGAGCATACCGCGAATCTTGGAGTCGACTGTGGCGATAACGGTAATGTTTTCCGCGCCGTAATCGACGTCCTCGACGGATGCGTTTTTATAGAGGGTATTGAGCGCACCGGCTTCGGCATTGGGAATAATAAACTTCACGCGCTTTTTGCCTGCATTAACAAGAGATTCAAGCTGTTCACCGAGCTTATCGAGCCCCTTTCCCGTGAGAGCGGAAATGAATACTGTTCTTCTCTGCCCGTCTGAGGACTCCATTGCGGGGAGCGGGATCTCCTCGCGCGCGGGAAGATCGCATTTGTTATAAACGATAAGACAGGGTTTGCCGCCCGCACCGAGCTCAGCGAGAAGATTTTCGGTCACCTCGAGCTGTGCGGGATGCTCGGGGTCGGATGCATCGACGATTATCATAAGGATATCAGCGCAAGCCGCTTCGTCAAGGGTTGAACGGAACGCCTTGATGAGATGGTGAGGGAGACGGCGAATGAAGCCGACGGTGTCGGTAAGAAGCACCGATTCACCCGAAGGAAGCGAGAATTTTCTCGTAGTCGGATCAAGGGTTGCGAAAAGCTTGTCTTCCGCGAGTATGCCCGCACCCGTAAGAGCGTTAAGCAGAGTTGATTTGCCTGCATTGGTATAACCGACGATGGCTACCTTCGGAACTCCGCTTCTGTCGCGCGCGGAACGGAGAGTTTTTCTCTGTGTTTCAAGCTCTCGAAGCTCGGCTTCAAGTGCCGCGGCGCGGCGCTTGATATGACGGCGGTCGGATTCAAGCTTGGTCTCACCGGGACCGCGAGTACCGATACCGCCTCCGAGACGGGAAAGCTGTGTGCCTTTACCTATGAGTCGGGGGGCGGTATATTTGAGCTGCGCAAGCTCGACCTGAAGCTTACCCTCGGCGGTTGCCGCGTGGAGGGCGAAGATATCGAGAATCAGCATCGAGCGGTCGATGACACGGACACCGTCGAGCTCGTCCTCGATATTTCTGATCTGCGAGGGAGTGAGCTCACAGTCGAAGACCGCTATATCGACCTCGTTATTCTTGCAAAGCTCGGCAAGTTCGAGAAGCTTGCCCGAACCGATATAGGTGCGAACGTCGGGATTTGATCGGGTCTGAACGAGAGTTGCGACCGTCTCACCGCCGGCGGTATCAAGGAGTCGGCGGAGCTCGGCAAGAGATATCTCACACTCGCCGTCTGCCATTCCGAAGGAATCAACGCCGACGAGCACCGCTCTGCCCGCAATTATTTTATCTGTTATTTTAAGTTCCATAAAAATTCACCTCCGTGAGGATAGTATAAAAGAAAAATGGGCAAGCATACGCATTCGCGCAAATCTCGCCCACTGTTCTTGACAAATTATTTGCCCTGGAGTCTCTTGTTGAACTTGTCAACACGTCCGCCGGCATCAACAAACTTCTGCTTGCCGGTAAAGAAGGGATGGCACTTCGAGCAAATTTCAACTCTGATCTCGTTGCCGCCCTTAGGGTTGGTGGAACGAGTGGTTACGGTCTCGCCGCAAGCGCACTTGATGGTTACCTCTTCATACTTGGGATGGAGTCCCTGCTTCACAATAAACACCTCACTTTTAGCATTGTTTTGACGGATTTTGCCGTCAGTATTGCAATTACCGTAAAATTATATCACATTTTAATCAAATTTGCAATACCTTTTTGAGAATTTCTCAAAAAAATTTATAATTTTCCCGACATTTCTCTCCTGAGACCCTCGATTATGCGTTTTTCAAGCCTTGATATGTATGATTGAGAGATTCCAAGCAGGTCGGCAACCTCCTTTTGAGTCATTTCGGGCTTACCCGTAAGTCCGTAGCGAAGCTCAATGATCTGCCGTTCCCTCTCCTCGAGCGCCGCCACGGCACGTCGCACGAGCATTCTTTCCTCCCGTTCTGCAAAATCCTCGCAGACGTTTTCCCCCGAGTCGAGCACGTCGGAAAGCAGCAGCTCGTTACCGTCCCAATCGACATTCAAAGGCTCGTCGAGCGAGACCTCACAGCGTGTCTGGCTGTGCTTGCGGATATACATAAGTATCTCGTTTTCGATACAGCGCGAGGCGTAGGTCGCGAGCTTTATTCCCTTATCGGAGCGGAAGCTTCCTATCGCCTTGATCAGACCGATCGTTCCGATCGAAACGAGGTCCTCTATACCGATTCCCGTGCTTTCGAATTTGCGCGCTATGTAGACAACCAGACGCAGATTTCTTTCAATAAGAAGTCCGCGTATTTCGGCATTGTCGGGGCGCGCTTCCAGGGCACTTATCGCTTCGTTTTCCTCGTCGGTGTCAAGCGGCGGAGGGAGGACATCGGGACCGTTGACGTAATATATCCCCTCATCTGTTAATCCAAGCCTTGAAAAAATACGTGCCAGCGCGATGCGCAGGCGCGGTAATATCATAACATTCATCTTCTCTTCTCCAATTCAGATTATTCCGGGCGGCAGAAGCGCTCGGCTTTCTCCCGCGCTGAGTTTAGTCGGTACGGGCGCAATCAGGATATCAGCATCGACCGCCTTGCCGTTGCCGATGACTCTGAAGCTATCGGGTGTGATTGCGGCAAGCATCACGCCTCCCACACCAACCGCAGCCCTCGCAGGAACGTATCTAAGCTTCAGCGCGTAATTTTCCGGCAATTCTGAAGCCAAGGCAATATTGCCGCTTTTCCAGAATTCTATCAGCTCACACGGAAATATATCCTTGACCGCTTCAAGCTCGCATATTGCAACTCCTCTGCCGCTTAGGGGATCGTTAAGCAGATTGCCCGTATCCGTCATAGCACACAGTTTAACCGTTCGGCCTCCGTATCCTATTTCAACGCTCGCTTGCTTTGCAGAGGATATTCTTTTCATTCTTTTACCTCCCGCAACCGCCGCGACAGAACCGAAGGCAGCGATAAGCGCGAAGATCCACACGCTGATATCATCCCCTCCGTCAGATTCAAGCGTAGCAAGTCCCGAGCGATTAAGAACAGAATACAGCGCGCTCATCATTCCTCCGAGTATCGCTGAAACACCCGCAAACAGCGCACAACGTCCGACGAAATCGCGAAGTCTGTTCTCCTTTGAATAAAAGGCGACGGAGCATATCAACAAAAGAGACACGGCATCGCATATCATCGGTGTCAGTCCTTTTTGCGGTATAAAGAGCGTTGCAACGCCGTAAGCGCCGCCGATAGCGGCTGCAACGGCATAACGAAGGCTATTCCGCTTTCGTCGCGAGAGCTTGTCGCAAAGATAGAAAACGAGAAAATCCATACTGAAATTTATCAAAAACAGAACGTCGGCGTATACCGTTTGTCCCATATTCATCACCTCACCTTTATTATATTCGATAAGGCTGAAAAAATATGTCACAAAAGCATATCAAAAAGAAAAGGATACCGTACATTTCGGCATCCTTTTCAACGCGAATTATTTGTTATTGGTCTTTAATTTTTTCTTCCTTGGCGAATCGATGTCCCCGAATCCATCCCCGATGTCGAGAAAATCAAGATCTCCATCAAGCATAAGCACCGCTATAGTTACAGCTACCAAAGCGACCCCCGAAGTTGAAAGCGTCATTTTTCTTACAAATGATCGGACATTGCGGGAATCGCGGCACATAGCAAAAATGAAAAGCACGTTCACAATTGAATAATAGCCGAAGGTGGAAAGGTAAGTGGTTTTAGTAGTAAAAAGAAGCCAGATATAAACCGCCAACGACAATAAAACGAAAATCCAAAAATGCAATTTCATATGGCGCTCAAAGTACTGGATAAGTAGAGGCAGACAGAATAGAAGCATATATACAACGCAGGAAAGCGCAAGAAGAATCATCGTTACTATCCCGTTGTCGAATTCGCGGTATATATACCACGCCCTGACACAAAATCCGAGAGCCACGGAATTTGTGACGGAGCACACAATATTCACTACCAAAGAGTGTTCAGAGATGAATTCGGAAGCACCCGCAAAGATCGTAAGTACCACGCCTATACCGAGCGGTATCCACGGAGAGGAAAAAGACAAGAATCTGATTAGATATGCGACAACCGATGCCAAAGTAAAGAATGCAAATGAAAATATTAACGCAGACTTAATTTTGCTCATATCGGTTTCCTCACGAAATTATTTCAGTATCTTTCTGCACTCGATATAGAATCTCTTATCTGCGGCGTGTCCCATAGAGAAGGTTTTGCGAGGGAGGACTCCGTCGGCTTCAACGGCGGGGAAAAGATCTGCCTTGGACATTCCCTCGAATACGAAGCCCGCACACGCGTCACGCGCGGCAAGACGGCAGAGAGTATCCTCACCGTGGATATAGTCGATCACGGCACGGGGATGCGACTTCATCCACTCGTCGAGGAAGTGCTGGAGGCTTGCGACGGGGAGGGTGTATTCGGGATGTTCTATCACGACCTCCACGTTGTTGCCCTCGAGGATCATATCGAAGGTCTGTGCGGGGAATCTGCCGTTCTGAGCGACGGCGAAGGCTTCAAAGTCCTTTGCGAGCTCCGTAACGTCAATGTTTTCAAGCGATCTATATATAGGCTCAAAAACAAGACTTTCCTCGTGGAGATTGCAGATCTCAGCGAGAGCGTAGCGCGCGGGGTGAGTCTTTGCTTCTTCTTCGGCAAGCGTGGCTTTGATCTCCTGCCACGATGCTTTAGCTGTGGCGAGAGAGTGGTTTCCGTCGCCGACGGCTACGGTGATCGGTGCGCCGCCGTTCTTTTCTGCCCTGATCTTTGCGTTTTCCGCGAGAATTGCAAGCGAGGCGTTGATGGACTCAAATTCATCTGCACAAACGAACGCGGACTTTACGCTGCCGCCTCCCTCTGCGAGGTCAAAGGAATACGCATCCGTTTCTCTGCCCGCAAAGCGCGAAAGAATCGTATCCTCGGGATCGTCAACGAGAAGCATAACGTGGGGCATCTCGATCGGTGCGCCGCGTCTTACCGCAAGGCGGGGCGGGATGCGCTCAACAACGGTCTTTTCAGTCGGACGGACGGGTGAGGACGAGCCCGCGGAGAAATCATAGTCCTCGAGATCAATGGCACAAACGAGTCCGCGGCGGAGCTTGCCGTCGGATTGGATACGTTCGAGATAAATGCCGCAGGCGGGATGTTCTTTGAGCACTCCGTCCGAAATATATTTTCTCATAGCCGCGTGGATTGGCGGCACTCTCTTTTCGGAATCTTCAAGCCATACCTCGGGAAGCATAAGCGAAAGCGTTGAAGGTGAGTCTTTAACCGTCGCCGCAACTCGCTCCCAATATTCGGGCTCGGATGTGTATTGGTCGCAAGCAACGCACGCCCATTTCGTTCCGTCGACTACGGAAAAGTCGGGAAGCAGTATATCGGCAGGGAAAATTTTCATCATAATCATTCTCCTATTTCTATTCGTATCTTCATTATACTACATTTTTCGCATTTTTGCAATATTTTTTTAATATTTGCTATATTTTTTCAAAAAACAGTTGCGCGCGCAACGATTTTGTGGTATAATAGTGTCAATGAATTTTAAAGAGGTGATTTTATGGGACCCGGTGGATGGGGCGGACCAAGATACGAATATGAAAAGGTCCAAAAACCAAAGGGACTGAAAGACATTCCGCGATATTTGATTGAGCTCTTCGGAGGATTCTTCTACCGACTCGGTTATATCTTCGTTATCGTATGGAAGGCAAGTCCTTTGATTCTCTTCACGATGATCTTTATCTCGATCTTTGACGGTGTAATGCCCGTTATCGGATCGATGATATCGGCAAACGTGCTTGACGAATTACAGCTTGTAATAATTAAAGGCACAGAAGGAACAGAGGCGGAGCTTCTCGCGAGCTTCTGGGGCTCGGCAGTACTATCGATGCTCATTGTGCTTTTCGTCTACCGAATCTGCAACAGAGTGGTCACGCGAATCAGCAGCTCGATCATCAGAATTGCGGGCGAAAAGGTAACCGACCAGGTTAAGGTTCAGATAATGGAGAAGGCAAAAACGATAGATCTCGCCTCCTTCGATATGCCCGCCTTCTATGAAAAGCTAGAAAACGCAAACCGTGAGGCGGGTCACAGACCTATCCAGACGCTTCAATCGACCTTCTCTATCATTTCAACGATAATTCAGCTCATAAGCTACGTACTTATTCTCGCGCGCATACCTAATATGTGGTGGATGCCGCTCGGTGTCGTGCTTATCTCGGTACCGTCCGCTGTGGTTTCCTTCGTTTACAGAAGGAAGCATTTCCAATACGTTCGTTGGCGTTCGAAGGACCGCAGACAGCTTTCATATTTCTCGGGTCTGCTCGTCAACAAGGATCTCGTAAAGGAAATACGCATCTTCGACCTTGCCGATACATTTATCGAAAGATACAACACCGTATTTAAAAAATATTACGCAGGTCTTCGCAAGCTGATCATTGAAGAAAGCGCGTGGCTGATCGTGATCGCGATAATTTCCTCGGTGATCAACTGTATATTCTACGCCGTTATCGCCTTTGGCGTATTCGTCGGAAGATTTACTATCGGTAATTACAGCCTTTACACGGGTGCGCTGAGCTCAATCGCAAACTGCGTAACGAGCTTCATCAACACCTCGGCTTCTGTTTACGAGGGCACACTCTTTATCGACAACCTTATTTCCTTTATGAAGGAAAAGCCCACCATCGTTTGTACGGCTGAAATCCCGGAAAAGGTAAATAAGAACGCGCCGCATACCATCGTTTTTGAAAACGTATCCTTCTGTTACCCCGGCACGGACAGAAAGGTCATCAAAAATCTTTCAACTATCTTCCGCCCGGGCGAGACAGTTGTACTCGTTGGACTCAACGGTGCGGGCAAGACTACGCTCATCAAGCTGCTTACCCGTCTTTACGATCCTACCGAAGGACGCATTCTGCTTGACGGCAAGGATCTGCGTGAATACGATGTCCGCGAGCTTTACGATCTCTTCGGAATCATCTTCCAGGACTTCGGAAAATACGCTGTGACGGTTGCGGAAAACATTGCTTTCGGTGATATTCATCTCGAAGGAAACCGCGAGAAGATCGCGGATTGCGCACGCACAGCAAACGCTGAGGACTATATCGCAAAGCTACCCGACGGCTACGATACGCCTCTTATGCGTATCTTTGAAAAGGAAGGCATTGAGCTTTCGGGCGGTCAGTGGCAGAAGCTTGCGATCGCGAGAGCATTCTACCGCGACTCCGAAATTATGATCCTCGACGAGCCGACGGCATCTCTCGACCCGATGGCTGAGCAGGAGATATTCAATCAGTTTGACAATCTCCGCGAGGGTAAAACGACGATATTCGTTTCTCACCGTCTTTCCTCCGCGGTCATTGCCACCAAGATACTCGTTCTTGAATACGGCGAGCTTATCGAGGAGGGTAACCACCACGAGCTGATGGCGAAGAAAGGCAAATATTACGATCTCTTCACCACTCAGGCAAAGCGTTATCTCGAAGGCGGACGCGACGTTGACGATGATGACGTTCCTCAGCAGAGACGTCCTCGCAGACGGCGAAGTGATGATTTAGAATAACATACAAAGGTCAGTGGCATCGGTTCACTGACCTTTCTTTTTCCAAAATTTTGCCTCTTCACAACTCATCGCGGATATGTTATAATATAGGTGCATATATGCAACGCATCAAAAAAGGGGGAATGTGAAAATAAATTCGGCAGAGCAATCTGCTGAAGGAAAAGAGGAAAGACGTTATGAAAAAACTTTTAGCATCTATCTTATCGGCGGTAATGCTCGCCTCGCTCATTACAGCTCCGTTCGGTGCCAGCGCAGCATCTACGGAGTCAGCGGCGGGACGCATAGCCACCGAAAGCGGCGGGCTGAACGTCAGACGCTCGGCAAACACTTCGTCAGAGATCATCTCTTCTCTTTATAAGGGAAGCTACGTTACTTTGATGTGGCGCTCGGGCGACTGGTGGTACGTGGAATTTGAAGACGGAAAATACGGCTACTGCCATTCCGACTACATAGACACCGTCAGCGCGAGTGCAAAGATCGTCAAGACCGCAAGCGGAAACCTCAACGTCCGCAGCGGCGCGGGAACTTCTTATTCGAGAATAGGAAGTCTGCCCTCCGGCGAGGTCGTTCTCGTTCTTTGGACAACGGGAGAATGGAGCCGCATTCTTTATAACGGCACGAAGCTCGGTTACGTTAATTCAAGTTATCTGATAAGCTCGGGTACCTATCCCGCCGTCTCAATATCGGTTCCGCATTATATGCAGACCGACAAGAGATGGGCAAGCGTCACTCTCGGCAGATCGGGAAAGACGATCTACCGTATAGGCTGCACTACGACCTCGATCGCAATGATCGAATCGTATCGCACGGGAAAGGCAGTATATCCCGACTCTATGTCAAAAAAGCTGAGTTATACGTCATCGGGCAACGTCTATTGGCCCTCCGACTACACCGCGATAACAAGCACGTCCGGTTATCTCGAAAAAATCTACGCAGAGCTGAAGGCAGGGAAACCCGTTCTTTTCGGTGCAAAGACCGCTGCAGGCGGTCAGCATTGGGTGGTTATCACAGGATATAAAGGCGGAGCAATACTTACCGCCTCGGGGTTCACCATCAATGATCCCGCCGATCGGACGAGAAAAACGCTCGCTGATCTTTACGCGGATTATCCGAGATTCTATAAATTCTTCACTTACTCAGGCTAAATCTTATCGTTAGATTGCCAAAACAAAACTCCTTTCGGGCTTTTATTTACTGCAATTATACAGTTTTTTATTAATTAATAAAGTTTTTTTCAATTCTCTATTGACAGAATCGAAAAAATCTATATAATATTATAGTATAATGTAAAATTAACGAAATCGGAGTATTCAAAATGAGTATTAAGGTTGTAAAATTCGGCGGTTCATCCCTTGCGGACGCCGACAGATTCAGAAGAGTTGCCGAGATTATTAAAGCTGATCCCGACAGAAGGTATGCAGTACCCTCTGCACCCGGAAAGCGTTTTTCCGACGACATCAAGATCACGGATATGCTTTATCAGTGCTATAATCTCGCTCGCGAAGCTTCAACCAAAGAAGAATTCGAAACTTGTTATAACAACATCTGCGCCCGCTTCCTCGGTATCATAGCAGACCTTGGTCTTGACTTTGATATCAGCGGCGAGCTTGCCTATATCAAGAATGCCATCCTCGGACGCGCAGGCCGTGACTTTGCAGCAAGCCGCGGAGAATACCTCTCCGGACTTATTCTCGCGAAGCTCCTCGGATACGATTTTATCGATGCGGAAAACGTTATCCTCTTCAAGGAAAACGGATCATTCGACGCTGAAAAGACCCACGAGGTTCTTTCTGCCGAGCTTGCGCGTCACGAGTATGCGATCATTCCCGGCTTTTACGGATTGATGCCCAACGGTACCGTCAAGACATTCTCCCGCGGCGGTTCCGATATTACCGGCTCTATCGTCGCTCGCGCGGCGGGCGCCGTCCTTTACGAAAACTGGACCGACGTTTCCGGCTTTATGATGGCGGATCCCCGAATCATCAAGAACCCCCGTGCCATTGAAACGGTTACATACCGTGAGCTCCGTGAGCTGTCCTATATGGGTGCAACCGTTCTTCACGAGGATGCTATCTTCCCCGTAAGAATTGCGGGCATTCCGATCAACATCAGAAACACCATGCGCCCCGGCGACGAAGGAACCATGATCGTAGCCTCTGCGTCAGACTACGACATAAAGCACGTTATCACGGGTATTGCGGGCAGACGCGGCTTCTCGGTTTTCACCGTTGAGGATGACCTTATGAACTCGCAGATCGGTTACGGACGCCGTATGCTTGAGGTCTTCGAGGAAAACGGAGTTGCCTTTGAGCATATGCCCTCGGGCATCGACACAATGAGCGTTATCGTTGCAACTGCCGACGTTGAGCCCATCAAGGAAAAGATCATTGCTTCTCTTAACCGCACTCTCAAGCCCGACAGCGTTACCGTTGATGACGGACTCGCACTTATCGCAGTTGTCGGACGCGGTATGGTAAAAGCCAAGGGCACTGCCGCAAGAGTGTTCTCCGCCGTTTCGGGCGCGGGAGTCAACATCAGAATGATCGACCAGGGCTCCTCCGAGCTCAACATCATTCTCGGCGTTGAGGAACGCGACTTCGAGGATACCGTAAAGGCTATCTACAACGAGTTTGTTAATGACTAATTTTAACTGCAAGGCTACTTCGAAAGAGGTAGCCTTTTTCAGTTCAGAATGCAGAGTGAAGAGTGCAGAGTTGAGGTAACTTTTTTCGCGATGCTCAAAAAGTTCCAATTTATTATTGATAATTTCCGAACGAAGTGAGGAAATTTTCCATAACTCGGCATTCTGCACTCTGAACTCTGCACTAAAAAAGACTGTCTACCTTTTTTGATAGACAGTCTTTTTTAATTATTTAATCAGTTTTTTTACAGCAAGCGCGCACCAGCCGTTATCCTCGATGGATTCGACGATATAGAGTCCTGCGGCTTCGAGGGCGTCGGTAACCTCTTCTGCTCTCTCGGTAATGATTCCGGAGGCAAGGAGAGTGGAGGTATCCTTCATAAATCTTCCGACGTCGGGTGCCATACGGATGATGATGTCTGCAACGATATTCGCGCAGATAACGTCATACTGTTCTGCCTTGACGCCTGCAAGAAGGTCGGATTCGGCACACTCGATATCGCATCCGTTTTCGATAGCGTTTTCTGCGGCTACCTCAACTGCGATGGGATCGATATCGTATGCGCGGCAAAGTCCCGCGCCGTACTTTGCGGCACAGATAGCAAGAATTCCGCTTCCGCAGCCGACGTCAAGCACGGTGCAACCGTCGGTGATGCAGTTTTCAAGCATCTGAATGATGCCTCTGGTGGTCTCGTGAGATCCCGTACCAAAAGCCATTCCGGGATCCATACGGACGACAATCTCGCCCTCTTCGGGCTCGTATTCCTCCCACTTTGGGACGATAACGGTGCGGTTTCCGATATGAAGGGGCTTATAATACTGTTTCCAGGTGTTAACCCAGCTTTCCTCGTTAACGTCGCGGACGTCAACGGTTGCTTCGATTGCATCTGCTGCGAGCTTTTCGCGAATAAAGGCTATGGTTTCGTCGGCATTTGCATCTGCGGCAAGGAAGAGCGAAACGCTTGAAACGGTCTTATCTGCATTGAGAAGATCTTCATCAACGAGCTCGCCGTAGCGGTTGTTGATCTGAAAATCGCTCATATCCTCGATCATAAGGTTGGGATCGATCATTGACATAATTGCAACAACCTTGTCGAGCATAGTTACCTTAACGGTTACTCTGATCTGTGTCCAATCCGAATATTCGTAAGCCATTATTTAGTCCTCGTTTTTCTTATTTCTTCTGAAAAATCTCTGCTTTTTGGAATAGTTCGATTCGCCGCAAGCCTCGGCAAACTGACGCATAAGCTCGCGCTGTTTTGCGTTGAGTCCCTTGGGAGTTTCAACTATAACGGTAAAGATGAGGTCGCCTCTGCGCTCGGGATTTTCAAGGCGGCAGGTGCCGCATCCGCGGAGTGTAAAGGACGTGCCCGTCTGCGTTCCCTCGGGGATGGTGAACTTTTTCGTGCCCTCGAGAGTGGGAACATCTATCTCAGCGCCGAGAGTTGCCTCCGCGACTGTGATCGGGACGTCGCAGTAGATTTCGTATCCTCTGCGGTCGAAGAGCTGATGGTTCTTTACTCTGATCTCAACGATAAGGTCGCCCGCGGGTCCGCCGTTTGCACCGTCGTTGCCCATACCGCGAATCGCGATACGTCCGCCGTTATCTATACCTGCGGGAACGGTGACAGTAATCTTCTTTTTCTGACGGGTCATACCGTTGCCGTTGCACTTGGAGCAGGGCTCCTTGATGATCTTACCCGTACCGCGACAAGCATCGCAGGTGACGGTATTCTGGATCTGCATACCGCCGAAGCGCTGATATACTCTGCGCTGACCGCTTCCGCCGCAAGCGGAGCAGGTCTCGACCTTGCCGTCCTTTGAACCGCTTCCGTTACATTCGGTGCATTTAGCAACGCGGGTAAACTCCATTTCCTTCTTCACGCCGAATGCGGCTTCCTCGAAGGTGACGTTGATCGCATAGCCGATATCATCGCCTCTGCGGGGCGCGTTTCTCCTGCTCTGCGACGAGCCGCCGAAGCCGCCAAAGCCTCCGAATCCGCCGCCGAAAATGTTGCTGAATATGTCGCCGAGGTCAATATCGCCCATATCGAATCCGCCAGCACCCGCACCTCCGTTTTCAAACGCGGCGTGACCGTAATTATCGTATGCCGAACGCTTTTCGGAATCGGAGAGGATCGCGTAAGCCTCGTTGACCTCCTTGAAGTTCGCCTCAGCCTCGCTGTCGCCGGGGTTCATATCGGGGTGATATTTCTTTGCAAGCTTTCTGTAAGCTTTTTTTATAGTATCTTCATCGGCGCCACGGTCTACGCCGAGCACCTCGTAATAATCTCTTTTAGCCATAGGTCTGCCTTTTTTGATGTATTAAAATACTGCTTTGTGGGAAGAGCGGATTTTTTCGCCCTTCCCACAATATTTTATTGATTATTTATCGGAATTGTCCTCAAAATCAGCGTTGTAGTAGCCGTCGCCGCCCATACCGCCGGGGTTGCCGCCCATATTGGGATCGCTGCCCTGAGCGCCTCCCTGAGCAGCGTAGAGCTTCTCGGAGAGCTTGGAGAACGCCTGCTGAAGAGCCTCGGTATCAGCCTTGATAGCATCGGTATTGCCGTTTGCTACGGTTGCCTTGAGCTTTTCGATAGCTTCCTTAACGGGAGCGGTATCGGACTCGGAAACCTTGTCACCGATCTCGCCGAGAGTCTTTTCGGACTGGAAGATGAGGTTTTCAGCGTAGTTCTTGGTCTCAACCGCTTCCTTCTGCTTCTTGTCTTCCTCGGCAAACTTCTCTGCCTCCGCAACAGCGCGGTCGATATCATCCTGGCTCATATTGGTGGAGCTGGTGATGGTGATGTGCTGTTCTCTGCCGGTGCCCTTATCCTTTGCGGTTACGTTAACGATACCGTTAGCGTCGATATCGAAGGTTACCTCGATCTGGGGTACTCCGCGGGGTGCGGGAGGAATGCCGTCGAGAACAAAGCGTCCGAGGGTGGTGTTGCCCGATGCCATCTGGCGCTCACCCTGAAGGATATGGATCTCAACCTGAGTCTGGTTGTTATCTGCGGTAGAATATACCTGGCTCTTCTTTACGGGGATGGTGGTGTTTCTGTCGATGATCTTGTTGAATACGCCGCCGAGAGTCTCGATACCGAGGGACAGGGGAGTTACGTCGAGGAGGAGAAGATCCTTAACGTCGCCGCCGAGAACGCCGCCCTGAATTGCCGCGCCGATTGCTACGCACTCGTCGGGGTTGATGCCCTTGAAGGGGTCCTTGCCGATGAAGTTCTTGACTGCATCCTGAACTGCGGGAATTCTGGTCGAACCGCCGACAAGGAGAACCTTGTCGATCTGCGCGGGACGGAGACCTGCGTCGGAGAGAACCTGCTTGGTGGGGTTCATGGTTGCGTCTACGAGATCAGCGGTGAGCTCGTTGAACTTTGCGCGGGTGAGGGTTGCGGTGAAGTGGAGAGGTCCTGCCGCGGTTGCGGTAAGGAAGGGGAGGTTGATCTCGGTAGCGGTCATACCGGAGAGCTCGATCTTTGCCTTCTCTGCAGCCTCCTTGAGACGCTGAGAAACCATCTTGTCACCGCGAAGGTCAACGCCGTTTTCCTTCTTGAACTCATTGATCATCCAGTCGATGATTCTCTGGTCGAAGTCGTCGCCGCCGAGCTTGTTGTTACCTGCTGTTGCAAGAACCTCGAAAACTCCGTCGGAGATCTCGAGAAGGGATACGTCAAAGGTACCGCCGCCGAGGTCGAATACCATGATCTTCTGATCGTTTTCCTTATCCATACCGTAGGCGAGAGCTGCAGCGGTGGGCTCGTTGATGATACGGAGAACCCCGAGACCTGCGATCTTACCCGCGTCCTTGGTTGCCTGACGCTGTGCGTCGGTGAAGTATGCGGGAACGGTGATAACTGCCTGATTTACGCTCTGTCCGAGGTATGCCTCAGCGTCAGCCTTCATCTTCTGAAGGATCATTGCGGAAATTTCCTGGGGAGTGTAGCCCTTGCCATTGATGTTAACACGGCGGTCGGTACCCATATCTCTCTTGATGGAAGAGATGGTGAGGTCGGGGTTGGTGATAGCCTGACGCTTTGCAACCTGACCTACAAGACGCTCGCCGTCCTTCTTGAAGGCTACGACGGAAGGAGTGGTTCTCGCTCCTTCGGGATTGGGAATAACTACGGGCTCGCCGCCCTCAAAAACTGCTACGCAAGAATTCGTAGTACCAAGGTCAATACCTATGATCTTTGCCATAATAAATTTTCCTCCAAATATATAATCTTTTTGATTTCAAAATTAGTTTGCGACCTTCACGACCGCGTATCTGATAACCTTGTCGCCTCTGGTGTAGCCCTTCTGGAGCACCTCAACGACTTCGTTTTCGCCGTAATTCTCATCTTCAACGTGAAGAACGGCATAGTGGCGTTCGGGATCGAAGGTCTCACCGAGAGCCTTTATTTCCTCAACTCCGAGCTTTTGGAGTCCTTCGTCGAAGCTCTTGAGAATGAGTGCCAGACCGTCGGCAAGCGCCTTGGGATCCTCGCATCCTACCGCTCTGCCGAGGTTATCGAGAACGGGCAGAAGCGCGTTGATCGCGTCGGAATATGCATCCGAGTAAACGCCCTCGCGTTCCTTCTGGGAACGGCGGCGGAAGTTATCGTATTCTGCGCAGAGGCGGAGGTATTTATCGTCCTTCTCTGCTCCTTCAGCCTCGAGCTTTTCGATCTTTGCCTCAAGCTCTCGGACTTTTTTATTCTTCTTTTCTTTCTTATTCTCTTCCTTGACCTCTTCCTCAGCGGGAGCTTCGGTGGCGGTCTCCTCTGTTTCTGGAGCCTTTACCTCTTCCGCTTCGGGAGTGGAAATGTTCTTTTCATCAGTTGTCATCATTTTCATCCTTTATATCTGGTTTAATTTTATCATTGTTCTTTCCGGGAGGTGCGAGGGCGGAGTGTTCGTCCATAATTCCCGTGATCGAGCCGCAGAGCTGCTCAATCGTTTCAAGCACCTTGGCGTAGTCCATTCGGAGCGGACCGAGGACACCGATAACTCCGAGAGTTTTGCCGTCCTTGACGATCGGCTTGAAGACTATTGCGGAGTTATTCATTACCTTTACCGAGGATTCCGAGCCAATGAGTACCGAGATATCCTCACTCGGGGAATCCGAAACGAGCTTGAGTATCTCGTCCTTCTGCTCGAGAGTTCCAAGAAGGTCGCCGAGCTGCTCGGGATTTTCGTAGTCGCGGTAATGGAGCAGATTACCGATGCCCGTGAGCTGAAGATCTCCGCCGTCATTTTCGGTAAGGGCGGTATAGACCGTCTTAATGATCGGGCTTACTATCTCGGCATCAGCTCCCATCTCTTCCTCGAGACGGAGGATGACAGACATATTGAGAGCATCGGCGGGAAGTCCGACTACGTTTGTATTGAGCGCAGCAGAAAGCTTTGAAACAGTTTCCTGCGATTTCGGCACCGTCATTCTGATGTGCTTTGATATGACGTTGCCCGTTGTGTTTATCATAATCAAAACGAAGTTGTATTCGTCGATATAAGCCGTTTCAAAGCGCGTTACGACTGCGGAGGATCTTCCGGGCTTAACTGCGAGTCCCGTGTAGTTAGTCATCGCAGAAGCAAGCTTCGACGCTGTCAGAAGGATCTGATCAAGTTCAGCAGTCTTGCTCTTGAGGATACGGTCGATCTGCGCGATCTCGTTCTTCGTCATCGCGTAATGCTCAAGAAGCTGATCTACGTAGAAGCGGTATCCAAGCTGTGAGGGAACTCTGCCCGCCGAGGTATGAGGCTGCTCGAGGTAGCCGAGCTCCTCAAGCTCTGCCATTTCATTTCTGATGGTAGCCGAGGAGCAGGATATACCGGGAAGCTGCATAAGCGACTTCGAGCCGATGGGCTCGCCAAGCTCAATATGAGATTCAACGATAGCCTTCAGTATCTGCTTTTTTCTGTTACTGAGTTCACTTCCGTACATGATCTTCTCCTTTCGGCAATAAGAAACGGCACCGTTTGCGGCGCGCTCTTTAGCACTCAATATTTATGAGTGCTAACTCACGCTAATAATATACCACAAATGATGCCGTTTTTTTACTCTTTTATATTAATATTTTGTGAATTATTTTTGAACCTTGGCAAATAGAGTGCTAAACTGCGAATTTGGCGCGTTTTTACTCGGTTATTGCCCAATATTCGATCGCAGAAACGCTGTCACCGTTAAAGCGGAAGCGAAGTTCGGTTTTATCCTTGGTGTAGACCATACTTCCGTTCTGTTCGGTGAAGGAAGTTCCGTAAGCCGCTTCGACCTCGGAGCGCAGAGAACCGAGCATTATTCCCTCGGGAGTTGCGACCGAGTCGTCGGTGAAACAGATATTGAGAACGTAATCGGTGCCGTTCTCGGGGTAAGTGCGGAGCTTGAAGCCCGCGTAGGTGTAGTCCTTATCAAGTCCCTGATAGAGACAGGAGGGGCTTTCCTCATAGGAAAGTGTTTCACCGAGTCCCGCTGCAAGCTCTGACATCTTTGCGTGAGGAGCTACCGAAGTTCCGCGATAGACAAAAACGAAGGTATTATTCTGCGCCGCGGGAGAGGTTGATTCCTCGGGAGGGAGAGTAATATCCGCACCGCCGCCATTGCAAGACGCAAGGCTTACTGCGAATACAATAATAAGGAAGATTGAAATAATTCTGTTGAGTTTCATTTTTAATCCTTTCATTGTCCGAAATATTGCGCGGGGATCTCAAGGCTGACGCGCTGCCACGTTGCCACCGCGGGGTATTTTTCTTTATCGTAAGTGTAGTAGTTTTCAAGCTTTTCAGCGTTACGCCATCTTGTATAAGCCTCAAGCTGAGCGTCGGTCATAAGGTAGGTGGCAAGATTGTAAGGAGAACGCTGTGGGGTGGCATCAAAATGATACCATTGAGGATTGCCCTCTGTACCGATATTGACAAGCACCCAGAAATGCGTTCCCGTGCCCTCTATCTTCGCAGATTCCGCACGTTCAACTATGCGGACATCAAATCCGAGGTATCTAAAGATCGCGTATGAAGCCGCACAGTAGGTGAAGCAGTCACCGTTGAACGCGCCGCTGAGGGCATGGTAAGCCTCGCTCTTCCAGTCTATATGCGACGAGGTATTGCTATATTTCATACTGTCATAGACAAATCTGAAAACGGCATATACCTTTTCCTCATTCGTCATAGTGCTCTTTATCAAAAGATTCTTTTCAAGACCCGCAATCACGTCGCGAAGCATTTCGTCCGTGATGCTGCCGTCATTGACAATAAGCCTTACCGAGCGGCGAGTTTCATTTCCTGCGGCATCGCGAGCGACGATATCGACGGTATAGATGCCCGGCACGTTAAGATCGGCCGCAGACACATCGAGAGAAAGTTCGACTTCTCCGCTGTCGTCCGTCGCCTCAACGGCGGCTCTCCAAAGCACGTTCGCGCCCGTATCTACCTCAAGAGACTCGGGGTATTTAGTGATCTCGGGAGCTACCTTATCATTCAACACGGTAAAATAGCTGTTATATCTCGTCGAGTTGCCGTAGGCATCGGTAAGAATCAGAACGACGTCCACTCTTCCCGATTCGGAGGACTGCGGCTCGGTCTCGTAGCTGACGCTGACCTGGCTCTTATCAACTATATTGCTGATGAAATCCTCGGGCGAAGGAATGGAATTATACACGGATTGAGGGGTTACTGTCGCCGCAGGAGCGGTTCTGTCTGCAATTTCAAGTACAACGTCGTAAACGGTTCCGTTCATTGAAATCTGAATCATATACATACCTGCGGTAGAGGTATTGATATTGGATACTGCCGTAACGTATTCTCCAACGCCGGATGCACCCGTAAATACATCAGCCGACGGCATCGGCTCTCCAAGCTCGGAGACGTAATGCGTGTAGAGCAAGCCCGATTCGGAAACAACGTCGAGCACGAAGCTGTATTCGGTCTTATTTCCGCCGCCGTCCTCGAGAATGACGGTAACCTCATGCTTTCCTATCTTATCTGTATCAGGCTTTTTCTTGAATTTCACCTCAACCTCAGTGGCATCCGTGATATCCGAAACGCAATCCGCCGCACTGAGCTCGCTTCCCTTTCTTACCGAAAAGTCGGCAACGAAGGCGGTCGGCGCCACGGTATCCACTACGATCAGCTTGGTCGAGCAAAGCTCTCCGTCAACGATCAGCCCAAGCTTATACTCTCCAACCTTGGAAAGATCGTATTCCACACCATCCGCAAACTCCGCGGTGTGGCTCTTGTCCACAAGGAAATCGGTTGCCTCGATTTTGCTTCTTCCCGCCTCGACGGTCACGCTTCTTGCGACAAAGTCGGAGCGCGACACGCTGCCTGCAATCAAAAATATTACAACCACGGCAAGAATTATCGCAAGCAAAATGATCGCCGCAAGTATCGGCTTCCCATTTCTGCTACGCGGCTTTTTATGCCTTTGAATGCTTTCGTTATTATATTTACTTCTATAATCTCTATAATCCATTTGGAATCCTTCTTGCGGTGTAAATCCGTAAATTTATTCTATTATATTATAGCACCTAAAACCTCTTCAATCAATTACCAAATGATAAATAAAAAATAAACAATAAAAATGATCGGACCGAAGTCCGATCATTTTTAGTCTTAACCCATCTGCTCGCCGAGCTGTGCTCCGCCGAGGATGTGGAAATGCAAATGCTTTACCGACTGGCAAGCGTCTGCACCGCAGTTGGATATAACGCGATATCCGCCGGAGAGCTTTTCGCTCTTTGCAATTTCGGGGATAGCTTCGAAGATTCTTGCAACGAGTGCGCTGTTCTCCGCGTTAATTTCGTCAACGGACGAAATATGCTCCTTCGGCACAACGAGGATATGTACGGGTGCCTGGGGATTTATATCGCGGAAGGCATAGACGTATTCGTTCTCATAGACCTTCGACGAGGGAATATCACCCTTGATGATCTTACAAAAAATGCAATCCATCATTCAGCAAGAACGGTTACTCTGCCGTTTGTAAGCTCGGTAACGATATCGATAATAGCAATGATACCGCCGATGCAAACGAAGCAAAGGATAGCGACAACGAGTGTGGTTGTGTTCTTTGTTTCAAGATAGCGAAGAATGCGGTAAATGCCGCTTACAAGACCGCCGAGGAAGATCAAAAGAAGGATCTTAACGACCAAAGGAAGCTCTTCGAATTTTTCTGTGTACTTTTCCTGTTCGGACATAATAGTACCTCCGTAATAATTTAGGTGATTAAAGTATATCATATCGCGCAAAAAAAGTCAATACTTTATTTAGATATTGTGCACATTATGTTAAAAGAAAAAACAGGTAAACCGAAACGGTCTACCTGTATCTTCATAAAAAGAGAGGCTTATTTGTACTTTCTCTTTCTTGCTGCTTCAGACTTCTTCTTGCGCTTTACGCTGGGCTTTTCATAGTGCTCTCTCTTACGGAGCTCTGCGAGTACACCGGAGCGTGCACACTGCTTCTTGAAGCGACGAAGAGCGTTATCAAGAGAT